>JAJFGN010000023.1 GCA_021776115.1 Kiloniellaceae bacterium | reverse complement strand
CCAAGGGGTGCTCGCCGCTCAAGAGCGCCGGGCTGCAGACCGGCGTGTTGACCTGGCTGAACAGGCAGTCGAGCCGCACCCCGTTGTAGCCGCCGGCGCCGTAGCGCACCGCCACGTCGGCATCGTCGCGCGCCAGGTCGACCAGACGGTCGGTGCCGTCGATGCGGATCTCGATGTCCGGGTGCCGGATGCGGAAATGCTCGAGTCGGGGCACCAACCACATGGCGCCGAACGAGGGGCTGACGCTGATGGTCAGCACCCCGCTCTCGCAGTGGGCGCGCATCTGCTCGACCCCTTGGGCCAGCTTGTCGAAGCCCTGGCTGAGCGTCGGCAGGGCCGCTTGGCCGGCTTCGGTTAGGCGCAGCGCCCGGGTCAGGCGGCGGAACAGGGGCACCTCGAGCAGCTTCTCGAGCGCCTTGACCTGGTGGCCGATCGCGGCCGGCGTGACATTCAGCTCGGCCGCCGCCTTGGTGAAGCTGAGGTGCCGGCCGGCCGATTCGAAGGCCCTGAGAGCGTTCAAGGGCGGGTGCGGTCGAGCCATTGTCTATACCTGTAATTTTTCTAACAAATGAGCCGAGATCTTCTCGTTTGTTGAAGGTCTTAGGTATGCATATCTTTTCGACAATTCAAAGCCGAATCGCCCCGATACCGGTGCGGCGCAGGCAGCCTCATAGATCGAATAGATCTAGATCATGGGTATGGAGGCGAGCGGTCAAACCGGAACCCGATGAAGGACTCCATGAACCCCTATTACGAGCCTCCCAATCTCGGCAGCAGCTTCCAGCAGGCTCACGCCGACCGGCCCGAGCGGCCAGGCCGCCAGATCGATGGAATCCCAAGCATCGGCGTCTTGCGGCTGGTCAATGGCCTGGAATCGGCGGTTCGCCGGCGTGTCGGCGGGATCTCCCGCTGGCGCCAGCGGCGCACCGCGGTCCGCGAGCTCCAGGCCTTATACCAAATCTCGATGATAATGACCCATAGAGATGGCTTACCAAGGTTTTCGGCCAGGAGCGTGCGCCGTGGCGATGCGGGGCATCGCGAGGCGTGCGCGACGCCGTCCAAAAGCCTTGGTAAGCCGCCGTTCCGGTCGCGGTGGCGGCCCGCCGGAGGGCGTCGGAAAGCCTTGACGATGCACAGCATCGCCCGCGCCTTCCCTCCTACCCGACGAACCGCCACCGCTATCTCTATGGGTCATTATCATCGAGACTTGGTATTAAGCGACCACCACCTGACGGACATCGGGCTGGACCGCTCCCAGATCGTCTCGAGGGTCGAGGAGATCATCGAGACCGGCGGTCAGCCGGTATGAATCAAAATACTCAATCTGAATATTATGTCGGTGCCTTTCTTGTTGTGATTTCGGCCATAACATTCAGCACGGCAGGTTTGTTCACCAAGGGAGTCGAAGCCGGGTCGTGGGATGTCATTTTCTGGAGAGGCTTTTTTGCCGCCGCTTTCACAACGGTCTGGACAATAAACAGAGGAGCGTTACGACAGAATTTTTTTGGCATGGGTTACAGTGGATTGGCGATAGCAGTGGTAGGAGCTTTGGGTACGGCGGCATTTATCTCGTCATTTAAACTCACAGCCATTGCCAATGTTTCACTTATCTATGCGGTTTCTCCACTTATCGCTGCGCTACTCGCATGGTTTGTCATTGGAGAAAAAGTATCGTCAAGGATGATGGCGGGATGTGTTGGCGCGCTTTTGGGTGTTGCGATAATTGTTTCGGGTTCTCTTGGTCAAATTAGCCTCAACGGCGATTTGTTGGCCTTGTGGATGACCACCGCTATGGCCTTGATAATGGTCATTTATCGAAAATATCCAGATACTCCAGGGGCGGGTCCCGCAGTGCTATCATCAGTTCTTTTGCTGCCTTTTGCCGCGATATTTGGTAACCCATTTGATGTTGAACGCACGGAAGTCTACGTTCTTTCTGCATTTGGACTGTTATTTGCCATTGCATCGGTCACCTTGGCAGAAGGTGCTAAGCGGATTCCATCTGGCCAAACCGCTCTTTTAAGTTCCTTGGAAACCCCTCTTGCTCCGGTTTTCGCATTCATATTGCTTACGGAAATTCCAAACATCGCAACATTTCTTGGCGGTTCGGTAGTGCTCTTTGCGGTGCTTTTCTCGATAAGAAACAATACTTAAACTGTATTATCCAGCTTAAATATCGTTTAACTTATCGGTGCACAGGTTTTGCACGCCTAAGACCCTCTCGTCACCCCGTAACGGCGCCTTCGCACCGGTCGTGTGACCTACTCCTCAAAGCGACCCGTGGCGTCACGATCGCGGTCGTATCGTTTCGTGAGCGGAAACGGCGGCAACCAAGACTCGCGACGGACGATCCAGCTTTCGTAGGTTGGCATCAGTTGGTCAGGGGCATCCAGGGATCCTAGGTTCACTTCGATTTCGTCCGCGCTGCGTCCGAAAACGGTCGAGCCGCAGCGGGGACAGAAAAACCGCCCGGCGTAGTCGCGTGTTTCGCCATCGATCGTCACCGCATCCTGAGGGAACACCGCGGAAGCGTGAAAAAGGGCC
>JAJFGN010000022.1 GCA_021776115.1 Kiloniellaceae bacterium | reverse complement strand
AAGGAAAAGATCCGCACGCAGCTACAGGACATCGCGATCCTGCAGTCCTTACGCGACGAAATGATGGCGAAGCTGACGCTATCGGAAACCGAGCGCGAGAAACAGGAAGAGCTGACTAGCGAGGCGCAGCAGCAGCTTATTCTCCTCAACCGCCAGATCGCGGCGCTGCGCCAACAGCTATCGCGCCTGGCCGTGACCCTGGAAGCCACCGAAACCGACATCGCACAGCGCGATGTGCGAATCGCCGATCTTGGCCGCCGCCTCAACGTCGCACTGGCCAGCAAGGTGCAGGAGCTGGCCCGCTACCGCTCCGAGTTCTTTGGCCGCCTGCGCGAAGTGCTGGGCCAGCGTCAGGATATCCGCATTGTCGGCGATCGCTTCATTTTTCAGTCGGAGGTGCTGTTCGCCAGCGGCTCGGCCGAACTGGGCGAGGCCGGCAAGGGCCAAATGGCCCAGCTCGCCGATACGCTTAAGGATATCTCGGCCAAGATTCCGGCCGACCTGCCATGGATATTGCGCGTGGATGGCCACACCGACCGGGCGCCCATCCACACGCCCGAATTTCCCTCCAACTGGGAGCTTTCGGCGGCGCGGGCTATTTCGGTGGTCCAGTTCTTGATCTCGGAAGGCATCGACGCCGACCATTTAGCCGCGACCGGCTTCGGCGAATTCCAGCCGCTAGAATCCGGTCAGAGCGACGAGGCCTTCCGCCGCAACCGGCGCATCGAGTTGAAGCTGGATTCGCGCTGAGGCGGGGCCGCGCGACGCGGATGTGCACCGAGAGCGGGCGCCGTCACCCCCCGTTCTTCGTTTTCAGGAGGTCATGCCTGTGACACCGAGCAAGAGCCGAAAATCAAAGGACGGCGGCAAACCGGCCGGGGGACAGGCCTGCTCGTCTTGCGGCGCCGCCGTCCGGCCGGAGGCCCGCTTCTGCCATGCTTGCGGCGCCTCCTTGGAGGCGGGCCCGAGCAGCGGCAAATGGCCGGCGGTTAAGCTGGCGGGTTTGGGAGCAGCGGTCGCCGGCTCGATCGCGGTCGCCGTGATCGCCGTGGTGACGCTTTCCGAGCGCGAGAGCCCCGCACCCTTTTCGTCGCCCGCGCCCGCGCCCATGTCCGACCTCCAACCCGACCTTTCGCAGATGACACCGCGCGAGACGGCCGATCGCCTGTTCAACCGCGTCATGATGGCCAGCGAACAAGGCAAGCGCGCCGAGGCGCTGAGCTTCGTGCCGATGGCGATCGAGGCCTATGGCAGTCTCCCGGTGCTGGACCGCGACGCGCTCTACCATCTCGGCCATATCCACAGCGTGGCCGGCGACCGCGCCAATGTTGATCGGCAAATCGCCGCCATGAGGCAGGGCGCGCCAAACCATTTGCTGGCGCTGGTGCTGGAACACGGCATCGCCGAGCGATCCGGCGATCGCGAGTCTGTTTCGCGTATTCTCACCGCGTTCGCCGCCGCCTATGACGCCGAGATCGCACAAGGAAGGCCCGAGTACGAGGCCCACCGCAACATAATCGAGAGGTTTCGCGCCACCGCCGCATCGCGGGCCACGCCGTTCATGGCCATACCCTCCACCGCCGAAGCGGTTGGCGCCAAATCGGGCGGCGGCGCGCAGGAAGGTGCCTTACTGTTCGCCACGAACTGCAGCGCGTGTCACGGCTTGGCCGCCGCCGGCAGCGACAAGGGCCCAGCGCTGGTTAACAAGATCTACGAGCCGGGCCATCACGCAGATGCTTCGTTCTACCGCGCCGTCCGCGAGGGGGTCCGCTCGCACCACTGGTCGTTCGGCAACATGCCGCCCATCGCCGGCGTCTCCGACGATGAGGTAGGACGAATCCTCGCCTATGTTCGCGAACTTCAGCGGGCGGCGGGCATAGAGTGACCGGTGGCTGAGCGCGACCCAAACCGCGATCAGCCTTTGATGTCGGCGGCCCCCTCCACCACTACGGCGAAGAGATCCGCGACCCCAGCTAAACTGGCGGCGTGCAACGTGTCCGCATCGATCACACCGTTCCCGGACGGCAGATCGCGCGTGGCCGTGGCCCGCCCGACCACCGTCGAGTGATAGCCAAGATTAAAGGCGCCGCGCGCGGTCGAGTTGACGCACATATGGGTCATGAAACCGGCCAGGATCAGATTCTTGGCGCCGATCGCTTGCAGGCGGTCGTGCAGGTCCGTCTTGACGAAAGAGTTCGGGTAATTCTTGACGACGGTCGGCTCGTCGCCTTTCGGCGCCACGATGGTCGCGATCTGGCCAATTTCGGCGCTGACGTCGTAGGGCGAGCCCGGTCCGGAGTCGTGGGCGATGTGAATGACCGGCGTGCCGGCGGCGCGCGCCCGCTCCAGCAGTTTTCGCGCCTCCTCCAAGGCTTCTTCCACCCCGTGCAACTTCATGACCCCGCCGCGATAGGTGTTCTGGCAGTCGATCATAACCAGGGCCGAGTCTTTTAGCGTTCCCGGCGCTAGATTCAGCCCGGCGCGTGTTCTCAAGGTCTGTGGCTCGCTCATGGCGGCACTCCGTTTAGGTTGATCCGGGGCCAAGATATCCTGCTATAGTGCAGCAGAATAGGGCAATTCATGCCGATCTTTGCTGCAACTTCGCAGTAATACGATGACCGGACTGCGATGAACTGGAACGATCTGCGTTATCTGCTTGCCGTCGAACAAGGCGGCAGCCTGTCCGCTGCCGCGCAAGTCTTGCGCGTGAACGAAACCACGGTTTCGCGGCGTTTGAAATCTTTGGAGCGCACGCTCGGCGTGACCTTGATGCGGCGCAGCGCCGGCCGCTTGGTGTTGAGCCCGGCCGGCGAGGCGGCCAGTTTTCGCGCTCAGCGCATGGCCGGAGAAGCCGCGGCGCTGTCGGACGCCTTCGGCCGCGAGGAGGACGTGCCCGGCGGCCTGGTGCGAATGACCGCGATTCCCACCGTGGTCGAGGGCTGCCTGGTCCCGCACTTGGCCGCCTTGCGCCGGCGCCATCCACGGCTGGCGCTGGAACTGATCGCCGAAAGCGGAAACCTGAGCCTGAGCCGCCGCGAGGCGGATATCGCGGTGCGCCTGGCGCGTCCGGTCGCGGGCGACCTTAAGATTCGCAAGGTCGCGGAAATGGGGTTCGCGGTTTATGCGGCGCGCGCGCGCGATCCGGCATCATTGCCGGACGATTTCGCGACCGGCGACTGGATCGTCTACGACGACAGCTTGGCCCACCTGCCCGAAGCGCGCTGGCTGGCGGCCCGGATACAACCGCGGCAAGCCGCGATCAGGGTCAACGATCTGCGGGTCCTTGTCGGGGCGGTGCGCCGCGGTTTGGGTTTCGCGGTTCTGCCCTGCTTCGCCGGTGACCGATACCCCGATCTGCATCGCTTGAGCGGCGAGTCTCCGGTCGTGTCGCGCGAAGTCTGGTTGCTTATCCATCGGCAGCTACGCGAGGTAACGCGGGTGCGCGCGGTTTGGGATTGGCTGATCGAGGTCTTCGGCGAGGAGAGCGCGGCGCTGGCCGGGAAAGCGCCGGGCACATAACGATCAGGCCTTGCCGCCTTTTTGATAAGTCGCCAGGAAAATCCCGCACAGGACCACCGCGAATCCCGCGAGGTGGTAAAGGTGGACGCTCTCGCCCAGAAAAACGATCGCCGAAACCGCGCCGAAGACCGGCATGAGGTGCAGAAAGAAGGAGGTCGTGTTCGGGCCGATTCTCGCGACCGCGGCGTTATAGCAAAGATAGGCGACAACGGAGGCGAGGATACCGGTGTAGGCAACGCTCGCGATGGTCGGGATATCCAGATTCATGCCCGCGCCCGTCACCTCCTCCCACAGGTAGACGGGAAACATCAGCGCCACGCCAATGACGCTCATGTAGAACAACAACGATAGTCCCCCCAGATTCCCCGGCCGGCGTTTCAACAGAATCGAATAGGTGGCCCAAACCAGAAGGCCGGTAAGAACCCACAGATCGCCCGCGTTAAAACGAAGCGCCGCCAGCGCGGTCACATCGCCGCGCGAAACCAGGATCAAAGCGCCAAAGAGGGAAACCGAAATGCCGAACACCTGACGCCGCGTAATGGTGTCGCGGAACGCCGCCCACGACAGAACGACGACGATTAACGGCGCCATCGAATTGAGCAGCAGCGCATTGATGGCCTCGGTCGCGCGAAGGCCGATATAGATCATCGAATGAAAAAGCGCCGTGCCGGTGGCACCCAAGGCGAGCACGATTTTCCAGTGTCTCCGGACGATGGGCCAGTCGCGGCGGGCCTGAGAAAAGGCAAAAGGCAGCAGGACCGCGGCCGCCATGGTCCAACGCCAAAAATTCAACCCCAAGGGCGGCACATCGGCGCGAACCGCGCGCCCCAGCACCCAATTGCCCGACCAGAAAATCATCGCAAGGGCGGCCAACGCGTAGGCAATCAAAACCCCGCGACCGGCGCTCACCGGCTTCGAAACGCGATTCCCTTGCGGCACCCTCACCCCTTCCCCCGGTCGCTTGCGCCACTCAGCTTACACGTTCGATGGGGGTTCGGCGACGCAAGCGGCGCATGGAACTCGAGCTCGATCTGCGGCGAGGCGGGCTTAGCGGACGACGAAGACCGAGACGCTGGTATGCGACGCCAGGTAACCGGCGTTGGAGGCGAAGATGTGCGAGCCGAAGCCCGGCACATGCGAGGCCATGACCACCAGATCGGCGCCCAAGTCCTCGATCGTATCGCGCAGGGCGTCGTCCAGATCGCGGATCGGATCCGTGCTGGTGGCCGTCTTCGCCTCGACTTGGAGGCCGCGTTGCGCGGATTGCTCGGCCGCGAATAGCTCGAGCTTCTCGGCGTACTCGGCCGATGAGTGGGCGACCGCGCTGGGCGCCGGGGCGGTCACGCCCACATAATAGGTCTTGGCCCTGTAGTGCTTGGCAAGGTCGGCCGCCGTCGCCAACGCCTTTTCGAGCTTGTCCGTATGCGCCAAGTCGACCGGAACCACAATCTTCCTATACACGGCAAGTCCTCCTGTTCCTTGGTGCGCGCCATGGATCGGCGCGAGCGAGCCTAGCGGTCCGCCTCTGGGGCCTCAATGACATAGCTCAAGGGCGGGGCGGCGGGCCGGGGCATGGGGCGGCGCCGCACCACGCCGCCGGCAAGACTCCGCTGGATATCCTCAAGGATCGCTTCGCCAAGGGCGAGATCGACAAGGCGGAGTTCGAAGAGCGCCAGCGCGTGCTGGGCAACTAAGGTGGTGGCGCGGGAGGCAAGCGCCCGATGGCGCCTCCCCCCTTGGCGGGGGAATGGGTTGGTTGTGAGCCGAAGCAGAACATCTCGGAAAATGGGGCTCGCTCTGATAGCCCGTCCGACCTCAGATCAAGCGCGAGGCTCCTCCGTTAGCGACAGTTACGGATTGATACCCAATCTATCGAAAAATGCCTGATGGCGGGCCTTTGCCCCCTTCAGGATCTCAGAGTATGAGGTAACTTCGATGAATATCTTATATACCTCGTCCCACTTGTAGTAACTGCCGTGCCCCGCCTTCCTGTGAAATGGACCGAACTGCTGCATCATACTACTAAGGCTAGGTTCTATATCGGCGATAACAAAGCACATAAAGGGTGTATTTTTTTCGATCTGACGGACCTCCGCACCATCCGCTGCACGAGCTACTCCGGCATCGCGTAGCCTCACTACATAATCGCGAACCTGAACGAACGGGTTTTTCTGGAGCGTATAGTCATCCCTCCCTGGCCGCTTGAATTCAACTATCGTAATTGGTTCCAAAGACCCCGCCTGGTTGAAGCCGAGACCGAGATCAAAGATTGCTATGTCGGGTTCCAGAGTCGATGCGTCCGCGCCACCGGTCGTGGATTTGAGCGTCTTGTCAGACGCGAAGTACGTATAAAATGCCAAGCTATCATCTACGATCCAAAGGTTATGGTCGTCATAGTTCAAAGTATCTGTGGTTTGCCGCAACGGGCAGATGATCTCATGGACAGCCTCTTCAAAATAATGACTATGGCTTTCTATATTTCTGAATTTCAATCTCTCCTCAAACACCTCCAATATTAGTTTTCTCTTTAAGATGTACTCTGCAAGAGAGGAAATCGATTCTGACTTCAGTTCTTTAGCAAAATCGCGCGCTTTTTGGTCGAAGTCAGGCAGCTTCTTGGTTTTGGCGTTGTTAAAGGAGCGTTTCTTGCGGTTATACTGTCGGAGAGATGATCGAGATAGCTCAAGATATATATCCTCTGGGCTTTGCACAGAAAGTGCTAGCTGTTCCGCATATTCTTCAGGTTTTTCGGCAATGCTTAGAAACCGTAAATGCTCATCTCTGATGCGAGCAACTGTCTCGGCCTGGCGTCGTCGGATTTTCTTGATTGGTTCACTCAGAAAATCCTTTGAGAAGTCAATAGCTTTTCGATGCACATCTTCGAAAAATTCTGACGGCCAGGAGAGATGAGTTCTCTCTAAGTTGACAATCCCGTTCAGATATTTGGATTCCACAAAACCGAAATAAACGTTGCCCCCTTCTATCTGCTTTAGCCCGAGGGCTTGATCCATTTCATGACGCTCGACGGTGCGACTATGAGCCCCGTAATAGATGGCGTTATTACCCTTCTCGTCATCTGAGAATTTTCTGGGCAGGAGAAATGCATGAAGAGAAAAATTATGAGCGTCTTCTCCACGTGACAAATCGAAAGAATATTCTCGATCTTCAGATACAGCATCTGTAAACATATCAAAGAGATCGTTTCTTTCCCCTCCGTCTATTACGAAAATACGCGGCGCATGCATATTTATAAAGTAGCTGAGAAAGTGGCTAATGATTTTGTTTTGTATCGTGGATGTTTTTGAAGGACAGTGCACAGCATACCCAGGATGGAATGGCCCCAATTCGACCAAAGAGCCTGTAGGGCCGGGCGACTCTGAAATAGTCACGTTCCTAACTTGATCCTCATCATCCGAAACGAAATCAAACGCGATCTCTTTGAATCCATTCGAATCATATTGGCTCGAAATCCGCGCTTTCTCGAAGACTTTCAACCACAAAAATCGCCCAACGCCTTTGCCCCCGCGTTCGATTTTGTAACGGGAATCCGAGGTACGGAATGATTTCAGGTTTTCCTCGTTGAAGCCGATGCCATTGTCGCGAATGATGAAGCCGCTTGGCCTAGCGTGTTCTTCGGGTGGTCGGACAACAATGATCTCTATTGACCCATTGGTGAGATTATCCTTTCCGAATTTGTCCTCGATAGCCTGAATCGCGTTTGTGATCGCTTCGAATAATGGGGCAAGACAATTGTTTGGAGATGGGGCTAGCGAAATATTGCTAATTCTACCCCTAAAGTCCGATTCGAAAGTATACGATAAAGGTTGTTCCATCGAGTTACCCGGCAATGGTGGCTCAAAGGTCTATAGTCTATGCCAAATTTGGAGTAGTCAGGCGTGCGCGGCATCTCAAATGTTGGCGTCGTATTGTCAGGCAAGAGATCATATTCTAGTCGATGGTACGTAAGGAAATGGCTGTCGGCGACGGATCTGGATTGACCGCCGCACGGCAGGTTTACACGAGATAGCCTCACCGTCCCCCTATCCTACGCTAACCTACCCCCACCCCCTCAACAATACCGCTCCGCGCCTTCCCATTGCTTTACCGAATAGCGGTCGCCGTGGGCGAAGCCGGGGGGGAGGAGGCGGTCGATCTCGGCCAGGTCTTCCGGCGTGAGCGTAAGCGCCGCGCCGCTGGCGTCGTCGTCCAGATGCGCGACACTGCGGGTGCCGGGAATCGGGATCAGGTAATCGCCGCGCGTGAGCACCCAAGCGAGCGCGAGCCCAGCCGGGGTTGCCCCCTTGGCGGCGGCGAAGGCCTTGAAGGGTTCCAGCGCTTTCATATTGGCGCTGAAGTTGGGCTCCAAAAAGCGTGGCGTGTTCACTCTAAAGTCGCCCTTCGCAAAACTTGCCGGATCGGGCGGCGTCGCCGAGAAGACGCCGCGCCCCAGGGGCGAGAAGGGAACGAAAGCCACGCCCAGGTCCCGGCACGCCCGGATCATCCCGAGCTCTGGAAAGCGCGTCCACAAGGAGTACTCGCTTTGCACGGCCATGACCGGATGCACGGCGTGGGCGCGGCGCAGCGAAGTCGGCGAAATTTCGGAAAAGCCGATGCCGCCGATCTTCCCTTCCTGCTTGAAACGCATCAGGGTTTCCACAACGTCTTCGATCGGGCGCGCGGGCTCGCGGCGGTGAACATAGTAGAGATCGACGTAATCGAGACCGAGGTTGCGCAGCGATGTTTCCAGCGCTGCGCGCAAATGCTCGGGGCTATTGTCGAAGCCGCGCACGTTGGTCTCGGGGTCGCGCCTGATGCCGCCCTTGGTGGCGATCTTGAAGCGGCCGGGATGGTCCTTGATGAAGGACCCGATCACCTGTTCCGACACGCCGCCGCCGTAGACGTTGGCGGTGTCGAGAAAATCGATCCCGAGATCGAGCGCCCGGGCCAGCGTGGCATGGCTTTCCGCCGGATCCGCCGGTCCATAGGCGCCGGCGAAACTCCAGCATCCAAGTCCGATGGCGCTGACCAAGGGGCCGTCCTTACCGAGTTGCCGCTTCTGCATGGTTTGACCTTTCCGTGAAGATGACCTGTTACCTATGTCCCCGGTCAGAAGTGTTATCTATGTAGCCGGCTTGGACCCACCGTTCCCCCTCTCCCGGCGGAGACCTCTGCGAAATGAGAGGTTTTGATGAGGGTAGAGGTTCGAGCTTTTCCATAAAGGCTTTCGCCCTGCAGATGGCGGGAGGTATTGCCCAGGTGTTTCGGTTTGGCATGTGGAGCACGTCATCCGGCGAGGCTGAGCGCCCGGCGCAAGTTGATGGCTAGGCAGAGCAGGTGCAACTGGGTGGCGTTGCGCGCGAGGTTGAAGTAGCGCACCCGCCGATAGCGATAGGATCGTTTCATGGTGCCAAAGACCCTCTCGACCGGAGCGCGCAGCGGAGCAATGAGGCGGTTGCGCTGGCGCTGCCAGGCCGGCAGGCCAAGCTGGTTCTTGTGACTGCGATGCATGATGCGATCCTTGATGCCACGATCCTTGAGCCGGCGCCGGCGGTGTTTGTTCTCATAGGCCTTGTCGGCATAGACCGCGGCCTCGTCGCCGCACACCAGATCGTCGGCGACCTCGGACTCGTTGACCCGGGCCGGGGTGAGGATCGCCTTGCGGATCAGGCCCGAGCCTTGATCGACGCCGACATGAGCCTTGTAGCCGAAATAGGAGCGTCCGCCCTTGCGCGTCCAGTCGGCGTCGGGATCGGCCGGGCTTTTCGCGCCCGGCTCAGCGTCCATTCCAGGCGCGCGCGCCTGGGCCTGAACGATCGTCGCATCGATCAAAGTGCCCGTGCGCACGATCAAACCCTTGGCATCGAGTTGGCGGTTCAATTCCTCAAGCAAGCCGACGCCAAGCCCCGCCGCGCTCAGCGACTGGCGAAAGCGGCAGATCGTCGTCTCATCCGGGGTCGCCTGATCGAGCGCAAAGCCACAGAAGCGCCGGAACGACAGCCGGTCCAGCAAGGCCTCCTCCAGCCCAGGGTCCGACAGCCCATACCATTGCTGCAACAGCAAGGCCTTGAACATCGACAACCCCGGATAGGGTGGCCGGCCCGCATCGCCAGGACGCAAAGCCTCCAGCAAGCGCTCGAACGGCGCCCAGTGCACCAACTCCGAAACCCGATCCAACCGCCGGTTCGCACCCAATCCCGAAGCCATAAAAGCTTCCGCGAAGCCAAGCTGCTTACCGCTCATCCCCATTTCTCCAAAATTCTCCTTCACACAGAGAATCACGGCCAACAACTCAACGCCATCCCTTTTCGCAGAGGTCTCCGCCGGGAGAGCATCTGTGTTTCGTGTCAAGAGCGAAGACTGACCCACAATCGGTCTTCTTTGAGCAGTGTGTTGGCGAGGACGACGAGCTTTCGCATGACGGCGGTGAGGGCGACCTTGGCTTTTTTGCCGCTGTCACGCAGTCGTTTATAGAAGGCGGCGAGGTCTGGATTGTATCTGGCGGCGGAGAGTGCGGCCCAGTAGAGGGCGCGGCGCGGGTGTGCGCGACCGCCCTTGATGTGGCGTGGCCCTTCGCGGTCGCCGCTGTCGTCGGCGAACGGGGCGAGACCGGCCAGGGAGGCGATGGCGTGGCGGTCGAGGCGGCCGAGTTCGGGCAGGTCGGCGATGAGGGTGGCGGCGACGGTGGGGCCGACACCGGGGATCGAGACGAGGATGACGCGTCGGCGCGTCAGCACCGGATCGGCGGCGATGCGTGCGGCGATCTCGTCGGCGAGCCGCTCGATATGGCCGTCGAGGCTTTTGAGGCGGCGGCCGATCTCGCGCTTGAGGAACGCCGTCTGGCTTGCCCCGAGCCGGTTGGCCAGCGCGGTGCGTTCGGCGGTCGCGGCGCCGCGCGCATGCACCAGTTCCTGCAGCGCCTCGAGCGCTTCAGGGGCGGGTGGCGTCGTCTGCGGCGCCAGCGCGTCGCCGAGGATCGCCAACATCTTCGCGTCGACGCGGTCGGTCTTGGCGCGGGTGCCGAAGGCTTCGGCGAACAGGCGCGAGCGCAGCGGGTTGACGATCGCCACGGCGAAGCCGGACTGGCTGAGCGCGCGATGGGCGAGGCGGTGATATTTGGCCGTCGCCTCCATGACGACGATCGCCACGTCGTGCCGGGCCAGTTCTCGTCTGAGACGCTTGATGCCGTCGCGGTCGTTGGCCACGCCGAGACGCCGGCCGAGCGGGTGCAGGTGGACGTCGAGACGGTCTTTACAGACATCGATGCCGGCATACACTGGTTGCGCGCTTCGTGCTTCGGGCTGGATCTGGCCTTGCATTCGGGTCTGGCTCCCAATCATCTGTTCAGGACAAGCGCGAAGGACCGGCGGACCACGCTCACCCGCGGGTCGAAGCCAAGGGGACTACGGCCCCGCCGGTCCGGTCCAGGGCGAG
>JAJFGN010000021.1 GCA_021776115.1 Kiloniellaceae bacterium | reverse complement strand
CGCCGCGGTCAGGGCGTAAGCGGCTTGCTCGAACGCCGCCTCCCTGGTCGGCCCAAGACCGCGTACCCCCACATCGGCTCCATGCGGAAAATGTTCCCAACGCTCGACTGGGGGTGCTCCGCGAGGCTTCGAAAAATCGGGCCGCACGATCTTGGCGCACATGAGACGTCCTTGTCGCTTGCCGAACAAGGCTAACACCTCTCCTCCAGGCAGGCCTTGATGCAGCGCAAATGCGCGGGCCAGAAGCTACGAAAGCCGCCGCCGGTATCTGCCCCCGGCACGCGAAGTCAGAACATAATTCGCCGGCGCCACCGGGCATATTGATCCGGATCAAGGCGATGGCGCCGTTTTGTCCCGTAGGAGGCCGCATGATGGACGCGACGCATCCCGCGGCCCGCTTGTGGTGCGGGTGCGCGGATGGGGTTTTCCGAATATCTCTTGTGGGAGGGCAATATGCGAACACTTGGTAAGCTCGCGCTGGCGACCACCCTGGTCGCGCCCCTGCTTCTGGCGGGCGGCTGCGCGCAACAAGCTGGTGTTGATGAGTTGCGCACCAGTGTGAGCGCGCTGCGCACCGATCTCGACGCCCTCCGCAGTGAGATGGCGCAGGACCGGACGACGGCGCAACAACCCGCCAAGGACGCAGCGGCGGCGGCGGCCGAGGCGCGCCAGGCGGCCGCGGACGCAAAGGCCGCCAGCGACAAGGCTGACCGGATATTCCAGCAATCTATGCGGAAATAGCCGTTTTGGCCGCGTCCAGATTCTAGCGGGTGATCCGAACCGGGATTCCCCGGCGCTCAGCCATGATTCGGTCGATCAGCGGCCAGTCGAGGCGGTCGGCTCGGTCGCCGACGGCGCGGACGGCACGCCATGCGACGTCGGGAACATGTTCCGGTGTAAAGCGCCCGTCGACCTCAATCTCGTCCGCTTGCGCCTGCGACGGGTGCGCCTCCATGTAGAGTTCGTCTTCGAGCCAGCCAAATTTTATTGCTTGGTCCAAAAAAGTGACCGGGGTGCCGCGCTTGACCAAGGGAAATAGGCGCGCGATATCTTCCGGGTAAAGTCGGATGCACCCATGGCTGACCCTTCTGCCGACGCCTTCGGGCCGGTTCGTGCCATGGATGACGAAGCGGTCCCAAGCAAGGTCCAGCGCAAAGGCGCCGAGCGGATTGTTCGGGCCCGGTGGGAACGCGGCGGGCAGATCGGGCCGCTCCGCGCGGATCGAGGGCGGCGGCACCCAGGTTGGGTTTTCGCGTTTACCGACGACTCTGGTCTGGCCAAGCGGCGTTTCCCAGCGCTTCTTGCCAATTCCGATGGGAAAGCTCATGACCGGTCCGCCCCGCGGCGGAAAAAAATAGAGCCGCTGGTCCGCGAGATTGATGACAATCCCCTCGCGTCGCGCCGCGGGCAGGAGGTGCGCCGTCGGCAGGACGACGCGAGAGCCCAGCGCCGGGATCCAGGGATCCAGGCCGGGATTGGCGGCCCGGATCTCGACGAAGCCAAGGTCGTGGCGCCGGGCGATGCCGAGCAGGGTTTCTCCCGGTCCGACGATATCCACGCCGGCGCGGCCGATCAGGTCGCTTTCCGCCAGCGCCAAGCCTGGGCTTGTCGCCGCCAGCATGCCGCTCACGATCAGCCCGGTGGCCGCCATGCCGAACCAGGAATTGGCGCTTGCCAATCTCCCCTCCGTCTCAGCGACCCCACCGGCCCCTGTCCACCGAAAGCGACCGGTACTCAGCCCCCCATACCAGACCGGAAATACGACCCTGGCCTGGGCCCAGGAAACATGCTTGGCAAGAAACAGCCGAACCGCCTCCATCTGAACCTCGAAACCCAGTAACTCCAAGAGAACGAGACGTGACCGGCCCTCTTGGTTTCCATTGCGCGAACCTTGCCGTGATCGCTCTAGGCGCCCGTCCGCCGATCAACCTCATCCGCCAGCGTGCGCAGGGCCGGCGCCACCCGCACCGGGTACACGAAGTCGCGCCGCAACCGCCGCAGCGGCGCCGGCAGACGCAACAGTTCCCTTGCCGCCCGTGCGCGCAGCGCATCCAATTCCGGCGTTGGATCGAGACGCCGGCCGCCGCGCATGACCGGCTGAAGCAATGGCTTGCCGTCCTGCGCATCACCGTCCACGGTCAGGACATCGCCAAGCATACCCTCGCCGGGGCTATAGCTGCGATAGACCTGCTTGCGGCCCGGCCAGGTTGCTTTGCCTTCCGAGCGCTTGCGGCGCGCGATCCCCGCATATTCCTGAAGCTTGTAGGCGCAATCGAGCGCCGCAGCATCCGGTGCCACGCTGAGCGCAGTGCCGATGCCGAAGCCATCGATCGGCGCCGCGGCGGCGGCAATATCCTGCAGCACGTCTTCATCGACACCGCCGCTGGCGAATATCGTGGTGTCCTCGAGGCCGCCCGCGTCAAGAATACGCCGCACCGCAACCGCATGTGCCCCAAGATCGCCGCTATCCAGCCGCACCCCGCGCACCGCTATACCGCGCTGCCGTAGCTTGGGCGCCAGAGCGACAACCTTCTCGGCGCCGGCCTCGGTATCGAAGGTGTCGATCAGCAGGATGAGGCCGTCCGGACGCGCGTGGGCGAAGTCGGCAAATGCCGCGCTCTCATCGTCGTGGGCCTGCACGAAGGAATGGGCCATCGTGCCGTAAATTGGAACCCCGAAGCGCCGGTTCGCCAACAAGGTCGCGGAGCCGGCAAAGCCGGCGATGTAAGAGGCGCGCGCCGCCAAAAGTCCGGCCTCGGCGCCATGGGCCCGGCGCAGCCCGAAGTCGACGAGCATCTTGCCCGGCGCCGCCAGGACCATGCGCGCCGCCTTTGAGGCGATCAGGGTCTGGTAGTGCACGATATTGATCAGCCGCGTTTCGACCAGTTGCGCCATGGGCATCGGGGCCGTGACGCGCAGCATCGGCTCGTCGGCAAAGCAAACGCTGCCCTCGGGCATGGCGTGGACCTCGCCGGTGAAGCGCAAGGCCGCGAGATAATCGATGAAATCCTTGCCGAAGCGGCCGGTCCCGGCGAGCCAGTCGATCTCGTCGGTGGAAAATCGCAAGTCCTCCAGAAACGCGATCGCCTGCTCTAAGCCCGCGACCATCAGGAACCCGCGCCGCGACGGTAGTTTGCGGGCGAAGAATTCGAAGCTCGCCTCTTCGGTCATCCCGCAATCGAGGTAGGCCTGCATCATGTTGAGCTGATACAGGTCCGTCAGTAGTGGGCTGCTTTCCAAGGTCATGCGGCCACCGCGGACGCCGCGCCGGAAAGCCGCGCACGATCGGCAGTTCTTCGACAGGCCGGGATCGGGATTCTGCCTGTTTCCGCCTCACCCGCGCTCGTCATCGAGGGCTTCGTCGGTCGTCAGGATGTCGTACAGCGCCGCGATCGTAGGCGAAGCCTTGTGTCGCGCGTCACCCATGACATCGTTCTCACCCGCCGCCCAGGCCGCGGCGGCTTCGAGATCGTCGAGCGTTGCCCCGGTGTTGACGATGGCCGCAATCTTCGAGTCCTTAATGTCGCCGACGACCTCGTGAACTTCCCGATAGGTCAGCTTGGCCGCGCCTTGCGGCACCGTGTCGGCAACGATTTTCGTTTCGCTCGCCATATCTACTTCCACCCTACTGTGAACCATAGATGCTAGTTTTGCGCGCAATCGGCGCGCCGTCGTTGATGCACGTCAACGAGGCGGCACAATCAAACCGGCGCCGATCTGCATCGGAACGCGCGGGGTCACCCAGAAGACTTGGCAGAGGCCATGGCGCGCAGGTCGGAAGTGGGCGTCAAGTGGCCTGGCCCCGGCGCATCATCAAACAAAGCTTGCTTTACCTGGTGATTTGACGAACTCAGGCAGCGTCATATTGCCGATTGTCGTGTGAGGCCTGACAGTATTATACCCCTTCAACCATCCCATTCTTCGGGTTCGAATTCCAGTATAGACAGGGGCATATCTGGAACATGGTCCGATCGGCATCGTCGCAAGTCGTTGCGGCAAATTGGCCCTTCGTTCCATGATATTGGTGCAAAGGCGATTGCACGATAAAAGCGGGTCGTCCGTGAATCGTTTTCGATTCGCCCTCGACCGAGTCTGAGGGATCGATACGGGGAGAGTCTCGCTTGGTCGGGGCCACCATCTGGGAGAGTTGTATACGATGTCTGTTCGCAATGGCCGTGAATTCCTGAGCATCCCGGGCCCGACCACCGTGCCCGACGAGGTGCTGCGGGCGATGCATCGCCCGGCGGTCGATATTTATTCCGGTGAGCTTGTCGCCGTGACGAGGTCTTGCCTAGCGGACCTGGCCCGCGTGTTTCGCACGCAAGGCAGGATCTACATCTATGCGGCTAACGGCCACGGCGCCTGGGAAGCGGCGTTGACTAATACTCTCTCGCGCAAGGATAAGGTTCTGATCCTTGAAAGCGGTATTTTCGCCAGGGTTTGGGGTGAGATGGCGGCCGTGCTCGATCTTCAGGTCGAGTCTCTGCCCAACGATGGCCGGCACGCGGTCGATCCGGCGGCGGTCGAGATGCGCTTGCGCGAAGATAAGGCGGGCGAGATTAAAGCTATTATGGTGGTCCAGGTCGATACCGCCTCGGGTGTGGTGAACGACATCCCGGCCATTCGCAAGGCGATAGACAAGGCCGGTCACGGCGCCCTGCTCATGGTCGATGCCATCGCGTCCCTGGCCACCATGCCGTTCGAGATGGACGACTGGGGCGTCGACGTTGCAATCACGGGGTCGCAGAAGGGCTTGATGACACCGCCGGGCTTGAGCTTCATCGCTGCCGGAGAGAAAGCGCGGGCGAGGCATGAGAATGCGGACCTGCGCACCCGCTATTGGGACTGGACCCAGCGCGAGGGTGAGCAGCATTACCAAAAATATTGCGGCACCCCGCCGGTACATATGCTCTTTGGGCTGCGCAAGGCGCTGGACATGCTGCTCGAAGAAGGGCTTGAGCAAGTCTACCGGCGTCATGGCTTGCTCGCGGAAGCCACCCGCCGCGCCGTCGATGTCTGGACGCAAGGGGACGCCTTAGCCTTCAATATCACGGAGCCGGCGGAGCGCGCCAATTCGGTGACAACCGTACTCATGAACGGCGGTGGCAAACCCGGTCCGCTCTTGGATTATTGCAACGAGAAATGCGGCGTCGTGCTCGGCATCGGGATCGGCGAGCAGGACGGCCGCGCCTTTCGTATCGCCCACATGGGCCACGTCAACGCCCCCATGATCCTGGGCACGCTAGGGGCCGTTGAGATGGGATTGATCGCGCTGCAAATTCCGCACGGCACGGGCGGCGTCCAAGCCGCCGTCGATTGGCTCGGCCAAAGTGTTACCAGGTAGCTTCCTAAGAGATCGCCACCACTGCCCCATCAATTCGCTTCCTATCGCTACCTAGAAAATTGTCGATGGGGTACGAGGCCTTGATCGACATCGGTGGCTAACACTGGTCAGACAGCCGTGGCGGGTCGCGTACTGAAGAGGTGACCCACCCTAAGTCTCGCCGAGCCGGATCGACATGCCCGGCCAGTCTGCGCGGCAGGGTCACCCGTTTAACGTCATACTTCCCAAGCCGCTCGATAGGAAGTAGTGGGGTCGTCGATCGCGCGCGTATCCCGAAGCCCATGTTGACGGATACCGAAACCGGGACGACGCCCATAGATGGCAATGCCGCCAGAAATCCACGATTGCTGCGAGCGAATTTCTGGCGGCGCAAGGGTTTGCCCGGGCACCGGCATTGTGGGCCTGACCGGCATTGTGGGCCTGTATAAGAAAGAAATACTGACCAGGATTTCTTGTAAGAGATTGAAGGCAATAAATAATATCTGTTTCCTGCCGGTGGAATGTACACGACGGATGTACGTCGGATCGACCTTGAACCTTCGAAGCGCGTATTCGCCCCGTCGACCTGATGGCTCAAGATATTGAAAATAAAAAACAAATAATTGTTTTCTCGATCTGGGACACCTCTGGCATGGAAGTTGCGTAAATCCAGATGCAAACGCGAGGTGGTGTCATGGACGACAAAACCAACATCCTCATCGTAGACGATGAAGAAGTGGTGCGCCTTAGCCATCTAAGAATCTTGGCGAGCGCTCACTGCCACGCGGAAGCGGCCTGGAACGGCAAAGAGGCGTTGCGTGTGATGGAGCGGCATCCGTTCGACGTAATACTGCTCGATCTTCGTATGCCAGGTCTGGACGGGATGGTGGTCCTCAAGGCGATCAAGGAGAGATGGCCCGAGAGCGAGGTGGTCATCATCACGGGATACCCGTCCATCGAGACCGCTAAGGAGGCAGTCCGGCTCGGCGCCTACAACTACTTAGCCAAGCCGGTCAGCCCCGACGATGTCATCAAAGTGGCCCACGGCGCCATGACGCAGAAGAAGTGGGCCCTGCACAGTGATCGAGCGGGCGAGGATCGAGAGATCGGTTCAAGTGCCGGCCTTCACGGGAAAGCCGAGCCCGCTCATCGAAATGAGGAGGAACGGCCATGAAAACGTCACAGAATGTGCTCGTAGTCGACGATGATGCAGTGGTCGGCCGGAGTTTCGACCGAGTGCTGTCGGAAAAGGGTTATTCGGTGAGCACCGCCCTTAGTGGGCAGGAGGCGCTGAACAAGCTCGATCGGAAAGACTACGACGTCGTCTTCACCGACATCAAAATGCCGGGTATGGACGGCCTCGAGGTGGCCAAGCGGATCAGGGACAAGTGTCCGTGGACTCCGGTGGTCATCGTCACCGGCTATGGTACCGCCGCCAACGAAGCCAAGGCCGAAGTATTGGGTGTCTCCGGCTTCGTGCGCAAACCTCTGACGCCGGAAATCATCGAAACGATCACGCGGAAAGCCGTGCTCAAGAAAGCGGCGACTGCGCCTCCACAGGAAAGGAGCGAAACCGCCCTCGAGGCGCAATCTGAAGTGGCGGAGAAGGAAAGTGCGCTCAAGAACATCGCCCACTTCGTGAAGACCGTTGCTCTGCTCTTCGCGGCGCCTTTCCTGGGGCTGGCATACGCGGTTGCTTTGCCCTTCTTTGGGCTCGGCATGCTGGCCTGGGTAGGTGCGCGGGCGCTGGCGCGGTACAACGCGCCGAAGAAGGTCGCCGTCTTCTTGAAGAACGTCGCCCTCTTTGCCGCGGCGCCTTTCGTGGGCTTGGCGTACGCGCTCCTGCTTCCCTTCTTCGGCTTTGGCATGTTGGCCTGGATAGGCCTCCGGCCGCTGGTAAAGCGTTTGAATCGGAGTAGCCGTACAGCCCTGCAATCGCGCACAACGTGAGGCCGCTGCCTCGTGTAAGTAGCGGCCGCCGGCGGGGGCGCAACGCCCCCCCGGGTGCGGTCTGGGTGGGAAAGGAGCGAAATGCACATGGCAAGCTCCCGGAAAAAAGACTCAACGACGGTCGGCACTGCTGTAGGTGCGGCAACGCTTGTGTTGTTTCTTGTTGGGTTTATGGCCGCCCCTGCCGCTACCGCCGGCTCGCTTTCCGAAGAGGATGGGATGTGTCTTTCCTGCCACTCGGACGAGGGGTTCGAAAAGGCGACGGCGAACGGGGAAACGCTTTCCCTGCACGTTCGGGGCGAGGCCTTTGCGAACTCGGTCCACAACTGGGCCGGGTGTACCGGCTGCCATACGGATGTCGAGCTCGATGACCACCCTGCGGCTGAGAGGGAAATCAACAGCCCGCGCGAGTATGCCGCGCAGGCGTCACGGGTCTGCTCGCAGTGTCACTCCGATGCAAACCTGAAAGATGGACCGGAGCATCACGCGCAGGTATCCAATGCCGGTGGACCGGCGTGCGCCGAATGCCACAAAGCGCATTCCATCGAAAAAATGGGGCCATGGAAGGCAAGTCTCGAGGAAACGGCTTACTGCCTTGCTTGCCATGGGCGGGCTGCCAGCGCTCAACTCGGAAATGGCGAGTCTCACTCACTGTTCATCGATGAAGCGGGTCTCCGCAAATCGGTTCATCTCGACCACGAATGCACGGATTGTCATACCGGCTTCTCCAAGGAATCCCACGAGATGAGGGCATTCGCGAGCGCGCGCGAACATTCCATCGTACGGGCCGAGGTCTGCCGCGCGTGCCATGAGGATAAGTTCGAGCAATACCGGGGAAGCGTCCACGCCGCCCTCCTCGATGGGGGCGACCTGGCGGCTCCGGTCTGCACCGATTGCCACGGATCTCACTCGGTCGGCCCGAAGGCCGGGTATGAGACGATAACCGGTCTTCCCTGCAAGAAATGTCACGAGACCGTCTTCGACGCCTATGCCGCGAGCGTGCATGGCCAGGCCCGGAGCAAATTGGGCCACATTGAAGCCCCGGTTTGCGCCGACTGTCACCGCGCCCACGATGTAAGCGCCGCTTCGGTGGGAGACCGGCTAAGAAACGCCTGCCTTGGATGCCACACCGGCGCGATGACCGCCCACCAAGCGTGGCTTCCCAATACCGAACGGCATCTCGAGGTGGTGTCGTGTCCTGCCTGCCATGCGCCGGCGGCGGAGCGCAGAATCGACCTCAGGCTCTACGACAGCGTGGCTCAGGAACTGGTTTCGGAGCAAGAGGACGTGTCGCCGTTCGAAAACCAGGTCCGCTCAGTCGACGCGAACGGGAATGGCCTGGATGCGATGGCGCTGTGGAAGCTGCTGAGGGACTTCGACCGAGATGGGACAGGGCGCAAAACGACCCTGCGAGGCCGATTGGAGGTTCGCACCGGCGTCGAGGCGCACCGGCTGTCCGACACCACCAAGGCGATCAGGGACTGCGACAGCTGTCACCGTGAGGGTGCCGAGCCGTTCCAGAGCGTCGCGGTATCCATCGTCGGCCCCGATGGCAGACCGGTACACTACGGCGCCCAAAAAGAGGTCCTGACTTCCGTGATTTCCGTGGATTCGGTGGGCGGGTTCTACGCCGTCGGCGGCACGCGGATCAAGCTGCTGGACGTCCTCCTGGTCCTGGCTTTGTTCGGCGGAATTTCGGTGCCGATTACCCACCTGACAGTAAAATGGCTGTTCAGAAAATTCCTAAAGAGAGGGGCGAGAGAAGATGCGTCCAAGAACCCTTGAGGTCGCCGCCGGGCCGGGCCCGGCGGGTGCCCCGACCGCAGCAGCGCCTGCGAGCATGAGGACAAGCCAAATGCAGAAGATATACGTCCACCCGATTCCGGTCAGGATTTGGCACTGGATCAATGCGTTCGGTATCGTGGCAATGATCCTCACCGGCATTCAGATCAGGTACGCCGGACTGATCGACCTGTTGTCCTTCGAGGTCGCGGTTGACCTGCACAACTGGATCGGTTTTCTCCTCATCGGCAACTTCTTCGTCTGGCTCCTCTTTTATCTCTTTTCGGACAAGATCAAGGTCTATCATCCGGAACTGAGCCCGATGAAGCATTTTCGCGAGAGCTTCCGCCAGCTCCAGTACTACGGTTACGGAATATTCAAAGGCGACCCCAACCCGCATCACGTGAGCGCCTATCACAAGTTCAATCCGGTGCAGAGTATGACCTACCAGATCATCATGCTCCTCATCGTCCCTCTTCAATTCTACACCGGACTCCTGCTCTGGGACGTGACGCTCTTTTCCGGGGGTGTGGAGTTGCTTGGCGGGGTGCGGGTCGTGGATACGGTGCACGTGCTGACCTTCATCGTCTTAACGTCGTTTATTTTCGTTCACGTTTACCTTGCGACTCTCGGTCACACGCCCACAGCGCACCTCAAGGCGATGATCACCGGATATGAGGAGATCGAGGAAGAGCCCGGCCAAACACCATCGCCGTGACCGGGGCAGGCTATATACCCGTGACGATTACCGGCGGTTGCTTGCTGAGTAGGGCGTTACCCAGTACACGCAATACCCCGGGCGGTTGCGCCACCTTCATCAAGAGATCCCGAATCCTTCGAGGTTCTGTTCTGTTCCCCGGATCCGGATTCTGTACTTCTTCATGAGCGCTTGGAAATTAGCGCGCTGCATACCGGTCTCCTCGGCACTCCTGGTAGCGTTCCAGGAGTTCCGTTTTAGTGCCTCAATGACGAAGAGCTTTTCGATGTTTTCCACCGACTTCTGTCGTGCAACTTTTTTCGTCCGCTTCAGCTCTTCTGCAGTTCTCGGCACGCCGAGATCGAGCCGCGGCAACATATCTATAATACTCACCAGGTGCGCTTGGCGGATAACATTGTCGGTGGCGAGGATCACCGCGCGCTGTACGGTACTCTCGAGTTCGCGCACGTTGCCCGGCCAGTCGTAGTTCATAAGCAAGTTCATCGCCCCCACGGAAAACTCGGTCATTTCTTTTCCCAGGTCCTCGGCGAAAGTCTTGAGGAAGTGGAAGGCCAGGGCGGGGATGTCGTCTCGGCGTTCCCTCAAGGGCGGTATCCGGATGGGAAAGATGTTGATGCGATAGAAAAGATCCTCGCGGAAAATCCCCTCGGCCACCATTGCCTTGAGATCCTTGTTCGTGGCGGTTACCAACCTGAAGTTGGCGCCCTGGGTCCGGGTATCTCCCACCGCCTTGAATTCCCGTTCCTGGATGACCCGGAGGAGCTTGGCCTGGGTGGACAGGGAGATGTTTCCGATTTCGTCCAGGAAGAGCGTTCCATTGTCCGCGATTTCGAACAAGCCTCTCTTGTTGACCACCGCACCGGTGAACGAGCCCTTGACGTGCCCGAACATCTCGCTCTCCAGGAGGTTCTCACTCAGCGCGTTACAATCGACAGGGACAAAGGGTTTGTCCTTCCGGAGGCTGTTGTGGTGGATGGCGCGGGCGACCAGTTCCTTGCCGGTCCCGCTCTCCCCCGCGAGCAGGACGGTGCTGTTGGTCGGCGCACATTTCGCGATCAGGCGATAGACGCTCTGCATCTGGGGGCTGGATCCGACGATGTTCTCGAAACGGTACTTGGAGCTGACCTCGGTCCTGAGGTTGAGGTTCTCCTGCAGCAATTGCCGCCTCTCCAACGCCCGTTCCACGACGAGCTTGAGTTCGTCCGGATCGAAGGGCTTGGGCAGGTAGTCGAAGGCCCCGAACTTCATGGACTGCACAGCAGTCTCGATCTGGGAGAGTCCTGTGACCATGATGACGTCGATGTCCGGGTGCGCCTCCTTCACCCGCTGGAGCACTTCCATGCCGTCGATCTTCGGCATCATGATATCCAGGACGAGCACATCGTAGTGGCCCTCGCCGACTCTTCTCAGAGCTTCGTAGCCGTCCTGAACGGCCTCGACCTCGTAATCGCCATCGCCGTCGCCAAGAATGCGGAGGCAACTCCTAATGACGATCTCCTCGTCGTCAACCACCAGTATTCTGGCGCTCATTGGTCCCTCATGCCGCTTCTACTTTTTGCGTTTCCGGAGGCGGGTTCAGAGGGAGGTAGATGCGAAACGTGGATCCCTCCCCGACCGTGCTTTCCACCTCGATCGTCCCGCCGTGGGCCTTGACGATCCCGTGGCTGACGGACAACCCCAACCCCGTGCCTTTCCCGACCTCCTTCGAACTGAAGAAGGGATCGAAAATCCGCTGAAGGTCTTTCTCCGGGATTCCACACCCGGTGTCGATGATCGAAAGTTCCACCATGGGCACAGGTTCCGCATCCGGCTCAGGCCGCCTCGGCTCCGGCAGACGGCGGCATCGAACGGTGATGCTGCCCTTGTCCTCGATGGCGTGCTGGGCGTTGACGAGCATGTTCATGATGACTTGCTCGATCAGGTCGGCGTCGACCCAGACAGGCGGCAGATCACGGTCGAGGTCCATGGTGATCTCGATGTCGCGAAGATGCGCAGGCCGTTCGACGATACGCGCCGTGTCTTCAATGATCTGGTTGAGGTTCGCGAATTTGTTCTCCGGCGCCTTCTCGCGGCTGAAGTCGAGAAGCCTCCTGATGATGCTGGCACATCTCTTGGTCTCCCGGATTACCAGGTCCAGGTCTTCCGCCTCGGGGCTTTCGTCCGGCATCTTTTTCCGGATGAGATGCGAAAAGGTAAGGATCCCGGTCAAGGGACTATTCAGTTCATGAGCGACTCCGGCGGCGAGCAGTCCGACCGAGGCCAGTTTCTCCCCCCGCACGGCCTCGGCCTCGGCGGCACGGAGTTCCTGGGTCCTCTCCCTCACCTTCTGCTCCAGGGTGTGGCCCCACTCGCGCAACTCCAGTTCGGATTTTCCGAGGGCCCGTGTCATGGCGTTGAAAGAGGCGGCCAGCTGACCGAACTCGTCCCCGCTGCGCACCGGGATCGGCCGTTCCAGATTCCCCGACGAGAGACTCTTGGCCCCGGTCTCCAGGTCGCGCAGGGGCACATAGACCATGCGGTGTACGAGGAAGCTTACAGAGAGCGAGGCCACGACGATAAATCCCAGGGAAATACCGCCGATGGTGACGGACTCCAGCCGAATGTTGTGGTCGATCTCGTCGAGCGAGTAGACGATATCTAGGACACCGAGGACCGACTGGGCTTCAGTGTGTTGGTGGCAAGCCGCGGTGTAGCACGACGGCTCATTGCGGATCGGCTCCATGCTGCCGAGCAATCGCCCCCCTTCGGAAGCGGCGAAGATCCGCGTTCTTTCTTTCATCGGAACTTGTTTCAGAGGTTTCTCGCTCTGGTGGCAGAGGATACAGGCTTCGGCCTCCCGATCCACCTTCAACCCAATTTCGGGTTGGTGAGTGGAGTGAATGATCCTCCCGTCCTTGCTCAGTATCCTGACCTTTTCAATGTTCTTTTGGTTCCCGACGTCCTGGATTATCTTGCCGACATAGTCGGGCTGATTCTGAAGCATGGCGAAACGGGTGCTCTTGGTAATCACCTCGGACAACTGGGTGACGCGGCTGGCGACCCCCTCGAGGAGTTCCTCCCGGTTGTGCCGGACGACGAGCACGGTAAATGCGAGCATCGCCACCGTCAGGGCTATTGCCAGAGACAAGCCGATTTTGAGCTTGAGGGACATCGGATGCATTCGATCCTGCACCTCTCAGAAGTGACAGGAGTTTGCTATCGCGCTGCGGAAAACCATGAACACGGTGGCCTCAAGGCCCAAACCATCCGAATCCTTGGGCAACTCTGCAATCAAGCAGCGCTGCAAAGACACCGCATTGATCCGCATCAATCCGACAGCGACATTGAGCGCATGACCAGCTTGTCATTGGCCGAAAACTGGCGGTGCTGACGGTCGTCGACACCTACTCACGAGACCTGCATGTACTCGATCCTCGGTTCAGCTTTTCGGGAAGGTCACAGCACAGCCAAGCGTCGGAAGTCCTGCGCAATATGATCCAGTCCATAGAACTGATACCGCAAGACGCTGGGCTCGCCATAGAGATCAGTGGCGGATCTGGCGGGCCTCCTGGCCTTTGCCCGCGCAAACGAAAGCCCCGCTGCCGGAGGGGCGAGCGCGGCTCGTCAATTTGAGGTGGTTGCGGGGGTAGGATTTGAACCTACGACCTTCAGGTTATGAGCCTGACGAGCTACCGGACTGCTCCACCCCGCGTCAATTCGTTGTCCGTCCGGCCCGCCTTCGGCTCCTGCCTAGGGCTGCCGCAGACTAGCCGCTGCCTCTAATAGGGCCGTCGGCGATCCAGCCGCTGCACTGTGAGGTCGCTGGCCAAGAATGAGAAGCCGAGCGGCGGCTATCGCGGATAAGGTTTGTTTGGCGCGTCAGGTTCCGCTTTGCGGCGATATCCCGTGACGGCTTGGGTCTCTTTGCACACCGGCGTTCGTGCTTGGAAGACCTGGCAACGACCTACTCTCCCACGCCTTAAGACGCAGTACCATCGGCGCTGAGGGTTTTCACGGCCGAGTTCGGGATGGGATCGGGTGTTTTACCCCTCGCCATAGCCACCAGGTCGTCCAAACACGAATGCGGGCTGAAATAATGTCCGTGCGCACGGCGCTGGGCGCCGCGCTCTGTCACCACACGCAGGACTGATCGCTGCGCGTGACGAAAAAGATCAAGCCGATCGAGCGATTAGTACCGGTAAGCTTCACACATTGCTGCGCTTCCACATCCGGCCTATCAACGTGGTGGTCTTCCACGGCTCTCATGCGAGACCTAGTTTCGAGGTGGGTTTCCCGCTTAGATGCTTTCAGCGGTTATCCCGTCCACACTTAGCTACCCGGCTGTGCCGCTGGCGCGACAACCGGTCCAC
>JAJFGN010000003.1 GCA_021776115.1 Kiloniellaceae bacterium | reverse complement strand
TTACCAGCCGCAATTAAGCGGCGAGGCGAGCCTCACCATAGTTGTCATTTGCAACTATCATACGGCCCGATAACGGCGGTACCATGCCGGGCGCCGAACGCATCTTTACCACGCGCGTCGATCCTGTTTCGCCCCCATAAGGTTCTTTTTCCTAATCTCACCCGCCGGAAAAAGTTTATGGTGGAGGCGCCGGGTACTGCCCCCGGGTCCGCTGCGCTTATTCCACACGCCCGTGTAACGCCATAGCCGGTTGCCCGGCACCCCTAATATAGGGATTCTCGGGCCCGGATGAAACCTTTCTGGCCGGTCCCCTATGCTCCGCTTAGGGGCTTTCTGGGCTTTTCCCCAGAAATCGGGCTTATCCCCAGACCCCGGGCCTCGGCAGCGCGGCGCCCGGCCGCTATGGTCCGGGCATGAGCGCCACAGGAGCATGGAAACCAGCCCGCGAATCGGGCGATCATGGCGGCAGTAATGAGATCGGAGACGCCATGACCACGCGAGCCAGCAGCCACAGGCTATTGACCGAGGCCCAGGAAGCCGAAATCCGCGAGTCGCGCGAGGCGGAAAGCCGGACGCGCCGATGCTCCGTGCCGGCGCTGGAAGAAATCCTCTATGAGCCGATCCCGGTTCTTGATCACGGCTTTATCCGTGTGATCGATTACATGGGCGACGATGCGGCGATTGTGCAATCGGCGCGGGTCTCCTACGGCAAGGGGACCAAGCAGACACGCGGCGACGCCGGGCTGATCAACTATCTTATGCGCCACCGCCACACGACGCCGTTCGAGATGTGCGAGATCAAGTTCCATGTGAAGTTGCCAATCTTCGTGGCGCGCCAATGGATTCGTCATCGCACCGCCAACGTGAACGAGTATTCGGCGCGCTATTCAGTCCTCGACAAGGAATTCTACATTCCGGCGCCGGAACACTTGGCTGCGCAATCGGCGTCCAATCGCCAGGGGCGCGGTGAGATCCTGCGCGGTGACGATGCCGCGCGCGTGCTCGATTTACTCAGAGACGATGCCGCACGCTGTTACGAGCACTACGAGGTCATGCTGAACGAGCGCCACGACGGGTCCGTCATCGACGAGGGCGCTGCCGGCCTTGCGCGCGAGCTTGCGCGTATGAACCTGCCGCTCAATACTTATACCCAGTGGTATTGGAAGTGCGATCTGCACAATCTGCTGCATTTCGTGTCGTTGCGCGCCGATCCGCACGCGCAGTACGAGATCCGGGCCTATGCGGATGCGATCCTGGAGACTTTGAAGCGCTGGGTGCCGGTCACCACCGAGGCCTTCACCAATCATGTCATGGATGGCGTCCAGTTTTCCGGCGCCGCGCTTGGCGTGGTGCGCCGCCTGGTTGCGGGGGAGACGCCGGCGCAGAGCGATTCGGGCCTGTCCAAGCGGGAATGGGATGAGCTGATGGCCGCGCTCGGCCGCACGGGCTGAGCACCCAGCTCACCACCGGGAGGATTTTAGCTGTCGTGCTTGGCCTTTTCCTGGCCGGGACCGGTCGTCGGCGCTAGCATAGATGCGTCTGAAAGAAAGCCATGGCCGCGTGCGGCCACCAAATGAAAGGGGGAAGGCATGACGGAGGTCAAGGTCGAACAAGAATTGCCGGTTCCGGCACAAGCGGTTTGGAGTGTGATTGGCGGCTTCAACGGTTTGCCGGATTGGCATCCGGCGATAGAGAAGAGCGAAACCACGACCGAAGGCGGGGTTAAGGTCCGTACCCTGTCGCTGGCCGGCGGCGGCGCCATCGAGGAGCGCTTGGAGAAGGTCGACGACACGGAGCGGAGCTACACCTACTCGATCCTGTCCGGCCCTCTCCCGGTCGCCGATTATACGGCGACCATCCGGGTGCGCGAGTCGGGCGCTGGCTGCACGGTCGAGTGGTCGAGCGAATTCACGCCCTCCGGCGCGCCGGAGAGCGATGCCGCCGCGGCGATCCGCGGCGTCTACGAGGCCGGTTTCGAGAACCTGAAAAAGATGTTCGGCGCGCAGTAACGGTCGCCCGGTCTTACTGCATGACGATGTGCGGCGCGGTGCGTTGGCCGTCGGCCAAGCCGGCCGCGACCTTGTCCCATACCCGCTGGGCGATTTTCACGTAGGCCTGGGCGTGCGCGCTGTCGGGGTTTGACACCACAATCGGCCGGCCGCTGTCCGAAGTCTCGCGAATCTCGATATCCAATGGGATTCCGCCCAGGAATTCGATGCCGAGCCGCTCGGCCTCTCGCTCGGCGCCGCCGTGGCTGAAGATGTGCGATTCGTGCCCACAGTTGGGGCAGATAAACATGCTCATGTTCTCGACGATGCCCAAAACCGGGACGTCGACCTTGCGAAACATATTCAGGCCCTTGCGAGCATCGAGGAGCGCGATGTCCTGCGGTGTCGAGACGATAACCGCACCCGCCAGGGGCACTTGTTGCGACATGCTCAACTGGGCATCGCCGGTTCCCGGCGGCATATCCACCACCAGGATATCCAGCTCACCCCACTCGACGTCCCGCAGCATTTGCTGCAGCGCGCTCTGCACCATGGGGCCGCGCCAGATCATGGGCGTATCCTCGGCGACCAGAAACCCCATCGACATACACTTCAGGCCGTAGTTCTCCATTGGGCGCAGGATCTTGCCGTCCGGAGACGTCGGCCGCCCGGCGATACCCAACATGCGCGGCTGCGACGGCCCATAGATATCGGCGTCGAGGACACCGACCTTGAGCCCCAGACTCGCAAGCGCCACGGCCAAATTGGTCGTGGTCGTCGATTTGCCCACGCCGCCCTTGCCGCTGGCGACCGCGACGATGGCGCGCACCCCCGGCACCAAGGCGCGCGCCGCTTGCCCAGGGGCTTGTTTGGACGGCGATCCTGGCCCCGCCCCGTGGCTGGATTGCGCTGTCCCCGCCGGCGCCTCCTTGTGCGCGGTCAGAACGGCGGTAACCGAGACCACGCCAGGCAAAGTTTGAACTTTGGACTCCGCCTCCTTGCGCATGGGCTCCATTTGTGCGCCCTTGCGCGGGTCGACCTCGATCGAAAACCCGACGTTGCCGTCGCGCACCACTACCCCGGAAACCATGCCGAGACTGACGATGTCCCGCCCCGCGGCCGGTTCCACGACACCGCTCAGTGCCGCCAGGACCTGTTGTTCCGTAATCCGCTCCATCCTTGCAAACTCCGCCTTCGTGACAATATTGTGCGCAGTGGCTCCTGCCGGACTCTTCCCGCCTTTGAAGACTTCCGTTTATCGCGGCGACATCGGTGATATAAGGCGTTCGGTCGGATTTGGAAACCGGATGCCGAGACGAACACAACAATGGCTTTAGGAAAAGTGTAGATGCCCTGGGAAAATAAAGGCGGCGGCGGTGGCCCATGGGGCGGCGGCGGCGGTGGCAATGGTGGCGGCTCGGGCGGCGGTGGCCCTTGGGGGCGCGGCGGCGGCGGTCAGGGGCCCAAGGCGCCTGACTTGGAGGAAATCATCCGGCTCGGTCAAGACCGCTTCAAGGGCATGTTCCCGGGTGGCAGCATGAGCGGCTGGGCTTTCGGTCTTATCCTGCTTGCCTTGCTGGTTATTTGGCTCGCCACGGGGCTTTACCGGGTTCAACCGGACGAGCAAGGTGTGGTCCTGCGGTTTGGGAAATGGGTTGAGACGACCCAACCAGGCCTAAACTGGCATCTTCCCTATCCCATTGAGACGGTCGAGACGCCCAGCGTCGAGCGAATCAACGCTATCGATATCGGGTTTCGCTCGCTTGGCGCGGACCGCGCGCGCTCTCAAGCACGGGATATCGCCGAGGAAAGCCTTATGGTGACCGGCGACCAGAATATCATCGACATCAACTTCACGGTGCAGTGGAAAATCGCCGACGCCGGCAAGTTCCTGTTCCAGATCCGGGAACCGGAGGCGACGGTGAAAATCGTTGCCGAAAGCGCGATGCGCGAGATCATCGGCCGGACCGACATCCAGCCGGCCTTGACCGAGGCGCGCCAAGACATCGAAGTAAAAACGCGAATATTGCTGCAGTCAGTCCTGAACGAGTACGACGCAGGAATCGAGATTACTCAGGTCCAGCTTCAGAATGTCGCGCCGCCGGCGCAGGTTATCGACGCTTTCGACGACGTGCAGCGGGCGCGGCAAGATCTGGACCGGCTGCGCAACGAGGCCGATGCATACCGCAATGACATCTTGCCGCGCGCGCGCGGCGAGGCGCAGGTCATGATTCAGCAGGCGCAGGGCTACCGGGAGCGCTTGAAGAACGAGGCCGAAGGTGAAGCGCAGCGCTTTATTCAGGTCTACGACGCCTATCGCCAGAACCCAGCGGTCGCGAGGCGCCGGATGTATCTTGAGACGATGCAGAACGTGTTTTCCAGTATCGACAAGGTGATCATGGACCAAGGCGCCCGCGGCGTGGTTCCTTACTTACCGCTCGATCAACTCCGCAGCGCACCCCAAGCCGGGCGTGCTGGCACTGGCACTCAATAGGAAGGAGGGAAGTATAATGAACCGCAAATCCTTCCTTATCTTAGGAATCCTGGTCATTGCGCTTGGCATTGGCGTGTCCAGCGCGGCCTTCACCGTGCATCAGACGACACAGGCCATAGTCCTGCAATTCGGCGAGCCCAAGCGCGTCGTGACCGAACCGGGACTAAACTGGAAGCTGCCGATTGTGCAGAACGTGCTGTACTATGAGAAACGGGTGCTCAACCTGGATCCGCCGGTCGAGAGTATCTTGCTTGCCGATCAGAAGCGTATTCTGGTCGACGCCTTCGCGCGCTATAGAATCAGCGATGCGCTGGAGTTCTTCAAGTCGGTGCGCACGGAAGGCGGCGTGCGTCAACGCCTAGGGCCGATCGTTAACGCCTCCCTGCGTGGCGTGATGGGTAATGCCACTCTGGCCAGCGTGCTGTCGGAAGAACGCGCCGATCTGATGCTCCAAATCCGGGACAAGGTGAATGTCGAGGCCGGCCGATTCGGGATCGAGCTGGTCGATGTGCGTATCGGACGGGCCGACTTCCCCGAGGAAATCAGTCTGGCCGTGTATGGCCGCATGAATTCCGAACGTAAGCGGGAAGCCGCCGAGTTCCGGGCGCAAGGCTTTGAGCAGGCGCAGCGTGTCCGGGCCTCCGCGGACCGCGAGGCGACCGTGATCCGGGCCGAAGCCGAGAAAGAGGCCGAAATCGAGCGCGGCCGCGGTGAAGGCCTGCGCACCGAGATTCTCAACGACGCCTACGGCCGTGACACCGATTTCTTCAACTTTTACCGCTCGATGCAGGCTTACGAGAAGTCGCTCGGGGGGCAAAATACCTACATGGTGCTATCGCCGGACAGCGAGTTCTTCGACTTCTTCTCGGAAATCGAGATACCCAAGACAAAGTAGGCCAAAGGTACAGAATGCGCGGCGGCCCGGCAGCGCGACCAGCCGGGCGCCATAAGGCCATATGATTGATTTTCTCACCGCGCTGGCCCTGGTTCTTGTCATCGAGGGGGTCTTCATGGCGCTGTTTCCGCACCGGTTGCGCCAAGTCTTGGCCATGCTGGATGACTTGCCGCCCGAGATGTTGCGTATCGGGGGGTTGAGCGCCGCCGCCGCCGGTGTGCTGTTTGTCTGGTTGTTGCGGGGTTAGCCGGCGAATCGGCTAACCTCCTAGTCACACTCTCGTGACATGGTACAAGCGGTGCCAGGTATTTTGGCGGAAATCGATGGTTTTTCTGCCTATGACTGGTTATCGCGGGAAGTTTCGCCGTTTGGCCATAATTCCGCCTAGTTCGGCGCTATTTTACATCTTGTCCCACTGCTTGACTTCCCACGGGGGCCCACCACATCGCTGAGATGTGGAATTCCAATTGCAATGAGACCCAGGCGCCCCTTAGGCGCGGAGATACGGAGAATGCGGGAGTGAATCAGATACCTTTTGCCGACCAACGCGCCGGTCACGGGATGGCGTCGTGGCGCGCGATCTCGTCAGTTCCCCAAATGATTTTTGGCCTCGGCCTGGCACTCGGCCTCTTGGCGGCGCCGCTCGCCGCGCAAGCGCGCGGGGCGCCAGAAAGTTTCGCCGATCTTGCTGAGAAATTGCTGCCTTCGGTGGTCAATATCGCGACGACCCAGATGGTCGAAACACAGCGCAGCGAGGAATTTGAGGAGTTTTTCAAGGAATTCTTCGAACGCCGCGGCACTCCGCCGCCACAGCAGGAAAAGCGGCGCTCAAACTCGCTCGGGTCCGGCTTTATCATCGATAAAAGCGGTTATATCGTCACCAACAATCACGTAATTGCCGAGGCTGACGAGATTACCGTGCGTCTGTCCGACGATACATCACTCGAAGCCAAGGTCGTTGGGCGCGACGAGAAGACCGATCTCGCCCTGCTCAAGGTCGAAACGTCGGAGCCGCTTCCGGCGGTGCCGTGGGGAGATTCCGACGTAACGCGGATCGGGGACTGGGTGGTCGCCATCGGCAACCCCTTTGGCTTGGGCGGCACGGTTACGGCGGGTATCGTCTCGGCCCGTCAGCGCGACATCAATTCGGGTCCCTACGACGATTTTATTCAAACCGACGCGGCCATTAACCGGGGTAACTCCGGCGGTCCGATGTTCAATCTCGATGGCGAAGTCATCGGCGTGAATACGGCGATCTTCTCGCCCTCCGGCGGCTCAGTTGGCATTGGCTTTGCGATCCCTTCCGTCATAGTCAAGAACGTGATCGCGCAACTGCGCGAACACGGCGAGGTGCGCCGCGGCTGGCTTGGCGTGCGCATCCAGACCGTCACCGAAGAGTTAGCCGAAGGCTTGCGTCTCGATAAGGTGACTGGCGCTCTGGTCGCTTCCGTCACGCCAGGCGGGCCCGCTGAAGACGCCGGCATCGCCCAAGGCGATGTGGTGCTGCGTTTCGATGGGCGCGAGGTTTCGGATATGCGCAAGCTACCGCGCATGGTCGCTGAAACGCCCATCGGCAAGGCGGTCTCGGTTGTCGTTTGGCGCAAAGGCAAGGAAGAGTCCTTCAAGGTAAGCCTCGGGGAATTGGACGAGGAGTTAGTTGCCAAGGCTTCCCTCAAGACCGATGACGTCGAGGAGGAAACCGGCAAGGTCGGCGATCTCGGCCTCGCGCTAGGCCAGATCACCCCAGAGTTACGCCAACGCTTTGAGCTCGAGGAAAAGACCAAGGGCGTCGTTATCACTGAGGTCGATGAAGGTGGTTCCGGCGCTGAAAAAGGTCTGCGTCCCGGCGATGTGATCGTCGAGGTCGATCAGGAACAGGTTTCCAGTCCGACCCAGGTGGTCGAGCGGGTCGAAAAAGCCAAGACCGATGGCTTTAGGGTCGTGACCCTTCTGGTTTACCGCCAAGGCGATTTTCAATGGGTCGCGGTGCGTATCGACAAGAGCTAGGCGCTAACGTCCAGGCTCACAAAATGCATGCTTACAAGGCGGCGGCTCCATTCGGGGCCGCCGCTTCGGCTTTTGGGCCCACGGCTAATCCCGGAATTCGTGCCGCCGATAACCTTGCAGGTACAGCAGGGCGGTCAGGTCGCCGTGATCGATACGGACGGATGCTTGCTCGCGCAGTAAGGATTTTGCCCGATAAGCCACGCCGAGACCGGAGGCCTCGACCATCGCCACATCATTGGCGCCGTCGCCCACGGCGCAGGTATTCTCCAGCTTGATGCCGCGCGCGGCGCAAAGCCTCTCCAGGGTCTGGCGCTTCGCAGATGGCCCGAGAATCGGCTCGCCAACCTCCCCGCTTAAGGCGCCATTGGCAACGATCAGGCGGTTGCCGTGCGCTTCGTCGAACCCGCACCGAGTGCGGATATCCTCTGTGAAATGGGTGAAACCGCCGGAAACGAGCGCCGTATAAGCACCGTGGGCGCGCATCGTCCGGACCAAGGTGCGTGCGCCCGGATTGAGGGTCGCCCGCGCGCCGATCCGCTCCAGTGTGTCCGCGGGCAGGCCGGCCAGCAGGCGTACACGCTCCTTGAGGGCGAGGTCGAAATCGAGTTTTCCGGCCATGGTGCGCGCGGTAATCTCGGCAATCTGTTGGCGAATGCCAAGGGTATCCGCCAATTCGTCTAGCAACTCCTCGGCGATTATGGTCGATTCCATGTCGGCGGCCAGTATGGCCTTGCGCCGGCCCTCGACAGGCAGGACCGCCAGGTCCAGGGGCGCGCCCGCCAGGCACTCGCGCACCGCGGCCTCGGCCGATTTTGGCATCGCGCTTTCGATCGGGATATCGCAGGCGATCCCCGGATCCAGCCAATCGGGGACGGCGTGCGAGGCGCCGGCCTCGCCCAGCGCCGCGTTGGCCGCGTCGAGCAGGCTGGCGTCGAGTGGGTTCGAGCCGGGCGGGCTTGAGCCGGAGGCGGCAATGACGGTAAGCACGAAGTGCATGGCGCGCATTTATACCAAGTCTCGACGATAATGACCCCCAGAGATCGCGGTGGCGGTCCGCCGGGCAGGAGGGAAGGCGCAGGCGATGCGGGGCATCGGCAAGGCTTTCCGATGCCCTCCGGCGGGCCGCCACCGCGACCGGGACGGCCGCATACCAAGGTTTTCGGACGGCGTCGCGCACGCCTCGCGATGCCCCGCATCGCCACGGCGCACGCTCCTGGCCGAAATCCTTGGTAAGCCGTCTCTAGGGGTCATTATCATCGAAATTTGGTATCAGAGGCGAAGCGCTAGCAAAGGACAAGGGTTGAGGATGGTGCGTAGGATGAATGCGGGGGACGCGGCGGTAGGCCCGACTGGACCGGTCATTATTGTCACCGGGCCGACAGCCAGCGGGAAGTCTGGCCTGGCGTTGCGCCTGGCGGAGACCTTCGGCGGGGTCGTCGTCAATGCCGATTCCATGCAGGTATACCGCGAACTCGCGATCCTGACAGCCCGGCCCGATCTGGCGGCCATGCGCAGCGTGCCGCACCGGCTTTACGGCGTACTGCCGGGTGTGGAGCGTTGCTCGGCCGGGCGTTGGCGGGTCATGGCCTTGGCTGAGATCGCGGCGGCGCACGCCGAGGGCAAGGTTCCAATCGTGGTCGGAGGGACCGGTTTGTACCTGCGCGCCCTGGTCGAAGGGTTGAGCCCAGTGCCGGAGGTGCCGGAGGCAACGCGGGCCGAGGCCCAGGCGCTATACCGCAACCTCGGCGGCGAAAAATTTCACGCGGTTCTGGCCGAGCGCGATCCGGCCATGGCGGCGCGCCTGCACCCCAGCGATACCCAGCGCCTGTTACGCGCCTGGGAGGTGATGGAGACAAGCGGCCGATCGCTGGCCGAGTGGCAAGCCGATCGGGGTGACGCCGACCCTGCAGAGCCCCCACTTTTTCGCGCCTTTTGGCTGATCAGCCAGCCAGCGCGCCAGGACCTCTACACCGCCTGCGACGCGCGGTTCCTGGCCATGATCCAAGCGGGCGCCCCGGACGAGGTTCGGGCGCTCAACGCGCTTCGCCTCGACCCCGCGCTGCCAATCATGAAGGCGCTGGGCGTGCGCGAGCTTTCGGCGCATCTCTCGGGCGAGTTGAGCCTCGAAGATGCGGTCGCCAAGGCGCAGCAGGCGACTCGCAACTATGCCAAGCGCCAGGCAACCTGGCTGCGCACCCAGTTGCCAAGCGTTGGGCGCGAACCTGTCATGCATTTTGAGCAACTTTCGGAAAGTTTGGACGGCCGTATCTTTTCAGAAATTCGTCGGTTTCTGTTGACCGGGTAAAACCCAGCGACTAGGTTACGCCCTCCGCGCACTAGGGAGGAAGCCGGTTACAGGTTGTTTTTGGCCATTTTGCGCGGGAATGGGGCCTTTGGGAGCGGGCCGGCAACAAGAGGAACGAGACTATGCCAGCCAAGAAGATGACCGGGTCGCAAATGGTGCTAAAAGCGCTGAGCGATCAGGGAGTCGACGTCATCTTCGGCTACCCTGGCGGCGCCGTGTTGCCGATCTACGACGCCTTGCACCAACAAAATGCCCTGCGCCACATCCTGGTTCGGCACGAGCAAGCCGCCGTGCATGCGGCCGAAGGCTATGCCCGCTCGACCGGTAAGGTCGGGGTGGTGCTGGTCACCTCGGGCCCAGGCGCGACCAACGCGGTTACCGGTCTGACCGACGCTCTTATGGATTCCATTCCCGTGGTCTGCCTCACCGGGCAGGTGCCGACGCATCTTATCGGCAACGATGCGTTTCAAGAAGCGGATACGACCGGGATCACCCGCCCCTGCACCAAGCACAATTATCTGGTCAAATCGATCGAGGACCTGCCGCGCGTGATGCACGAGGCCTTTTACGTTGCCCGGACTGGCCGGCCCGGGCCGGTCGTGGTCGACCTGCCCAAGGATGTGCTCCAGGCTAAGGGCGACGCCTACTTCGGCCCGGATCAAGTGAAGCACTCAAGCTACAGGCCGCGCACGAAGCCCGATCCCAAGGCCATCGAAAAGGCGATCGAGATGATCGCCAAGGCCAAGCGGCCGATTATTTACTCTGGCGGCGGCGTCATCAACTCGGGCGACAAAGCTAGCCGCCTGTTGACCCGATTTACGCGCACGCTCGGCGCGCCCTGCACGAGTACCCTGATGGGACTTGGCGCCTATCCGGCTAGCGACCCGCAGTTCCTGGGCATGCTGGGCATGCACGGAACCTATGAGGCCAATCTGGCCATGTACAATTGCGACGTCATGATCAATGTCGGCGCCCGCTTCGACGACCGGGTGACCGGGCGCTTGGACGAGTTCTCACCGAATTCCACGAAAATCCACATCGACATAGACCCCAGTTCGATCAACAAAAATGTCATGGTCGATCTACCGATTGTGGGCGATGTGTCGGCGGTTTTGGATGCCTTGCTCAAAGCCTGGACCAAGGGCGAGCATAGTCTCAGTCAGCGCGCCCTCAAGGAGTGGTGGAAGGCAATCGAAGCTTGGCGCGGTCGCGACTGTTTGAGCTTCAGGAGCGTCGATTCGGTCATAAAGCCGCAACACGCCATTAAGCGGCTGTATGAGTTGACCAAAGATCGCGAGACCTTCATCAGCACCGAAGTCGGCCAGCACCAGATGTGGGCCGCGCAGTACTACAAGTTCGAGAAGCCGCGCCATTGGATGACGTCCGGCGGCCTGGGTACTATGGGTTACGGCCTGCCCGCGGCCTACGGTGCGCAGGTGGCACACCCCGATGCGCTGGTCATCGACATCGCGGGCGAAGCCTCGATCATGATGAACATCCAGGAACTGTCGACCGTGATGCAATACGGCCTGCCCGTCAAAGTGTTCATCATCAACAATCAATGGATGGGCATGGTGCGCCAGTGGCAGGAACTGCTCCACGGTGGCCGCTATTCGCAGAGCTACACTGCGTCGTTGCCGGACTTCGTTAAGCTGGCCGAGGCCTTTGGCGCTCTCGGCCTGCGTGCCAGCAAGCCGGCGGAATTGGACGACTTGATCATGGAAATGATCGACTCGCCACGTCCCGTGGTCTTCGACTGCCAAGTCGATCAGACGGAAAATTGTTTCCCGATGATTCCTTCCGGCGCGGCGCATTACGAAATGCTGCTTGGGCCCGACGACAAGGCGGTGAAGCCAGTTTCCGAGGAAGGCATGGTCTTGGTATAACGCGGCGCGGGCGCACCGACCCGCCGCGGCTCAAGCGGCCGCCCGCCGCGTCCGGATACTCCGGCCGCGACTAAATTCTTGATCTTAAATTGGAAAACGCGTTATGGCGCCGAAAGACTTGAGCATCGAAAGACGCACCATCGCGGTGCTTGTCGATAACGAGCCGGGGGTATTGGCCCGGGTCATCGGTCTGTTCTCGGGCCGCGGCTACAACATCGAGAGCTTGACCGTTTCTGAAGTGGATCCGGCGCGGCGCCAATCGCGGATCACGATCATCACCTCCGGGACGCCGCAGATCCTGGAACAGATCAAGGCCCAACTCGATCGTCTGGTCCCGGTCCACGGTGTGAGCGATCTTTCGCAAAAGGGACCGAGCGTGGAGCGTGAGCTGGCGCTGGTGAAAGTTATCGGAAAGGGCAACAAGCGGGTCGAATCGCTGCGTATCGCCGATATTTTTCGTGCGCGCGTTGTCGATTCAGGCTTGGAGCACTTCATTTTCGAGATGACGGGCAGCACAGACAAGCTCAATGTATTCATCGACCTGATGCGCCCTCTCGGACTGGTTGACGTCAGCAGGACCGGCGTGGTCGCGATTTCTCGCGGACCCACCGGGCTGCTGAGCTGACGCTGAACGGCCGCACATAATTACCGCACATAACTAACCGAACGTAACGACGGATATCTGGAGGATTAAAGCCATGCGTGTCTACTACGACCGCGATGCGGACGTGAATTTGATCAAAGGCAAGAAAGTTCTCGTGGTCGGCTACGGCAGCCAGGGCCACGCCCACGCCAACAACCTGAAGGACAGCGGGGTCAAGGACGTGCGCGTCGCGCTGCGCCCCGGTTCATCCAGCGCCAAGAAGGCCGAAGGCGCGGGCTTGACGGTCATGGAGCCGAGTGGCGCGGCTGAGTGGGCCGACGTTGTCATGGTCCTGGTGCCCGACGAGCTTCAGGCGGACCTCTACCGCGACCACCTGGCGCCGAACATGCGCGAGGGCACCGCTTTGGCTTTCGCCCACGGCCTCAACATTCATTTCAACCTGATCGAGCCGCGCGCCGACCTCGATATCTTTATGATCGCGCCCAAGGGGCCCGGCCACCTGGTGCGTTCCGAATACCTGCGCGGCGCCGGTGTGCCTTGCCTCTTGGCGGTCCATCAGAACCCCAGCGGCAATGCCAGCGAGATCGGGCTGAGTTACTCCAGCGCGATCGGCGGTGGCCGGGCCGGGACCATCGAGACCACCTTCCGCGAGGAATGCGAGACCGATCTCTTCGGTGAGCAGGTCGTGTTATGCGGCGGCCTAAGCGAGCTGATCACGGCCGGCTACGACACCCTGGTCGAAGCCGGTTACGCGCCGGAGATGGCCTATTTCGAGTGCCTGCACGAGGTCAAGCTGATCGTCGATCTGATTTACGAGGGCGGTTTGGCCAATATGCGCTATTCCATCTCGAACACGGCGGAATACGGCGACTACACCCGCGGCAAGCGTATCATCACCGAGGAAACCCGGGCCGAGATGAAGCGGGTGTTGGAGGACATTCAGTCGGGCCGCTTCGCACGCGATTGGGTCGCGGAATGCCAGGCCGGCCAACCCAGCTTCAAGGCCGTGCGCCGGCGTTGGGCCGAGCACAATATCGAGGAAGTCGGCGGCAAGCTGCGCGGCATGATGCCCTGGCTCAGCGAGGGTAAGCTGGTCGACAAGGCTAAGAACTAGGCGGAAATCCGCTGGGACCGCCGCGCGTCTGGCGCGGGGTCCCGCCGGCCCGCAGCTCCACCGTCATGCGGGCCGATTGCCGACAGAGCCATGGCCGTGTGTGATGAGGACCAGGTCTACCTTCCCGGCCTTCGAAAGCTCCTTCAAGTCCACCGGGGCTTTCGGGTTCTTCGTTGTGAAGGGGCCGATGATTGAGGATACCGGCCCGGTGTCACGGTAACTTCAGGCTAACCCGCACGATATCCGGATCGCTCGGCATGACTGCCCGGCTGAAACCCAGTGTCTTGCACAAGTTCAGCATGGTCGTGTTCTCGTGCAGCACGTCGCCGTAGATCTCGCCTATGCCCCGACGTCGAGCATAGTCGATGATGCGCTGCATCAAGAGATGGCCCAGGCCCCTGCCGGTCATGTCGTGTTGCACGATGATGGCGTATTCGGCGCGCTCGTTGTCCGGGTCGGCGGAAATACGTACGACGCCGAAAATCTCGGTCCGGCCCGGGATGCCGGGCTCGGTCAGGATCAAGGCCATTTCGCGGTCGTAGTCGATTTGGGTAAAACGCGCCGCCTGGACGTGGGAAAGCGCCTTCATGGGCGCGAAAAAGCGCAAGCGGATCTCCTCGGGGGTTAGCTTGGCAAAGGCCGCGCGCAGAGACGGCTCATCTTCCGGCAGGACTGGGCGCAACAGCAGCTTGCGGTCGTCGTCCAACGTGATGATTTCTTCCAACTCCCTGGGATAAGGCCGGATTGCCAGGCGTTCGGCGCCCGGGCGCGTGGCCTTGGCGACCCTGATCCGCGCGTCCAGCGCGATGACGCCGTATTCGTCGGCCAGCAGCGGATTGATATCCAACTCGGCGATCTCGGCGAAGTCGATGATCATTTGCGACACCTTGATCAGAGTCAGCGCGATGGCGTCCAGATTGACCGGCGCCAATCCCCTGTAACCCCGCAGGAGCCGATGGATCCGGGTCCGCGACATGGCCTCGTGGGCCAGGCGCATGTTGAGCGGCGGCAACGCGAGCGCTTTGTCCGCGATCACTTCGACCGCAGTCCCGCCGTGGCCGAACAGGATCGCCGGGCCGAATTGAAGGTCTTCCGACATGCCCACGATCAGTTCGTAGGCGCCAGGGCGCCGCACCATGGGCTCGACCGTGAAGCCCTCGATCCGGGCCTTGGGCCTCTGGCGCACGACGTATTCCAGCATGGCGGCGGCCTCGGCCTCGACCGCGCGCGGCCCCTCCAGGTTCAGGACCACGCCGCCGACATCGGTCTTGTGCGTGATGTCCGGCGATAGGATCTTCAGGGCGACCGCACCGCCCAAGCGTGCCGCCGCCTCCGCCGCTGCTTTGGGATCGCCGGCGACCTCCGTCCCCGCCACCGGAATCGCATAAGCCTCGATCATCGCCTTGGCCTGCGGATCGCTCAGCCAAACCCGTCCCGCGCGCAAGGCATCTGCGATAATCTCCCGTGCCTTGGCGGTATCGGGCGTGAAATCCTCAGGCACCGAAGGCGGGGTCTGAATCAGCGTCTCTTGGTTGCGCCGGTAGGTTACCATGTGCATGAAGGCGCGCACTGCCTGACCCGGCGTCTCATAGGTCGGGATCTTGTGCTCCGAGAAGAGGCGTCGCGCCTCGCGGGCTTCCTCGCCGCCGACCCAGCTTGTGAGGAGGCTGAGCGATCTTTGTGCGCCAAAGGTATTGATGACGCTCGCGGCCGCCTCACCGCTGGAGGCGATGGCGGTGGGGCAGTGCAGTACCAGAACTGCGTCGCTATTGCGGTCCTCTAGCAGCGGCGCCAAGGCGGCGGCGTAGCGCTCCCCGTCGGCGTCGCCAATAATGTCGATCGGATTGGCCCGCGACCAAGTGGGTGGCAAAACCTTGTCGAGCGCGGCCAAGGTTTCCGGCGTCAGCGCAGCCAGCCGGCCACCCTCGTCGATCAAGGAATCGGTTGCGAGCACCCCCATGCCGCCGCCGTTGGTCAGGATGGTCAGCCGGTCGCCGCGCGGTGGGTCTATCGAATTCAGCGTGCCGACTGCGTCGAATAGCTCCTCCAGGCTGAGTACGCGCAGCATGCCGGCGCGCCGGAACGCTGTGTCGTAGACTTCGTCGGATCCGGCCAAGGCCCCAGTGTGTGAGGCGACGGCACGGGCGCCTTCCGCGTGACGGCCCGCCTTGACCACGATGACCGGCTTGGAGCGCGCGGCGGCGCGCGCGGCGGACATGAACTTACGCGCGTTGGTGACCGCCTCGATGTACATTAGGATTGCCTTGGATTCGCGGTCGTTGGCCAAGTAATCCAGCATGTCGCCCAGGTCGACATCGCTCATCGCGCCCAAGGAAACCAAGTGCGAGAAGCCGATCTTGCGGTCGGTGGCCCAATCTATGACCGAGGTTACCACCGCGCCCGATTGTGCAACGAACGCCAAGCGTCCGGGCCGTGCCGCAGTCTCGGCGAAGCTGGCGTTCAGGCCGATTCTGGGGACGAGAATACCCAAACAATTCGGGCCGACGATGCGCAGTAGATGCGGCTTGGCGGCGTCGAGCATGGCCTGCTTGAGGTGTCGGCCGTGTTCGTCGGCGCCCTCGCCGAAGCCCGCGGTGATCACCACCGCCGACTTGGTGCCCAGGGCGCCGAGCTGCGCGATGAGTCCTGGAACCGTCTCGGGCGGGGTTGCGATGACGGCTAGGTCAGGCGGGCTCGGCAGGGACTTCACGTCAGCATAGGTCGGCACGCTTTGGATATGGGCGTGCTTGGGATGGACCGGCATCACCGGGCCTTCGAAACCGCCCTGGAATAGGTTTCGGGCCAGGACCGCGCCGACCGAGTTAGCCCTATGGCTCGCTCCGATCAAGGCGATCGACTTGGGTTTGAACAGATTGTCGAGGTTGCGAACCGTCATGCCCCAAGTGAATCACGACAAATGCTGCAGTGCAACGCGTCATTTCTCGGCGCTGCGCTCAGTTCGCATTCGATCCAAAGGGCCTCCTGGACTTCGGCGGCGGGCTGGGAAAAAAGCTACACGCAAACATTCCCGATGCCGTTTTCCCCACGGGCTGCCGAGTCTGGGCGGTTGTGCGGCCTAGCTGTGCGCTAGATCCGGTTTTCCTGTTTCGTTGCCTCGCGTCGCGGGGCCGTGCGGGCTGCATACGGCGCGCAAATGCGTACACGCCAACCGCACCTGCGTCTCGTTTGTCTCCGAAGGATCTTTGGAATAATCCCGTACGGCCTTTTTAGTCTCGGCCCAGGCCTCGCGGCGGATTTCTCGTGACTGGGATGCCATCATCGCGCCCTCCCGATGCGCCCCGGGGTTTGTCCGGGGCGCCAGCTTTGCGACACATTGCGCAATATGCCGGATCATTATGGCGAGTTCATGACCTACTGCCCCAGGTCACAAAAAAACAACAATTCGACGCAGGGCGAACTAGGATAGATCCCGGCTTAGGCGACCAGGAGCGAAGCGGCCCGGGCATCGGCCCGCTTGGCACGATCCACCTGGCCCAGACCTTCGTGAGCCCGCGCCACCATGTGCCAGTTTTGGGGACTGGTCGGCTTCAAGGCGGTGCGCTCGTTCGCTAAAGCCAGGGCTAAGTCGAACTGGCGCGCGCGCAGAGCCGCCTCTAGAAGCGTCCAGCCAATGATGTCGCGCTGGGCATAGCTTCCGCCTAGGCGGTGCGTGCGATAGCGCACCGGCAGCAGTAACTCGACACAAGCGTCGTAATTCTCTTTCGCGAAGGCTTGCAGCGCGCGGCAGAACGGCATCCCAATAATCCGGCTCATAGCGACGTTCGCGTCGCTCGCGTGGTCGAGGTAGCGCTCGTTCGCGTTCAGCAGGCGCGCGGCCGCCTCGCCACGTCCGTCCGCGACAAAGGTCATCATCGCGTGCACGTCGTTGAATGCGTAAAGGGTGTCGGTCGCGCTGGTTTCCCACTTGTCGGCCAGGGCGGTCCAGCGGTCGCCGACATCCACACCGAGCAGCTTGAGGCGCCACAACAGCGCGGCGGCGTCTAACTCTTCGTACTTGTCGCCGCTCGGCGCGCCGGAACGTAAGTGGTTGTCATGAATCTCCAGGACACGGTCTACCTGCTTGAGATCCAGATGAAACAGTGACAGGTGCCACCACAAATGGTTCGCGAAGTCGCCGTTCGCCCAGTCTTCGGTCCGGCTGCGCATCCACCAGATGCCGCCTGCTTGCCGGCCCTTCATTTCCATCACGTGGGCGACCGCGTGGATCGCATAGGGTTGCTTCGGGCGTATCGCCACCGCTTGCCGGCCCAGTTCCTCCGCGTGCATGAAGTCGCGATTTTCTTCGAGGCCGAAGGAATAGAATCCGAGGATAAATTCATAACCCGGTATCGACTCATCCCACAGCGGGAATACCCGGGCCACGCTGTCGCGCTGGCCGGGCGTGTCGCCCAAAAGCACATCGGTTAGGTGGACCAGCATTAGGGCGAAAAGATCGAAGGGATAATGCGTGACCACGTCTTCCCAACACTGGACAGCGGCCGAGAAATCGCCATCGACCCAGGCGCGCAGCGCGGCGATATGACCCCGCTCGCGCTCATTGGCGTGCCCGGCCAGAGCCTCCGCGGCTTGCACGCTGGCCAACATGGACTCATAGATCCGCACTTCCATGGATTGCGTCAGCAGACCGGCCTTGAAGCAATGGCCCATAACGAAATCCGGATGGGCTCGCAGGGCCTCATCGATTTCCGCCAAGGGATCGCCCTGGAACGCCATGCAGTCTTCGTGCAGGCGATCCAGTAAATCGATTAGGCCTTGGTCGCCGCAAGACACTGGAACACCGCGGCAATCGTGCAATGTCATGGAATTTTCCTGATCGTGGCCGCTTCCAAATACGGGATCTAGGATGCGCCACGAGGCGCCGTCCGTCGAGCCAATTTTGCGAGGCGATGCGAGGCGTCAGGTGTCCGGCGTTCCACCTACGATCTGGTATCCAAGGCCTTTTAGGCCCCCGAGGAGGTCGGATAGATCGAGAGCGCCGGAAACGACCAGATAGGCGAGGCCCACGGCAAGCAAGCCGAAACCGGCCGCAACCCGCCAGCGCGGCGCGGTATAGGCATGTCTCAGCATTGATTTTGCTTGGACGGCGGTTTGCCTGCCGCGTTGTTCCGCCTTGCGGGTGCCCTCGACCTTGGCTTGACGGCGGCGCTTCTCGACCTCTCGTCGGGCCTCTTCCGCTTCTTCCCTGGCTTGCTCGATAGCCTCGCGTGCCTTTTCCGCCGCGGCATGGCGCAAGGCCCATTCTTTCTTGCGTCGCTCCATTTCCTCTCGGGTCGCTGGCGGTTTACTGACCACTGCAGGGCTCTCCGCCTGGTTTGGCGCGGCCACGGACTGTGACTCCTCCTGGCCGGATTCGGACTTTGGAGCGGCCGGGGCGGCAGGGCTCGGCGTCGGCGGCGGTGGCGCGAGGCTAGCGGCTTTCGCTTCCCGATCCGCAGCTTCGTAGGCCTGATGGACGCCGGCCAGGCGCTCTTCGGCGCTCGTTGCCCATTGCGCACGGGCTTGGGCTAGGCGCTCTTCTTCTTGCGCCTTCCATATCGCCTGAGATTCGCTCAGGCGTTGGCGCTCCTCGGCCTCGGTCTCTGCGCGTACCTGGGCTAAGCGTTTGTCTTCCTCTTTCGCGAGCATTTCCTTAACCGCGGCCAAGCGTTTTTCTTCCTCGGCACGAGATTCAGCCCTGGCATCCTCCAGGCGTTTCTCCCCTTCGGTCCGCCACTCGGCGCGGGCCTGGGTCAGGCGCTCCTCTTCCTGTGCTTGCCACGCTGCCTTGCTCGCCGCCAAGATCTCGGCCTGCTCCCGTTGCCAATCTTGCTTTGATGCTACGAGGCGCTGCTCTTCCTCCTCTCGCCAGGCGGCTTGGATTTTTTCCAGGCGCTGTTGCTCCTCTGCCTGCCAAGCCTCCTTAAGGTTCGCCAACTGCTCCGGATCGTCGGTATCGACCGTGACGGCCGCGCTCGGACGGCTTCGCGCCTCCGCCTCCCAAACTGCTTTAGCGTCAGCCAAGCGCTTCTCTTCTTCCGCATGCCACTGTGTGTGAGCGGCCGCCAATCTTCGTTTTTCTTCGGTGTCCCAATTGGTTTGTGCGGCGGCCAAGCGCTTCTCCTCCTCGGCCTTCCAATTGGTCCGCGCCTGGGCCAGCCTTTCCTCTTCCCGGGACTGCCAGGTTTGTTCGAGTTCGGACTGGCGCTGTTTTTCCGACGCGGCCCAATCGGCCTTCGCGGTTGCGAGGCGGTCTTGCTCTTCGCTTTCGAAGGCCCGCCGCGCGGCCGCGAGGCGGCGTTCCTCATCGACCCGCCAACGCGCCTCCGCCTCCGCCAAGCGTGCCTCTGCTTGCTCCTGCCAGGTTTCCTTGGTTTTTGCCAAGGTTTTGTGTTGGCGCACTTGAACGTCCTCGATGGCACCCCGCGCCGCGTCCTCCGCCTCGGCTGCCCAGGCCAATTTAGCCTCTTTGAGGCGCTGTGCTTCCGCCTTGTCCCACACCGCCTTGGCTTGAATCAGGTGTTCGCCGAGGTCCTTTTCCCAGACCGCCTTGGCGGCCGCGAGCGTTCGCTCGGTTTCCTCTCGCCATTTGGCTTCGGCCGCCACAAGTTCGGGCGATTTTTCCGGCTTGCCTGCTTTCTTCTTATTCTTACTGCCGCCGAGTTTGGGGACCTCGACCACGATATCGATGAGCGCCACCGTCGAGGCGACATTGAAACCGTCCTTGTCAAAACGTAGGGCCCGCACGGAAAGCGTTCGATTATCGTCGCTCCCCTCGGGGGGCAGAAAATTGAGTCCGTTGAGGTCCGCGGCGGTCAAGGACCAGGTGCCGTCCCAGTTGTTTCGGCCCGCGGACAAGCTGGCGCCCAGGGGTACACCCTCAACCTTGATGGTGACGTCGCCGCCCACGCCGCGCGCGTCCAATTCGCGCGCGATCGGGAGAGGTACCGCTCGAATCTTGTCGCTGTCAGCGCTCACGCCAAAGTGTTCCGTTATCCGCCCGACAGGCTGGTCAGCACTGCAATGTGCCGGCTCCTAGTCCTTGCCGGATTGTTAACGAAAAATATGAAGGTTTGGTTGAGCGCAACCCCGCATACGTTAAGCCTTAACAACAATTAACCAACTCGGTTACCCTTCCGTGCTGCCCGCTGCGCGGCATTGCTTCACCAAGATTGACGTACCTCAATGCCCGCGAGCCGCAGAAGACGTTTGATTCGTGAAAAGGGGGCAAATCGCGCCCACGATCTAAGATCTTTGGGGGATGAGGAGTACGTGATGTACCAAGAGCGCCGAGTGCGGGGTTTGGCTCAACGGTTGGGACTGGCCGGCCGCCTTCTTTCGTTTCTCGGCATAGCCTTGGCTGGTGTAGCCCTGCCAGCGCCGACGATCGCACAAAACTACCAAGACAAGGGCTTTTACCAGAGCTATGTGTTCGGATCTCCCGATGATCCGAGCGAGGAATGGCTACTTGCCTATGGCGGCCGTCTTTACGATATGTGGTGGGCCGTCCTATTCGCCGATCCGCCGCAGAAGACCCACCCGGCCTACCCAAAGGCCGGCGCAAAGTCGGGTCCCGAAACATGGCGCTGCGTGGAATGCCACGGATGGGATTATCGGGGCCGGGACGGCTCCTTCGGCGCCGGCCCCCATTTCACCGGCATCAAGGGCGTTGCCAGTATGGCGGGGAAGGAGCCTGCGCTAATAGCAAAGATTCTACGCGACCCTCTGCACGGCTATACCCGGGATTTGATCCCGGACAATGCCATGGCGGCTCTGGCTAAGTTTGTCAGCAAAGGCCAAGTCGATACACACAGCACGATCGACCGCGCGACGGGCAAGATCGCCGGCGATGCCACACGCGGCAAGAAAGTATTCCAGAATGTCTGTGCAATCTGTCACGACTATGACGGTATGGCCTGGATCACCAGTGACGACGACGGGCTCCAAACCTTGGGCGCTATCGCCAACGCGGATCCCTGGCGGGGACTTCATAAGATCATGAACGGCCAGACTTACGCAGATATGCCGGCAATGCGGGCTTTCGGCCAACAGACGGTTCTCGACATTCTGGCCTACGCCCAAAGCTTACCACAGCAGCGACAATAGCTGGCGCCGGTGCCGACTTCGCGGATATCTCCTGATCGTTGGGCAAGGGTGTCGCCCTTCCCCGACCCTTGTCACGGCGGTGTCCAGATGCCAGCTTTCCGGCCCCATATTTGGCAAAGAAAGATTTCCGATAGATGCTCTGGATGATCCTTGGCGGCCTTGCCGTTTTTGCGGTTGCGTTTCTTCTTTTGGGTTTCTTGCGCCGGTCGCGCGGCGGCACAGCGCGCGTCGAGCACGACCTGGAGGTCTATCGGGCGCAGCTAAGTGAACTCGAGCGCGAGCGCGACTCCAATCTAATCTCCGACAGTGAGGCTGAGGCGGCAAAGATCGAGATTCAGCGCCGAATACTTGCGGCCGATCAGGTGCAAGAGACGGGAAGTGCGGTCTCTAGATCCTGGCATAGTGCTATTCCACCTGTTGTGGCAGTGGCTTTCGTGCCTCTGGCTACGTTTGGTCTGTATTTTATGCTCGGTAATCCGGAAATCCCCAGCGTTCCCTTTGCCGAACGCCCACCCCAGGCTGCCGGCGTAACGCAGCCGCCGAACGAACCAGGGCAAGTCACGCTCCCCGATGTTGAAACGATGGTCGCGCGTGTGCGCGCACGCCTCGCCGAGAATCCCGATGATTTGCGTGGCTGGGCGATTCTAGGCCGGAGCCTGGCCTCGCTTGGCCGATACGCAGAGTCGGCCGATGCTTTCGACCAGGCGATCCGCCTATCCGAAGGCGACGCAGAGCTTTACGGCGCCAAGGCCGAGGCCATGATTGCGGCGGCACAGGGCTCTGTCACGCCGGGGGCACGCGCGGTCTTGGCGCAAGCCCTGAGCCTCGATCCGAGCGATTCACGCGCGCGGTTCTATATGGCCGGAGCCAAGCAGCAGGCCGGAAACATTCAAGGCGCCTTCGACGATCTGATCGCCTTGCTCGGCGATGCCCCCCCCGATGCTTCCTGGTATGACACGGTTCGCCAGCGTGCGGCCGGTCTTGCCACGGAGCTGGATCTGGATCCCGAGGCGGTTCTGCCCGAGGCGCGTGTCGCCGTGACCGATCCGAACGTGGCGGCCGCCCAAATGGCGGCCCGCCTGGAACAAGACCCGAAGGACTTTCGTGGCTGGATCGAGTTGGCGCGCGTCAGGGTGGCTCTGGACGATCCCGATGGCGCGCGCGCCGCGCTCGATCTTGGTGCCAAGGCTTATGAGGGGGCTCCTTTCGTACAGCAACAATTCCGCCAGGCGGCCGTGGAGCTGGGGCTGACCAAGACCGTCGGCGATAGTGCGCCGCGCGGGCCGAGCCGCGAGGACATGGAATCGGCCTCGGAAATGACCCCCGGGCAGCAGCAGGAGATGATCCGGAGTATGGTCGGCGACCTGGCGGAACGACTGAAAGATACGCCGGACGATCTTAAAGGTTGGCAGATGTTGGCCCGCTCCTACGGCGTCCTTGGCGAGCAGGACAAGGCGGCCGAGGCCTATCGGCATGTCTTGACGCTAGATTCGGTGAACACAGACGCCCTGTTTTTCATGGGGGAGGCCGCGTCTACCCGGGGTGACACGGATCAGGCTGTGGGATTTTGGACCCGTCTCCTGGCGCAACTGACGCCGGGCAGCGCCGAGCACACGATGGTGCGGGAACGGCTCGACCGCCTGAAGGCCACGAACTAGGGACTGCGCGTTCGCACAAAAAAATGGGAGCGAGGTTTAACCTCGCTCCCATAGTCTCGGTGACAAGCGTGGCTGGATTTAGAAGTCCATGCCGCCCATGTCTGGCGCGCCGCCCGGGGCCGCCTTCTTTTCCGTCTTTTCCGCTACCATCGCCTCGGTGGTGATCAGCAGACCGGCGACCGAGGCCGCGTCCTGCAGCGCCGTGCGCACGACCTTGGTCGGGTCGATGATGCCCGCCTTGACCATGTCCACGTAGGTGCCGTTCTGGGCGTCGTAGCCGACGCCTGGCTTCGATTCGAGCAGCTTGCCAACGACGACCGAGCCTTCGACCCCGGCATTTTCGACTATCTGACGAACCGGAGCCTGAAGGGCGCGGCGTACGATATCGACGCCGACCTTTTGGTCATTGTCTGCCGGCTTTACTTTATCGAGCGCCTTGCCTGCCACCAGCAGGGCCAAGCCGCCACCCGGGACAACACCTTCCTCAACCGCGGCGCGGGTCGCATTCATCGCATCCTCGACCCGGTCCTTGCGCTCCTTGACCTCGACCTCAGTGGCGCCGCCGACCCGGATCACCGCCACACCGCCGGCCAGCTTGGCCAGACGCTCTTGCAGCTTCTCTTGGTCGTAGTCGGAGGTCGTCTCCTCGACCTGCGCCTTGATCTGCGCGCAGCGGCCCTCGATCTCCTTCTTCTTGCCCGCGCCGTCGATCACCGTGGTCTCTTCCTTGGTGATGACCACCTTCTTGGCCCGGCCCAGCATGTC
>JAJFGN010000020.1 GCA_021776115.1 Kiloniellaceae bacterium | reverse complement strand
CGTTGAGCTCTATGTCGACGGCGCGTTGGTCGGAGCGGATCCCAGTCATATCATGTCCTGGACCGCCAATCAGGAGTACCTGCAGATTGGTGGCCTCGGCTGGGGCAGCCAGACGGGACAGAGCGATTTCACCAACCCCTTCTCCGGTCAGATCGCCGACGTGCAAGTCTACGGTGAAGTGTTGGACGCCTCACAAATCGCCGAGCTGGCGTCCACTTCCGTACTGGGCAACGATCCGCCTGTGGTGGCCTCTGACTCTGTTCTTGTGAGCGAGGACGCAGGTGCCGTTGCGCTTAATCCGACGCCGCCCAGCGATGCCGAGGATGTTGATGCCACGCTCACCATCGCCATCACCCAGTTGCCACTCGCCAGCCAGGGGGTGGTGACCGAGAGCGGCAATGCGGTCTCTGTGGGCGCGATTACCTTGGCGGCGTTTAACGCGCTGGCCTTCATGCCCGCGCCTGATTATGACGGCCTGGTCGATTCCATTGTCTACACCGTCACCGACAGTTCGGGGGCCACGAGCAACGGCTCCATTGCCATCGCCATCGATCCTGTGAACGACGCGCCTGTGGCCAATCCCGACAACGCGGTGACCGATGAGCGCTCTGCGGTGATCATCGATGTGATTGGCGGGGCCGGCGCCGACACGGATATCGACAGTGCGGTTTTGCTGATCTCTGAGATCAACGGCACGGCGGTTTTCAATCCCGGCGACACGGTGACCCTTTTGAACGGTGCGACCGTTCAATTGAATGCCGACGGTACGCTGACCTATGACCCAGCTGGCGCCTTCGATGCTTTGAATGCAGGTGACACGACCACCGATAGTTTCAGCTATACCGTGGATGACGGTGCCGGAGGGCAGGACACAGCAACGGTCAATGTGACCATCAACGGCCTTAACGATCCTGGCCTGCCGCCGGCAAATGACGGGACGCTTCCGGCTAGTTTGACGGTGGTTGAGGATGTTTTGTCCGATCTCAACCTTTCGCTCCTTGATCTTTCCGACCTAGATTCAGCTTCATTGACCCTGACGCTTACTGTTTCCAACGGCAGGCTTGAGCTGACTTCTGACGTCAATGTCGCCGTCACGGGCTCAGGCACAACGACAGCGACGCTTTCCGGTCTGGTCGCTGATCTCAATGCCTATCTGAACACCGCCTCCAACATTCAATATGTCCATGACGTTCCCGATCAGTTCGGCGCCGGCCAGGACATATTGGCACTGAGCGTCACCGACGGTGAGACGGTGGTGCAGCTTGGCACGGTTGCCATCGATATTGACGGCGTCAATGACAATCCCGTAGCCCAGGATGACAGCCTATCGACGCAGTCAGACAGCGCTTTGGTGATTAATATTGCCGGCGATCTTCTGGCCAACGATAGCGATATCGATGGCGGCACGCTCACGCTCAATAGTTTTACCCAGCCGGCCAACGGCGCCCTGGTCGACAATGTCAACGGCACGCTGACCTATACGCCAAACCCCGGCTTTGGCGCCCAAGACAGCTTTACCTATACCATCGACGACGGCAATGGCGGCCAGGACACCGCCATCGCTACCATAACCGTGAACGCATTCCCTGCGCCGCTTTTGGATGAAGGCCCCTACACCTTCAACGGCGATACCTCGTCGGCCATTGAGCTGCCGCATGACCCGCAATATCTGATCGCGGACGGAACCTGGGTGTTCGAGTTCAACGCGGCCTCGATATCGGGCCGCCGCTTCCTGGTCTCGAAGGACTCCTCCGGTTTCGACAATGGCGGGCATGCCGGTATCTACATCGAGGACGGCGATCTGGTGGCACGCTTCCAGGACACGTCGTCGACAACGGAACTACGGGCGGCGAACGCGGTCGGCGCCGGGACGGACTACTATCTGGCGGTCACGTTCGGGGCGGATGGGCTGAGGCTTTATCTGGAAGGTCAGCTGCTCGTGAGCGATCCCTACCCCGGTGGGCTTCTCGGCAATCTTGAGCCCATTGTCATTGGCGCCAATCAATGGGGCAGCGGCGATCTGGTTGCCGACATTCTTCTGGATGCGTTCGACGGAACGATATCGGTCATCGACCTTTACGACACAGCCTTATCGGCGGCTGATATCGCAGCCCTTGGCGCTCCCTACAACCCGATCGCCTTGGACGACTTAGTCTCCACCCCGCCCGACACCGCGCTGATTATCAACGTAGCCGCCGTCCTGCTGATCAACGATAGCGATGGCGACGGGGATCCACTTTCGCTCACCGGGTTCTCGCAACCTCTTAACGGTACGCTGATCGACAATGGCGACGGAACGCTCACTTATACGCCCAATGCCGGTTTTACCGGCACCGACAGCTTCAGTTATACCATCACCGACGGCACCACCAGCGCCAGCGCCGTGGTTGGCATTGGCGTCAATGACCTGATCGACGTCTGGTACGGCGACGTGCAGTCGTTCGGCAATCCGGGCGAGTCCCAAGAGTGGATCAACATTCTTGGCAGTGCCGACATCCTGCAAGTTACGTCGCTGTCCTATTCGCTGAACGGCGGCGCGGATCGCTCGCTATCGATGGGGGCGGATGGCCTGCGTTTGCAGAATCCGGGTGACTTCAATGTCGACATCGATTTCGCCGAGCTGGATGGCACGGCTGTCGACGACACCGTTACCATTAAGGCCACTCTTTCAAATGGCGACATTACTGCCAAAAATGTCATTATCGACTATGTGGCCGGGCAACAGTGGAGCAGCAACTACAGCATCGATTGGTCGACCGTAACCAATATCCAAGATGTCGTGCAGGTCGTGGATGGGCTGTGGTCCTTCGACGCCAACGGCGCGCGCCCGGTCGAGATCGGGTATGACCGGCAGTTCGCCATCGGCGACGGGTCCTGGGACAATTACGAGGTAAATCTTTCGGTCACGATCCATGACAATACCACGCTCGACCCGAACGGGCGCTGGAAACCCGAACTGGGTTTCGCGACTCTGTGGAACGGTCACACCGACAATCCGAATCCGAACCTCCAGCCGAAATCTGGCTTCCTGCCGACCTCGGCCTTTTTCTATGATTTAGTGCCCGGGCAATACACCATTCACCCTTATGGAGGCTTCTTCAACACGCTGGATTCACAGCCCTATACTCTTCAGGAGGGGCTGACCTATAACTTCACCTTCCGCGTTGAGCAGGTCAACGTGTTCGATCGCGCCTACAGTCTGAAGGTTTGGGAGCAAGGCAGCGCCGAGCCCCTCAACTGGCTCTTACAGGGAACCGAGCAGTTCGCCGCGCCCGTGACCGGTTCCCTCGTTCTCATCGCCCACATCTCCGACGTCACTTTCGGCGATATCACGGTGACCGAAATCGTCGGTAGCGACATCGTTATGGGCCGGGCGACCAACGACACCCTGATGGCCGTCGATACCGGCCAGGCCAATCCCGGCCTCAGCGAAATCGATGTGTTCACGGGCAATGCGGGGGCCGATACCTTCGTTTTCGGAGACGCGAGCGGCGCGTTCTATGACGATGGGAATGCCGCCACGGACGGCCTGGACGACTATGGACTGATTTGGGATTTCGAGACCGGAGTCGACCAAATTCAGCTCGCCGGGGCGATTGACGACTATGTGCTTGGCGCCGTGCCGGCGGGCCTGCCGACCGGCACCGCGATCACCCTCGTCAACGCCACCGGCCCGGACGAGCTCATTGGCATCGTTAATGGCGTTTCGGGCCTATCGCTCAACAGCAGCGATTTCATCCTCATAGGCATCGATCCCGATCCCCCGCTGGTCTAGTATTTCCCGGTCCAGCCCTCCCCCCGACCGACTGCGAGGTTAGCGAAGGGTGGTGTCAGGCTAATGCGAACCAGTCTCGCGAAATGCGAGGCAACGGCGCCTTCAGGCCGCCAATTGACGCCACTCGGCCAGGGCGACTGAGCGGTTCTGCTTGAAGATGCCGCGGCGGTTTAGGTGACGTTCCAGGTTGAAATGGTTATGGATCGAGGTGTGAACGGAAGCGAATTTCTGCAGGGTCTTGATGTCCCTGAACTTCGCCATCGCACCCTCTCGTCGTCGGAACGGCTGATGTGAGTTCTCGGCTCGGTTGTTGAACCACCGACCGCAAGTCTGATCGGAAGCATTGCCGATCACCTTCATCGCCGCTCGGTATGACCGGAGCCGGTCCGTCACGACCGCCCTGGGTCGACCATACCGTTTCATCGCGCGTTTCAGAAACTTGAGCGCAGCCCTGAGATCCCGGCGTTTCGTAGCAAAGACCTCGAGCACCTCGCCTTCGTGATCGACCGCGCGCCACAGATAATGCGTCTCGCCATTGATCCGTACGAACACCTCGTCCAGGTGCCAGCGCCAGTTCGAATGCGAACAGCGACAAACGCGCCGCTTCCTGATCTCGGCGGCAAACATCGGACCGAACCGGTTCCACCAGAACCACACCGTCTCGTGGCATCGACATCTGCCACGAGACGGTGTGGTTCTGGTTTCTGAAGTTCGGGCGTCTGATCGCAGGCAATCTTCGACGTAGCCGTCCACGCCCGAGCCCGCGCTGGCATCTCGACGAGATGGTCATCAAGATCCGTGATCGAAAATACTGGCTACGGCGGGCGGTCGATGACGAGGGCGAAGTGTTCGACTTCAAGGTGCAGCGACGACGCTGCGCTCTATCGGCAAGGAAATTTCTGCGGAAGCTACTGATGAAGCAGGGCTTCGCGCCGACCCGCATCACCACGGACAAGCTCAAATCGTACCCCGCCGCCATCCGCCAAGAGGGGCTTTCAGCGGTCCATGATCAGGGGTTGCGGACGAACAATCGAGCTGAAAATTCACACCAACCAGTTCGTCGACGAGAGCGAAAACAGCAGCGTTTCAAGTCTCCTGGATCAGCCCAACGCTTCCTGTCGATCCACGCCGCTGTCCAGAACGCCTTCTACGTCCAACGTCACCTCCTTTCTCGCAGCATCTTCAAGACGTTTCGGGCCGAGACGTTTGTCGTCTGGCGGCAGAGCTGCCTTGCAGCCTGATCCATGGTGTGGCGAATTGCGGCCGACCGCAGCAGTTAACGTGTCAATGCCGGCCCGGGAATTCCGGGGTTTTCAGGGTATTGTTTAGGGAGACGGCAAAAGCCAAGACTAGTTGGCGGAGGGGGTGGGATTCGAACCCACGGTACGCTCGCGCGTACAACGGTTTTCGAGACCGCCCCGTTCGACCACTCCGGCACCCCTCCGCAGGCGGTTTCAGCTCTCGGGCCGAGCCAAACCGGGGCGGACCCTATAGGATGGCACGAATCCCCGCAAGCGGCCGTATCCTGCCGTTGCGGCGCCTCTCGGCCCCCCTGAAAGACCGCCCCGCCGCCCCTGAAAGGCGTTGACAGTCCGGGCGGTAACGCTATAGTCCCGGCCGTCGCACGCCGGTCCCTCACGGTCCGGCGGCTGTTCTTATTGTGTGCATCACTGGTAAGTCAATCGTCATGTTCGCGGTCATCAAAACCGGCGGCAAGCAATACAAGGTCGCCCCAAACGACGTCTTGCGCGTGGAGAAGCTAGCCGGCGAGCCCGGCGAGACGCTTGCGCTCGGCTCTGTGCTAATGCTGGAAAACGAGGCGGGCCTGCAGGTCGGCGCCCCGCTCGTCGAGGGTGCCACCGTGGCGGCCGAGGTCGTCGAGCAGACGCGCGGCCCCAAGATCATCGTTTTCAAGAAAAAGCGGCGCAAGCACCATCGTCGGCGCAATGGCCATCGCCAGGACTTGACGGTCTTGCGTGTGACCGAAATTCTGACCGACGGCAAGCAACCGGCAACGACCAAGGCGAAGCCGGCCGCGGCCAAGACTTCGACCCAAAAGCCGCAAGCCAAGAAGGCGGCGGCCAAGAAGGCCGCGAGCGCGAAACCGGCGGCACCGAAGAAAGCGGCGAAGAAGACAGCGGCTAAGAAAGCCCCAGCAAAGAAGGCCGCGCCTAAGAAAGTGGCAGCCAAGAAAACTCCGGCGAAAAAAGCCGCGCCCAAAAAGGCCGCAGCCAAGAAGCCGGCGAAGACCGACAAGGAGTAACCCAGCATGGCTCACAAAAAAGCCGGTGGTTCTTCGCGCAACGGGCGCGATTCAGCCGGACGCCGTCTGGGCGTCAAGCTGTTCGGCGGCCAACACACCATCCCAGGCAACATTCTCGTGCGCCAGCGCGGCACCAAGTTCCACCCCGGCGCCAACGTCGGCATGGGCAAGGACCACACGCTCTTTTCCCTGGTCGAGGGCGAGGTCAGCTTTGCGCAGAAGAAGTACGGGCGGACCTATGTTTCGGTGCTGCCAGGCGAACCGGCCCCGCCGGCCGAATAGGATTCGGAGCGAGCGGCCTCCGACTCCGAGGCGTCTTGCTCCCAGATGGTTTTCGAAATCGAGGGGAACGGGCGCCGTTCCCCTCGATTTCGTTTGGCCTAGCCGGTTGCAACATGAACCAGGTCCTTACCACGCCGCGCTTGACCCTACGCCCACTTCGGCGGGGCGACGGTGTGCGCCTGCAGGCCCTGTGCGGCAACTGGAACGTCGCTCGCATGTTGGCGGTCGTGCCACACCCCTATCCCGACGGTTTGGCCGAAACCTGGATCGAGGAACAAACCGCGCGATGGCAAAGTGACGCGGCCTACGTCTTCGCAATCACCCTGGCGGAGGAGTTGATCGGGGTGATTGGGATCGAACGGGAAGATGACGGCCCCTACGATCTTGGCTACTGGTTAGGCGAAGCCTGGTGGGGCCAAGGCTATGTCAGCGAGGCCGCGGCACGCGTAATCCGCTTCGCGTTCGAGAACCTGCAAATCGAGAAACTGACGGCGAGCTACTTTGCCGACAATCCCGCCTCCGGTCGCATACAGAAGAAATGCGGCTTCCGGGTCGTGCGGCACGGGACATTGCCCTGCCGCGCGCGCGGCGAAGAGGTCGAGGCGGTCTTCACCGAGCTGAGGCCCGCCTCATGAAGTTCCTCGACGAAGCGAAGATTTACCTGAAGAGCGGGGATGGCGGCGCCGGCTGCGTGAGCTTTCGGCGCGAGAAGTACATCGAGTTCGGCGGGCCCGACGGCGGCGACGGCGGGCGCGGCGGCGACGTGATCGTCGAAGCGGTGGAAAACCTGAACACCTTGATCGACTTCCGGTATCGCCAGCACTTCAAGGCCGAACGCGGCCACCACGGCCGAGGCCGGGATAAGACCGGTGGGGCGGGCGAACCTACCATCGTGAAGGTTCCGGTCGGCACCCAAATTTTGAGCGAGGACAAAACCGAAATCTTGGCCGACCTGACCACGGCCGGACAGCGGGAAGTCCTGTGCCGGGGCGGCGATCCGGGCTACGGCAATGCGCACTACAAGAGCGCGACCAACCGCGCGCCGCGCCGCGCCGATCCGGGTTGGCCAGGGCAGGAGATTTGGGTCTGGCTGCGCCTCAAGCTGATCGCCGATGCCGGTCTGATCGGCCTGCCCAACGCCGGCAAATCGACCTTGCTGGCCGCCTCATCGCGCGCCCGGCCCAAGATCGCCGACTACCCTTTCACCACCTTGTACCCCGCTCTGGGTGTGGTCGGCGTCGACGACAACCATTTCGTTTTGGCCGACATTCCCGGCATGATCGAGGGCGCGCACGAAGGCGCCGGGCTGGGCGACCGCTTCCTGGGTCATGTCGAGCGATGCCGGGTTTTGATCCATTTGGTAGACGGAACGCAGGACGACGTCGCCGCCGCCTACCGCACGATCCGGGGCGAGATGGCGGCCTATGGCGCGGGCCTGTCGGACAAGACCGAGCTCGTCGCGCTTAACAAGATCGACGCGTTATTACCCGAGGAGATCGAGGACAAGGCGGCGGCCTTGGCCCGGGCGGCCAAGCTCGACGACCCAGCCGAGGTGTTTTGCGTGTCCGGTGCGGCCGGGCTCGGGGTGCGGGCCTTACTGCGCGCGGCGTGGCGCCAAATCGAGGCGAAACGGGCCTCGGCGGCCGCGGGCACGGCCCTGACGGAACAAGCATGAGCGCGAAACCGGTATCCCGCTTGGCCGGGGCGAAACGCGTGGTCGTCAAGATCGGTTCAGCGCTGCTGGTCGAGGAAACCTCCGGCACCATCCACCGTAGCTGGTTGAAGGCCTTAGCCGACGACGTGGCCGGGCTGATGCGCCGCGGGACTGAAGTAATCCTGGTCTCGTCCGGCGCCATCGCGGTCGGCCGGCGGCATCTGGGCCTCACGCGCGGCACTCTGAAGCTGGAGGAAAAGCAAGCGGCGGCGGCGACCGGCCAGATCCGCCTGGCTCACGCCTACCAAGAGGCGCTGGCGCCCCACGATATCACTGTAGCGCAGGTCCTCTTGACCCTGGCCGATACCGAGGAGCGGCGGCGCCATCTGAACGCGCGCAACACCTTGGCGACCTTATTGCGTCTTGGCGCCGTACCGGTCATCAACGAGAACGATACGGTCGCGACCAGCGAGATCCGTTTTGGCGACAACGATCGGCTGGCGGCGCGCGTGGCGGCCATGATCGACGCCGACGCTCTAGTCCTCCTGTCCGACATCGACGGCTTGTACACGGCCGATCCCCGCAGCAACCCCGGCGCCGAATTCGTCCCCGAAGTGCCGGTAATCACCGCCCAAATCGAGGCCATGGCCGGTGAGGCCGCGCCGGGCTACAGCTCGGGCGGGATGGTGACCAAGCTGGCCGCCGCGCGCGTTGCGGTCGGTGCTGGGTGTCGCATGGCCATCGCGGATGGGCGCATCCTCAACCCCCTGACCACGATTGAGTCGGGCGGCCGGGCGACCTGGTTCCTCTCGCAGGTCGAGCCGCGCACGGCGCGCAAACGCTATATCGCCGGAAGCTTGAAGCCCAGCGGCGCGCTGGTTCTGGATGCTGGGGCGCTTAAAGCGCTGCAGGCCGGCAAAAGCCTGCTGCCCGCCGGGGTGACCGCCGTCGAGGGCGCCTTCGAGAGAGGCGACGCGGTAATCGTGCGCAGCGCCGAGGGGGGCGAGATCGCGCGCGGCCTGGTCGCTTATTCCGCGGCCGACGCGCGCCAGATCATCGGCCATAAGAGCCGTGAAATCGAAAGCATTCTGGGCTACCTTGGCCGAGAGGAATTGATCCATCGCGACGACCTGGCGCTGGTTTAGCGTTCCGGGCAACAAGGGAGACGCCTCATGAACGCCGACACTGCGGTGCTCCGGCCCAATGACGCAAGCGACGATCTGCGCGCGCGGATGGAGACGATCGGCGAGGCGGCCCGGAACGCCGCGGTCGAGCTTGCCCTCGCCCCGGCCGAGACCAAGGCCAAGGCACTGCGGGCGGCGGCGGAATCGATCCGGCGCGCAAGTGCGGAAATCCTGGCAGCGAACGCCAAGGACATGGAGGCGGCGCGCGCGAAGGGCCTGAGCCCCGCCATGTTGGACCGTCTGGCCCTGAACCCCGGGCGGATCGACGCCATGGCTGTGGGGATGGAAGCAATCGCCGATTTCCCGGACCCTGTCGGCCGCACACTGGCCGAATGGGAGCGGCCGAACGGCCTGAAGATAACGCGGATCGCAGTGCCGCTGGGCGTCATCGGGGTGATTTATGAAAGTCGCCCGAATGTGACCGCCGACGCCGGGGGCCTGTGCCTCAAATCCGGTAATGCCGCGATTCTGCGCGGCGGGTCGGAAAGTTTCCATTCCTCCGGCGCCATTCTTACCTGTCTTCACACGGGCTTGCGCGCCGCCGGCTTGCCCGAGGCCGCAATTCAGCGTGTGCCCACGACCGACCGCGCTGCCGTGGGCATCCTTTTGACCATGAGCGCCTTCGTGGACATCATCGTGCCGCGGGGTGGGCGTGGCCTGATCGAGCGGGTGCAAAACGAAAGCCGGATTCCGGTGATCGCGCACCTGGACGGCATGTGCCACATCTATATTCACGCCGGAGCGAATCCGCGCATGGCACGCGATATCGCAGTTAACGCCAAGATGCGGCGCACCGGAATCTGCGGCGCCATGGAGACCCTGCTGATCGACCGCGCGGTGGCGCCACAATACTTATCGACGATCCTGAATCCCCTGATTGAGGCGGGTTGCGAGATTCGCGGCGACGAGACGGTCTGCCAATTGGAGCCGCGCGCGGTCGCGGCCAAGCCGGCGGATTGGGATACCGAGTATCTGGACGCGATTCTCGCGGTGAAGGTCGTTGAGGGCCTGGATGACGCGCTGGCACACATCGCGCGCCACGGCTCGCAACACACAGAAGCGATCGTGACCGAAGACGCCGCGGCCGCCGAAGATTTTCTGGCCCGCGTCGATGCCGCCATCGTCATGCACAACACCTCGACCCAGTTCGCCGACGGCGCCGAGTTCGGCATGGGCGCGGAGATCGGTATCTCGACCGGACGTCTGCACGCCCGGGGCCCGGTCGGCGCGGAACAGCTGACCAGCTACAAATACCTCGTACGCAGCGACGGGCAGGTCCGCCCCTGAGCCGCACCCCGAAATTGCCGCCCGGACTGGCGCTACCCACCCGGGCCCGCTTGGCTGCCGCCTTGGGCGGACGCCTGCCGGCGCCCGGCCAGCGCATCGGTCTTCTGGGCGGATCCTTCAACCCGGCCCACGAGGCCCACTTGGCGATCAGCCGCGAGGCCCTCCGGCGCCTGCGGCTGGATCAGGTGTGGTGGCTCGTGTCGCCGCAAAACCCTCTCAAGGCGAGCGGAGAGACCGAGGCCTTGGCCAAACGCCTGGACAAGGCCCGCGCCCTGGCGCATCACCCCAGAATATTGGCTGGGACTATCGAAACCGCCCTGGGAACCGTCTATAGCACCGATACCCTGACCATGCTGGTCAGGCGTTTTCCCCGGGTCCACTTTGTATGGTTAATGGGTGCCGACAATTTACTCCAAATCCCGGCGTGGAAGAATTGGCAAGAATTGTTTCATATACTGCCAGTTGCGGTTTTCGACCGGCCTTCCTATCATTTAAGGGCGTTGGCCGGGAGAGCGGCACGGCGCTTCGCGCGTCATCGTCTGCCCGAATCGCGGGCCGGCGGTCTGGCGCGCCGGGCGCCACCGGCCTGGATCTTTGTTCATCAGGGATTGAATCCTCAGTCCTCGACCCAGATCCGGGCGGCACGCAAGAGCCGGGCAAAACGTCGTCAGGATTGACCGTGGCGCCCATTTTCGAGAGATAGAAAGGGAGACTGATCGCCATATTAACCCAAGCCAGAGCCTCCAAGGCCGTGCGGCCCCGTAGGGCCGCCAAGATTGACCCGCTCGCCAACAGCAAAAGGCTCCTTGAGCTGGTCCAATCCTCACTCGATGGCGACAAGGCGGAAGACGTCGTCACCATCCCTCTTTTCGGAAAATCGACGATCGCGGACTATATGGTCGTTGCCACCGGGCGTTCCAGCCGGCAAGTCACGTCCATGGCCGAGCATCTGCGCGAGCAGCTCAAAGCCGGTGGCGTGGCGGATGTCGCGCTGGAAGGCGCCCCGCGCGGAGACTGGATTCTGGTCGACGGCGGCGATGTCATCGTCCACCTCTTCCGGCCCGAGGTCCGTGAGTTCTACGGGCTGGAGAAGATGTGGGGTGTCGATATGCCGAACGCCGCAGACCCGGCGGAGAAGCCCTTGGCCAAGGCCTGATCCGCTAGCCGATTGGCGCGCCGCCCGGGAGGCGGCCTTGAAGAAGGCGGGGAAAATCGCATGCGGATAACCCTGGCCGCGGTGGGACGCGCCAAGGCGGGCCCTTGGCGCGACCTCTATGACGACTTCGCGGGCCGCCTGAGCCCCCAGCGGAGCCGGGGCCCGCTGGGCCCCCTGGCGCTTAAGGAAATCGAAGAGCACCGGCCCCTAGCGCCGGCCGAATTAAAACGCCGGGAAGCCGAGCTGTTGCTGGCCGCGATCCCGCCGGGCGCCCGCCTGATCGCCCTGGATATGCGGGGCAAAAGCTTGTCCAGTGAGGCATTTGCCATCCTACTGGGCCGCTGGCGGGATGAAGGCACTGGAGACCTGGCCTTTGTCATCGGCGGCGCCGAGGGTTTGGACGACAGTTTGCGCAGGTCCGCCGCCTTGACCCTGTCCCTGGGATCCATGACCTGGCCCCACATGCTGGTCCGGGCCCTGCTGGCCGAGCAACTATACCGGGCCCAGACCATATTAACCGGCCACCCCTATCATCGCGCCTGACCCCCGGAAAACCCTGGGGCACCCGCGCCGAAACGCTTATATAGATCGCCATGACCGATTCCACCCGCCCGCGTCCCGTCGTCTTGTGCATCCTGGATGGCTGGGGCCATCGAGAGGACCGGGAAAACAACGCCATCCTCCAGGCCCGAACCCCGGTGCTGGACCGCTTCGCGGCAACCTCCCCGCACGCCTTGATCGACGCCTCCGCGCAAGAGGTCGGCCTGCCGGCGGCACAGATGGGTAATTCCGAGGTCGGGCATATGAACCTGGGCGCGGGGCGCGTCGTGATGCAGGACCTGCCACGCATCGACCGGGCGGTCGACGATGGGTCGCTGGCCGCGCGCCCGGCCCTGCGATCTTTCATCGCCAAGCTGAAAGCCAGCGGCGGCACCGCGCATATCCTCGGCTTGATGTCGCCCGGCGGCGTGCACGCGCATCAGCGCCACATCGCAAGCTTGGCGGAGAGTCTCCATTCGGCCGGGGTCCCGGTCGCGGTCCACGCCCTTCTCGACGGCCGCGACACGCCGCCACGCAGCGCTATCGGTTTCATGGAGCGATTCCGGCGCGAGGCGCCAAACGCCCGAATCGCCACGGTATCGGGGCGGTATTACGCCATGGACCGCGACCAACGCTGGGATCGCGTCGCTCTAGCTTATGACGCGCTGGTCGACGCCAAGGGCGACGGCGCGCCCAATGCTCTCGCGGCAATCGAGCAAAGCTACCAAGCGGGCAAGGGCGACGAGTTCGTGCTGCCCAGCATTGTCGCGGGCTTTACCGGCATGGCCGATGGCGACGGCCTGCTGTGCGCTAACTTCCGTGCCGACCGGGCGCGCGAAATCTTGGCCGCTCTGCTGGACCCCGATTTCAACGGCTTCGCCCGGCCGCGCAGGGTCAAGTTCGCGGCCGCCGCCGGTCTGGTCGAGTATGCCAGCGATCTCAACCCTTTTCTGGAGACGATTTTCGAGCCACTGGATCTGCACCAAACGCTGGGCGAAGTCGTGGCCAAAGCCGGCCTAACCCAGCTTCGCATCGCAGAGACCGAGAAATACGCGCACGTCACCTTTTTTCTGAACGGTGGACGCGAGCAGGAGTTTCCTGGAGAGGAACGGATCCTCGTGCCCTCCCCCAAGGTTGCGACCTATGATCTGCAACCGGAAATGTCGGCGCCGGAGTTGACCGGCAAGCTGGTCGAAGCCATCGAAAGCGAGCGTTTCGATCTGATCGTGGTCAACTACGCGAACGGCGATATGGTCGGCCACACCGGCGATTTGCGGGCAGCCATTACGGCGGCCGAGACGGTGGATACCTGCTTGGGCCGCGTCGAAGCGGCGCTCGCCAAGGCCGGCGGCGCGCTCTTGATAACCGCCGATCACGGCAACGCGGAGCAAATGGCCGATGCCGAGACCGGCCAGGCGCATACCGCGCACACCATGAACAAGGTACCGGCGATCCTGGTCAGGCCGCCGGTTGGGGCGCAGGGTCTGGCGAATGGACGCCTGGCCGATATTGCGCCGACGATCCTGGCGCTCATGAAATTGCCGCAGCCGAAAGAAATGACAGGCCGCTGCTTGCTGCGCCCTGGCTTGGCCCGGACCTCCGCCGCCGAATGACCATTGGAGCCAAGATTTTAGTCAGCCCACTTCGGCCTCGTCTGGCCACCCGCTCCTTGATGATTTGCGCGGCCCTGACCCTGGCCGCGCTCCAGCCCGCGGCCGCCCAGCAAAACGAGCTGAAAGATATCGAGCGGGCACTGCGCGAGGACCGGAACCAAGCGGAAGAGCTCAAACGTCAGGCGGCGGACTTGGCACGCGAAATACAGGCGCTACAGGTCGAATCTATCTCGGCCGCGCGCAAAGCACAGAATCATGAAACCCGCTTGAGCGCCCTTGAAACGCAATTGACCAATCTGGAGCGCCAAGAATCCGAAAAGGCTGGCGCCCTCGCCACTCGGCATAGCCAATTGGGCCTTACCCTGGCTGCCCTACAAAGAATCGCCCTACAACCCAGCGACGCGCTTTTGCTGTCACCGGCGCCGCCGATCGACACAGTGCGCAGCGGTATGCTCCTGCGCGCCGCGATCCCCGCGATCGAGGCGCGTGCCACGGCCTTGCGGGCGGAATTAGACGAATTGACCGAGCTACGCACCGAGATCACCGCGCGGCGAAGCCAACTCGCCGAGACAACGGCGGCGCTGACCACCGATCGGGAGCGCCTAGCCGCCCTGATCGACCGCAAAGGCCAGATTCGAGCCGCCACGACTGCGGATCAGGCCGCAGCGCGCAAGCGGGCCGCACGCCTCGCCGCGCGCGCCAAGGACCTGCGCGAGTTGATGGAAAAGGTGGAGCGCGAGGCGGCGCAGCGCGAGGCACAAGAGGCAAAGGAACGGGCCGCTCAAGAAAAGGCCGCCAAAGCGGCGCTTGAAGCACGCGCCCGCGCAGAAGCGGCAAAGAGAGCCGAGGCCGAAAAAGCGCGAGAAACCGCTCCAACTGCCCCCCCTGCGGCACCAACCCAGCAAGCAGAAGCCCCGAAAGCCCAGGCCCCCGCGCCGGGCGCGCAAGTGGCCCTGGCGCAACCGCCGAATATCCGCCCGTTCCCTTCCTCCGGACAAAGCCTCATCGTCCCGGCGCGCGGAAAGATGAAAACCCGCTTTGGCCAAACGCAGAGCGATGGCCGCGCCGCGCGCGGAATTGTGATCGCGGCGCGCAAGGGCGCGCAGGTTGTCGCCCCCTTTGATGGTAAGGTGGTTTACGCGGGTGAATTTAGAAGTTACGGGCAAATCTTGATCATTGAGCATGGCGGGCGATATCATACCCTCCTGGCCGGTCTGGGGCGGATCGACGCCGTGGTCGGCCAATGGCTGCTAGCTGGAGAGCCAGTGGGTATCCTGGACGGGGCGCGCGGGAGCGGGCCTGAATTGTATCTCGAATTGCGGCATGCGGGTCAGCCCATCAACCCGCTTCCCTGGCTGGCAACAACTGGCGATAAGGTGCGAGGCTAATGCGCAGATTAAAGATTGTGGCCGTTCTGGCCGTTGTTATCGGATTTGTCCCTCTAGGTATTTCGGCACAGGAAAACCGTTCCGAAACCTATCGGCAGCTGAAACTCTTCGGCGATGTGTTTGAGCGGGTTCGCGCCGATTATGTGGAGGAGGTCACAGACCAGAAGCTGATAGAGCTTGCGATCCAGGGTATGTTGTCGTCGCTGGATCCGCACTCCAGCTACCTGAACGCGGATTCGTTTCGCGACATGCGGGTCCAGACAAAGGGCGAATTCGGTGGGCTGGGTATCGAAGTGACGATGGAAAACGGTCTCGTTAAGGTTGTCTCGCCGATCGACGACACACCGGCGTTCAGAGCCGGGATCGAGGCCGGCGACCTGATTACGCATCTCGATTCGAAACCCGTGCAGGGTTTGAGCCTCAATGACGCGGTCGACATGATGCGCGGCCCGGTAAATTCGGCGATCAAGCTGACTATCCGGCGCGCGGGGCGTGAGGCCTTCGACGTGGCGATTACCCGCGACGTCATCAAGATCACCTCGGTGCGTGGCCGCGCCGAGGGCTCGGCCGCTTATGTCCGGATCACGACTTTCAACGAGCAGACAGCGCCCGGCCTGGAGGCCCAACTTAAGAAGCGGGGCGAGGAATTCGGCGACGAGATGACCGGCATCGTTCTGGACCTGCGCAACAATCCAGGCGGCTTGCTGGATCAGGCCATCGCGGTATCCGACGCCTTTCTGGATCAAGGAGAAATCGTCTCTACCCGGGGGCGCGATCCCAACAATGCGCAGCGCTATAATGCGCGCAGCGGCGACTTGGCCAAGGGGCTGCCGATCGTCGTCCTGATCAACGGCGGCTCGGCATCCGCATCCGAGATCGTGGCCGGCGCGTTGCAGGATCACCGCCGGGCGATCATCATGGGGACCACCTCCTTCGGCAAGGGGTCGGTTCAAACCATCATCCCTGTCAGTGGCAGCGGCGCCATGCGCCTGACCACGGCGCGCTACTACACACCCTCGGGGCGTTCGATTCAGGGCACTGGAATTACGCCGGACATCGAAGTCGAGCAGGCCAAGGTCGAGGCTCTCGATGCCAGAGCCCGGACCAAGGAATCGGACTTGCGTGGCGCCCTGGACGTGCCGCAGGGCGCGGGCCAGGCCACGCCGGGCGAAACGCCGGCGGAAGGCGGGGCCCCGGCCACGGGCGCCGAGACACAACCCACCCAACCGCAGGACTACCAGCTCGCTCGCGCCCTGGATCTCCTGCGTGGCCTGGCCTTGGTGCGCGAGCGGGCGATCAACTGATCGCCTGAAATTCAAGTGCGGAGAGGCTCTTGAGCGCTGCGACTCCGCGTTCCATCGGCTCCAGGGTCGCCGGTCTGGCGTTGCTGGGTGCATGGCTGGCCTTGTTGGGCACGCTTGGCGCGGCGGTCGGATACGTCCTATTTCTTCCCGAACCGGATGCGGAGCGCGCGCCGCCGCCCGTCATCGCGCTTCAGATACCGCCTACGGCACCGGAAACCGCCAAAGCTCCAGCGGTGCCATCGCGGGTCGAAGACGGAACGCCAGCGGCCCCGCCAGTCGTCAAGGCGCCGGTTCAGGAAGTCACGGAACCGGCAACGCCCACCGAAGCCGAACCCGCCATGGAACCGCCATTAGCGGCTGGAGAAGAAGCTCCAACCGCCCCCCCGAAACCGGTGGAAACCGCGGTTAGCGAACCCGAACCGGGCCCGGGAAAAACTCAGGAGGCGGCGCTTCCCCGCACGCCAGAGCTGGAAATACTGCCCCCTTGGAAGCGCCACGCACAGCCCTTCGACGCGCCCCCGGATCTGCCTCGCATCGCGATCGTGTTGACCGGTCTGGGCATGTCCTCCGCCGCCACTGAGGCCGCGATCAAACAGCTTCCCAGCGCGGTTTCCCTCTCCTTTACTCCCTATTCACGGCGCTTGAACGAATGGATCGCGCTGGCCCGGGTCAACGGGCACGAAGTGCTCTTGGATTTGCCGATGGAGCCGACCAGCTACCCTGACGACGACCCCGGACCGCAGGCCCTGCTGACCGCTTTGTCCGAACGGCAGAACCTGGAGCGCCTGGACTGGGCGCTGCGGCGGGCCACGGGTTTTGTCGGCGTTGCCGCCGTCATGGGTTCGCGCTTCCTGGCGTCAGAGGAACACATGACTCCGATTCTGAATGAGATAAAAAGCCGGGGCATGTTGTTCTTGGATAGCCGCGCCAGCGAGGCCAGCGTGGCCGGAAGCTTGGCCCAAAAGATTGGCGTGGCGAGCGCCGTCAACGACCGCTTCCTGGACCGGGCGCAGGCCAGCCGGGTTGCGATCGATGCCCGGCTTGTTCAATTGGAGCGCATCGCGCGAAAGGAAGGCTTTGCCGTCGCCATCGGGCAAACCTATCCGGTGACGATCGAACGCCTGCGTGCCTGGGCGGCCGAGGTCGAAACGCGTGGCTTCGTCCTGGCGCCGCTAAGCTCGGTCGCGGCCGAACGCTTGGCGCGCCAAACTGCGTCGCGGGAAAGCCCCAAGGAGTGACCTCCATTCCCGGCGGCCCCAGCGATCGGGACATCGCCCGCTTGCCCTACCGGCGCGGGGTCGGGATCATGCTCATCAACCACGCAGGCCAGATCTTTGTCGCACAAAGGATCGATAGCCCCGGCGCGGCCTGGCAAATGCCGCAAGGGGGCATCGACAGCGAGGAATCGCCGCGTGCTGCGGCGTTGCGGGAACTGGAAGAGGAAATCGGCACCGGGAAAGCGAAGATCCTTGCCGAAAGCCGGAACTGGCTTCGCTACGATCTGCCCGCCGAGCTCGTGCCTCAAGTTTGGCGTGGAGGTTACCGCGGACAAAAACAGATGTGGTTCGCCATGCAGTTCGAGGGCGCGGATTCGGACATCGATATCGCGACCGCTCATCCGGAGTTCAGCGCCTGGCGCTGGGCCGCGCTAGAAGAACTACCCAGCCTGATCGTCGACTTCAAGCGGCCGCTCTACGAGGCGGTCGTCGAGGAATTCTGCGAGCTCGTGCATGGTTTGCGCGAGGGACGTTCGGGTTAGCGCGGCGGCCGCCGAAAAAGAGTCACGCAACCGCCATTTGACCGTCATTGCCCGCCGATATCTTGAGGGCAAGGTGATCGCGGGCGGCGGATCGTAATCCGGCCACGATACCTCGGACCCGGCCCACTGCCCCCGTAAGGCCGAGCCAAGCATTTTCCTGAAGGGCCGGCCACGTAGGGCGGTCTTTTTTTTGCGTTAGCGCTTGGCTTGACTTTCAAGCTGCGGCGGCCCAGCGGCGGCCGCGTGCGCGCAGCAAGTGGTAACCGGCGCGCGAGGCCAGGCGAGCCAGGCTGCCCCGTGGCTCGAGACCGGCGGCCTTGAAGGCCATGGCGACGCCGCGCTCGACATGCTCCGTCCGGTAATGCGGGAAGGCCCGGGCCCCGTAAGCGCGCGACCAGCGCTTGCGCTCGTAGGGCTCGCCCGGTGCGGCATTGGCGGCATAGTAGGCATAGGCTAACTCGTCGTCCTCACTCTCGCCTATGCGGCCCAGCGCGACCGCGACGCGGCGCAAACGCCCAACGTTCTCGGCCTCCAGGTAGCGCTTCAGGTAGGTATAGAAAAGCTTGTAGTGGCGGAATTCGTCGGCCGCGATGTGGCGGCAGATAGCGCGCAGCACGGGCTCCTCGCAGGCCGCGCTTAGGGCCGAATAGTGGGACGAGGTCCCGACCTCCACGATACAACGCGCCACCAGTTCACCCGTGCGCGAGCCACGCACGGACCGTGTTGCGTCCAGAGGCAGCTTGTAGCCATCGGTGAAACGCTTGAAGCAGGCCTGAAAATCGAAACCGGGGTCGGCCATCTCCGCCCAACGGCCCAGCGCCAACCCATGCTGGACTTCTTCCTGGGCCCAAACGCGCACCGATTCCTGGAATACCGGATCGTCCTGGAAGACGTTGCACAGGTAAGTGGCGTAGTCTCCGCCGTTGTATTCCACCATGCTGGCCGCCTTGGCGACCTTAAGCATGTCGGGATCGACTTTAGCCGGGTCGAACCCGGCCCAGGGAATATCGTCGAGGGTCCAGTGCTTGCCGGCCATGGCTATCTTCTGAGTTGTGGAGTTTCAGGATCGCCCCCCCGAGCGGCCCCAGCTAACGAGATCCCAGTGCGCAATGCGCGCAGGACGTTGAACCATAGATGTGGAACGAAATCATAGCATTAAAAGAGGGGGAGCCATAGCCTGTCCAAAAACGCTAGGGTCCCGACCGCCCCCGATTGGCACCAACCTTTGGAGAGGACTGCCGCTCTAGGCTTGGCCGATTTGCAACATGGTCTCAGCGACCGTAACCGCTTTTTCCGCAGCCATTCGCTCGCTTTCGTCCTTGGCGTCCGCCAAATCTTCGCGCGCGTCCTGGAGCTGCCGTTCGGCGGCGGCGCGGTCGATCTCAGCGACCGGCATGGCCTGATCGGCCAATACCGTACAACGCTCCGGCGTGACTTCAGCAAAGCCGCCGGCCACGAAGATGCTTTCCTTCACGGCGCCCTTCTCGTACACGCGAATGACGCCGGGGCGTACGGTCGAGATCATGGGTGTGTGCCGGGGCAAGACGCCGAAATCCCCGTCCGTGCCGGGCACGACGACCATCTCCACCTCTTCGGACAGCAATAACCGTTCGGGCGAAACAAGCTCGAACTCAACCCTGTCGTCGGCCATGCGCGGCTCCTTACTCTATTTCGGCTGCCGGCGGCTTACGCCGCTTCGGCGGCCATGCGCTTCGCGTTCTCGACGACCTCGTCCATCGTGCCCGCCATGTAAAAGGATGCTTCCGGCAGGTGATCGTAATCGCCTTCCACGATGCCCTTGAAACCCTTGATGGTGTCTTCAAGCGAGACCAGAACGCCGGGTCGGCCGGTGAAGATCTCAGCGACGTGGAAGGGCTGCGACAGGAAGCGCTGAATTTTGCGCGCCCGGGCCACGACCAGTTTATCGTCCTCGGACAGCTCGTCCATGCCCAGGATCGCGATAATGTCCTGCAGCGCCTTGTACTGCTGCAGCACCTTTTGCACGTTACGGGCAACGGCGTAATGCTCCTCGCCCACGATGCGCGGATCGAGAATACGGCTGGTCGAATCGAGCGGATCGACCGCCGGGTAGATACCAAGCTCCGCGATCTGACGCGACAGAACCGTGGTTGCGTCCAAATGCGCGAAGGAAGTGGCAGGGGCCGGGTCGGTCAAATCGTCGGCCGGCACGTAAATCGCCTGGACCGAGGTGATCGAGCCCTTCTTGGTCGAGGTGATGCGCTCCTGCAGGGCGCCCATGTCGGTCGCCAGCGTCGGCTGATAGCCAACGGCCGAGGGAATGCGCCCGAGCAAGGCCGAGACTTCGGAACCTGCCTGGGTAAAGCGGAAGATGTTGTCCATGAAGAACAGGACGTCTTGGCCTTCCTCGTCGCGGAAGTATTCCGCCAAGGTCAGGCCGGTCAAGCCAACCCGCGCGCGCGCGCCCGGCGGCTCGTTCATCTGACCATAGACGAGCGCGGCCTTGGAGCCTTCCTCGTCCAACTTGATGACGCCCGATTCGATCATCTCGTGATAGAGATCGTTGCCTTCGCGCGTGCGCTCGCCGACCCCGGCGAAGACCGAGTATCCGCCGTGCGCTTTGGCAATGTTATTGATCAGTTCCATGATGATGACGGTCTTGCCGACGCCGGCGCCGCCAAACAGGCCGATCTTACCGCCGCGCGCATAAGGCGCCAGCAAGTCGACGACCTTGATCCCGGTGACCAGGGCCTCGGTCTCGGTCGACTGATCGACGTAATCCGGCGCCGCGCGGTGAATAGGCAGAAACTTCTTACTACCGACCTCGCCGCGCTCGTCGATCGGCTCGCCGATCACGTTGATGATCCGGCCCAGGGTCTCCGGCCCAACCGGGACCGTGATCGGGCTGCCGGTATCGCTGACCTCCTGGCCGCGCACCATACCGTCCGTACCATCCATGGCGATGGTGCGCACCGTGTTCTCGCCCAGGTGTTGCGCGACCTCCAAGACCAGGCGGTTGCCCTGATTGGTGGTTTCGAGGGCGTTCAGGATCGCCGGCAATTCGCCGTCGAAGTGGACGTCCACGACCGCGCCCGTGACTTGGGTCACCTTGCCGACAATATTCTTAGCCATAAAACTCGCTCCTTCGTCCACACGTCTCAGGCACAGGTCTCGGGTCCAGTCATGCGCCCGGGCGCTAAAGGGCCTCAGCGCCGGAGATGATTTCGATCAGTTCCTTTGTGATGACCGCCTGACGCGTGCGGTTGTAGGTCAGCGTCAGCTTATCGATCATCTCGCCCGCGTTGCGGGTCGCGTTGTCCATCGCGGTCATGCGCGCGCCGTGCTCGCTGGCGCTATTCTCCAGCAAGGCCTTGAAGATCTGTATGGCCAGGTTGCGCGGCAGAAGTTCCGTCAGTATCTCGGTCTCGTCCGGCTCGTATTCATAAACCGCCTTGGCGCCGCCGGTTGCGGTCACCGAGGCCTCCTCGGCCTCCACCGCGAAGGGGATCAATTGCTGCGCGGTCACGATCTGGGTGATCGCGGATTTGAAGCGCGCGTAATAAAGCGTGCACACGTCGAACTCGCCGGCCTCGAACATCTTCGCGATGCGCTGGCCGATGTTGTCGGCCACCTCAAAAGTCACGCGCGGCTTGGCCACGTCCTCGAGGGTATCGACGATCATGTCGGCGTAGGAACGGCGTAGTTGATCGCGGCCCTTACGCCCAACGCACAGGATCTTGACCGTCTTGCCGTCCTTGATCAGCTTTTCGATGGCGCGGCGTGCGTCGCGGACGATGCTGGTATTGAAGCCGCCGCACAGGCCCCGGTCCGAAGCGCCGACGATCAACAAGTGAACGTCTTCCCGCCCGTTTCCAGCCAAAAGCTTGGGCGCACCCTGCTGACCCACCGCCGCCTTCGCCAGAGAGCCGAGCATACGTTCCATGCGCTCGGCATATGGCCGGGCCGCTTCGGCATGCTCCTGCGCGCGGCGCAACTTCGCTGCGGCGACCATTTTCATCGCCGAGGTGATTTTCTGCGTCGACTTGACGCTGGCGATACGGACCCGCAGGTCCTTAAGGCTTGCCATGCGCTGCTAACCGCTCTGCCGTGCCGGGGAGTCAGACGAAGGTTTTGGTGAAGGTTTCGAGGAATGACTTCAACTTTTCCTCGGTTGTGTTCGAGAGCTCCTTCTCGGTGCGGATGATCTCGAGAATTTCCTGACCGTTGGCCTTCAGCTCGGCGCGCAGTTTTTCCTCATAACTCGTGATCTTTTCGATCGGAATTTTGTCGAGGAACCCGCGCACGCCGGAGAATATAACCGCGACTTGCTCTTCGATGGGCAGGGGGTCGTATTGGTCCTGCTTCAACAATTCGGTCAAGCGCGAGCCACGCGCCAGCAACCGTTGGGTCGCGGCATCGAGGTCCGAGGCGAACTGCGCGAAGGCTTCCATCTCTCGGTACTGCGCCAGCTCCAACTTGATCGTGCCGGCCACCTGTTTCATCGCCTTGATCTGCGCGGCCGAGCCGACGCGCGAGACCGACAGACCAACGTTCACCGCCGGGCGCACGCCCTTGTAGAAGAGGGTGGTCTCAAGAAAGATCTGACCGTCGGTGATGGAAATCACGTTGGTGGGAATATACGCGGAGACGTCGCCAGCCTGAGTCTCGATAATCGGCAACGCGGTCAAGGAGCCGCCGCCGGCCTTGTCGCCCATTTTTGCCGCGCGTTCCAGCAGCCGCGAATGCAGATAGAACACGTCGCCTGGATAGGCCTCGCGCCCTGGCGGGCGGCGCAGCAGCAGCGACATCTGACGATAGGCCACAGCCTGCTTCGACAAATCGTCGTAGAAGATGACCGCGTGCATGCCATTGTCGCGGAAGAACTCGCCCATGGTGCAGCCGGTGTAGGGCGCCAGGAACTGCATCGGCGCCGGCTCGGACGCGGTCGCCGCGACCACGATGGAATATTCCATCGCGCCCTGATCTTCGAGCGCCTTAACGAATTGCGCGACGCTGGAGCGCTTCTGCCCAACCGCGACATAGATGCAATAAAGCTTCTTGGATTCGTCGTCGCCCTTGTTGATCGCTTTTTGATTGAGAATGGTGTCGATCGCGATCGCGGTCTTGCCGGTTTGGCGGTCGCCGATAATCAGTTCGCGCTGACCGCGCCCAATCGGGATCAGGCTATCGATGGCCTTCAGACCGGTTTGCATGGGTTCGTGCACCGAACGGCGCGGAATAATACCCGGCGCCTTGACCTCGACACGGGTGCGCTCGACGTTCTCGATCGGGCCCTTGCCGTCGATCGGATTGCCCAGCGCGTCCACGACACGGCCCAGCAGGCCCCGGCCCACAGGCACGTCAATGATTTGCCCGGTCCGCTTGACAACATCGCCTTCCTTGATGCCGCGGTCCTCACCGAACAAGACGACGCCGACGTTGTCGACCTCTAGGTTGAGCGCCATGCCCATGATGCCGCCGGGAAACTCGACCAGCTCACCGGCCTGAACATTGTCCAGACCATAGACGCGGGCCACGTTGTCACCGACAGAAAGGACCTGTCCAACCTCCGCGACATCGGCCTCGGCACCGAAATTCTCGATCTGTTCCTTGAGGATCGCGGAGATTTCCGCTGCGCGGATTTCCATCAGCCAACCCCTTTCATGGCGAGTTGCAGCCTCTGCAGTTTGCTGCGCAATGAGTTATCGATCATGCGGCTGCCGACCTTGACGATCAGACCGCCAATTAGACTTCGGTCGATCTCGACCTCGACCTGAACCTTGCCGCCAACCTTGGACTTCAGCGCTTCGACCAAGGCGGCATGCTGTGCGTCGGTCAGTGGCGCCGCGCTCGTCACCTCGGCGGTGACCTCGCCGCGCCGCCGGCCAAGTTCCGCCAGGTAGGCCTTGATGATACGCGGCAGCACGAAAAGCCGCCGGTTTTCCGCCACGACCAGAACGAAGCGGCGGGTCAGCTCGCCAACTCCGGCTTTCTCTAGAATCGAAGCCATGACCTTGGATTGCTGAGCGCGCGTGAATAACGGGCTGCGAATCATGCGGCGCAGATCCTCGCTCGCCTCGATCGCAGCGAGCAAGCCGCGCAAGTCTTCCGCAACCGGATCGAGCTGCTTCTTTTCGTCCGCCAGATCGAGCATCGCCAAGGCATAACGCCCGGCGACCCCGCTCAACCCGGTGTCTTCACTTGCCACGCTCGCTAGCCCCCAGAAATTGTGGATTTTGGATCCGTTCCGGACCCATCGTAAGAAATCCGCCGCCGGAACCCGCTTGACAAACTCAATTACCAACCCCGCCGCGACAACCCCCCGTCACGGCGGGCGTTTGGTATCACAGTCGCCCTAGCTAGGCAAGGCGAGTCAACTGGCCGAAACCCGCCGAAACCTGAGGGATACGGGCCTTGGCCGGGCTAGCTCCGGCTAAGCGGAACCGAGGCGCACTAAGCCTTGAAATAAGCCTTCATACCCGCGCCGACGAGCACCTCGCCGGCCCGGGCATCCCTAGAGAAAGCTATAGGGATTGATGTCGATTTGCAGGCGTACATTGGACGGCACCTTCAAGCCGTCCAGCCACATCTTGATGACGCCCTGCGGCGGAATGTCGCGCCTGGTCTTAAGCAAGAAGCGCCGGCGGTGGCGGCCGCGCAAATCCGCCAAGGGCGCGGGCGCGGGCCCCAGAACGACCACCCCCTCTGCGCGCGGGGCGGCGCCGGCCAAGGCGCGGCAGAACTGGTCCAGCGGTACCGGATCGGGGCTGGAGAGGATGAGCGCCGCCATGCGGCCGAAGGGCGGCAGCCCGTGGTTTGCCCGCACCTCGGCCTCGACTCGCAGAAAGCCGTCACGCTCACCGGCCGCCAGCGCCTGCATGACCGGGTGGCCTGGCTCCGCGGTTTGCAAGAGCACGCGGCCCGGCCGCTCGGCCCGGCCGGCCCGGCCCCCAACCTGATGCAGCAATTGAAAAGTCCGCTCCGCCGCGCGCAAATCGCCGCCGTAAAGTCCCAAATCGGCGTCGACGACGCCGACCAGCGTCAGGTGCGGAAAATGGTGGCCCTTGGCGACGATCTGGGTCCCGATCAGAAGGTCGATCTCGCGTGCTTGCACGGCCCGAACCAGCGTCGCGGCGGCGCCGGGCCCGGTAATGGTGTCGCTGGCCATGATTGCACTACGCGCCTTGGGAAAGAGAACGGAGATTTCTTCCGCCAAGCGCTCGACCCCAGGGCCGCAGGCCGCCAGCGTGCCCTCGGCCTCGCAGGACGGACAGCGCTCGGGCAAGCGGGCAAGGTGACCGCAGTGATGGCATTGCAGTTTCCCGGCCAGGCGATGCTCAACTAGCCAGGCTGTGCAGTTCGGGCATTGCAAACGGTGGCCGCAGGCTCGGCACAGGGTCAAAGGCGCATAGCCCCGGCGGTTAAGGAACAGCATCGCCTGTTCGCCGGCCTCAAGGGTCGCGGCCATGGCGGCGCGCAGACGTTCGGACAGCCAGCTTTGACCCAAGCCCGCAAGCTTCACCGGGCGGTCGCTTCGTAAATCGACCAGCTCCACGCTCGGCATGGTGGCGCCGCCGTGCCGATCCGGCAGGTGAACCTTGGCGTAGCGTCCGGTCTCAACATTGACCATGGTTTCGAGCGACGGAGTCGCCGACGAAAGAACGATAGGAATGCCCAAGAGATGCGCGCGCACCACGGCAATGTCGCGGGCGTGATAGATGACGCCATCTTCTTGCTTGAAGGCGGGGTCGTGTTCCTCGTCCACAATGATGACGCCAAGTTCGTGCAGCGGCAGAAAGAGGGCCGAGCGCGCACCGACGACGACCCTGACCTGGCCCAGCGCCGCCGCGCGCCAGGTCGCGCGCCGTTGCGCCGCTGTCAGGTCCGAGTGCCATAGGGCGGGCGCGGTGCCGAAGCGCGCCTTGAATCGCTCCAGCCATTGCGCCGAGAGCGCGATCTCAGGCAGCAGAACCAAGGCTTGGCGGCCGCGCTCCAACGCCTGGGCTATGGCTTCGAAATAGACTTCGGTCTTGCCCGCCCCGGTTACCCCGTCGAGCAAGATGCTGGTGTACACCCCGGCCGCGACCCGGACCCGCAACTCGGCGGCGGCGGCGGCTTGTTCGGGCGACAGCTTGGGTCCGGCACGCGCGTAATCGGGCCGCGCAAAAGGTGGGGACGCGCCGATTTCGGCTTCTTCCAGAAGCCCTGCCGCATGCAAACCCTTTACGACCGAGGGACTGACCGCGGCGGCCCGCGCCAACTCCGCCAGGGGCCGTGGGGGCGAGTCCTTCACTTCGGCGAGAACCCGCTGGCGCGCCGGGGTCAAGCGTATCTCCGGCTTCGCTCCGGTATCGCCGGCCGCTTGTGCCTGCGCGATCCGGTAGCCGATCTGGGGGCGCGGCGGATCGAGCGCCGCCGGCACGCTTAAGGCCATACGCAGAACCGCCCCTCGCGATGCCATGGTGTAATTCGCCACCCAATCGATGAAGCGGCGCTGATCGTCACCCAGAGGCGGCACATCGAAACGCGCCAGGATCGGTTTGAGTTTGCTGGCTGGAACGCTACGCCCGCCCGGCTCGCGATCCCAAACCACGCCGATCGCCTCGCGCCCGCTCAGCGGTACGCGCACGATCGCGCCCGGCGCCAAGGCCAAGTCTGGCGGCGCCAAATAATCGTAAGGCCGGTCCAAGGGAATGGGTAGCAGCACCGGCAAGCGCGCCGGGCCGCCATCGCCCGCCGTTGGATCGGGTAAGTCGCTATTAACCTTTGAGGCTGACCTGGTGTCGGATTCCGGAGGCGTGCTGGCGCGGTCGTCTGGCATACGCTACACTTTAGACGAGGCGCGCCCCGGGAACCAATGGGGAACCGTCTGGCCTTGACGCGCCGGGCACGGACTGGCATTCGAGGCCGCTGAAACCCTATCGAAACGCCTTTGAGGCAAGCTCGCAGGGTTGGTTATGGGAAGAGAGACAAAGTAGCTTATGCGCTTTTTCATCGACACGGCGGATATCTCAGAGATTCGGGATCTTGCCGCGACCGGCCTGGTCGACGGGGTGACGACGAATCCCTCGCTGATTGCCAAGGCCGGCCGTGATTTCATCGAGGTACTGGGAGAAATTTGCGCCGCCGTCCCAGGGCCCGTTAGCGCCGAGGTCGCGGCGACCGATACTCCAACCATGTTGTCTGAGGGCCGCCGTCTGGCCGGTGTCGCCAAGAACGTGGTCATCAAGGTACCGCTCACGCCTGACGGCCTAAAAGCTTGCCGCGCCTTCACCGACGAAGGCACTCCGGTCAATGTGACTCTATGCTTTTCCGCCGCCCAAGCGATCCTGGCAGCCAAGGCGGGTGCGCGTTACATCTCGCCCTTTGTCGGGCGGCTGGACGATATCGGTGCCGATGGCCTGGGCCTGATCGCGGAGATCGTCGAGATTTACAACGCTTACCCGGGCTTCACGACCGAGGTTCTGGTCGCCTCCGTGCGCAACTCTGCCCATGTCGTCGAGTCGGCCAAGATGGGCGCCCATGTCGCGACGCTTCCACCGGCGATCCTGCGCGCGATGTTCAAGCACCCGCTGACCGACAAGGGACTTGAAGCCTTCCTCGCGGATTGGGCCAAGACCGGCCAATCGATTCTAGACACAACGACAAGCGGCACGGCCGATGGTTCAAACCCCGCAAGACGCCGCGCCTAAGCGCGGCAACGGCAGACGATCGGCGGGCAACGCCGACGCACCGCAACTTTCGGCGGCGCGGGTTGTCGAATTTTTGCGCGGGCACCCAAACTTTTTGTGCGAGAATCAAGACCTGCTCGATGTCCTGATACCGCCGGGCCGCAATAGCGGGAACGGCGTCACCGACTTGCAACAGTTTATGGTCGAAAAGTTGCGCCGCGACCTGGCCGACCTAACTGAGGCACGCGACGCGCTGGTGGTCACAGGCCGGGGCAACCTCTCCGCCCAGGCGCGGGTACACAAGGCGGTCCTCGCGCTCTTGAAAGCGCGGAGCTTCGAACATTTCATCGAGTGCTTGACGACGGACCTGGCGGTCATCCTGAACCTCGACGTTATTGTGGTGGGCGTCGAGCAGGTGGAGGATGGCACCGCCGCACCGCCAACCGCAGGCGTCGTACAACTGAGCCCTAAGATGGTCGATAGTCAGATCGGCCCCGGCCAGAATATTGTACTGAGAGACAATGTGGCCGGCGATCCGGCGATCTTTGGACCGGGCGCCGGCTTGGTGCATTCCGAAGCGCTGATCCGCTTGTCCTTCGGCCGCACGGCACCGGCCGCGCTTTTGGCCTTTGGCGCCCGCGACGCGAATCACTTCGAGCCGGGCCAAGGCGCCGAGCTCTTGAACTTTCTGGCCCGCGTCGTGGAGACCTCAATTCGCGGATGGCTAGACCTGCCCGAGTAGCCCCAAGGGTTGGCACCCCTAAGGTTCTGGGATTTCCCGCCAAGTCCGGCCTGCAGGCCGCCCTGGCCGATTGGCAGACGTGGCTCGAACACGAACGGCGCGCCTCTCCTCACACTTGCGCCGCCTACCGGCGAGACCTCACACAATTCCTGGAATTCCTGAGCGGGCATCTGGGCGGCTTGCCGGAGTTAAACGATTTGGCGGGCTTGCGTACGGCGGATTTCCGCGCCTGGTTGGCGCGCCGGGCGGAACAGGGCATCGGCCGCGCCTCCCGCGCCCGCGGCCTGTCGGTCGTGCGCGGATTCTTCCGTTGGCTGGCGCGCGCTGGCTTAGTGGAGAACCCGGCGCTAGCCGTGCTACGCACCCCAAAACTGCCGCGCTCGGTCCCCAAGGCCTTGGCCGTGGACGAAACCGAGGAGGCGCTGAGCCTGGTGCGGGATCTTGCCCGCGACCCTTGGGTCGGCAAGCGCGACACGGCGGTCCTGGCACTGCTTTACGGGTGTGGCTTGCGGATCGGCGAAGCCCTGTCGCTGAACCGGAGCGAGGCGCCGGCGCCGGAACAGGAAGCCATGAGCGTGACCGGCAAGGGCAACAAGCAACGCTACGTACCCTTATTGCCCGCGGTGATCGAGGCCGTGCAGGATTATTTGGCCGCCTGCCCCTTCACGCTGGCGCCCGAGGGGCCGCTTTTCGTCGGCAAGCGCGGCAAGCGCTTGGGCGCACGGCGCATACAGGCCCGGGTGGTGGAGGTAAGAACGTGCCTGGGTCTGCCCGAGACCGCGACGCCTCATGCCCTGCGCCATAGCTTCGCGACCCACCTTTTAGCCGGCGGCGGCGACTTGCGTGCGATCCAGGAGCTTTTGGGCCACGCCTCGCTATCCACTACACAGCGCTATACCGAGGTCGATGTCGCCGGCCTGCTCTCGGTCTACGACCGCACGCATCCACGCGCACGGCGATAGTCAGCTACGCGCCTGGGCCTCCCCCTCGCCCGCTGGGCGCCGGCCCAGCGTCGCCAGCACAAGCGGCCCTAAGGCGACCGCCAATCCCGAACTGGCAAAGGCCAAGCCCCAGGCGAGCAAACTGCCGCTACCGCCCGCCAGATCGAGCACTATGCCGAAAGCGAGCGGTCCCGCGAAGGCGCCGGCAAAGCCAACGAAGGAATGCACGGCCATGGTCGCGCCGCGCTGTCCGGCGGCGGCATTGGCGACCGCCCCGGCGGTGAGAGAGGCCGAATCTCCTGTCACTGTAATGCCGTAGACCACGACCAAGGCGAACAGAAAGACGAAAGGCAAGGGCGCCAAGAAGCCAAGCACGCAGGCAATGAGGGCAGAGACGCTCATGATCGTGACGACCAGACGCCGGCGCCCGACACGTTGCGCCAGCTCATTGCAGAGCACGCTTGAAGGCAAGCCGAGGACCGTGACCAGCGCGGCCAGGGCGGTCGCGCTCCAAAGCGCGCCAAGCCCGCCCACGTCCTGTTGTCCCTGTGCGAAGACCAGGAACGCGACCAGCCAGGAGCGGAGCGCGAAGAGTTCCCAGTTGTGCGCGCTGTACGCCAAGACATAGGCGAAGGCGCGCCGGTTACGCAAAACCGGGCGGAAATCGAGCAGTGCCGTCTCGCCGCGCGCGATGTGGTGCGGCTGACTGGGCGGCGCCAGCCAATGTACAATGCCGAGCGAGACCAAGGGACCCAAGCCAACCACCCCGACCGCCCAGCGCCACCCAAAATCCGCCGCGACCTCGCCGGTCAGGAGAAACGAAAGCGCCGAGCCGATGGAAAAGGATGCGGTATAAAAGGCGATCGAGCGGGCGCGAATTTCCTCATTGATGTGATCGGTCAGCGCCTTCAGTCCGGTCATGTAGGTGCCGGCCATCCCCACCCCCGCCAGGGCGCGGGCAAGGAGGCCACCCCAGAATCCCTCAACCAGCAGCGCGAAGGCGAATGCGGCAAGCGCCGTCAAAGCCGCGCCTGCGACATAGACGCGGCGCGGGTCGACCCGGTCGGTCAGGCTGACCAACACCGGAACCGCAGCCATATAGGCGCCGAAATAGATACCGTTGATCCAACCGGCCTGGGTGTTGCTCAGGCCCCATTCGGCGAAGAAGGTCGGCAACAGCGCCGCGAAACTGGCGAAGCCGAGCATGGAAAAGATGTGCGCAACGCACATGCCGACAACCAAACGTGCGCCCGAGAGGCGGCGGCCCCGCGTTCTCGGCAAGTCACCACCCTCATCTCCGGTCGTCACGGCACGGACTTACACGTGGATCGGCCGGCCATCGACAGCGAGGGCGGCCTCCTTGACCGCTTCGTTGAGGGTCGGATGGCCGTGGAAGGAGCGCGCAAGATCTTCGGCCGAACCGGCGAACTCCATGGCAACGACGACCTCGTGGATCAGGTTGCCGGCATCCGGACCGATGATGTGCGCGCCCAGAATTCGATCTGTCTTGGCGTCCGCCAGGATCTTGACGAAACCGTCGGTCGCCAGATTGGCGCGCGCCCGGCTGTTGGCGGTGAAGGGGAATTTACCGACCTTGTAATCGACCCCGGCCTCTTTCAATTGTTCCTCGGTCTGGCCGACGGCGGCAACCTCCGGCCAGGTGTAGACGATGCCGGGCACGGTGGCGTAGTTCACGTGGCCGGCCTGACCGGCAAGGATCTCAGCCACCGCGACGCCTTCCTCTTCGGCCTTGTGCGCCAGCATGGGACCGGCGACCGCGTCGCCGATGGCGTAGATGCCTTCGAGGTTGGTACGAAAGTGATCGTCGATAACGACCCGGCCCATCTTGTCGGTTTCGACCCCGGCCTCCTTCAACCCCAGACCTTCCGTGTAGGGCCGGCGCCCGATGGCGACCAGGACGACATCGGCGTTCAGGTCTTGCGGGTCACCGCCCTCGGCCGGCTCGAGAGTCAGGGCGACACCATCCTTATTCGCCTTGGCCCCGGTCACCTTGGTCGAGAGCTTGAAATCCATGCCTTGCTTTTTGAGCACGCGCTGAAACGCCTTGCCGACCTCGCCGTCCATGCCCGGCACAATTCGATCCAGGAACTCTACCACCGTGACCTTGGCGCCCAAGCGCAGCCAGACCGAACCCATCTCAAGCCCGATATAGCCACCGCCGATGACAACTAGGTGGCCGGGCACCTGTTCAAGCGCCAAGGCGCCGGTCGAAGAGACGATGCGCTTCTCGTCGATCTCGACACCAGGCAGGACCATGTGATCCGAGCCCGTGGCGATGACGATATGCTTGGCCGTGACGTCTTGCACCTTGCCGTCGGCGCCGCTCACCTTGACCGCGCCCCGGCCGGCGATGCTGCCGACGCCCTTCAGGTAGGCAATCTTGTTCTTTTTGAGAAGAAATTCGATGCCCTTGGTCAGGCCTCTGACGACCTTGTCCTTGTGCCCGAGCATCGCGGCCAGGTCGAGCTCCACCTTGCCCGCCTTGATGCCGATGGCCGCCAGGCCATGTTGCGCCTCTTCGTACTTTTCCGAAGCCTGAAGCAGCGCCTTGGAGGGAATGCAACCGACATTGAGACAGGTGCCGCCCAAGCTGCCGCGCTTTTCCACGCAAGCCGTCTTCAGGCCCAGTTGCGCGGCCCGGATGGCGCAGACATATCCGCCCGGCCCGCCACCGATCACCACGACATCGAATGCACTTTCGCTCATGCTCCTGGCCCCCCGTTAAATCCTGGCGCGACCTTGCCGTACGGGTGGCCCGTGAACAAGGGGGATGCATTTAGGGCGCATCGCCCACCCCTTTTACCCTTCCCACCAACCTCTCCCCATGGCCCTTGCGGAGGCGGAGAAATGACCCAATGTATAGTTCGTTGTCCGGGCACGGTTCGCAGCGTCCGACGCGGGCTGAGGCGGGAGGCGTCCGGAAAACGCCGTTTAACGGAATTGGCTGTCAAAGAGTGGCCCGCATGCGTAAAGCCTTTACGCGCCAGCGCGCGCGCAGAGACGAATTTGGTTTTTTTCTGATGTGGCTGCGCCGGCCGCGGCGGCTCGGCGCTATCGTGCCCAGCGGCCGGGCTTTGTCCCGCGCGATGGCCGCCAGCATAGATCCGGAGGCACCCGGTGTGGTCGTCGAGTTAGGTGGCGGCACGGGTAGCATTACCCGGGCCATCCTGCGCGCCGGGGTCGCGCCCCAAGACCTGATTGTGGTCGAGCGCGAAGCCAAGCTGTGTAAGGTCATCGCACGGCACTACCCGGGCGTGCGGGTCCTGTGCGCCGACGCGCGGGAGTTGAAGCCACTCCTTGACAATGCTGGCATCGGGCCGGTCAAGGCCGTGGTTTCGAGCCTACCTCTCGTAGCCATGGTCAAGGACGACTGCAGTCAAATTCTGGCGGCGGCCTTCGCGGTCCTGGCTCCCGGCGGCGAGTTCCTGCAGTTCACCTACAGTCCCGCCGCCCCCGTGCCGCAACAAATGCGCGACAAACTCGGGCTCCAGGGAATCCGGTCGCAATGGGTGCTCTCTAATCTGCCCCCCGCCGCCGTCTGGCGCTATCGGCGCTGGAGCGAAACGATTCGGCGCGCTGCCTAGGCGCGACTAGGCGCGGACCGCTTTGCTGTCCGCGCTAGACGTCGAGCAGCAGACGCTCCGGATCCTCGATGTAATCCTTGACCCGGACCAGGAACGTCACCGCTTCGCGCCCATCGATCAGCCGATGATCGTAAGATAGGGCGAGGTACATCATCGGCCGGACACGTACTTCGCCATCCACCGCCATGGGGCGCTCTTGAATCTTGTGCATGCCCAGGATGCCGGACTGCGGCGGATTGAGGATCGGGGTCGAAAGCAACGAACCGAACACGCCGCCGTTGGTAATGGTGAAGGTGCCGCCGGACATATCCTCCATCGACAACTTGCCATCGCGCGCGCGCCGGCCTAGGGCGCCGATGTTCTTTTCAATATCGGCGAAGCCCATGGTTTCGGCATTGCGCAGAACCGGTACGACCAGCCCTTGCGGCGCGCTGACCGCGATGCCGATGTTGTAGTAGTTCCGGTAGACGATTTCGTCGCCCTCTATCCCGGCGTTGACGGACGGCAGTTCCTTCAAGGCGGCAATGGCGGCGCTGGTGAAGAACGACATCATACCCAAACGCACGCCGTGCTTTTTCTCGAAGCTGTCACGGTAGCGTTTGCGCAGCTCCAAAACCGCGCCCATATCCACCTCGTTGAAGGTGGTCAACATGGCAGCCGTGTTCTGCGCTTCCTTCAAGCGTTCCGCGATCCGCTTGCGCAGGCGGGTCATGCGCACCCGCTCCTCGCGCGCGCCCGTTTCCTGGCCAGTTTCCTGGCCAGTTTCCTGGGGCGGCGCGGCTTCGGCGGACTTCGCGGGCGCGGCGCCACCGGCCACGGCCTTTTGGACATCTTCTTTCAAAAGACGTCCATCCTTGCCAGTGCCCGCAATCTTACCGGCGTCCAAGCCGTGCTCGGCAACTAACTTGCGCACCGCAGGAGACTGCGTGTCTGCCGCCGCCCCCTTGGCGGCGGGTGGCGGAGGCGCGGCCTCCACTGGCTTCGCTGCCTCGGGCGCGGGTTTTGGCTCGGGTGCCTTAGCGGGTGCGCCGTTCCCTTCGGCGATCCGCCCGAGCAGCGCGCCGACCTCGACATTGGCTCCCTCTTCGGCCGCGACCTCGGACAAGACGCCTGCCACGCTGGCATTGACCTCCAGCGTGACCTTGTCGGTTTCCAGCTCGACCAAAGGATCGTCGACCGCGACCGCGTCGCCCGGCTTCTTAAGCCACTGTGCGACGGTCGCCTCGCTGACCGATTCGCCTAGGGTAGGAACCACGATGTCCGTTGCCATGTCTACTTGTTCCGTTTGATTTGGTTTGCGTTATGCGACCGCGACTTATCGGGCGTTAGGCGCGCTTCAGGGTCCTGCCGGTTTTCTCTGCCTCTTGGGCCTTGCGCGAGGCGATGCGGCTGAGCGAGGGCTTGCCTATGGCCAGTGCGTCATCGACTAGCCGAATTTGTTCGGCAAGGTGCCGGCTGGCCAAGCCGGTCGCCGGGGACGCGGCCGAGGGGCGGCCGGCGTAGCGCGGGCGTGGATGCTTGACACCGATGTCGCGCGCGATTTCTTCGATAAAATCGATGACGAAGCCCCATGCGCCCATGTTGCGCGGCTCTTCCTGACACCAAACGATGTGGCAGTGCTTGTAGCGCTCCAACTCCGCCGCCAGAGCATCGGCCGGGAAGGGGTAGATCTGTTCCATGCGCAAGAAATGCACATCCGTAACGCCGCGCTTCTCCCGCTCCTCCACAAGATCGTAGTAGACCTTACCGGAACATAGGACGACTTGCTTCACGTCCTGGGGCTCTGATGGCTGTTCGTCGCAATACATAATACGGTGGAAGGTCGAGCCCGGGCCGAAATCGGTCAGTTTGGAAACCGCGCGCTTGTGCCGTAACAACGATTTCGGCGTCATGATGATCAGGGGTTTACGAAAATCCCGGTGCAGTTGCCGGCGCAGGACATGGAAATAGTTGGCCGGTGTAGTGCAGTTGACCACCTGAATATTGTCTTCCGCGCAAAGCTGCAAAAACCGCTCGAGCCGGGCCGATGAATGCTCAGGCCCTTGGCCCTCGTAACCGTGCGGCAGCAACATGACCAAGCCCGACATGCGCAACCATTTCGATTCGCCCGAAGCGATGAACTGGTCGATAATGACTTGAGCGCCATTGACGAAATCGCCGAACTGCCCTTCCCACAAGACCAGGGCGCGGGGTTCGGCCAGAGAGAAGCCGTACTCGAATCCCAGAACCGCCATTTCGCTCAAAGGGCTGTCGATAATTTCGATTTTCTGCTGGTCTTCGGCGATATGATTGAGCGGGACGTAGCGTTCCTCGGTCTCCTGATCGATGAGCGCGGCATGGCGTTGAGAGAAGGTGCCGCGGTTGCTGTCCTGGCCCGATAAGCGGACCGGATGATCTTCGAGCAGCAAGGTCCCGAAGGCCAAGGCCTCGGCGGTCGCCCAATCTATACCCTCCCCGGCCTCGAACACTTTGCGCTTGGCATCGAGCTGGCGGACGATCTTGCGGTGGACGTTAATCCCCTCCGGCACGCGTGAGATCGCTTCGCCGACCGCCTTGAGCGTCGGCATCTCGACCGAGGTATTGCCGCGGCGTGCATCGTATCCTTTCGGCCGCGCAAAGCCGGACCACACGCCCTCCAACCAATCCGCCTTGTTCGGCTTGTAGCTGCCCGCGGCAGCGAAATCGGCTTCCAGGCGATCGGAGATTTCTTTCAGAACTTGATCGGCCTCGTCCTGACTCACCACACCGGTCTCGACCAGGCGCTTGGCATAAATCTCCCGTGTCGAGGGATGATCCTTGATCCGCCGATACATAAGTGGCTGTGTGAAGGCGGGCTCGTCGCCCTCGTTGTGGCCGTGTCGGCGGTAGCAGAACATGTCGATCACGACGTCTTTCTTGAAGGTCTGACGGAATTCCATGGCGATGCGCGCGACATGAACCACGGCCTCGGGATCGTCGCCGTTGACGTGAAAGATGGGCGCCTGAATAATTTTCCCGACTTCGGAACAATAGGGCCCCGAGCGCGAATGCACCGGGTTGGTTGTGAAGCCGATCTGATTGTTGACGATGAAGTGAATCGTGCCGCCGATGCGGTAGCCCTTCAACTCGGAGAGATCCAGCGTCTCCGCGACCAACCCCTGCCCGGCGAAGGCCGCATCACCGTGCATGAGTAGCGACATGACCTTGGTGCGCTCGGTGTCCTGTCGCTGAACCTGCTTGGCCCGCACCTTGCCGACCACGACCGGATCGACGGCTTCCAAATGCGAAGGATTGGCGGTCAGCGATAGATGCACGACATTGCCGTCGAACTCGCGGTCCGATGAGGTGCCGAGATGGTACTTCACATCACCCGAGCCGCCGATATCCTCTGGATGCGCTGCGCCGCCCTGAAATTCGTGAAAGATCGCCGTGTAGGGCTTACTCATGAAGTTGGCGAGGACGTTCAACCGGCCGCGGTGCGGCATGCCGATGACAACTTCTTCCAGACCGAGCTGCCCGCCACGCTTGAGTATCTGCTCCAAAGCGGGCACCGCCGCTTCGCCACCGTCGAGACCGAACCGCTTGGTGCCGGTATATTTCTTGTCGAGGAAGCGTTCGAAGGTCTCCGCGGCGGTCAGGCGCTCTAGGATCGCCCGCTTACCGAATTCCGTGAACTGAGTCTGGTTATGGATCGATTCGATACGTTCCTGGATCCAAGCTTTCTGCGCCGGGTCCTGGATGTGCATGAACTCGACACCGATCTTACCGCAATAAGTTTGGCGCACGGCCTTGACGATCTCGCGCAGGGTCGCGATTTCCAGGCCGAGAACGTAATTGATGAAGATCGGCCGGTCGAAATCGGCCTCGGTGAAGCCATAGGACAGGGGATCGAGCTCGGGATGCGGCTCGATCGGTTTCAGGCCCAGCGGATCGAGATCCGCCTCCAGATGGCCACGCACCCGGTAGGCGCGGATCAACATGAGGGCCCGGATCGAATCGATGGTCGCGGCCCGCACATCCTCGGGCGTGATCTCTCCTTCCGGCGCCACGCCTTCGGCCACCGCGGCGGCGGTCGCCGGGGCCTGCTCAATGGCTTCGTCTAGGGGATAAAGGCTGCCGTTGCGCGGCCCCCAAGAGGCGCCGCGCAAATCCTCCATGACCTCGTGGGCGTCTTCGCCCAAATCACGGAAAAAGCTTTGCCAGCTGGGATCGACCGAGCCGGGATCCTGCGCGAAGCGGGCATATAGATCGGCTATAAAGCGGCCGTTGGAGCCGAAAAGGAAGGAAGTCTTGTCTTCGTTAGGCGTCGACATTTGTTAACACGGCCCCCCTGGGCCATCCAAAGGCTGACGGCGCGCCGGCCAGAGCCTTCCCGGCAACGGGCGTCCCCCAAATCTACCTTGGGCGCCCCTGGCGGGGGCCCGCATGAGGCGCCAATACTAACCGGGTAACCTTGACGTCCGGTAACCAGTGCAGGCCGCACGCGGCCGAACAATCACCGTAGATATATTCAGCCCTTCATGGCCTTCAACATGGTCGAGCCCAGTGCAGACGGCGACTCCGCCACCACGACCCCGGCGGACTTGAGCGCCTCGATCTTATCCTCCGCGCCGCCCTTGCCGCCGGAGATGATGGCGCCGGCATGGCCCATGCGCCGGCCCGGCGGCGCGGTGCGCCCGGCAATGAAGCCCGCCATGGGCTTTTTGCTGCCGGATTTCTTGTAGAACTCGGCCGCTTCCTCCTCGGCTGTGCCGCCGATTTCGCCGATCATGATGACGCCTTCGGTCTCTGGATCGCCGAGGAACATTTCCAGGCAGTCTATAAAATTGGTGCCATTGATCGGGTCGCCGCCGATGCCGATACAGGTGGTCTGGCCAAGGCCCGCCGCCGTGGTCTGGCCCACGGCCTCGTAGGTCAGCGTGCCCGAACGTGAAACGATGCCGATCCGCCCCCGTTTATGGATGTGCCCCGGCATGATGCCAATCTTGCATTCGCCCGGCGTGATGACACCGGGGCAGTTGGGGCCGACCAAACGGCTTCCCGACCCGGTGAGCGCGCGCTTGACCCGCAGCATGTCGAGCACTGGAATACCTTCGGTGATGCAGACGATCAGGCCCACGCCGGCGTCCAAGGCCTCCAGAATCGCGTCGGCCGCGAAGGGCGGCGGCACATAGATCGCCGAGGCGGTCGCCCCGGTTGTCGAGACAGCCTCGGCCACCGTATCGAAGACCGGCAAGTCCAGGTGCGTGGTGCCGCCCTTACCGGGCGTCACGCCGCCGACCATCTTGGTGCCATAGGCCAGGGCTTGCTCGGAATGAAAGGTCCCCTGCGCGCCGGTGAAACCTTGGCAAATGACCTTGGTGTTCTTGTCGACCAGGACCGCCATTACGCTGCCTCCCCGACCGCTTTGACAATTTTCTTGGCGGCATCGCCCAAATCGTCCGCGGAGACGATGGGCAGTCCCGAATCAGCCAATATTTTCTTGCCGAGATCGACGTTAGTTCCTTCCAGGCGGACAACGAGCGGCACGTGCAAGGCAACCTCGCGCGCCGCCGCGACCACACCCTCGGCGATGACGTCGCAACGCATGATGCCGCCGAAGATATTGACCAGGATGCCCTTGACGTTGGGATCGGAGAGAATGAGCTTGAAGGCCGCCGTCACACGTTCCGCGGTCGCGCCGCCGCCGACATCGAGGAAGTTGGCGGGCGAACCGCCGGTCAGCTTAATGATATCCATGGTCGCCATCGCCAGACCCGCGCCGTTGACCATGCAGCCGATGCTGCCATCCAACTTGATGTAGTTGAGATCGTGCTGCGCGGCTTCCAGCTCCGCCGGGTCTTCCTCGCTCTCGTCGCGCATGTCGGCAACGTCTTTGTGCCGGAACAGCGCGTTGTCGTCGAAGTTCATCTTGGCGTCGAGCGCGATAACCTCTCCCGCGCCGGTCACGACCAAGGGATTGACCTCGACAATGCTGGCATCGAGCTCGAGAAAGGCGCGGTACATGGCGGCGATGAACTTGACGGCGGAGCCGACTTGCTTGCCTTCTAGGCCCAGGCCAAACGCGATCTTGCGGCCGTGATAAGGCATGATTCCGGTCGCCGGGTCGATCGCCAGCTTGAGGATTTTCTCGGGCGTGGCGGCGGCGACCTCCTCGATCTCCATGCCGCCCTCGGTCGAGGCCATGATGGTGATCCGGCTGGTCGCCCTGTCGATCAGCATGCCGAGGTAAAGCTCGCGCGCGATGTCGCAGCCTTCCTCGATGTAGAGGCGCTTGACCTCCTTGCCCGCCGCGCCGGTCTGCTTCGTCACCAAAACGTGCCCCAGCATGTGACGGGCGTTCTCCTTGACGTCTTCCAGCGACTTACAGATGCGCACACCGCCCGCGCCCTCGGGATCGTCGCTAAACCGCCCCGCGCCACGGCCGCCGGCATGAATTTGCGATTTCACGACCCAAATGGGACCGCCTAACTCGCGCGCCGCGCCTTCGGCTTCGGCCGGCGTGAAGGCCACCGAACCGCGCGGCACCGCAACGCCATATTTCGCTAGCAGGTTTTTCGCCTGGTACTCATGGATATTCATTGGCCCTCACGCGGATTGGCGATCCAAACAGCTTGACGCCGGCGGCAGGTCCCGGCCCGAGCCCACCGCAGGCGCGCGCACTCTAGCACCCCAAGCCGTGGGCGCAACCTGGAGTGGTTACCCCGCATTATTAAGTACGAACGTCCTAATCCGCTTATTTCTTTGCCCGCTTCGCCTTGCTCGCGGATTTCTTCTTCAAGGCCTTGCAGGCGTCGACCAAGCCGCGCACAGAAGCGGCCGACTTTTTGAGCATGGTCTTCTCGGCCCCGTTGAGATGGAGTTCGACAATGCGCTCGACACCGCCGGCGCCGATCACAACCGGCGTCCCGACGAAAAGATCCTTGATGCCGTACTGCCCATTCAGATAGGCGGCGCAGGGCAGAACCCTTTTCTTGTCTTTCAAGTAGGACTCGGCCATGGCGATGGCGGAAGCCGCGGGCGCATAAAAGGCCGAGCCGGTCTTCAAGAGCCCGACAATCTCCGCACCGCCGTCGCGCGTGCGCTGGACGATCTGATCCAATTTTTGCTGCTGGATCCAACCCATCTTGACCAGATCGGGCAGGGGAATACCGGCGACCGTGGCGTAGCGAACGGTCGGCACCATGGAATCGCCGTGACCGCCCAGGACGAAGGCACTGACGTCCTCGACCGAGACACCCATTTCCTCAGCCAAAAAAGTGCGGAAGCGCGCCGAATCCAACACACCGGCCATGCCGACGATCTTGTGGGCCGGGACCCCGCTGGCCTGCTGCAAGACCCAGACCATGGCGTCTAAGGGGTTGGTGATGCAAATCACGAAGGCCTTGGGGCACTGCTTCTTGATCGCCGCGCCGACCGATTCCATCACGCTCGAATTAATGCCGAGCAGATCGTCGCGGCTCATCCCAGGTTTGCGGGCCACGCCGGCGGTGACGATGACAACGTCGGCGCCCTTGATGATCTTGTAATCGTTGCCACCAACGACCTTGGCGTCGAAGCCCTCGACCGGCGAGGACTGCAAAAGGTCTAGCGCCTTGCCCTGTGGAATACCCTCGGCAATGTCGAACAAAACAATATCGCCCAGGTCCTTAAGTCCGGCCAGCAGCGCCAGCGTCCCACCAATGTTGCCGGCGCCGATCAGCGCAATCTTCTTACGAGCCATGATTTCGTGCTCCCCGAGGGTCGGATGTGCGTTCAACTTGCGGTGAACTTAGTTAACGCGCGGTAGCGCCGATTTCCTACTCCGAATCGCACAGCGGAACAAGCGCGGGCCACAGCGTTTATGGCGCCCGGTAGATCGAGATTACTTACTGCAAATACGATTCACGTGATCGCAATAAATTCTACCTAGAGTTCATTGAAGATATTCGCCGGTCCAGTTTTGCCCAAGTCTATATCTGAGCAAAACACGGGAACATTTGAATCAATTCTTAAACATAATGTCACAAGTGTTTCCTCAACCGGCGCGAGGAACTCAAGGCTCCAGCGCATGGACATCAAGGAAACATCTATTCTCGGCAGAGACGCTGACCGACATTGGTACTATGCATCGAAGGGCCGCGCCCTGTTACAGCTTCTCAAGGGCCTGAGCGTCGACACGGTGCTCGATATCGGGGCGGGCTCCGGCGTCTTCTCCCGCCAGTTGCTCGACGCCGGCGTCTGCCGGCGCGCCGTGTGCGTCGATCCCGCCTACCGGGCGGAAGGGGTCGAACGGCACAACGACCGCGAAATCCGTTTCGCGCATTCGCCGGATCCCGGTCCGGCGGATATCATCCTCATGATGGACGTGCTGGAGCATGTCGACGACGACGTGGAGTTGCTTCGGCGTTCCACCGCGAGGCTGCGGCCACAGGACCAGGTCGTGATCACCGTCCCGGCGTTTCAGTTTCTCTGGTCCGGCCACGACGAGTTCCTGGAGCATCGGCGGCGCTATTCCAGGCGCCAGATCGAGGCGGTGGTCCGGGCCGCGGGCCTAGAGCCAGTCAAAAGCGGCTACTTTTTTGGCCTCTTGTTCCCGGTCGCGGCGATTCAGAGGCTGTTCAACAAATGGCGCCGGAAGTCCGACGCCGCCCCCTCGAAAAGCGCCCTGAGCGCCCAAGGAAACGCCGTCAATACCGTCCTGATCGCCCTGCACGACCTGGAACGTAAAGTGATGTTCCCCTTCAACCGCCTGGCCGGCCTACCCGTCTTTTGCCTGGCCCGCCGGCCGAGGTGAAGCGGTTCCAAACCTTCCGGCATTCGACCGAATTTACTCACGAGAACTATTCCCAACTTTATAGGTGCAGAAGAACTTCTCGCCAAATTGAGCTAAAACCTTCTCGCAAGACCTTTAAAGTCTTTGAAATACTTTGGTAAGGATATTGTAATAATTTGATTGCTGAGATTCCCGGCGCCGCTATGGAAAGAATCTGGCTTGAAACTCATAGTTCAAATTCCGTGCCACAACGAAGAAGAGACCCTGCCGCAAACCGTCGCCGACATCCCGCAAGAAATCCGCGGTGTGGACCGGATTGAGATCCTGGTTATCGACGATGGCTGCACGGACCGCACGACCGAGGTCGCGCGCGCCTTGGGGGTTGCGCACATTGTCCGCAATAGAAGCCAGATGGGGCTCGCCAGCGCGTTCCGCGTCGGCCTGGACGCCTGCCTGCAGCGTGGCGCCGATATCGTCGTCAACACCGACGGCGATAACCAATACGCAGGGCGGGACATCCCCAAGCTCATCCGGCCGATCCTCGAAGGCAGGGCCGATATCGTCGTGGGCAACCGCCAGACCGACACCATCGAGCACTTCTCCTGGGGCAAAAAATGGCTCCAAACTATAGGCAGTTTTGCAATCCGCAAGGTCTCCGGGATCGACGTCCCGGATGCGGTCAGCGGTTTCCGTGCGATTTCGCGCGACGCCGCTCTGCAGATGAATATTGTCTCGCCTTTCAGTTATACGATCGAGATGCTGATCCAAGCGGGTAAGAAACGGATGGCGGTTACCTCCGTACCCGTCGCCACCAACCCAAAAACCAGAGAGTCCCGGCTGTTCAAGAGCATTCCGAGATTCCTGGAGAAGTCGCTCACGACCCTCGTGCGCATGTACACCATGTACCGGCCGCTTCGGGTTTTCGTCCTGATTGGTCTGGTTTTCTCCCTAGTAGGCATCGTGCCGATCCTGCGCTTTCTCGTCTTCTACGCCCTAGGTGACGGCGGCGGTCACATTCAGTCCCTCATTATCGGCGGCGTGCTGCTCGTCATCGGACTGGTCACCTTTTTGGTCGGACTCGTCGCCGACTTGATTGGTCACAACCGGCAGCTCATCGAGATGACGCTGGAGAAGGTGCGCCGCCTGGAACTGGCCGTTACGCACGACATGGCAGAGATGCCCGATGAGCCTCTATTGGCACCGGACCACCTTCGCCATGAGCAGTGAACCGCGCGGACGCGTTCTGTGCGTGACGTCGAACTTCCCCCGCTGGGAAGGAGACAGCGCGGCGCCGTTCGTCCTGCACTTGGCCCAGGACCTTCAGGCTTTGGGCTGGTCTGTGGATGTTCTTGCGCCCCACGCGCCAGGTGCGGCGGTCGCGGAACATCTTGCCGGTATTTGGGTCGAGCGTTTCCACTATTTTTGGCCGGAGGCCCTGCAAACCGTCTGCTATCGAGGCGGGGCGCTCGCCAACCTTCGCAAAAATCCGCTCGACAAGTTTAAGCTTCCTTCTCTCGTGTTTTGCGAGTGGGCCAGTCTGTTTCAGCGTTTGCGCCAGAACAGGTACGACCTGCTCCATAGCCATTGGATCCTGCCGCAGGGCTTCACCGGCGCCCTCGTTGCCGGCCCAAGGAAAATACCACACGTCGCGACCGTGCACGGCTCCGACGTTTTAGCCCTCAAGGGTTCGGTCCTCGATCTATGCAAGAGGTTTGCCTTGCGCGCTGCGGATGCCGTCACCGTCAATAGCTCAGCGACACGGCAAGCCACGGAGAAGTTACTTCCCGGACTCCCAAACCTGCGCACCGTGCCGATGGGAGCCTCCGCGGCCCGTGAGCCCGAAGCTTCGCGGGTTTCGGCGTTGCGTCGGCAGTATCGGCGAGAGCCCGGCCCTCTCCTTGTATTTGCCGGCCGACTCGTTTTCGAAAAGGGAGTCGAAGACCTAATCTCGGCCATCGGGCTTCTCGCCCCGAAGATGCCCGGCATCACGGCCTTGATCGTTGGTGACGGACAAGATCGCCCAGCCTTAGAAGCCGCCGTCGGCAAAGCCGGCTTGGGCGCTAGGATATTTTTTACCGGCTGGATCGCACCGGAGGTCTTGCCGGATTACTTGGCCGCCGGCGACATGTTCGTCGGGCCATCTTGGTTCGAAGGGCAAGGTTTGGTCTTCGCGGAAGCGATGCTCGCCGGAACGCCGGTCATCGCCACAGATGTGGGCGGCGTCGGCGACACCGTGCAGCATGAGGTCACAGGCTTGCTTGTGCGCCCGCACGCGCGGGGGGAGATCGCGGCCGCAGTGGAAAGACTATCGCGCGACCCAGCCCTGACCCAGCAGCTCGTGGTTTCGGGGAAAGCGCATGCGCGTGCGCACTTCTCGCGAAGCCAAGCGGCTGAGTCGTTCTCCACGCTATTCGAGAATGTCCTCGCCGGACGCGCCGCGCAGCAGGTGCGAACGAATTATGTGCACAAGCATCGAGAGAAAGCGACTTAGGGCGCAAAGCAAACGGCCACCCCGGACCCGCTAGAGGCAAGAAGAAATATTGAGGGACGACTCATTGTAGTATTAGCTCGGATTTTCCGACCTACCTTGAGCAGACGCTCGAGAAGCAACCGGCATAGGGGCATGCCGCTCGGGAGGGAGCCAAGCTCCATGTTCTAGGCGCGATGCGGATCGCCGCGACGCAGACCACGGTCGAGGCCGAAGCGTCGCAGGACGAAGATGATCTCGGCGTGGGTCAACAGCTTGAGCCGCCAGGCCATCAGGATCGTACAGAGCAAGAGTGGCGGAGCGAGCAAGGGCGCGGGAATCAGGTCGAGTTGCATCACTAGGCCGAGAGCTGCGGTCAGGGCCAGCGATTGCAACCAGAGTTTCGCCTCACCGTGCCCGATAAAGATTCGCAGGGCCCGCAAAGCTAAAGCGCAGCCGCCGAGTATGGCGAGGCCGACCGACAGGCTGGCTCCGGTCAGCCCTAGCCACGGCACTGCAAGAGTCATGGCTACCGCCACGATGCCCACCATGGCCACGCCTGCAACCGCCGACTGGCGGGGGGCGCCGAGCGCGTTGAGCGTTTGGCAGGCTAGGACCGTTGCTGCGTAAGGTCCCAGGATCCAGACCAGGTCGGCCAGTAGCTGCCCAGCCGCATCGAAGTCCTTGCCGAAGGCGAAGGAAACGAACCAGGGAGCATAGCCGTCGACCAGAACGGCGATCGCAGCACCGGTCAGCAGGGCTATCCGTATGAGCAGCGAAAGGCCGGCGACCTCTTCCTTTCTAACGGTGCGACGGACGCGGCCTATGGCGGGGAGTATGGCAACGCCAAGCACTGTTGGAAGGACCATGAGGGTCATGAGGAAATGCATGCCGATTCCGAAATAGGCGAGGTCAGCTAAGTCCGGCGCAAGCTGTTTTAGTGCGATCACCCCGACCTGCGTGAACAAAGTCAGGCAACCCACTCCGGTGGCCAGAGTGAGGGAGATGGCAGCGATGCGGCGCAAGGCGCGCCACTTTACGGCCAGCCGGAACGGCACGCCGTAGCGGCGATGCATTAAGCGGGCGGCCGCAGCGGCTTCGAGGCCGCGCCCAACCAGATAAACCAGGCAAACCGGGAGAACGCCCGCCCCTTGCAACAGGAGCATGCTCCCGACCACGGCCTCCAGTCCGCGAAACAAGATCTCGTAACGGGGAATCCACGCGGCGTCCTCCAGTGCGACCGACCATTCGCGCAGCCAGTCGGCAAGGCTGCGGACTACCATGGCGGCAAGGAAGATCGTAAGCGCGAAATAGATTCGCGGCTCGCCGGCGTGCATCGCGACGAAAACGGTGCCCAGCCCAAACGCCAGGACGATGGACAGCAGGCGCAACGCGAGGCTGTGCCGGATCAGGCCGCGTCTCGTCTCCGAGCCACGGCCTAGGCGCGAGGCGAGAAAGACACCCTGGCCAAAGCTGGCGACCACGCCGAACGCCAGAGAGACCGCCAGTGAATAGAGATAAATCGCGGTGGCTTCGGGGCCGAGGAAACGTGCGATCACCAGCAAATAGCCGAAGCGGATGGCTCGCCCGAACACCTGGCTTCCGGTCAAGGCCAGGAAGGTCTTGGCCAGTGGCGTGGCTGACCCCGTGGCCAGGCCGTACAAGCGCTTGCGAGAGGGCCCGTGCATGCCCGATCCGCCGGCTAGGTCCAATGGCTTAGGTCTCGGCCGATCAAGGAAGCTAGCCTCTCGTTACGCGGGCCGAAGTGGTCGCGTAGTCGCTGCCGGGTTGCCGCTTGCATCGGCGGGTATTGGAATGGTCGCATGTTCAGGCGCCTCAGCGGCGCAATCACCTGCCGGTCGACGCAATAGCGGAGCTTACGTGGAACGATCCGTCGGTAAAGACGGCTGACCGGCTCGGGCGGCACGATCAGCGACTGCTGCAGCAGGCGGGACCGTGGCATGCCGGCAGCATTGGCGGTCCGGCCACTCGCGACCGGTCGGTCCGAAGCCTCGACGCCGAGCCAGGACAGTAGCTCGCCGACGAGGCGGTCTGAGGTCGCCACAAGGTCCTCGAAAAGGCAGATGTAGAGTTGCGATCGATCGAACAGATCGAAGTAGCGTATCAGTTGTGCTTGATAGTCGCCATGGATGAGGTAAGTCAGCTCGTTCTGATGGCGCTGCGATCCCCTGCTGCGCGTCGCTTCGAGTTCCAAGGCCCGCTCGAAGGTTTGTTCCGTCTCATAGCCCTCTCGGCGGGCAAACCAATAGGCGGAATAAGCCCGATCGATCGGATTGCGCAGGATGGCTATCATGCGCATGTCAGGCCGATAGCCGCGGATCCTGCCCGGCGATTCGGGGTAGTAGAGCAGATGGGCGAATGAACCACCGAGCAGGCGCCCGCCATTCCGGACACGATAGAAATGGCTAAGGTCCTGTTCGCGCACCTCGCCATCCCCAGCGTCGACGAAGAATGGTATGTCCTTGCGTTCGGGCATGAAGATTGCCGGATGCTGGCCCAGGTAGTCATGCAACGACGTAGTGCCTGATTTCTGGGCTCCGATTATCAGGAAGTCGATCTTGGCCTTCATGCCCGCGCCTGCTGGACTTGGCGGGACGAAGCGAGCGGGTGAGCGGCACTGATAGCTGCGGGGCGCCCCCGACTGCGCAACAGGGTAACCTTGCCGACCGTCCTCACACGCTCGAACGCGCCGCTCTCTAGAAGCTCTTCGATGAGCCGCGCTGGGCCGATGCGGGGATCGAGGGAATCGTCGAAGACCACCTGGGCGTCCGGCGCCAAATGCGGTCGCCAGCAGTTGAAGTCGCGGCTGACGCCCTGGTAAGAATGGTCACCGTCGATCCACAGCAGCGAGACAGTCTTTGACCACCCCCGTGTGACAATCTCGCTGTCGAGGTTGATCAGCCGGACGTCATGATAGCAGCCGCTGCGTAACATGTTGCGGTAGAAGGCGGCGCGATCCTCCGGTCCAAAGTCACCGCCGAGCGCGCCCGTGAAAGGCTCGTGTGGATCGAGGGCAAAGACAGGAGCGCCATGGCCACGCTGGGACCCGAGCGCCAGTGCGACGGTCGAACGACCCCGATAGCTGCCCACTTCGACAATGCAGCCGGTTTCGACGCCCCGCGCCAGCGCGAACAGTAGCTCGGCCTCCTCTTTGGACAGCCAGCCCTCGACTCCGCGCATTGCGCCGAGCTCGGCGCCAAGGCAAAGGTCGGCTATGAAGGTCCGAAGGCGTCGCAGGAGCGCTCCCGCGTTCGTTTCGGCGATCCAGGCTAGGTCCATGCGAGCCGCCCCCTGAGATAACCGGCGCTGTAGGGAACCAGACAAAAGGGCGCCGCCAGCAAGTCCCAAAGCCCCATCTTGTGGTTGGGCTGCGGCGGGCCGCCGAAGATCGCCCGATTGAGCCCCGCGAAGTAGAAGCGCCTAGTCAACCATCGATAGGTCATGCGCTCCGGCAAGATCTGATGTTCGACCACGGCCGCGCCGTTGTAGAGAATCTTGAGGCCGCGCGAGGCGACCCGGCGGCAGAGATCGCTTTCCTCGCCGCCGAGGAGTAAACCGTCGCGGCGACCGAGGCTTTCATCGAAGAAGGCATCTTCCCCGATGCGCGCGCGGTTGATCCCAAAGTTGGCGCCGACCACGCGGCTGGCTTCGTGCACGTCGGGACCCAGGTCAAGCAGCGAGTACTGTTCGCAAACCAGGCGCGACCGACTGGCCAGAAGCGGTCGCCGGTGCCAGCGCGGCACGATCCGCCCGCCGGTCACGACGGCACCGCTTTCGGTCAGGCTGCGGCGCAGTTGCGATGCCCAGTCGGGCGCGGCCACCGCGTCGACATCCAGATAGAGCAAGACATCGGTCTGGCATTGGGCGATCGCAAGATTACGCGCCTCTGAGAGGCCTTGCTTGCCCGCTTCGATGTACCGGAACTCGAGTTGCGGTCCGCTCAGTTCGCGGCACAGCCGGCGCATCGCTTGGTTGGGCGACTGGTCAATGAAGAGAATGGAACCTTTGGTGTCGCGTTGCGGGGCGAGGCTCATCAGCGCGTCCCGGACCAGCCAATCTGGTTCCAGATGGCGCGTCAGAGAGATGGTGGTGAGACTTTGCATCCGAATCTTGGCTCGCACATGGCCAGGATCGGAGAGCGGGCTCCGACCCAGAGCGCTTCCAGGTCAATGCGATATAGCCTAGGCGTGGGGGATTAACGGGCCGTAAAGGTTTTGCGGACACTCCCCTGCCACTCCCCGCCTGGCCCCGGTCGGAATTAGCGGAGAACGCCGGTTTTTGCTGTCGATCGACTTGGCCATGCGAAACAATGAGTTAATCAATCCAATCTATAAAGGAGTCCTTAACGCAACGGCGCCTGCCAGCGCCCAAAGCAGAGAAATGCAAATCTATTTTTCCCCATACCCGACTTCGGCCAACCTTCGGCGCAGGCAGCATGGTCGACATCCGTCTTAGGGGCGACGCGATCGCATCCGAACGTTTCGCCATAATGATCTACTGGGTCCTGGCGGCGATGCTGGTCGGTTATATGGGGTGGGCCGTCGTGGCCGATCCGCTCTTCACCTATGACCTAAATAGCGACCTGTGGGAGCACTCCGCCGCGATCCGAGAGTGGATGAACGACCTCTGGCACCCCAAGAATCCACACTTGGTGAGCGAGGCCGGTTCGCCGCGCTACATGCCATACTATTTTCTTTTGGCGGTCATGGGAAAGATCCTGGGTCTCGAGGCAATTGCCGTTCTCAAGGTTTCCGCACTTATCAATATTGCTTTGCTGACGCTCGGTATATTCCTGTTTTTTCGCACCTATTTTCGAAGCGACTGGGCCGCGGTCATCGGCCTGATCGTCCTTCTTACGGGTTGGGGCAGCGCGTGGTCGTGGTCGAACGTTTACCAGCTTCGCACGCTTCCCTATGTCGCACCCTACCCCTCGACTTTCAGTTTCGCGTTGACCTTGGTATGCCTGTGGCTCCAGACGCTCATGCTCCGCTCCGAGAACCCGCCGGTAAAGCGTTACATAGTCCTTGCGGTATTGGTCGCTATAGTCGTCGCGTCGCACCCGCTGACCGGCTCTTTCGCGGTCGCGTCTCTTATGTTGCTCGCTCTGTTTCATCCTGGCGTTAGAAAAGAAACGCGCGCCTCTACCATGATAGCAGTCGCATTCGGTTTGGTCTTGGCGGAGCTATGGCCGTATTACTCGGTTTGGAAAGTGACGTTGGGCGTTAGCGGGGGAGAAGCCAAGAACTGGATCGATTCCGGAGTGTTTACATGGAGCGCGCGTCCGCGATTGCTCTTGGAACACCCTTTCTATAACCCCGTCCGCGTGTTGATCGCCCTGGGTCCTGCCTTAACCGGCGTGATTTGCCTGATTTTTTTGGCCCGGCGGCGCGAGCATTGGTTCATTCTGTTCGGTGCTCTCACCATGATTGCGCCCTATGCGGTCAACCTGGTTTATCCGATTCCGCTCGGGCATCGCTTTCTTCTATTTGCAATATTCTTTTTCCATCTCGCCATGGTGTGGGCCACGCTGGAGTGCTTGAGAAATATGTCTTACGGCAACGGCACCGGGGGTATGACGAATGCGGTCAAGGCGGCATCGAGCGGTATCGCTGTGGCCATAGTGGCCGGGTTAGTCATAAATCTAGCCCTCGTCAGGGCCGAGGTCACGGAACGTGCGGCGAATCGAAATTCGGTACCCGACGACATAAGACAGATCGTGCGTTCCGTACCGCGCGATGGGATCGTGATGGCGCGGCCTCTGCTGGCTTGGCCGATTCCAACGTTTTCGGGAAAAGTTGTCTCGCTGTTTCACCCGAATCCAATGGTGCCCGATAGGGCTGAACGCGATCGTAGCGTGGCTATGTTTTTCGATCCGGCGACGCCCGAAGCTGAGCGGACACGAATTCTGCGCACCTACCAAGTCTCACACGTTCTGATCGATAGCAATGACACACCCGTCACCGTAATGAGTTATCTGTCTTCAGTAGGAGTTATCAAGGAATCGCTTGGCCGCTTGCGGCTAATCGACGTGCGCGGCCCTACCTCCTAAATGATCAGAACGCGTTCGACGCCAGCCAGGTAAGTGGCAAATACCTCGAGCCGCCTAAGCAATCTTTCGATCACACCGGCTTTGAAGCTGATTTCTGCGCCGAAGGCATATGCTCCATCGCGATGTAATCTTGCGAGCGCATTTCCATCAGACGCGAGACCGTGCGCTTGAAGTCCTTGGCGCCCGTGCCTTTGCGATAAAGTGCGTCCGGCGCCCCCGCGGCCGACATGACCAGATTGACCCGATGCTCGTAAAGGGTATCGATCAAGATCATGAAGCGCTTGGCCTCGTTCCTTTTATCGGGGGTCAGGCACGGAACCCCGTCCAGAACGACCGTGTGGAATCGCGCCGCGATGGCCAGATAGTCGGCGGCGCCCAGCGCCGCCTCGCACAATTGTTTGAAAGTGAAGCGCGCGGCTCCATGGCCGGCAGCCGGAACCTTCAGCCTGCGTCCCGAGACGTCGAGCTTCAGGGAAACCACCTTGGCGCCATCGGTAAGTTGCGCGAAGGTCCGGTCGAGCGCTTTCTTAGCCTTGGCGCCCAGCGGCGTCCAGTAGACGGGCTCGTTTCGCAAACGCTCCAGGCGGTAGTCGCGCCCATTGTCGAGCTGCAAAATATCCAGTCGCATTTTCAGGAGATCGATGAAGGGCAAGAAGTTGTCGCGTTGAAGCCCGTCCTCGTAGAGCCGGTCAGGCGCCGAGTTCGAGGTTAGAACGACGATCACGCCGTGCTCGAAGAGAGATTCGAACAACCGGCCCAGAATCATGGCGTCGGCAATGTTGACGACATGAAACTCGTCGAAGCACAGGAGCCAGGCTTCCTCCGCCATATCTTGCGCCAAGCTAGATAAGGGATCGTTTTTTTCACCTTTATCTGACTGGCGCTTGGCGTGAAGACGTTCGTGCACCTCTTGCATGAAGGCATGAAAATGAACCCGGCGCTTTAACTCGATCGGGCTGCTGGCGAAGAATATATCCATCAACAGGGATTTGCCGGTGCCGACCGGTCCAAAGAGATAGAGCCCTTGCGGCGGCTCGCCGCGTCTGCCTGCAAGCCCAAGACGCGCTTTCCAGCCGGCCGCGCCGGTAGAAGGCTGATAGCGGTTTAGGGCGTGGTGCAGGCTTTGAAGTTTTTCCGCCGCCAGCTCCTGCACGGGATCGAATTCGATCTCTTGGGCGTCGAGCTTGGCGCGGTATGCCGCGAGCGGGCCTTGGGTCATGACCAGTCTCGATGCGCCTGGCCGGAAGTTGGATCAGAAGTGGAAGAAAACGCCAAGCAAGAGGTCGTGCGAGGTATAGCTTCCCCCCGTGATGCTCTCGCCGGCCGGGCCGGGGCCGGTATCCGTTTCGCCCAAATCGGTATAGCGATAGGCGGCTTGGGCGCTCCAGTTCTCCGCGAAGTCCCAATCGAGGCCCAGGGTGCCGCCCCAAGCGAAGTTATCCGTGTCTTTTTCTCGAACCGTCTTGACCTGAGTCGCGATGTTTATCCGCTCGGTCTCCGTGGTATTGCGCGCCCAGCCGATGCTTGCCCCCACGAAGGGCGTGAAGGAAGACCGATTGCGCCACTCCAGTATCGTGCTGACAAGGGCCGAGGTGGTCGCGACGTTCATTTCGTGGTCGATAACGTTGGCGGGAAGATTTTCCCGCACGTCCAAATCGAAACGGAAACGGTGAGCGACCTCCAGTTCCACGCGGATCGGCAGGTCCCGGGCTTCTGCCCCGAAGACCAGGCCCACGCCGCCCACGACATCGCTATCGTTCTGAATGACCGCCGGTCCGCCAAAACCGGACGACTGCACATCGTCGATCTTGCTTTGGGCGCCGATGGCGCGCAGGCCCATGTAATAAGAGAAGACGCCTTGGTCGGCGCTTGCCGGCGCGGCAAGGCCCAAAACAAGGGCGGCGAAGACGGGCATTCCCAACCGTCGAGCGGCCCGTTCGTGCAGTGTCGCCCCCCGCATGCTCTACCTCGCCTCCCCGGATGCCGGCCAATTCTTAAGGAATACTCTAGGCCGCTGATCCTTTTTGCCCCATGGGCCCGGCGATGTCGAGCCTTTCGGCCGCGATACCGCCAAGACCCGGCAAGAGGCTTAGCGCCCGCCGGTGACCTTCAGAATCTCGCCGGTGATGTAACGCGCCTCTTCCGACAGTAGCCAAAGGACCGGCTCGGCAATCTCTTCCGGATCGCCGTAACGACCGATGGGAACCGTCTTGCCGATCCGCTCCAGGCGTCCGGCATCGCCGCCGGCGGCGTGAATTTCGGTCGCGATCATACCGGGCGCGACGGCGTTGACCCGAATCCCCTCGCCCGCGACTTCCTTGGCCAACCCGATGGTGAAACTGTCCACCGCGCCCTTTGAGGCCGCATACCACACGTATTCGCCCGGGCTGCCCAGGAACGATGCCGCCGAGGAGATATTGACGATGGCGCCGCCCCCGCCGCCGTGCCGGCTCGACATGCGCTTGACCGCCGCGCGGGCACAGTAGAGGACGCCCATGACGTTGACTTCGACGACCCGGCGCATCGCCTCGGCCTCGGCCGCGTCGAGGCGAGAGATCTGCCCGGTCAGGCCGGCGTTGTTGACCAGCGCCGTGACCGGGCCCAACTCGCGGTCCACCGCGGCGAATAGGGTCTCGACCTCGTCTTCGCGGGCGACATCGGCCTGATGTGCGAAGGCCCGGCCGCCGCGGCCGCTAATTTCCTCCACCAGGGCTTCGGCGGGGCCGGCGGCGCTGGCATAATTCACACAGACCGCATAGCCGCGCCGGGCGGCGAGACGCACTGTGGCCGCGCCGATGCCCCGGCCGCCGCCGGTGACCAGCATCACGCCCGTCATAGGGTACCCAGCCTCCGCCCGCTCATTCGGCCGCCTGCGCGCCGGCGCGGCCAAAGGCGGCAACCATGTCGCGGCGCGCGCGCACGCCGTCGTCCGCCTCGTCCAAGGTCACGTCGGCGGCGCTTAGGACCTGGCCCTCGGCAACCGCGCGCGTCACCTTGACGCCCTGCGCCAATCCGATCGGCAGTGCCGCCTTCGCGATGCTGTCGGTGGCCGGCATGAGGCGGCCCCAGACCGTCCAGCCGCCCTCGCCATCCAGGACCTCGCCGGGCGCAAGATCGCGCTTGGCCACGGCCACGGCATCGCCCCGGAACCCGGTCGCGGCCCCCGTCGCCTCGCCGCGCAAGGCGGCGCTCGCCACCGAGATGCCAAGTTCCAGCCCAATCAAATGGTACGGCTTGTACATCGCGGTGTAGCGCCCACTCGAATCGATCGGCAAACCGTACTCCGCGAAACAAGTCGCGGCATAGTCGCTGGGCGCCTCGAACACCACGTAAACGCCCCAGCGCAGATCGTGCGGCACGGGACTGCCGTCGCGCGCCAAGCAGGAGACGACCTCGACCTGCCCCTTGTGATGCAGCGCCCCGCCCTCCACCGCCGGGCGTAGAGCCTGAGCCAGGTCGTCCATGCCCACAGGCGGGAAGGCGAGCCCGTCCGGCGCCGGGGTCAGGCCGGTGGCGTTGGCCACCGCCGCCATCTCGATCGCCGACTTGGTGCCGTCCAGGAACGAATTGAACATTTGCGGGTTCATGCCCCCGGCCGCGGCGCGCTCGGGCGTCAGGCCGTAGGTGCCCCAGACGGTCTCCGGGGTCGAGGCATGGTATTCAGGCAGATACTTGGTGCCCTTGCCGGCCGCGATGACGGGAAAGCCGCAGGCGCGCGCCCAATCGACCATCTCGCAAATCAGCGCCGGCTGATCGCCGTAGGCGAGGGAGTAAACCAGGCCCGCCGCCTCGGCCTCGCGCGCGAGCAAGGGACCGACGAGCGCGTCCGCCTCGACATTGACCATGACCAGGTGCCGGCCCTGGCGCACGCACAGGCGGGCATGGCGCACCCCGGCGCGTGGATGTCCAGTCGCGTCGATCACCACGTCCAGACCCTCGGCAGAAATCAATTTCTCCGCGTCGTCGGTGACAAAGGTGCGGCCGGTCTCCAACGCCGCCGCGAAGGAGCCGGTATCGACTTGCTCAGGCGGCCAACCGGTGGTCGCCAAAGCGGTGCGTGCCCGCGCCGGGTCCAGGTCGGCCACGCCCATGACATGAAAACCGGGCACCAAACGCGCTTGAGCCAGAAACATGGAGCCGAATTTTCCGGCCCCGATCAGACCGACGCGCACGGGACGGTCGGCTTCGGCGCGGGCCGCGAGCATACGATACAGGTTCATCCCCTTACTCCGCCGCCTGCGCGGCCAAGTCCCTTAGGCAATCGTCGGGCAAGGGCTCAATGGGCGTGAAGTCGCGGTGCGCGATCCATTCCGGGCGTTTGAATTGCCGGATGTGATTTTCGACGTGGCACAAGCTGACGTAGACGATGGTGCGGCCCCAAGGCGATATGTTGGGTGGGGAGGCATGGACCAAGGTGCTGTAAAACATAAGCAGGGAGCCTGCGGGGCCCTTGGGGGCGACGATGCCGCCTTCCTCCGCCAGGCGCGTGATGGTCGCCTTGTCCAGCGTCCACAAGGGATAGGAGGTGGTCGCCAGATCGTGCCCGGCTTCGAAGGTGCCGCTCTTGTGGCTTCCGGGAATGAACATGAGCGGGCCGTTGAATTCGGTCACCTCGTCCAGGAACACGGCGATGTTCATGGCCCGCGCCTCGGGCATGAGATCGTCGCGGGCCCAGGTGCCATAGTCCTGGTGCCACTGCCAGACGTCGCCGTCGAAGGCCGCCTTGCCGTTGATCTTGAATTGATGGACGTAGACAGGGCCGTCCAAGACCTGCATCACCGGCTCGACCATGCGCGGATGGGCGGCCAGGCGGCGAAACGCCTCGTTATAGGTGTGGGCGGCAAAGGCGGTCCGCACGGCCTTGCCGTCCTTTTCGCGCCAAACCTCGTCACGCTCCTGCGCGAAAATTCCGGGCACCTCGGCACGCAGAACCGCGACCTCAGCCGGGTCGAAGACACCGGGCAGAAGCAAGTATCCCTGGTCGTCGAAATCCGCGATTTGTCGTTCGTTCAAGTGCATGGCGCATGCCTCCCAATCTTCCCGCACCTAGTCTAAACCAAGGAGAGGCGGCGCGCCAAATCGAGACTGCGGCGTCCGGGCATGGCGCGGACAGGACCAAGGCGCTATCTTCGGCAGCGAACCACGGCCGGAGGGGCGGTCACGCAAAGGGGCCGCAATGGCCGCATAACAAAGTATCGGAAACGTATACGATAGGCCGTCACGAAATATGGAGACTCATATGAATGAAGACATCTTCAACATGGAGTTACGCAAGTTCCTGAAAAAGGTCGGCGTGACCTCCCAGCGCGAGATCGAGCAGGCGGTGCGCGAGGGAATCGACGCCGGCACTCTCAAAGGCGACGAGAAACTTCAGGTCAAGGCGACCCTCACCATCCAAGGCCTGCCGCTGACCCACGACATCGACGGCGAAATCTCCCTGAGCTAGAACCTGACCGAGCTAGAACCTTATTCGGCGACCACCGGCGGGGCCCCGAAGGCGGGCGGCAGGGGCATGCCTTTTTCGGCCATGACCTGGCGCAGGCGGTCGGGGTAATCGGTGATGATGCCGTCGACTCCCAGGTCTATCAAAGAGGCCATGTCGGCGGGTTCGTTGACGGTCCAGACCACGACCTTAAGTCCCAGACCCTTTGCCTCCGCCAGATCGGCGGGCATCAGGTCGCGGAAATAGGGCGACCAGACCGCGCCGCCCGCGCCCTGAATCGTGCGTGCGATCGAGCCATCGTAATCGTCGACATCGAAGCCGGCGCTCCAGGGCGAGGCGCCCGGCTGGCCGCGCTCCAGATTGTTCAGCCAGGATTGCTCGGCGGTCAGGTAGACGGTCGCGATCCCGGGCGCGGTTTCCTGCACCCGCTGGAGCGAGCGCCAGTCGAAAGACTGGATCGCGGCGCGATCCGTCACCCCGGCCAAACGCAGCGCGTCGGCCACGGCATCGGCGAGGATGTCGGGCGGCGCGGTTTCTTCCGGCGCCAAGGGCGAGGTCTTGATTTCGATATTGTAGCGCATGGTTCGATTGGACAGAAGCTCGGCCATGGCCAGGACCGTGGCCAGCGCGGGAATGCGCGTGCCGTCGAAAGACGCCTGCCCGGGAAAGCGCCGGGCGACTTTACCGTCCGGGCGGGCGCGGCCGACATCGTAGGCCGCGAATTCGGCGAAGGTCAGAGCCGCCAAGGCCGGGACGGGCTCGTCGATCCATTGGCCGTCCCGCCTCCGCGTGCGCGCCGGGTCCAGCTTGCGGTCGTGATGCACCACGACCACCCCGTCGGCCGTCAGTCCGGTATCCATTTCCAGGGTCGTGACCCCGATCGCCATCGCCCCTTGAAAGGCCGGCAAGCTGTTCTCGGGATACAAACCGCGCGCGCCGCGGTGGCCTTGCGCATCGAAGCCGGGGGGCATGGCGAAGCCGCGCCCGATTTGGCCGCCCGGATTGACCGCGATCACGGCCCCGGCAACCATGAGAAGACCGGTCAGACCAAGCATGACCTTCGAGGACGACGATAGGGCGCGACGAGCCATGGGCCCTAGTCTAGCCCCTTACGACCAAATCTTCCATCCATTGGGCGCGCCGCAGTTTGAAGTTCACCCGGCCCAAGGCGCTAAGCATCCGCCCTTTGGCCGATCATGTCAGCTTTATGCCTAACAACAGACCGGATCGCGGAGCCATCGGGATCTCTGCTCCTGCCCCGTTTGAGACATTGGGTGCGGTCATTCAGTGCAGGGGGAAAGAATTGCCAATTTTACCGGTTGCAGGCACTATCAA
>JAJFGN010000019.1 GCA_021776115.1 Kiloniellaceae bacterium | reverse complement strand
GACATAGGTCGGTCGGCCATGATTGCACTGACCGGAATGGGGAGTTGCCTCCATATGGCGGAGCAGCGCGTTCATCTCATCCACATTGAGCCGGCGCCCGGCCCGCACAGAACCGTGACAAGCCAGCGTGCCGCAGACGTCCTGCAGCCGCTCCTTGAGCGCCAGCGATTGACCTAGCTCCGCCAACTCGTCGGCCAAATCGCGGACCAAGCCTTGGACGTCGATTTCGCCCAACAGGGCCGGCACCTCGCGGACCGCGACGGCGCCGGGGCCGAAGGCCTCGACAACGAGACCGAGTTCGGTCAGTTCGCCGGTCCGCTCGACCAAGCGCTCTACAGCCGTGGCCTCGAGCTCCACAACTTCGGGAATCAGAAGCACCTGACGCGCCACCCCTTGCGTATCCATTTGTTCTTTCATGCGCTCGTAAACCAGACGCTCGTGGGCCGCATGCTGATCCACGATGACAATGCCGTCGCGGGTCTGCGCGACAACATAAGTTTCGTGGACCTGAGCCCGGGCCGCACCCAAGGGGTATTCTTCGGCCGTGCTGTCCCGCGCATCGTCCAACGCCGCGCCGGGCGCGGCCGCAAGACCCGACAGCGGGGCCTGACCCGCTAGCGAGGTCTCGGCCAAACCACCCCCGGCCCCCGGCCCCGGCCTGCCATAGCCCACCGAAGGCAGGCCACCAGCCCGGGTGCGCCACGCCTGGGACACGCTGGGCGCTTGCCCCGGGCGAAAGGCGCCTAGAGCCGCCTGTCCCACGCTGGTCGAAGCCCTGTGCCCCGCCTCGGCCAGCGCGTGACGGCAGGCGCCGACGATCAGCCCACGAATCAGGCCGGGATCGCGAAAGCGGACCTCGGCCTTGGCCGGGTGGACGTTCACATCGACCGCGTCGGCGGGCAGATCCAGGAACAGGGCCAGCAGGGCGTGGCGGTCGTGCGCCAGGAAGTCGTGATAGGCGCCGCGCACCGCGCCGTGCAGCAGCTTGTCGCGTACCGGCCGGCCGTTCACGAAAAGGTACTGATGCTGGGCGTTACCCCGGTTCAGGGTCGGCAGGCCGATATATCCGCTCAGCCTGGCGCCCTCCCGCTCCGCCTCGATCCGCAGCGCGTTGTCGGCGAAATCGCGCGCCATAACCGCGCCCAGCCGTGCCAGGCGGGCATCGAAAAGTGCACCCTCTACGGCAGGTAAGCGCAGCAGGCTACGCGTGCCATCACTTATGCTGAAGCCGACGCCCGGATGCGCCATAGCCAGGCGCTGAATCGCATCGAGCACATACTGTTGCTCCGTGCGCGTGGTCTTCAGGAATTTCAGGCGCGCCGGGGTCGCGAAAAAAAGGTCACGCACCTCAACCCGCGTCCCCGGCGGCTGCGCAGCTGGCGCTAAAGCCCCGCGCCGCCCCCCTTCGACGCTCAAGGTCCAAGCCTGAGAGTCCTCGGTATCTTCCCGCGTCCGGCTGGTGACGTTCAAGCGGGAGACGGCCCCAATGGAGGGCAGCGCCTCACCGCGGAATCCCAGCGTCGCGATATGGACCAGGTCATCGCCAGGCAGCTTGGACGTCGCGTGCCGCTCAAGCGCGAGCTCGATTTCAGACGCCGTCATGCCGCGGCCGTCGTCGGTGACGGAGACGAATGTGCGGCCGCCGTCACGCAGGACAACATCGATCTGATGCGCACCGGCGTCCAAGGCGTTCTCAACCAGTTCCTTGACCGCCGCGGCAGGGCGCTCGACAACTTCGCCGGCGGCAATCTGGTTGACTAGGTTTTCGGGCAGCCGGCGGATCGTCATGGCTCTCGTCCGGCAAGATACGTCCGTGTCAGGATCTTGCCCTCCTCAACCGCCGGCTGATCGAAGGCGTTTACTCCCAAGAGATCAGCCGCGAGGATGGTTTCGAGCATGAAATGCATCATTAGCGCGCCGAGCGTTGCCTCGTCGACGCGCTCTACCACCATACGGCGCACGGGCCGGCCATTGCGCGCCAAGGTTTCGGCCGTCGCACGCGCCGAGGCATCCATTAAGTCGCCCAAGTGCCGCCCAGCCAAGAAATCGGCCCCGGCCGCGCCGGTCAGCGCCGCGTCCACAATCGGCCCCTCGCCTAGGGACGCGGGCATGACCAAGGTGTACATCTTGTCGCGCGGGCCGGCCAGATAGAGTTGAAGCTGGCTATGATGATCCGCTGTGCCCAGGGCGCGCAGCGGCGTGGTGCCGGTACCGTCCTTGCCCAGGCTCTCGGCCCAGAGTTGGCGATACCACAGGCCCAGGTTCGCCAGCCGGTCCTCATAAGTCATCAAGACACTTTGCGTAACGTCGCGCTCCTGCAGCAAGCCGACCGCGATTGCCGCGCCGATGGCCGGTTGCGCATTCTCAACCCGCGACGCCTCGAGGGTCGCGCGCAGGACCTCGTCCGCGCCGCGCCGCAAGGCCGCGACATCGAGCCCAGCGAGGAGGGCTGGCAGGGCGCCAACCACCGAAAATACCGAGAAACGCCCGCCGATACCGGGATGATGGTCGATGGCCTTCAAACCGTAACGCGCCGCGATCTGGGATAGAACCCCGCCGTTCGGCTCGGTCACCACAACGGCGTGGTCGGGAAGCGCGACAGCGCCGACCGCCGCCTCTATGGCCGGTAACAGGATCGCAGCCTGAGCTATGGTTTCCGCGGTTCCGCCTGATTTCGAGATCATAACGAGGCCGGTGCGCTTGAAGTCCAGCGCGCCCAAGATCGCGCTCATGGTGTCGGGATCGACGTTGTCGAGGAAATGCAGGCGCGGCCCGCCCAGGGCCGGGCCGAAGCCCCGGTCGGACAGGGCGTAGAGCGTCTGCCCGCCGAGCGACGACCCACCGGTGCCCAAGACGATCACGTGATCGAGGCGCGCGCGCCAATCTTCGGCAAGGGCGCTCAGGGGTTCGAGATCGTCCGTGTCGCGAACCGCGGCCAGCGCGGGGAGACCGCCCGATTCGAAGATCTGGCACAGGCGATCATGCGCCGGCGCGGCGGCCATAAGGACGCGCGTCAGGACATCGTCGCTGAGCCCAGCTTCGCCGATGTGATCGGCCAGGCATGTATCGGTCAGATGTTTAAACGGCATGGTAAGCGCCTGCACGCTAGCAGAGTCGCGGCCCGACAGGAAGGAGTCAGGACTTCGGCATTTCCCGATTTGAGACGATCCCGTCCGGGCGGCCTACGATGACCACGGTCAGCTTATCCGGATCGTACAACCGCTTCGCCGCGCGGCGCGCATCTTCCAGCGTCACGGCTTCGATCAGGCTGTTGCGACGGTCCAGGTAATCGATTCCCAGGCGTTGGAGCTGCATGCCCACCAGCATGCCCGAAATACGGCTGGAACTGGAAAAACGTAAGGGAAAGGACCCCGTCAGGAAGGTTTTGGCGTTTTCCAGCTCGCTCTCGCTAGGTCCCTCTTCGGCCATGCGCCGCCACTCCTGACGGATCAAATCCAGGGAGGTCGCGACACGGCCGTTCTGAGTCGCCACGCCGCCCAGCACCAGCGCCGAGCGATCGAGCGGGTTCAAATACGAATAAACGGAATAAGCCAATCCCCGTTTTTCACGTACCTCCTCGTATAGGCGGGAGGAGAACCCGCCACCGCCCAAGATGTAATTCACAACATAGGCGGCGTAGTAATCGCGATCGTCACGCTTTATTCCCGCATGACCGAAGGCGACAACGCTTTGCGGCACATCCCGTTCGACCACAACAAGGGCGCCATCGCCCTGCGGGTCCGTTTCGGCCACGGCAGTGGTTTGCGCGGTGGCCGGCAAATCCAAAAAAGTCTCATCGAGCAGACTAGCCAAGTCCTCCGGGGCTATATCGCCGACGACCCCGACCACAAGCGTGTCGCGCGCAAAGCGGCGCGCCACGAAACCTCGCATGTCCGCGACGGTTATCGCCGCCACGCTATCGAGCGTGCCTTCGCCCGGGCGGCCATAGGGATGATCGGGAAAGAACAAGCTGCGCAGGGTTCGGCCCGCAATCGAGTCCGGATTCTCGGCGCTGCGCGCGAGACCGGCCGAGATCTGCGCGCGAATGCGCTCGACCGGCTCGGAATCGAAGCGCGGCTGCGTCAACGCCAAGCGCAACAACTTGAAAGCTAGTGCGCGATTTTCGCTAAGGGTGAACAGTTCGCCACCGAAACTGTCTTGGCTCGCGGTGAACCGCAAGCTGATCGAACGGTCGTCGAGAACGCCCTGGAATGCCTGAGAATCGAGGTCGCCGGCCCCCTCGTCGATCAGACCGGCGACCATGTTCGCCAAGCCTTCCTTACCCTGCGGATTGAGAGCGCTACCGCCGCGAAAGGACAAATCGAAAGAGATTACCGGGTTGCTGTGATCTTCCACCAGCCAGGCCTCAATCCCGCCAGGGCTAACGACGCGCTGCACTTCGATCGCTTGGGCCGGCAGTACCACGCCGAATACCAAGACTAAGGCGCTCAGGAATGTGCGAAGGATCATGGGAAAAGTCCTGCCGGTCTGTGACTGGGATTTAGCTTGTCGGTTTGGGCAGCAACAGCCCGGTCACCGATTGTACGTCGCGTAAGACCGCGCGTGCCGCTGCGTCGATCTGGGCTGCGGTCACAGCCTCAATGCGCGCTGGCCAGGCTTCGACGTCCTCGACACTCTGACCGGTCGTCAGTGCACGGCCAAATATGTTGGGCGCGGTACCGAGCGAATCGCGGGCGTAGATAGCGCTCGCGCGCAGGCGCTGGCGCGCTGTCGCGACCTCTTCTTCCGTCACGCCACTGTCCAGAAGACGCGTGATCTCGGCACGCAAGGCTTGTTCGACTTGTTCGATCTCAATGCCGGGTCGGGGTGAAGCGTAGAAGCTGAAATCGCCAGAGTCCAACCCACTGGAGTCGTATCCAGCGCCAGCCGAAGTCGCCAAGCCTTGCTCTACCACCAATGAACGATAGAGCCGGCTGGTTGCGCCGCCGCCCATGATTTCCTGGAGAACCTGAAGTGGATAGGTTTGCGCGTGCACCGCGCTGGAGACAGACGGCGCGAGAAACCTGATGGTCAACGAGGGTTGGCGCACCTGCGCGCTCTCCAAGGTGACGCGGCGTGCCGCGTTTTGCGGCGGCTCCTCGATGCGGCGGCGCTCAGGTACCGGGCGCGCCGCAACCTTGCCGTAATATTTTTCGGCCAAAGGCCGCACCTCATCGCTAGACACATCGCCGGCGACGATCAGTACAGCGTTGTTCGGCGCATACCACTTACGATAAAAAGCCAAGGCAGTCTGTGTGTTCAGGGCCCGTATCTCATGCTCCCAACCGATAACCGGCAGGCGGTAAGGATGGTTGAGATAGGCCGCCGCGTTCATCGTTTCGCCAAGCTGCGCGCCCGGACTATTGTCGACCCGGCTGCGTCGTTCCTCGAGAATGACATCCCGCTCGGGCAAAACGACGTCGTCGGTCAGAACCAGATTGACCATGCGGTCGGCCTCGTACCTCATGACGATCTCAAGGCGGTCGCGCGCCACGGTCTGGAAATAAGCCGTGTAATCCTGGCTGGTGAAGGCGTTTTCCTGACCGCCGTTGCGCGCGATGATCTCTGAAAACTCACCGGGACCGAGCGTCTTGGTGCCCTTGAACAATAGATGCTCCAGGAAATGAGCGTTGCCCGACTCGCCTGGCGATTCGTCCGCGGCGCCGACCTTGTACCAGACCATATGAGTGACGATCGGCGCACGCCGGTTCGTTATCACGACGACCTGCATGCCGTTATCTAGCGTGAAGGTCTCGGGATCGAAGACCCGCGCTTCAGCGGGGTCGGCCGACATGAGGGCCACGAATGCCAGGGCGATAATTGAGCAAATACAGCTAGGCAAGGGGCGCATATGGCTTCCTCTTCACTTTCGCGGGGGCGGCACCGTAAATCCGCAGATTAGATCAAGATATGGCGCGCGATCGCATCATCGCAACCGCCACGGCGCCGGCACGGCTTCACAATCCGATCAAGTCGTAAATTTTGTCCAAAGGTCCCGGCAGCGCCAGCGGGCGGATGCGCTTGGGAGGAGGGAGGCTTCGCGGCTTAGAACAGGCCTTCGAACAGGGCCTTCTCGCGGCGCTCGATGGTCGGCGTCTCGCCATCCGTGACGTCCTTGCCGAGGGCCGAGTTTTCACGCAAGCGCTTGGTCTCGCCCTCCGCGTTCACGATAACGCCCGGATCTTCCCGATCCCGCCAAAACACCAACGCCTCAAGGAAACCCTGATCGTTTCTGAGTGAATTGGCTTCCTCATCGACCAAGGCACGGATATCAAGGTCGGTCTTATCTGCGCCAGCGGCCTTGAGGAGCGAAAGCTCACCCGCGGAACGGCCTTGAGTGGCAGACGTTGAAGCGGAAACCGGCACCGTAGACAGCGATTTAGATTGATCCGTCCGGAAGACGGCCTTGCGTGCTTGTTGGACCGTGGTCCCTTCCTGCGGGCGCACGGCGCCGGGCTCCGGCGGACGCAAGGTAAAGTCTGGCGGCAAGGTCAAGGGCGCCCGCGCGACGACCCGGAACTCGTCGGGAGACTGCTTAGTCAGGCCGAACTGCTTCTTCACGCCCTCGCAGGCAGTCAGGGCAAGCACAGCGCTGGCCACGAACGCAAGCCGAATCACACCCAACCCCTGCATGGCGCAATCCCCCATTTTAGTTGTTCTCGAACAAACCCCATTAGTTCTTACTACTACTTGGCGGCCGAAACAAGCCGTCCAGGATCAGGCCCACAACGCCTATTGTGATCGCCGCGTCCGCGAGGTTAAAGGCCGGCCAGTGCCAAGTACCAAGGTAGAAATCCAAGAAATCGACCACGGCGCCGGTCCGAATTCGGTCGATGACATTGCCGAGCGCGCCGCCGCATATCAGCCCGATCGCCAGGGTCAAGGTTCGCCCCGGCTGGCGCCGGAGCCAGTCCAGCAAAACCGCCATAATCCCAAACGCGGCGACAATCAGGGCCCAACGTACCCAGTCATCGCTGCCACGAAAAATCCCAAAGCTAATGCCGGTATTATGTGTCAGAACAAGGTTGAAGAACCCCGTAACCTCGACCACGCGTGGTCGATCCAAGAAATACTCAACAATGAGCCACTTGCTCGCTTGGTCGAGCAGGGTGACAGCGACGATTAGCCCTGCGGCTATGGCTAGCGCCTGCGCTGCCGAAAGGGACTTTGCGGTGCTCCCATGTGGGTGTGAAGCGGTCATCTCGCTATTCCGCCGCCGCGCCTCGATGGGCCACAGCATCGGCGCACCGCGCACAAGCGTCCAGCGCTTGCGGATGTTGCCCGACATCGGGCAAGACTCGCCAGCAGCGTTGGCACTTCGTACCCTCCGCCGTTGTCACGGCTACGCCCACACCGGCAACTTCGTCAACTGTGAAAGCCCCCTCGGGCACCGGCCCCGATACGACCGTGAGCCCGGAGGTGATCGACACTTCGGCCATATCCACGCCGGCGATCGCGGCATTCAGCTCCGGCCGGTCTACGTGCACACTCGGGTGGCCAAGCAAGCTGGAGCCCATACGTTTCTCCGCCCGCTCGACTTCCAGCGCCCCGGTTATAACGCGGCGCACCTCTCGAACCTTGGCCCACCTGTCCGCCAAGGTGTCGTCGCGCCAGCTTGCCGGAACCTTTGGGAAGAGGCGTAGATGCACACTTTCCTCGGCCGGCCCGCCGGAAGTCCCGCGCCGGGTCAACCAAGCCTCCTCGGCCGTGAAACACAGGATCGGGGCAAGCCATGCAGTTAGGCAACCGAACAAAGCGTCGAGCACGCTACGGCAGGCCCGGCGGCGTATCGAGTCCGTGCGATCGCAATACAGGGCGTCCTTGCGAACATCGAAATAAAACGCCGACAAGTCGATGGCGCAAAAATGGTACAAAGCCTGATAGATACTGTGAAAGTCGAAATCGGCACATCCCTGCCGCACGACGCCATCGAGTTCGACCAAACGGTGCAGAACCCAGCGTTCGAGTTCCGGCATCTCGTCCGGCGCGACCCGTTCGGAATCGGAAAAACCCTCGAGGCTGCCTAGGAGATACCGCATGGTATTGCGCAGGCGCCGATAGGCGTCGATCTGGTAGCGAAGGATCTCCGGGCCGACACGCACGTCTTCGCTATAATTGGACGCGACGACCCAAAGGCGCAGGATATCGGCACCGCTTTGCTCGATGACCTTCTGCGGCGCGGTCCCGCCACCGCGCGACTTCGACATCTTGATGCCCTCTTCGTCGAGCGCGAAGCCGTGGGTCAAAACCGCGTCGAAAGGCGCGCGACCCCGTGTGCCGCAGGATTCCAAAAGCGAGCTGTGAAACCAACCGCGGTGCTGGTCGGAGCCCTCCAGATAAAGCGACGCGGGCCAAGCTAGATCGGGTCGGGCTTCCAGGACATAGCTGTGGGTCGAGCCGGAATCGAACCAGACCTCAACGATATCGCGAACCTGATCGTAGTCCTCCGCCTTATAGGCACTGCCAAGGAAGCGCTGCGGGTCGCCCTCGAACCAGCAATCGGCGCCTTCTTGCTCAAAAATACCGGCGATGCGTTCGATAACCTCCGGGTCGCGCAGGGGCTCGCCGCTCGCCTTCTCGACGAAGATCGGCAGAGGCACGCCCCAAAGCCGCTGGCGCGAGACGCACCAGTCCGGCCGGGTCTCGATCATGGAACGCAACCGGGCCTGCCCCGCGCTCGGCACAAAGCGGGTTTCGGCAATTGCTTTCAACGCCTTCTTACGCAGATCGTTCGTCTCCATGGAGATGAACCACTGCGGCGTGTTGCGAAAAATGAGCGGCGACTTAGAGCGCCAGGAGTGCGGATATGAATGTTTCAAGCGGCCACGTGCTAATAGCTTGCCCGCCGCCGCCAAGGCCTCACACACCGCGCCGTTGGCGTCTCCATTCTTGCCCTCGGAAGTCAGAATGGTTTTGCCCGCGAACAAGGGTACATGCGCCATGAATTGGCCGTTGCCGTCCACGGTTATCGGCATTTCCAGGCCGTGCCTAAGGCCGAGCTCGTAGTCGTCGGTGCCGTGGCCCGGCGCGATGTGCACGAAGCCGGTGCCCGATTCCATGGTCACGAAGTCACCCTGATAGAGCGGCACGTCGTAATCGTAACCTTGCCCGCGTAGCGGATGAGCGCAAAGCGTGCCCATCAGGGCCGCGCCTTCGACTTCCGAAAGGATCCGATGCCCGGTAATCTTCGCTACCGCCAGAAACTCTTCGAGAAGCGGGTGGGCGACAACCAAGGTCTCGCCCGCGCGTGCCGTACCGCCCTCACCCACTTCGCTGACTTCAATCACGGCATAGCGCGCATCGGCACTAAACGCGATCGCCCTGTTACCGGGAATCGTCCAGGGCGTCGTGGTCCAGATGACAACGCTGGCGCCTTGCAACGCCGGCTGCGGCGCCTTGACCACGGGGAACCGTACCCAGATCGTGGTCGAGGTGTGATCGTGGTATTCGACCTCCGCGTCCGCTAGGGCGGTCCGTTCAGGCACCGACCAGAGGACCGGCTTGGAGCCGCGATAAAGACCGCCGTTCATCAGAAACTTGCCGATCTCGCGTACGATTTGTGCTTCCGAGGCATAGGCCATCGTGGTGTAGGGCCGCGCCCAGTCGCCCTCGACCCCTAGACGCTTGAACTCCTCGGTTTGGACCCCAACCCAATGCTCCGCGAACTCGCGGCACTCGCGGCGAAACTCGATGATCGGAACTTTGTCCTTGTCCTGGCCGCGCTTGCGATAGCCCTCCTCGATCTTCCATTCGATCGGCAGGCCGTGGCAATCCCAACCCGGCACATAGTTAGCGTCCTTGCCGAGCATCTGCTGCGAGCGATTGATCACATCCTTGAGGATCTTGTTCATCGCGTGGCCCATATGCAGGTTCCCGTTCGCATAGGGCGGACCGTCGTGCAGAACGAATTTCTCGCGGCCCTTGGCGTTTTCGCGCAGGCGTTTGTAAAGGTCCATTTCCTGCCAGCGCGCCAGAATTTCAGGCTCGCGTTTTGGCAGGCCGGCGCGCATCGGGAAATCCGTGCGCGGCAGGAAAACGGTGGACTTGTAGTCGACAGTCATAAGGCGCTCATGGGCGGATTACTTTTAAACTTGGCGGGCCGGCAAAGGCGCGCGGATATTATGGTCGGCCCGCGCTCGACTCAAGGGCTCACGGCCGTGAGGCTTAGGATTACAGGATACGAGGGTTTCAGCCGCCCTCAGGGCCGGTGGCAGGCGCCGAGGCCGACAGAAACGGCCCGGCTGGCCACCCGGCCTGCCAGCGCTCACCGGCCAGAATGACCCGGGCGCGGCGCGCGTCCTCCACCATCTGCACTTTCAGCGCCTCCAAGTCATCGAACTTCCACTCCGGGCGCAGGTAGTCGACCAGGGCGACCCGCATGTGCTGGGCATAAAGATCGCCGTCAAAATCGAACAAGTACACCTCCAGCAGGGGCCCCTTGCCGCTGGATTTAGGGTTCTCGATCGTGGGCCTGACGCCCAGGCTGGCGACTCCGGGACGCCAAACCGTGTGGTCGCCCTGGTCAATCCCAGCACTCACCGCGTAGACTCCGTAGGCGGGCTCCAGGCTGTCTCCCAGAGTTATGTTGGCCGTGGGAAAACCGAGGGTGCGGCCCAGCTTAGCCCCCTCCTGGACCCGCCCTTCAATCTCCCAGTAGCGCCCCAGCAGCGAGGCGGCCCGGTTCGGATCGCCTGCCTTGAGATAGTCGCGGATCGCGGTCGAAGAATAGGCCTCGCCAGTCGGGCTCATTACGCGCGGCAGCACGCTTACCCCGAACCCGCTGTCCTGGCCGGCGGCGCGAAGGTAATCCGCGTTCCCCTGGCGCTTGTGGCCAAAATGAAAGTTCTCGCCAACGGCCACGTGGGCGACGCCAAGATCGTGCACCAAAATATCCTTCACAAAGGCTTCGGCGCTTTGGCGCGAGAGATCCAAGTTGAAGGTCAGAAAAAAGATGTGCTCGACATCCAGGGATTCCAGCAAGCGCGCCTTAAGCCGAAAGGAGGTCAATTGAAACGGTGGATCGCCCGGCCGAAAGAAGCGGCGCGGATGGGGCTCGAAGGTCAGCACCGCCGTGGGGGCGTTCAGATCAAGCGCGATCCGCTTAATCTCCGCTATGACCGCCTGATGCCCGCGATGCACGCCGTCGAAATTGCCGATCGCCACGACGGCGCCGCGTGCCGAGGCCGGCAGATCGGAGCTGTGCCGGAAAATTGCCATCTATAACTCGCCTGCCGCCCAGGAACCGAGAATCCACGATATCCGGCGCGAAGGTACCCTGGCGGAGAGGCCTTGAATAGAGGCCGCGACCGGCGGTGCGGGAAGCGGGATTAGCGGCCGGCGGAAACCTGGGCCGCGCCGTTCACGGCAGCATCGGCAGGCTGAACCTTTCGGTCCGCGCGGCGGCTGACCATCAGCATGGCTTCGCCGTCGATCACCACCTGTTCATCGACCGTGCAGACGGTGTCGACCACGATCCGCGCCTTTTCGGCGACGATATCGCGGATGGTCACGCGGGCCGTGACTGTGTCGCCGGACTTCACCGGGGCCCGGAACTTGAGAGACTGGCTCAGGTAGATACAACCAGGGCCGGGCAAGCGGGTGCCAAGAACCGTGGAGATGAAGCTGGCTGACAGCATGCCATGCGCGATCCGGCCCTTGAAGGCGGTCTGATCGGCGAAATGCGCATCGAGGTGAACCGGGTTGGTATCGCCCGAGATCCCGGCGAACATTACGATGTCCGCATCGGTGACCGTCTTGGCATAAATGCTGGTCATGCCGATGCTGAGATCCTCGAAATAATAGCCGTGCTTTTCGTCCATAACCTTTGCGCCCCTTCAAATACCCTGCCCGAAATAGCGTGAGTTCGGTTGTTTGCGCCGCAACAAAACTTGCTGCAGTGCAGCTTAGTGTTCGAAAACCCAGGCGGCAAGGCAGCTTTTCTGCTCGCCTAGATAGTATCGTATAAAGCCTTTAAGACGGCGTTTCCGCATTGCACGATGGCGAGGGCAGGACCAATGAGGGCCAGCTAGAGGGCGGCGCAGACCGCTATATTTAACCATGCGGCAATCCGGGTGTTCATTTCCGAACATGAGCGGCATACTCTTCCACGAGGGCGCCTGGCCGCCCTCGACCAGCCAAGGATGCGCGAAGGGAGCCTTCATTTGGCGATCAGCCCACGTCAGACCCAAATCCTGGATCTCGTCCGGCGGCACGGTTTTGTGTCGATCGACGACTTAGCCCAGCGTTTTGCGGTCACGACCCAGACAATACGGCGCGATATCAACGCGTTGTGCAATCGCGCCCTTTTGCGCCGCTACCACGGCGGAGCCGGACTGCCCTCCAGCGTCGAGAACCTCGCATATCCGACGCGGCAAGTCCTGTGCCTGGAGGAAAAGCAGCGGATCGCCCGGCTGCTGGCCCGGCACATCCCAGACCGGGCTTCGCTTTTCATCAATATCGGCACCACGACGGAGGAAGTAGCCAAGGCCCTTATGGATCACGCCAGTCTGCGCGTCATCACCAACAATCTCAATGTTGCGAGTATCATGAGCGGCAACCCGGATTTCGAGGTGATCACGGCCGGCGGCACGGTGAGAGCCCGGGACCGGGGCATTGTGGGGCCGACAGCCGTCGATCTTATCGGCCAATTCAAGGTCGATTTCGGCATCATTGGCATTAGCGGGATCGACCACGACGGCACCTTATTGGATTTCGACTACCAGGAAGTCCGGGTCGCCCAAGCCATTATCGCAAACTCAGCCCAAGTGTTTTTAGCCGCCGACCAGACCAAAATCGGCCGTAGCGCGATGGTCCGCTTGGGCCATATGTCGCAGATCGATGCCTTCTTCACAGACCGCGTGCCGCCAGCCGCGCTCACCGACATGCTCGCAGCGGCACAGGTCCAACTTCAAGTGGCGCCGCCCGGCGGAGTCGAATCTGAGCCTCAGTTTTAGATTTATCCTCGGCTGGATACCGATCATACCGCATGACACATGTCTCTAAACTGTTGTGTTATAGGCGATTCGCCCTTTGCGAATCCATCGATGTTCATATTTGAACAAAATGAACCTATATTTTTTCGCTTGTGAATAAAAAATCGGATATCTATGGTTAAACAGTCCTAGTGCGGCGGACACCGGATCATTGGTGTCGAAGAAGTCTCAAGAATTCGGCCGCACGGGCGAAACGGGAGGATATCTCTGGTGCCGGAAGCGGACCCGGTCGACCTGCTAATTGTCGGCGGCGGCATCAATGGTGCCGGCATCGCGCGTGACGCGGCGGGCAGAGGCTTGTCCGTCGTTTTGTGCGAGCAGGACGATTTGGGCGGCGCGACGTCTTCGGCCAGTACCAAACTCATTCATGGCGGCCTGCGTTATCTGGAAACTTATGAGTTCCGCTTGGTGCGCGAGGCGCTGATCGAGCGCGAAGTCCTGTTGAACGCAGCGCCCCACATCATTTGGCCATTGCGCTTTGTCTTGCCGCACAACGCCGGCCTGCGCCCGGCCTGGATGGTTCGGATCGGTCTGTTTCTCTACGATCATCTGGGCGGCCGCAAGAAATTACCCGGATCCTATGGATTGGACTTACGCAGCGACCCCGCAGGGCGTCCCCTGAAAGATAGTTTCACCAAGGCGTTCTGTTACTCGGATTGCTGGGTGCAGGATTCCCGCTTGGTGGTCTTGAACGCCATGGACGCAGCTGAACGTGGCGCCCGGATTTCGCCGCGCACCCGTTGTACATCCCTGCGCCGGGCCGATGGCCTCTGGCATGCGAAGCTGGAGTCACGGGACGGCGGCGCGGCGGTGCACCTGCGCGCGCGCGCCGTGGTCAATTCCGCCGGGCCCTGGGTCGCCGATGTGTTAGGCACGGTCGCCGGGGGTAACCGGGAAAGCCACCTGCGCCTGGTCAAGGGAAGTCACATCGTGGTGCCGCGCGTCTGCGAGGGCGATCACGCCTACATACTTCAAAACGATGACCGGCGGATCGTCTTCATTATTCCTTACGAAGGCGATTATTCGCTGATCGGAACCACCGACGTTCCCTTTGAGGGCGACCCGGCGGAGGCCCAGATCACCGGCGGCGAGGTCGGCTACCTTTGTGCGGCTGTTAATCGGTACCTGGCCAAACCGATCGTGCCCGAAGACGTGGTCTGGAGCTACGCTGGCGTACGCCCGCTTTACGACGATGCCCGCGCCAATGTGTCCGCGGTCACTCGCGATTACGTCTTTGACATCGACCGGGGAGCGAACGACGACGACGCGCCGATGCTGTCAATTTTCGGCGGCAAGATCACGACCTACCGCAAGCTGGCCGAGCACGCGATGGACAAACTTCTCCCGACCTTGGGACGCTCGGGACCGGCTTGGACCGAGCGCGCCGTCTTGCCTGGCGGCGACATCCCGGACGGCGACTTCGATGCTTATGTGACGGGCTTGTGCAAGAGCAAACCCTGGTTGCCAAGCGATCTGGCGTGGCGTTACGCGCGCGCCTACGGTACACGAACCGAACGTCTGCTGAACGATGCGAAGGACCTGGCGGACCTCGGCGAAGATTTGGGCGACGGCGTTCATGAGGCCGAGATCACCTATCTGCGCGAACACGAATGGGCAACGACCGCCGAAGACGTTCTGTGGCGCCGCTCCAAGCTGGGTCTCCATGTGGCAGCACCGACACGCGCGCGTTTGGCGGCGTTTTTCGGCGAGAGCGCGCCGGCCCAGGAAAGGGTGGCCACGAGATGATACCGAACCTAGCGTGCGTCCAGCGAATTTCTTGCACCGAGATTTTGGTGAATTACCCTGGAGCCAGGCCCCTGGGCGGACTCCAGATCTTTGGCGACGTCCGATTGATATCGAATATCATTCGGCTGATAGTTTGTGACAAAAAACTAGATAAGGAGGCAATGCAGTGAAGAGAATATTATTGACCGCCGTCGCGGGGGCGGCGCTGGTGTCGTTCGCGAGCGCGAGCTTCGCCGGTATGAAGGAAGCCGAGAGTTGGATCGACAAGGAATTCCAGCCGTCGACTCTGTCCAAGAGCGATCAGATGAAGGAAATGGAGTGGTTTATGAAAGCCGCTGCTCCCTTCAAGGGCATGGAAATCAACGTTCTGTCCGAGGGCATCCCGACTCACACCTACGAGTCGACTGTTCTGACCAAGGCCTTCGAGGAAATTACCGGCATCAAGGTCAACCATCAGATCTTAGGTGAGGGCGAGGTTGTCCAAGCCGTACAAACCCAGATGCAGACCGGGCGTAATTTGTACGATGCCTACGTTAACGACTCCGATCTGATCGGGACTCATTCGCGTCTGCAGCTCGCGGTCAACCTGACCGACTGGATGGCCGGCGAGGGCAAAGACGTCACCAATCCGATGCTGGACCTCGACGACTTCATGGGCCTTAAGTTCACAACGGGCCCGGACGGCAAGCTCTATCAGCTTCCCGACCAGCAGTTCGCGAACCTATACTGGTTCCGCTATGACTGGTTCCAGCGACCGGACTTGAAGGCTCAGTTCAAGAAGAAGTACGGCTATGAGTTGGGCGTGCCGGTCAATTGGTCCGCTTACGAGGACATCGCCGAATTCTTCAGCGAAGACGTCAAGGAAATCGACGGCGTCCGCATTTACGGCCATATGGATTACGGCAAGCGCGCGCCGGATCTCGGCTGGCGCATGACCGATGCTTGGCTGTCCATGGCCGGCGCCGGCAGCAAGGGTCTTCCCAACGGCCGTCCCGTCGACGAATGGGGCATCCGCATGGAGCCCGGCACCTGTAACCCTGTGGGCGCCTCGGTGTCGCGCGGCGGTGCCGCCAACGGCCCGGCCGCGGTCTACGCGATCCGAAAGTGGGACGAATGGCTGCGCAAATACGCCCCTCCGGGCGCTGCCAGCTACGACTTCTACCAGTCACTGCCGGCTCTTTCCTCCGGCAACGTGGCCCAGCAGATTTTCTGGTACACGGCCTTCACCTCGTCGATGGTGGCGTCGAAGGAATCGGGCAACAACACCGTGGATGCTGCCGGAAAGCCCCTGTGGCGCATGGCGCCGTCACCGCACGGCCCGTATTGGGAAGAAGGCCAGAAGCTCGGTTATCAGGATGTCGGCTCTTGGACCTTGTTCAAGTCCACGCCCATTGACCGCCGCAAGGCCGCTTGGTTGTTCGCTCAGTTCGCGGTTTCCAAGACGGTGTCTCTGAAGAAGACACATGTCGGTCTGACACCCATTCGCGACAGCGACATCCGCCACGCGTCGTTCACTGAGCGGGCCCCGAATTTGGGTGGGTTGGTCGAGTTCTACCGCTCGCCGGACCGGGTTCTCTGGACTCCGACCGGTGTCAACGTTCCCGACTATCCCAAGCTCGCCCAGATTTGGTGGCAGCAAATCGGTGACGTGAACTCGGGCGTTTTCACGGCCCAACAAGCAATGGACCGCTTGGCCGGTGAGATGGACCAGGTCATGGCCCGTATGCAGGCGGTCGACGAAAAGGCCGGTGTCTACGGCGGTTGCGGCCCCAGGCTGAATAAGGAGATGGATGGCGCGGATTGGCTCAAAAAGGCCGGCTCGCCGAAAGCGAAGTTGGCCAACGAAAAGCCGCAGGGCGAAACCATCGCTTACGACGAGTTAGTGAAGCGCTGGCAGAACTAAGTTTAGCGTTCGCATTGTCGAACGACTAGTTCTGACACTTGTGTATCCCGGGGGGCTGTTTAGGCCCCTCGGGAGACAGGTGTTTTTCCTCAACCACGAAGATGCCGGCCTTTGCTGCCGGATAACGTCACCAGAGCGCCCATGACCCTTGAATTCAAACAGGTCGAGAAACGTGCGGGAGCGGAGACGCATATTTATCCCACCGATCTCAAGCTCGAAGATGGCGGGTTCAATATCCTGCTGGGCACGACGCTGTCCGGCAAAACCACGATGCTGCATTTGATGGCCGGCTTGGATCGGCCCACCTCCGGCCAAGTCTGGTTCAACGGAAAGAACGTAACCGGCGCCCCTGTTCAAAAACGCAATGTTTCGATGGTCCACCAGCAGTTCATCAATTATCCCAATTTCAATGTATTTGAGAATATTGCCTCGCCGCTTCGCATCCAACGCACGCCGGCGGCGGAAATCAACAAACGCGTGGCCAGCGTGGCGGAGTTGCTCAATCTTGCCCCGCTTCTTAAGCGCAGCCCCCATGAGCTTTCGGGCGGTCAGCAACAGCGCACGGCGCTGGCACGAGCGCTGGTCAAGGACGCCGACTTGGTGCTCTTGGACGAGCCGCTCGCCAACCTTGACTTCAAACTTCGCGAGGAACTGCGCGACGAGCTGCCGAAGTTGTTCGAGAACCGCGGCTGCACGGTGGTCTACGCCACCAGCGAACCGAACGAGGCGCTGCTTCTCGGCGGACACACGGCTACTCTCCATGAAGGCCAGGTTACGCAATTTGGGAGAACCGAAGAAATATATCGCCGGCCCAAGGATTTGCGCAGCGCACAGGTGTTCGCGGATCCGCCGATGAACACGGCGCCGGTCGCCAAGCGGGGCGACACCTTCGTGCTCAATGAAACGGTAAACTGGCCGACAATGGAGCGCCAGCGAACCTTGAGCGACAGCGCCTACACGGTCGGGATCCGCCCTCATCACATTACGCCGGTGGCCGGGCGAGGGCATGCGGTGCCGGTCGAGGGCGAAGTTCTGATTACGGAATTCAGCGGTTCCGAGAGTGTTATCCATTTCCGGATCGGGGAGCGGACATGGGTGTCGCAATCTCAGGGCATCCACCCCTTCGAGATCGGATCGCGGGCGCAGTTCTTCATAGACGCCGCCAACTGCATTTACTTCGGTCCGGATAACGAATTGGTTTCCGCCTGATGTCGAAGATCAACCTGCGAGAGCTTAAGCACAGCTACCTTGAGAACCCCAGCCGCGATGAGGATTGGGCACTCAAGGGCATGGATATCGAATGGTCCGATGGTGGTGCCTATGCCCTGCTCGGCCCATCGGGTTGCGGCAAGACGACCTTGCTAAATATCATCTCCGGCTTGCTCGTTCCGTCGCATGGGCGCGTATTGTTCGGCGATGAGGACGTGACCGATACGCCGCCGGAGCGGCGCAACATCGCCCAGGTGTTTCAGTTCCCTGTCGTCTACGACACCATGACGGTGTACGACAATCTTGCGTTCCCACTGCGCAACCGGGGCGTACCGGACAAAGAGATCGACCCGCGTGTGCGCGAGATCGCGCAGATGCTGGACCTGGAGGAAATGCTCCTCAGCAAGGCGGCCGGGCTGACCGCCGATGCCAAACAGAAAATCTCGCTTGGGCGCGGCCTTATCCGCTCCGACGTCAACGCCATCCTATTCGACGAGCCGCTGACCGTGATCGACCCCCACTTGAAGTGGATCCTTCGTTCCAAGCTCAAGGAAATTCACCGGCAAGTGGGCTCCACCATGATCTATGTGACCCACGACCAGACCGAGGCGATGACCTTCGCCGATCAAGTCGTGGTCATGCACGAGGGCATGGTGGTGCAAGTCGGCACGCCGATAGAATTGTTCGAGAAGCCGCAACATACCTTTGTCGGCCATTTCATAGGCTCCCCGGGAATGAACGTCTTGCCCTGCGAATTCGACAGCGGCGTTCCCCGGTTCGCCGGCCATTCCATAGAGACCGCGAGTACGTCACGGCCGGCAGCCGGATACAGTCGTCTAGAATTCGGCGTACGGCCGGAATTCGTTAGTTTTTGCCCGGACGGCATTCCGGTGGAGATCGTAAAGGTGAACGACGTTGGACGTTACCGCATCGTCGATACGAGGGCCGGCGACGCTCGCATCCAGATCCTTGTACCTGAAGGCGAATCCGTATCCCTTGGCCGCGCCCAGGTCCAATTCGACCCGGCCCACACGCAGATTTACGCGGACGGCTGGATTGTCGCCGAAGCATCGTCATGACCGTAAAACTCACCAATCAAAAAGCCTGGTTCCTGGTCGCCCCCGTTGTCGTGCTGGTGGCCTTCAATGCCGTGATTCCCTTGATGACGGTGGTCAATTATTCGGTCCAGGAGAGCTTCGGCAACAATATTTTCTTCTGGGAAGGCGTGAAGTGGTTTGAGGAAGTCCTCCATTCCGAACGCTTCGCCGCCTCGCTTATGCGCCAGATATTTTTTACCTCCGTGATTTTGTTAATTGAGATTCCCTTCGGGGTCGCGATCGCGCTCTCCATGCCCCGCAAGGGGCCTTGGGTATCGGTGTGTTTGGTCTTGATGGCGTTGCCGCTGCTCATTCCCTGGAACGTCGTCGGCGCGATGTGGAACATCTTTTCGCTGCCCGACATCGGGCTGCTCGGAAAGGCGCTCAACAGTCTGGGCATCGGGTACGATTACACCCAGGAACCCATTTCGGCCTGGTTCACGGTCATCTTGATGGATGTCTGGCATTGGACATCGCTGGTGGTTCTGCTCGCTTTTGCCGGGCTCAGTTCGATTCCCGAGGCTTACTATCATGCTGCGAAAATCGACGGCGCCAGTCCCTGGGCAATCGTTCGTTACATTGAGCTGCCTAAGATGAAGCGGGTATTGATCATCGCCTTTCTGCTGCGCTTCATGGACAGTTTCATGATCTATACCGAGCCGTTCGTGCTTACCGGCGGCGGCCCGGGCAATGCGACTACCTTCTTGTCGATCGATCTAGTCAAGGTCGCCTTGGGGCAATTCGATCTTGGACCGGCAGGGGCCATATCGCTTATCTACTTCCTCATCATCCTTCTGACCTGCTGGCTGTTCTACACTCTGACCATGAAGGACGAAGCGCAGTGACGAGACGTTACAAGTGGCTCCTGCCGGCCTTCTACATCGTGTTTCTCATGCTGCCTATTTACTGGCTGCTGAACATGTCGTTCAAAACCACGAACGAGATCCTAGGGTCCTTCACCCTGTGGCCAAAGAACTTCACGCTTGAGAATTATACGACAATCTTTACCGATCCCACTTGGTACAACGGCTACATAGACTCGCTTACCTATGTCGGCATCAACACCGCGATCTCCGTCACGGTAGCCTTGCCCGCCGCCTATGCCTTTTCCCGTTACCGTTTTCTGGGCGACAAGCACCTGTTCTTCTGGCTGCTGACCAACCGCATGGCGCCGCCTGCGGTCTTCGCGCTCCCCTTCTTACAGCTTTATTCCGAGGTCGGCCTGTTCGACACGCATATCGCCGTCGCCTTGGCCCACGCCCTGTTCAACATCCCGCTCGCGGTCTGGATACTGGAAGGCTTCATGTCCGGCGTGCCCAAGGAACTCGACGAGACCGCTTATGTCGACGGCTACTCTTTCTGGCGATTCTTCATCAAGATATTTATTCCGGCCATAATCGCGGGTATCGGCGTCGCGGCGTTCTTCTGTTTCATGTTCTCGTGGGTTGAACTACTGCTCGCCAAGACCTTGACCTCGGTCGAGGCGAAACCGATCGCGGCGGTGATGACGCGCACGGCCAGCACTTCGGGATACGAGCTTGGCCTGCTCGCCGCGGCCGGCTCGTTAACGATTATTCCCGGCGCCTTCGTGATTTATTTCGTGCGCAACTACATCGCCAAGGGCTTTGCCCTAGGCAGAGTCTAGGGGGCTGCCAATGGACCTCTCTTGGATGGCGTGGACTTGGCCGACCGCCGGATTCTTCATCTTTATTCTACTCGCCCTGATGACCATGATGGTCTGGGAGCGGTTGAGCCCGGGGGGCAATCCTCGAAACGGCATTCTTGGACTCAACACCACGCGCGGCGACCGGCTGTTTATCACCCTGCTTGGCAGCGCCTTTATCCACCTGGCTTGGCTCGGTATCTTCAGCACGCCCCTGTGGGGCGGCCTCGCGATTTCGATTTTATATGGGGTCGCGGTATTTCGATGGGTCTGACGACCGCCCTCTCCGACAGAGCAGGCTGATAACGGTTATCCAGAGCATGCGGCCCCGCCCACGGCTAAGCCGGTAGCCGTCATTTTACTCAAGGCGCGATGATGAGTCGGCGGTTTACCGTGGCGGCTTTGGCGCTCGGCTTTCTAACCTCGGCCGGTGCTGACGCGTGAGCCATGTCTGGCGCAGCAGATGAAATGCCGGGTAAACAACCAGAACCACCATTAGCGCGACGATAACCATACTCAAGAAATCGGAGATCACGATCGGGGCTCCCACAAGTTATGCCCACGAGTCATCAGATTATCGCGAGAAACTCCCTGCCCGGCAATAAGCAAGCCCAGGTAAAAAACACTCTAAATCGGCCTCAATATAGCCATTCTATTACAACGGGTTATGGCGGTTCTTCACAGACTTACCCACTATTTATCCCCATAAAAATCTACCCTATTACAAACAGCCGGCAACATTAACCGGGCCGCAATAAGGTTACTCTAGGTTACGCGAGTTATCTCCAGGGCTGTCAATCATTGCGCGAAGGGTGGCCGGCGGATGCGTATCGGACGGCGCGGTCAAGATGGCACGGACCCCAAGGAGTTGCGTGCCGAGTTAGACGAGATTTTGAAATTCGAGGATCGCCCAGGTTCGGTGTGCGGCGCCGCGTGCCAGAAGCCGGACCCCCGAAACTGCTCGCGGAATTGTCCCGATATCCCCCAGGTCTTGTCGAGCGACCCTGAAAAGCATCCGCTCGAGACCCGCATTGCACCCCTGGTTTACGAGATGAAACGGCTCGGCGTATTTGAGCCGTGTTGGTCTTGCGAGGGGCACAACAAGCCCGATGGTTCGTTTTGGAAGCTTCCGCAGGTTTGGTTCTATGCCCACTCGGTCGTGCACTTGCGTGTGCTGGCCGATGGGATCAAAGAGCTTCACCTGAGCGAGAAACTCAGCGTGCCTTGGCATATCACGGTCACGTTTTCCGATAACGACAACGCGGAAACGACGTTTTCGCTGCATCCGCGCATAGACCCCACCAACGTCAAGTTGGCGTCCCTACAGAACGACATCGACGCTCTCGCGCGGGCACTGCGTGACCAGGTGTTGGCCGAAGCCCTGAAGCTTGCCAGGCAATCGGGTTAGATCCATGGCTAGCTTGGCCTTCGAGACGGCATCGCTGGATGCCTTACGCCGCGACCCCGGCACGCCGGTCAGGGGAAACCTGGGTGAATTCGAATACACGGCCCGTATCTGCATCCCAAATCACGCCGAGAACGTCAAAAAGCACTACGGCAACCGGGCCGCGATATCCATAGTCCCGATCGAGTTCCCGCATTTCGGATCCGTCTTCGAATTCGATCAGGCCGTCGAGATCCCCGTTTTTGACGAGAACCGGACCCTTGACCAAGGATTGCGTCAAATTGTGAAGGCCTTTGGGCCCATCATCTTGCGCAACGCTTATTTACCGGCACGCCATCGCCACGAGGGTCAGCGCAACATATTCCCGAGCCTCAGATTCCACGTTGACCGCGGCTCGACCCAGGAAGATTGCTATTCGTTGTTTTGGCGCGACCCCTTCGACGAGACCCACAAGATGCCGCGCACCTCGTCCACCTTGATCGTCGCGAACGCCGTCGCCTACCTGCAGGCGTACAACGAGGGTGACCGGACCGCCCAATTCAAGTCGCTCTATCAGCTGTTCGAGACTGAAACCATGTCCGAGATGGTAGGCAATGTCGTCTTGGAACAACCGTGGTGCGCGCCCGCCGGAACCGGCGAAATTACGATCCTGGACAACCGGACCGTCCTACACGCCAGCTACTACGCACATCCCGAAGACCGCGGCTATCCCATCGGGGTGCGTTACCTGTATTAGGTTGGCGCAAGTTTGGGACCGGGCTGGGATAGACGTTCGGCGCCCCCTTACGCCGTTTGGTGCCCCTGGCCGGACTCGAACCAGCACGGTCTTGCAACCAACAGATTTTGAGTCTGCCGCGTCTACCAATTCCGCCACAGGGGCACTGAAGCGCCCGCATGATAGGCATGAGCGCAGGCTTGGCAAGCGGACTCCTGATCTCCTGAAAAACCCCAAAATCGACGCCAAAACGACGGAAATGCCGCTGTTTGTCCCACTTTTGCCCAAATTCGGCGATTCCTATGGCAAAACCAGGCGGAATTCGCTAGAGAGTAAGGCTGGGCTTCGGCCTTTTTGGATGCTGTACAAGGTTTTTTGAATGGAATTAGGGCGGTGTGGACGAATACCGCCCTGCTAGTAGATCTAATAGATATCGTGATCCGGTTCGCGACGACTTGAGAGATTAAGTCGGATTTTTTAGAACTTGGATCCTGGGTGGAGCTCCGTCGAGGGGTGTGGATGCCGCCGAGCACGGGCAGTTGGAGCGCGTGAAGGATGATGGATCAAGGTAGATTCGATCAATCGGAGATTACTCAGCGGGAGATCACGGCCGTCGTCAAATGGTTCAACCCGACCAAAGGCTTCGGTTTCGTCCAACCAAGCGACGGCTCGCCGGACGCCTTCGTGCACATTTCAGTCGTGACCAGGTCGGGAATTAACCACATGCCGCAGGGCGCTACCATCGTGTGCGACCTGTGCAACGGTCCCAAGGGGCCGCAAGTCGCCTCGGTCCACCGGGTGACCGACATACCCGTCGATGTGCCGCCCGCGGGCGGTGAGGATTACGGCAATCTCGGCCCGACAACGGAGGTCGAAGGCACGGTGAAGTTCTATAACCCGGATAAAGGTTTTGGCTTCGTGGTGCCGGATGACGGCAGCCAGGACGTGTTCGTCTCAGCCCGTGTCTTGGAGCATGCGGGCCTGCGAAACCTGGGTCCGGAGCAGCGTGTACGTATGGCAACCCGCAGCGGCCAAAAGGGCCCCATGGCCGAAAGCATCGAGATCCTCTAAGAGCCCGCTCCAAAACTCGGGCTGGGCTCCGCAGGAATACCTGCTTATTGCACTGAGATGGGCTCGGGCTCCTCGCCCAAGCCGTTGGGTGAAACACGGCATGGCCCGGCTTGGTGATGGACCATCTTCCAGCCCGCCCCCTCCTTCACAAAGACGTTTGTCGCGACCAAAACATTCTGCTCAACCAATTCGTAACAAATAACCAAGCCGGCCCCGTTCCATACCTTGGCCCGGGCTCCACGGCTCTCGACAGGCGGTGAATCGGCGTTGTCGAGAATCCCGCGCCAGGAAGCCATCACGTCCTCGCGGTTATCCAGGGAGTCCCAGCCAGGGTGAATACAACTCACATCCGTCTGCGACGCCCAAAGCGCGTCCATGCCGGCAAAGTCGCGGTTGCGGAAGGCCAGATAGAAGGCCTCGTTCGCAAAAAGTAAGCTGGCGATCTCGCTCATGGAACCTTTTGTTTCAGAAGCCTCGGGCCTGCGGCGGGCCTATCCAGAGAGCCAATTCGATGACCTGTGATGTTTTCTTGCAGAGTACAGGGCTACAAGCAACCTAGAGCATGACCGGATTGCCTGGCCGCGCCGGGACTGTTACACGGATGCGCCTAGCGATCCAATGTCCCTCTCGAGCTCGGCGGGCCCCTGAAGCGTGCTGCAAAACCTCTACGATAGAACCATGGTCTTGGCCGGCCATCGCCACGCCCTATGGGCATTGGCCGCGGTCGCCTTCATCGAGAGCTCCGTCTTTCCGATTCCTCCCGATGTTCTGATCATACCCATGGTGTTGGCGGCGCGCGATCAAGCCTTGCGCATCGCCATCGTGGCAACCGTGGCCTCGGTCTTGGGCGGACTCTTGGGCTACGCCATCGGCGCCGGGCTCTATGAGTCGTTGGGGCGGCCTATTCTAGAGTTTTACGGCCAGATGGACCGTTTTGAGACGTTTCAGGATACCTACAACGAGTGGGGCGCATGGATCGTGGCCGGGGCCGGGTTAACGCCCTTCCCCTATAAGGTGATTACCATCGCCAGCGGGGTCACGGGCCTGGACTTGACTGTTTTCACCGTCGCCTCCGCGCTCTCGCGCGGCGCCCGTTTCGCTTTGGAAGTCGGCCTGCTTTGGTGGCTTGGCCCTCCTATTCGCGTGTTCATCGAGCGCAATCTGCCGATCTTGACCGTCGTCTTCTTCGTACTTCTGTTCGGGGGGTTCGTGGCGGTGCGTTACTTGCTTTAGAAAGGGCCCGTCCGATGCGCGCGCCGTCGCTTCAGGACCTTGTCGACCATCCCCGCCTGGTACCGTCACTAATCGCCGGGATCAGCTTGAGCGCCCTGGCCATCGCCTATGCCTCGCAGGTTTGGGGCGGACTGCAACCGTGCGTGCTTTGCATCTATCAACGCTATGCCTTTGGCGCCGCCTTTGTGCTTGGGCTCCTGGGTATTGCACTGGGCGGCAACCCGGCGACCCGGCGCGCCCTGGTTATCTTGGGCGGTTTTGCGTTTCTGGCTGGCGCATCTATCGCCGGCTTTCATGTCGGTGTGGAGCAGCAGTGGTGGCGCGGCACGGCGGAATGCAGTGCGCCGGTCTTCGATCCGAATCTTTCGATCGAAGATCTTCGCAAACAACTTCTGGAGACCAAGTTTGTCGCTTGCGATCAAATTCCCTGGTCGCTGTTCGGCATTTCCATTGCAGGGTATAATCTGCTCGTATCCCTTGGACTTGCGCTGGCTTGCTTGTGGGCAGCGGCGCGCATGAGTGGAAGGCGCTCGGCATGACCATGAAAAGCACCTCGCATCCCCAAAAACCCCAAGGTGGCAAAACCCGTTTCCCAGGTGACCTGGAACCGGCCGATCTAGTCGAGCGTATGATTCGAGTGGACCATGCCGGCGAGTACGGCGCGCGGCGCATATACGAAGGCCAGTTGGCGGTTCTCAGACGTTCCCAAAGCGCGGCTGCGATTCGCCGGATGTACGAGCAAGAGCTTAAGCACCTGAAACATTTCGAGGATCTGATGGTGGCACGCGGCGCACGCCCAACGGCGCTGCAGCCGCTGTGGCATATCGCCGGTTTCGCTTTGGGCGCGGCAACCGGTTTGATGGGTGAGCGCGCCGCCATGGCCTGCACGGTTGCGGTCGAAGAGGTGATCGACGAGCACTATGCGCAGCAGGCAGAACAACTGGGCGCGGAGGAATCAGAACTGAAGGCCTCAATCGAGGAATTTCGTCAGGACGAACTGGCGCACCGCGATGCCGCTCTCGCGCAGGGTGCCGAACAGGCCCCTGGCTACGAAATCCTCAGCGCCGCGATCAAGTCCGGCTCGCGCCTGGCTATCTGGCTGTCGGAGCGGATCTAGGATTCCAGTTCCGAATCCCAATACAGGAAGTCGCGCCAGCTTTCGTGCAGAAAGTTGGGCGGAAAGCCGCGGCCGTTTTCTTGCAGTTGGAACGTCGTCGGTTGTTCGGCTGGATACTGCGGGTGCATGTTGCATTCATGGGGGGTGCGGTTGCTCTTTCGCAGATTACAGTCCTGGCACGCGGTGATGACATTGGTCCAGGTCGTGCGGCCGCCGCGCGATCGCGGAATGATGTGATCGAAGGTCAGGTCTTCCGAATAATACGCGACCCCGCAATATTGACAGCGAAAGCGGTCGCGCAGAAAAACGTTGAAGCGGGTAAAGGCCGGACGCCGGTCGAGGTGAATGTAATCCTTAAGCGCAATGACGCTGGGCAAGCGCATCTCGATGGTCGGCGAATGCACAACGGTTTCATACTCGGAAACGATGTTGACCCGGTCCAGAAAGACCGCCTTGATTGAGTCCTGCCACGACCAGAGCGACAGCGGAAAATAACTGAGCGGCCGAAAGTCGGCGTTCAGCACAAGGGCCGGAAAGTTGGCTGTCGCGGCGGTCACCCGTCATGCTTCCATGAGTCGTTGATCCGTGAGCTCCGCCGTCGGCCGCTTTCGGTCGTCGGCGGTTGCCGTTTTGATACTTGAACACGCGGTCATGTACAATATCTGGTAGAATAGCCTCTCTTAAACTTCATATTTAGGACATAATGTGCGTATTGCGCACGACACTCAAATAGTTTGACGCGGCATCCTTGACGAAAGGTAACCGGGCTCAAGCGGTGGCTCGATTGCCCAACCGCTCGCCTAACATGGCCATGGCCGCGCCAATACCCGCCTGATCGATCCCATGACCGAGCCCGGGGCGCGCCAAGGCGCTTACGGCCACGCCGTTTGCCGTCAAATTTTCCCGCGCGGCCGCCATGGCCCCAAAGCCGACAACCTCATCGGCCTCCCCGTGAACCAGCAGAACCGGCGGCCGGCTCTTGATCTCGGAGGCGAGTAACTCCGGCCCGACCAGCATGCCCGAAAAGCCAATCAGCGCGGCGCAGGCTTGGGCCCGGCGCGGCGCGACGTGCAGCGCCATCATGGTGCCTTGGGAGAATCCGATCAGCACCAAGCGATCGTCGCTTAATCCGTGAGCCCCGAGTTCTTTGTCGATGAAGGCGTTCAGGTGCTCGGCCGCGGCCCGGACGGCCTCCAGAATAGCCGTAGGCTCGCGGGATTGCAGGCTGAACCACTGCCGCCCGAATGGCGACATATCGCAAGGAAACGGGGCGTGGGGAGAGATGAAGGCTGCCTCCGGCAGAACATGCGCGAAATTCGGCGCCAGCCCGATCAAATCGTTTCCGTCGGCGCCCAGACCGTGCAGCAGGATCACCAGTTCCCGGGCGTCGCCCGCTTTGCGGCCGGACCTCGGCCCCTCCAGTTCGATCGCTGTCGTCATGTATTATGCCCTCGTTATCGATGAGACTTGGGTTTAATCCGGCACGCCGGGATGGCGATAGAGATGCCACAGGAAGCGAGCCGCGGCGCTTCGATAGGGCCGCCAAGGCTCGCCCAGGGCGCGCATGGCCTCGCCTTCTGGGCGCACGTCCAGGTTCTTCAGGCGTTGCGCGGCGGCCTGGACCGCAAGGTCGCCAACCGGCCAGACATCGGGCCGGCGCAAAGCAAAGAGCAGGTAGATCTCGGCGGTCCAGCGCCCGATTCCCTTGGCTTGCATAAGATGGGCGATGGCCTCCTCGTCGGCCATGCGGGTCAGGGCGCGCAGGTCGATCCGGCGCGCGAGCAAATCCTCCGCCAAGGCGCGGCCATAACGCATCTTCTGCCGGCTTAGGCCGATGGCCTTGAGCTCGGCTTCCTCCAGCGCCAGGAACCCCTCGGGTGTCAGGGGGCGCACCGCCGCATCCAGGCGGCCGATGATCGCGGCGGCGGAAGCGGTCGAGACCTGCTGTGCCATGATGATTCGAAGCAGGCCGGCGAAGCCTGTTTTGTGCCGGCGCACCGGCGGCAAACCGCAAGCGGGATAACAGCGTGCGATATCGGGATCGAGCGCAGCCAGGGCCTCCAAGGCCGGGCGTAAGGAGCTGTCGGCGCGGATGCTTTTAGCCATGCCGTCGAGTCATAGTGTCCTGGGCGCGGTGACGCCACCTTTCCCGGTGCGCCGCCGCCCTGCTACAACACGGCGACAACGTATAGGGAACGCGAACCTCATGACGCAGCAGACCTACGACGTGGCCGTGATCGGTGGCGGCATTGCCGGCTGCGCGAGCGCCTATTACCTGGCCCGCCGGGGCCTCAGCGTGATCCTGCTGGAAAAGGGCGAAATCGCGGGCGAGCAATCGGGCCGCAATTGGGGCTTCGTGCGCCAGCAGGGCCGCGACCCGCGTGAAATTCCCCTCATGATTGAGTGCAACCGCATGTGGCGCGAGCTCTCGAAGGAACTCGAAGCCGATCTCGAATGGCGCCAAGGCGGCTTGATCTACCTGGCGGAGAATGAGGAGCGCCTGGCGGGTTACGCGGCCTGGCTGGAACACGCCCGCGACTACCAATTGGATAGCCGCCTGCTGAGCGCCTCGCAGGCCACAGCCATGCTGCCGGGGGTCACCGGCACTTGGGCGGGCGCCATTCACACCCCCAGCGACGGCCAGGCCGATCCGGTCAAGACCACGCGCGCCTTCGCCGCGGCCGCCCAGCGTCAGGGCGTCGAGGTGCGCACCGGCTGTACGGTCGAGGAAATCTTAACCGCCGGGGGCGCGGTTTCCGGCCTGCGCACGGAACAGGGCGAGATCCGCGCCGGCAAGGTCATGGTCGCCGCCGGAGCCTGGACCAGCCGTTTCCTGCGCGGCTTACGGGTCGAGTTGCCGCAGCTATACGTCAAGGCCACAGTGCTGCGCACCAACCGCGCGCCCGAGTACAGTCAGCTGGGGGTATGGTGTAACCACATCGGGTTTCGCCAGCGTCGCGATGGGTCCTTCAACGTGGCGCCGGGGCGTGCCGCCGACCTCTATATCATGCCAGATTGCCTGCGCTATCTGCGCGATTTTTGGCCAAGCTTCAAGGCTCAGAGCGGTGACATCAAGTTTCTGGTGGGGCGCGAAACCTGGGACGGTTTGGGTATCATGCTGGGCGGCCAGAAGGCGCTAACGCGCCAAATGAAGCGCAAGCGCGTGCTCGACCCCAAACCTAACGCCAGGGCCGTCAGGCGCGCCTTCGCCGAATTCAAAAAACTGTTGCCGGCCATGGCGAACCTTCATGTCGAACAAAGCTGGGCTGGCATGATCGAGGCGACGCCCGACGAGATTCCGGTTCTCGACGCGGTGCCAGGATATGAAGGCCTGTACGTCGCGACCGGATTTAGCGGTCACGGCTTCGGCATTGGGCCGATCGCCGGACGCCTAATGGCGGAAACGATCGCGGACGCCCGCCCCTCGCTCGACCTCACAGCCTTTCGTTTCAAGCGCTTCGCGGAGGCGGCCCCACTTGCCCACGGCGGCGCGGTTTAAGGGGTGCCGAAAATTCCGACCCAAACCGTCACCCGCTTCGCGCCCTCGCCCAGCGGCTATCTGCACCTGGGTCACGCGCATTCAGCGCTTTTCGCCTGGCGCGCCGCCCGCGCGGCGAGGGGCCGTTTTCTGCTGCGAATCGAGGATATCGACAACCCACGCAGCGACCCTGTCTTCATCGACGCGATCCTGGAAGATCTGCGCTGGCTCGGCCTCGATTGGGACGGCCCGGTTCGCCATCAGTCCGGACAGCTAGCCGCCTATGCCGCCGCGCTCGAAGGATTGCGGAAATTGGACCTCTTGTATCCGTGTTTTTGCAGCAGGGCAGAAATCAGGGCCGAGATCGCGGCCTCGGGCCGAGCGCCACATGGACCCAGCGGTGCGGTTTATCCCAGCACTTGCCGGACCTTGAGCGAGGACGTGCGTGCCGCGCACCTGGCCGAAGGCAAGCCTTATGGCCTGCGCCTCGATATCGCGAAGGCGCTCGCTTCGACCGGTCCGCTGACGTGGATAGACCGGGACAAGGGGAAAATCCAGGCAGAGCCGTTGGCGCACGGCGATGTCGTGCTCGCGCGCAAGGATATCGCGACCAGCTATCACCTGGCGGTCACCTTGGACGACGCCGACCAGGGCGTCACGCTGGTCACGCGCGGCGAGGATCTGTTCCCCATGACCGACATCCATCGATTGCTTCAGGCTCTACTCGGCTTGCCGGTGCCGCAATGGCATCATCACGGACTGCTATCCGACGAACACGGCGAACGCCTCGCCAAACGCAACGACGCCTTGTCGATCCGCGCCTTGCGCCGAGACGGCAAGAGCGCGGCGGAGGTTCGCGCCATGGCTGGATTTCCCGATTAAGACCGCGCTGGCGTTAAGCGTGGTCGGCACCCACCGCCTCGGCGAGCTTCGCGAAGCCATCCGCGCGTAGGCGCTGCACGAGCCCCGCCTTGATCCGCGCGATCAAACCCGGCCCCTCATAGATCATCGCGGTATAAAGTTGGATCAGCGAGGCCCCGGCGCGAATCTTGGCGTAGGCTTGGTCCGGCCCGCCGACGCCCCCGACGCCGATCAGGGGCACCCGCCCTCCGGTCAGGCCGTACATATCGGACAACAGCGCGGTCGAGAGTTCGGACAACGGCTGGCCGCTTAACCCACCGGCCTCGCCACGGTGGCGCCCGCGCAAGGAGCTTGGCCGCTGGAGCGTGGTGTTGCTAACGATCAGGCCCTCGATCCCTTGCCCGAGGGCGACTTCGGCAATATCGGATCGCTCGGCCACCCCAAGGTCGGGCGCGATCTTGACCAGCAGCGGCGGCCCGTCGTTCGGACATACCTCGTCTCGCGCCGCGCGGACCTGAACGATTAAATCCTCCAATTCGCTACGGCCTTGCAACGCCCGCAGGCCCGGCGTGTTGGGCGAGGAGACATTGATCACCAGATAGTCGGCCAGGGCGGCCAGAGCGCGCGCGCCGGCCGCGTAGTCCGCCACGGCGTCCTTGGTTTCCTTGTTCTTGCCCAGGTTGACACCGACCAAGCCATACTGCGCTCGTGCGCGCCAAGCGGACAGGTTCCGCGCCGCCACCGCCACGCCCTCGCCGGGAAAGCCCATGCGGTTGATGACCGCGCGGTCGGTCGCCAAGCGGAATACGCGGGGGCGCGGATTACCCGGCTGCGGTTGCGGCGTCACGCTGCCAACCTCGACGAAACCGAAACCGAGGTCGAGCATCGGCCCGATCACCGAAGCGTTCTTGTCGAAGCCGGCAGCCAGGCCCAGGGGATTGGGAAAAGTGCGGCCCCAAAGGGACACCGCCAGGATCGGATTATCAGGTCCGGTGCCGCGCGGACCCAAGCCCCGGCGCAGGGCCCAAAGGGTCAGGTCATGCGCGGTCTCGGGGTCGAGCGCGCGCAGCAGTGGCGCGGTCAGGCTAAAACGGTCCAACAGCAGACCCTCAGACACCGCCAAGCGGCGGAAAGATGTGCGCGCCGTCCGACCCAAGAGGCAAATCCTCGACCCTGTGCACGGCTTCTAACGGCAGGACGCCGTAAAGGTGTGGAAAAAGCGCGCCGCCGCCGCGTCCCATTCCGCCCGCCTGCAAATGTGATAGATCAGGCTCCCGGTCATGGCGCGACCCTACCCAAAGGCTGGGGTCGTGAACAGCGGCCAGAGGACGCCCGGCGCAATTTGCAACACCCAGCCTCGGCCAGACCTGCGAAATGCAATACAAGTAAGGACCCTAGATCTAAAAAGCACACACATTTGGCGACTTGTTTGGGGTCTTAATTGCGCCCGCCCGGCCCCTGCGCCTCCTGCCACCTATTGGCACACGGCTTGCGTGGAGCACATAAGCCGGGCAGCTTGATATCGCCGCGCCCGCTCGAGGAAATAGTATGGCTAAAGGTACGAACGACCCCCTGGCAAGTAAGAGCCAAGCCTTGAAGGCGGCGCTGGCGGCCGTTGAGCGTATGGACAACGCACCCGCGCACCGTGCCGCCAAGGCGAACGATTTGGCCGCGGAGAATCGGGGACCGAAGCCGGTTCGCACTGCCCGCCCGGCGTCCGACGCCTCCTCGACCGAAAGCCACAAATCCGGCGACGTATGAGGTTTCCTTTCTTGGTGCGCCTTGCCTCAAGTTCCTGATGCACGGCGCCAAGATTTATGAGACCATGTTCCCATGCTCCGACATGGCGATGTTTGGCAGGCGATCGACCGGCTGGCCGCAAAGTATGGGATGTCGCCTTCAGGCTTGGCGCGGCGCGCGGGTCTAGACCCGACGACCTTCAACAAAAGCAAACGCGTCACGAAGGAAGGCAAGCAACGCTGGCCCAGCACGGAATCGCTCGCCAAGGTTCTTGACGCGACCGGTGCATCCTTAGCCGAATTCGTCAGCCAGGTTGGCAACGATGGCGCCGCCGTTCTGGCTCAGCGGATTCCCGTCATTGGGTACACCCAAGCCGGCAACGAAGGATTTTTCGACGACGCCGGTTTCCCGGCCGGCAAGGGCTGGGACGAGGTGCTGTTCCCGCGTATCTCCGATCCACACGCCTATGGTTTGGAGGTTAACGGCGACAGTATGGCGCCCGTGTACCGCGATGGGGACATCATTGTGATCTCGCCGGAGGCCAGCCTCCGGCGTGGCGACCGCGTCGTCGTCAAGACCCGCGACGGCGAGGTCATGGCGAAACAGTTGTTACGCCAGAGCGCCCAGCGAGTGGAGCTCGTCTCACTGAACCGTGCGCACCCGGACCGTGTACTCGATAGCGGGGCGATCGATTGGATCGCACGTATCGTCTGGGCCAGCCAATAATCCGACAATAAGACGCCGCCTCTTGCCCGCATCACTGTTTGGCGCGCTTTTGGCTGGCCAAGGCGAGCAACTGTGCTAGCCTGATGCAAGCACCGGGCCGATACGGCCCGGCGTGAGGTATTCAGGTCAAGGAACTTCTGCCATGACGGCGATCCACTATCTCGACGGTGAGTGGGTGGAGGGTAACCCACCCATCCTGGGTCCCATGACGCATGCGACCTGGATGGCCTCCGTCGTCTTCGACGGCGCCCGCGCCTTCGCCGGCGTTGCGCCGGACTTGGATCTGCACTGCGCGCGCGTCGTCAAGTCAGCCTGCGCGCTCGGCATGAAGCCGATGCTTTCGGCCGGCGAAATCATGGAAATCGCCAGAGAAGGGATCGCCCGCTTCCCGGCGGGCGCCGAACTCTATGTACGGCCCATGTTCTGGCCGGAATCCGGCGACAGCACGTTTTTCGTCGCCCCCGACCCGGACTCGACCCGGTTCTGCCTCACCCTCCACGAAGTACCTTTACCCCAGCCGGGACCGTTTTCGATCTGCCTGTCGAGCCTGCGCCGCCCTTCGCCTAGCATGGCGCCCACCATGGCCAAAGCATCCTGTCTGTATCCCAATTCCGGCCGCGCCCTCATGGAAGCCAATGAAAAGGGCTTCAACAATGCGGTGATGCTGGATGGCAACGACAATGTTGCGGAACTGGCGACCGCTAACATCTGGATCGCCAAGGACGGCGCCGCCCACACGCCGGTCGCCAACGGAACTTTCCTAAGCGGCATCACCCGCCACAGGGTCGCGAAGCTGCTGTGCGACGCGGGTATCGAGGTACACGAGCGCACCATGAGCTTCGCCGACATTATGGACGCGGACGAGGTTTTCACGACCGGGAACCTCGCCAAGGTTCTGCCGGTCACACGGGTCGAGGACCGCGACCTTCAACCCGGCCCGATCTATACCCAAGCGCGCGAGATGTACTTCGACTGGGCCCTTAAGGGGTAGGCGAGCCCCTCACCCGACCGCGAGATCTTCGGCGGCGAGAGCCCGCCGTATGAGGGCCTTACTTTCATCGAGGCCGTAAATCGCGAAGAAGGTGCCCATGCGCGGGCCCTGCTCCTGGCCCAGCAGAATTTCGTAGAGGGCTTTGAACCAGGCCCGCAGATCTGCAAAGTCGTGGCGTTTGCCAACCTCGTAAACCTCGGTCTGGATCGCTTCGCCATCGGCGTTTTTGGGCAGGGCCTCCAGCCGCTCCAACAGATCGGCGAGCGCCGTCTGCTCCATGTCGCTTGGTGTGCGGTAGCGCTTGGCCGGTTTCACGAAATCGGCGTAATAGCGGATCGCGTAGCCAACCAGAGAATCCAACGTCGGCGCGTTTTCCGCGTTCACCCCGGGCACGTAACGCGAGATGAAACCCCAGAGTGTCGCAGGGTCCGCTGCATTGCACACGCTGGCCAGATTGAGCAGCAGATTAAACGTCAGAGGCACATTGTCCTGGGGCGGCCGACCGTTGTGAATGTGCCATGCCGGGTTGCCCAGGCGCGCGGCTTCGTCCTCTTCGTGGTAGCGTCTCAGGAATGTGAAGTAATCGTCGACCGCGCGAGGGATGACGTCGAAGTAAAGACGCTTGGCCGCGCGCGGCTTATGATACATGAACAGCGACAGGCTCTCCGGCGGCGCATAACTCAGCCATTCCTCGACGCTCAGGCCGTTACCTTTGGACTTGGAGATTTTCTGCGCGTTCTCGTCGAGAAAGAGTTCGTAATTGAAGCCGGCCGGCGGTTTGCCGCCCAGAGCGCTCGTGATCCGGCTGGCCGCCTTGACCGAGTCGATCAGATCCTTGCCCGACATCTCGTAGTCCACATCCAACGCAAACCAGCGCATGGCCCAGTCCGCCTTCCACTGCAGCTTGCAGTGACCGCCGGTCACCGGCACCTCGACATCTTTACCGTCCTCATCGCGGTAAACGATGGTGCCCGCCGCGACATCGCGCTCGATGGTTGGGAGCTGAAGCACGCGCCCGGTCTTGGGGCAGATGGGCAGGAAGGGGCTATAGCTTTCGCGCCGTTCCGGTCCCAAGGTCGGCAGCATGATCGCCATCACTTGATCGTAGCATTCGAGGACCCGGCGCAAGGCATCGTCGAAACGCCCGGAGGCGTATAAATCGGTCGACGATTTAAATTCGTAGTCGAAGCCGAACGAATCGAGGAAAGCACGCAGGCGCGCATTGTTGTGGGCGCCGAAACTCTCGTGCTCGCCGAAGGGGTCGGGAATCTGGGTCAGCGGCTTGCCCAGATGCTTGGCGACCATCTCCCGGTTCGGAACATTGTCGGGCACCTTGCGCAAGCCGTCCATGTCGTCGGAAAAGCAAAAGAGCCGGGTCGGGATATCGCTCAGCCGTTGGAAGGCCCGGCGCACCATGGTCGTGCGCACAACCTCGCCAAAGGTGCCGATATGCGGCAGGCCCGAGGGACCGTAGCCCGTCTCGAACAGCACGTATCCCTTCTCCGGCGTTTTCCCGCCGAGGCGCTTTTGTAGATTCCGCGCCTCCTCGAAGGGCCAGGCGCGCGCCGCCTCGGCCAGTTCGCGCTCACTCGTCATATTCCCTGAACCACGTTTGAGAATGGAATCGGCAACCTATACCAAGTCTCGTTAATACCGGCCCATTTCACCGCCAAGGTTTTGTCTCTCGGTTAGGCGCGGGTTGCGCCATGGTGCGTGCACCATAAGCAGCCCGCAACGACGCCTAGGGACAAAAGATGTCGGCCTTCGGTGGGGCGTATGGGTCGCTATCAACGAGACTTGGTATAGACACGGCCGCTTTGGGCGTCAACGCGCTCCGAACCGCCTCTTAGGCTGATCGGATATCGTGACGTCGCTGCTGAGGGAAGGCTTAGATCGGCGTAGTGCGTGCTTCGACAAGCTCAGCATGAGGACATTTCTTTATGCCATACACGATCGACCTCATCCTGAGCTTGTCGAAGGCCGCACCGGTGCCTCTGCAGCGACAAATGCGTTCGCCCTAGGTCGGGCCCTAGTTTTGGCTAGCTTTACGTTTCCCCCGATAAACGCGGCGTAGAAAGCCCGGCTCGCGGGCCATGTCGAGAAACTTTTCGCGCTGTTCCGGGGTCAAGGTAATCAGAAAGCCGTGAAGGTCCTCGGCGTACTCCGCGAAATAGGGCCGGCGTTCCTCGTCCCGCTCGACCAGCAGGCTCATCACGAGGTCCCGGTCGAATTGGGGCTGAGCCACCTGCTTCAGGACTGCCGCCCGGACCGGCGCATCGGCCTGACGCAGGCCCGGACGGCGCATTGCCGAGCGTTCGCGCAGTAGGCTGAGCGCCTCGTGTTGAGCTTCGTCCAAGCCTAGCCGCTCCGCCACCATGTCGACACGTGCCTCGGGCGAGTCGGCGGCCCGCCGGTCTTGGTAAACCGTGTAACCGACGCCGGCGGCGAAAAAGACGTTCGCCGTCAAGGATACCGCGAACAGAAACCAGGGCAGGCGATTCTTCATGTAAAGGGCATCCCGCGCCATGGCATTCTAGAGCAGGTCCTGTCCGCCACGGCCCATGACCAGGCGCACATCCTCGGCCACCGTGGCATCCAGGGACGCCAGGTGCTCAACACCTACGCGGCCAAGCTCGAACCCCGAAACCGAGGCCAACAAGACGGCCGCCGCCGCTCCGGCCCAAACCGCGGGCCCCAACAGTCCGGCGGGTCCAGCAAAGATCCGGCTCAACCAGCCGGCCTCAGCCGGCCCCAGAGCCGGCCCCGAGACCGGTCGCGCGTGGACGATGGCTTGGGCGCGCGCAACCACATGGTCGGGTGCATCAAGCGGTGGAGCCGCTAAAGTTGCTCGAATCGCTTGGATGTCGTCCAAACCCTCGGGCGCCGTCGCCATCCAAGTCTCGACCGCCTCGGCGGAGAGTTCGTCCAAGGACCCGTCAAGATAGGCGGCCAGCGTCAGGGCATCCGGCGCCTCGGATACACCGGTGGCCTCGCGCCACGAGGGGCGTGCCCGATACCACAAGGTGGCGCCATCGGCGGCGTCAGTCCCTTTCTCGCTCCCGGTTCCCTTCTCGTTCATCGTCTTTCCAACTCCTGATCCCCTATTCTACGCGACGCGGCGCCATATTATCCCCTCTTTTCGGAGCCTCAGTCCTCTTCAGCCTGAAAATGGGCCCGCAGCTTGGTTAACGCCTTGTGGTGCATACTGCGAACGGTCTGCGGATTTACGCCCATGGTCGCGGCGGCCTCGGCGACATCCATCTCGCGCCGATAGAGCATCTCCAGAACCAGCGCCTGACGGGGCGAAAGCAACCCATCGGGTATCTTGACCTGGACCGGGTCCGCGGGCGGGTCTACCGAGAGTTCCGCTTCGGGCACTGAGTCGATCGGCCGGTTGCCCCTTTTTTGCCGTCGCAAATGGTCGATCGCAGTGCTGTTGGCGACGACCGTCAGCCAAGTCGTAAGCTTTGCGCGCGCCGAATCGTAGGTTTTGATCAATCGGTAATCGCGCGCGCAGAGCTTCACGAAGACGTCCTGTATGACGTCTTCGATATCGTCCTGACGTCCAAACGGCGCCAGGCGGCGCTGAACCGCCGCGTAAACGACCGCCGCGTGACGCGCCACGAATTGGTTCCAGGCCACCTTATCGCCCTCAACCAGCCGGCCGAGCAGCTGCCCCAGATCGTCGTCACCTGCGCTCACGGGTCGAGAAAGCCCCCGATAGTCATGACGCAGTGATACACGGGCGGGACGAGCCAGGCCAGCCGCGCAATCCCTGGCCGCGCAGCGCGGCCAGTGACGCGCCCCCGCCGCCTGCCTATAGTCGCGCCATGTCCGGCCCCGCCCCACCCGCTTCCAGCGCCATACCGCACTCATCTCCGGCGGCACGGGTCCGCCTGCCTCTCGCGCCGATCCTGGTCGCGGGCCTACATGAAGCGGTCTGGGTCGACGCCGAAGGGGAGATCATCACCTTGGATATCGAGAGCGCGGCGGCCCGGACCCGCGCAGCAGCACCCTTCGTGTGCCACGCCCGCGCGGCCGCCCGCCGCCTAGGGCTGCCCGGCATCGCCGCCTTCGATCTCCTGGAGCTTTTTGCCTTCGTCCGCCCGGCCAGCTTTTGCGTGCCGACGCCACGCGGGCTCGCCGAGGTCCTTGGCTTGGCGCCGCCAACGGACTTGAAGGGCGCGGCCGCTACGCTGCGCGAGGCGGCGGTGCGCTTGCTCTCCGAATTGGCGGCGGCGGATCGCGCCCGCGACCGCGACGCGGCCGCCACCGCCCGGGTCATGGGACGGGCAGACTGGCCTTGGGCACCCTTCGTACTGCACGCCCTCGGCGAGACGGAGACCGAACGCGGCGCGCGGGCCGGCTTGAACGTTTGGGACCGCCTTCCGGCCTGGAGCGACCAGGCCCCGCCCCCACCGCCGGGCCAACAAGCGGTCGACCCGGCAGAAGCACGCGCGCGGTTAGCGAAAATGCTCGGGGGCGCGGCCGAGGAACGGCCGCAGCAAGCCGACTACGCATCCGCTGCCAGCGGCGCCTTCGCCCCCCGCCCGGCGCCCGACACCCCCAACGTTGTCCTGGCCGAGGCTGGGACAGGGGTCGGCAAGACCGCCGGCTATATCGCCCCGGCCAGTGTCTGGGCCGAGAAGAACGACGGCACGGTTTGGATTTCGACCTTCACGCGCAACCTGCAGCACCAAATCGACGACGAGTTGGACCGCCTCTATCCCGCGCCCGGCGACAAGGCGGAGCGCGTGGTCATCCGCAAGGGGCGCGAAAACTACCTGTGCTTGCTCAATCTGGAGGAAGCGGTGCGCGCCTTGCCGATGCGCCCCGGCGACGCGGTGGCGATCGGTCTCATGGCCCGCTGGACCGCGCGGACCCGCGACGGCGATATGGTGGGCGGGGACTTTCCGGGCTGGCTGGCCGATCTGCTCGGGCGCGGGCGCAGCCTGGGACTGACCGACCGGCGCGGCGAATGCGTCTACTCGGCCTGCCCGCACTACGGCAAGTGCTTCATCGAGCGCGGCATCCGGCGCGCGCGCCATGCCCGTATCGTGGTCGCGAATCACGCTCTGGTCATGATCCAGGCCGCCTTGGGCGCGGGCGAGGAAGGCGATCTGCCGCAGCGTTACATCTTTGACGAAGGGCACCACGTCTTCGCCGCCGCCGACAGCGCCTTTGCCGCTCACCTCTCGGGCCAGGAAGCCGTGGCCCTGCGCCGCTGGCTGGTCGGCGCCGAGGATGGACGGCGCGGCAGCCGTATTCGGGGTTTGCGCCGCCGCACCGAAGATTTGGTGGCGGGGGATGAGAAATTGGAAACCCTCACCGACGAGATCCTGCGCGCCGCCCGGGCCCTGCCCGGCGACGGTTGGCACCAACGCCTGAGCGATGGGGCGCCGCAAGGCGCGGCGGAGCATTTTCTGATTGCCGTGAGTGCACAGATCCTGGCCCGCGCGCCCGCGCCCAATAGCCCGTACGGCCTGGAGGTGGAGGCGCGGCCGGCCACGGCGGAGGTCTTGGATGCGGCGCTTGAGCTGGGCGACGGCCTGCGCCGGCTGCAAGAACCCCTGGTCCGCTTCCACGCCCGCCTGGCCCAGCGCCTGAGTGACGAGGCCGCGACCCTGGACAGCGACACGCGGCGCCGGATCGAGGCGACTTGCCGGGGGATCGAGCGGCGCGGCATCGCGCAACTGGCCGCCTGGCGGGCCATGCTCGCCGCGCTGGAAACGGAAACCCCGGCCGAGTTCGTCGATTGGTTGGCGCTTGAGCGCAGCGATGGGCGCGAGTTGGATGTCGGCCTCTACCGCCACTGGATTGACCCGACGATCCCCTTCGCCGCCACGGTGCTGGCGCCCGCGCACGGGGCGGTCATCACCTCGGCGACCCTGACCGACGGCAGCGGCGATGCCGAGGCGGACTGGACCGCGGCGGAGGCGCGGATCGGCGCCACGCACCTGGCCCAGCCCGCGGTTCGCGCGCGCGTCCCCTCGCCCTTCGACTACCCCAACCAGACCCGGGTCTATGTGATCACCGACCTGCGCAAGGACGACATGGACCGGGTCGCCGACGGCTACCGCGAACTGTTCCTGGCCGCGCGCGGCGGGGCGCTCGGCCTCTTCACCGCGATATCGCGCCTGCGTGCGGTCCATGGCCGGGTCGGCGCTCCGCTGGAAGCGGCCGGGCTCAGCCTCTACGCCCAACACGTCGACCCCATGGATACCGCGACCCTGGTCGATATCTTCCGGGCCGAGGAGGATTCCTGCCTGCTGGGCACCGATGCCGTGCGCGACGGCGTCGACGTGCCGGGGCGATCGCTCCGCCTGATCGTGTTCGACCGCGTGCCCTGGCCGCGCCCCGACATTCGGCACCGGGCGCGGCGCGCGCTCTTCGGGGGGCGGGCTTATGACGATAGCCTGGCCCGCTTGCGCCTGAAGCAAGCCTTTGGCCGGCTGATCCGCCGGGCCGACGACCGCGGCGTTTTCGTCATGCTCGATTCCATGATGCCCTCACGCCTCGCCGGCGCCTTTCCGCCGGGGGTCGAAGTCCGCCGGGTCGGATTGGCCGAGGCGGTCAGCGAGACAGCGACCTTCCTCGAAGTCTAAGCTTTTCCACAGTCCTTTGCTTGCGGCCCTCTCTGCGCCACCTAAGCTTGGCGTAGCCCAACCGAGAGGAGGCGCAGGTGAGCAGATACGGTAGAGGTTCGCCCCAACTCGACCGCCACGAGGAAAGCCTTTCCAGCAAGACTGCCGTGGCGCCGCCCTTGGACAAAGCCGCATTCGTGCAACACCTAAAGGCGGTCGAGGGTTTCGTTCCTTATATGTACAAGGACACGAATGAGAATGTGACTGTCGGCATAGGCATCTTACTGCCGAATGCCGAAACGGCGAAAAAACTGCCGTTCTTTATGCGGGGCACAAGCGAGCGAGCGCACCCGCGGCACGTAGAAAATGCGTTCAACAAGGTAAGGAACTCACCGACGAGCGGCCGGGCCGGCGCCGCTGCATTCAGGCCGCTAACCAACATTGAGATATCCGGGGCCGAGGCCGCGGTGCGCGCCTTGGAAGCGGTGGATGATTTTCTTCGCCAGCTATCGAGCGCGCCGTTCTTTCCCGAACTGGCCAGCTATCCGGCGAACGCGCAGATGGCGATATTGGATATGGCTTACACCTTAGGCCCAACCGGCACCCGCGAGAAATTCAAGAAATTCACCGGCGCGGTGCGGCGCAGAGATTGGAAGCGCGCCGCCATCGAGTCTAACCGAAGAGACGTGGGACCAGGACGCAACGCGATCATTCGCCAGTGGTTAGATGAGGCGGCTCAGCAAAAGCCTTTCCTCATCGGTGCGAGAGGACCGCGATCTACCCGACCCCGAGCAGGACAAACAGCACCGACAGCGTGACCACCGAGAACACCGTCGAAACCATGATCGCGGCGGTCGAGCGCTGAACGTAGATATCGTATTTTTGGGCCAGAACGAAAACCAGCGCGCCCGTGGGCAAGGCGGCTTGGATAACGGCGGCGGCGGCCCAGGTCGGGTCCATGTCCATCACCTCGAAGGCCAGCCACCAGGTTATCGCCGGATGCACCAGCAGCTTGATCGTCACCAGCCAACCAACCTCCCCCATGCCGGCGGTGAAGGATCGGCCGACCATGAAAAGCCCGATGGCGAAGAGCGCGCAGGGCGAGGCGGCGGCGCCCAGGATTTCGCTGAAGGTCGCCAGGGCCGGCGGTACGCTCCAACCCAGGGCCGAAACGCTCAGCCCCGCGGCCGCGGCGAGAACCAGCGGCGATTTCAGGACCCCCGAAGCCACGTTAATCGCGATCCGGACCGGCCGCGCGCCGTGGCTGAGATCGACCTCGATAATCGCCAGGCCAATGGAGATAACGACAACGCCCGTGATGACCGTGCTGATGATGCCGGGCAGCTTCCCCGCCTCGCCGAAGGCGGTCAGCAGTAAAGGAATGCCGAGGTAGCCGGTGTTGGAGAAGATCGCGCACAGCCCATGCAGGCCGAGCGCCGCCAGGCGGTTGGGAAAGACGAAGACCGCTACCAGCAAGGTCAGGCCGAAGCTGCCGAGCAGCCCACCGCCGAAGGCGATCAGGAAAGGAACGTGGAATGCGTCGGCGATCTCCACGCGCGCCATGGAGATAAAGAACAGGGCGGGCAGGGCAACGAAGTAGACGAAGCTATTGAGCGCCTCGCTGCTGGCCGGGCCGAGAATCTTGAAGCGCCCGGCGAGATAGCCGACCAGCATGATCGAAAAAACCGGCAGAACGATATTGAGGACAGCGCCCATGGGCGGCCAATTTGCCTATCCCACGGTGATTCTGTCGAGCGCCATTTACGCAAGGGGTGCATAACCCAGGATCGCATTCGGGGGCTTGACGCTCGTGTGCGCGCCTGCCTAGTGTGCGCCGCACAATCCACCATATTATGGAACCTGGTTCTTAAGATGAGCGACGCCCACTCCGCCTTGATTTACACCATGGTCCTGGTTTCGGCCTCCGACCAGGAAATGACAGATTCCGAGCTTCAGACGATGGGCGACATCGTCAAGCATTTGCCGGTCTTCAGGGATTTCGACCCGGCGCGCCTGACCAAGGTGGCGCAGGAATGCGCCGGCCTGCTGAGCGATCCGGATGGGCTTGAAAAAACCATCGGTATAATTGTCGAGCGCTTGAACCCACGGCTACGCGAGACGGCCTATGCTCTGGCTTGCGATATCGCGGCGGCAGATGGCCGGGCAACCCAGGAAGAGCTGCGCCTGCTGGAAATTCTGCGTTACCGGCTCGAGGTCGGCCGCCTGCCCGCCGCCGCGATCGAACGCGGCGCCCGCGCGCGCTACGCCACACTCTGAATGTCCACGCCAATATAGGCCGGGCCCAGGCGTAATTTCGGCAGCTGGGCTAACATGATCGAAATTTGGATTCCGATCACGTTGGCCGCGGCCTTCTTGCAGAACGTCCGTTCGGCCCTGCAGAAACATCTTTCGGGCAGTCTGAGCACCAGCGGCGCGACCTTCGTGCGCTTCTCCTACGGATTTCCGCTCGCGATCCTCTATGTCGCGGGCCTCGCCGTTGTGGGCGGCCTGCCGGTTCCGCGGCCAAACTCCACCTTCCTTGGATATGCCGCCCTGGGCGGCTTGGCGCAGATTTTGGCGACGGCGCTGCTAATCCGGCTGTTTGCGTATCGGAACTTCGCGGTCGGCACGACCTACTCCAAGACCGAGACCGTCCAAACCGCGCTGTTCGGCCTCATCATCCTGGGCGAAACATTAAGCGCGGGAGCAACGCTAGGCATCCTGATCAGCCTGGTTGGCGTCATGGCCATTTCGGTCGCCAAAACAGCCGCGGGCGGGCGCGGCCTCCTGTCATCTCTAGCCGGCGGACCGGCGCTGATCGGCATCGCCTCGGGCGGCTTTTTCGGGATCGCGGCCGTCTCTTACCGCGCGGCGTCGTTATCGCTGGGCGGGAGCGGCTTTCTAATGCGAGCCGCTTTCACCCTGGCGGTGGTGACGGTCATGCAAACCCTTGTCATGGCCGCCTATATGCGCCTGCGCGAGCCCGGGGTCATTACCCAGACCCTGCTGCACTGGCGCACCGCCGCCTGGGTCGGCGCCAGCGGCGTCGCCGCCTCGGCGTGCTGGTTCACGGCCATGACCATACAGAACGCCGCTTATGTCCGGGCGCTGGGTCAGGTCGAGTTGGTGTTCACGTTTTTTGTCTCGGCTGTCTTCTTTCGCGAACGCGCCACGCGCCTGGAGATCGCGGGTATCTTGCTGACGGTTGCCGGGATTCTTTGCCTGCTTGTGTTCAGGTAGGCCGCCCAAAGAAAAAGGGCCGCGCGGTAAGCGCGGCCCCTTCCATAATTTTAGATTGGCGTGGCGGCTTAGAAGCCCATACCACCCATACCGCCCATGCCTCCCATACCGCCCATGCCACCCATTCCGCCCATGTCGGGACCAGGGCCGCCGGTGTCCTTAGGCTCCGGCCGGTCAGCGATCATCGCCTCGGTGGTGATCAACAGGCCGGCGATCGACGCCGCGTCCTGCAGCGCCGTGCGCACGACCTTGGCCGGGTCGATGATCCCCGCCTTGACCATGTCGCAGTACTTGGCGCCCTGAGCATCGTAACCCCAATCCTGGCTTTTCTGCTCGAGCAGCTTGCCGACGATGACCGAACCGTCGACGCCCGCATTTTGCGAGATCTGACGAGCCGGGGCACTCAGCGAGCGGCGTACGATGTCGATGCCGACACGTTGATCGTCGTTGGCCGGCTTCAGAGTATCCAAGACTTTGCCCGCGTAAAGCAGGGCCGAACCGCCGCCAGGTAGAACACCTTCCTCGACCGCGGCACGGGTCGCATGCATGGCATCGTCGACCCGGTCCTTGCGCTCCTTGACCTCGACCTCGGTGGCGCCGCCGACCCGGATCACCGCAATACCGCCGGCCAGCTTGGCCAGACGCTCTTGCAGTTTCTCCTTGTCGTAGTCGGAGGTCGTCTCCTCGACCTGCGCCTTGATCTGCGCGCAGCGGCCCTCGATCTCCTTCTTCTTGCCCGCGCCGTCGATCACCGTGGTCTCTTCCTTGGTGATGACCACCTTCTTGGCCCGGCCCAGCATGTC
>JAJFGN010000018.1 GCA_021776115.1 Kiloniellaceae bacterium | reverse complement strand
GTGGTAAAGATGCGTTCGGCGCCCGGCATGGTACCGCCGTTATCGGGCCGTATGATAGTTGCAAATGACAACTATGGTGAGGCTCGCCTCGCCGCTTAATTGCGGCTGGTAAGCCAAATTAAGTCCTAGGCCTTCACAAGTCGAGGCGGGGTTCGGGGCGCACCTGGCAACAGAAGCGCCCCACTTTACCTCTGGGAATTATCGATTTTGCGGGGCTCCGGAGGCAGAAGCGCATACCAAGCGCGAATGGGGATGGGACATGCCGGACGACGGCTTAAAGGACGATGGCCTAAGATACGATCGCATGGTGGAAGAGGCGTTGCGCAGCGTGGTCAGGCGGTCGTTGACTTATGCTGCCAAACACGGCCTCCAAGACGACCATCATTTCTATATAACCTTTCGAACCGACGACCCCGGAACACAAGTGCCGCCGCGCCTGCGCGAACGCTACCCCAACGAGATGACCATCGTTCTCCAGTACCAGTTCTGGGATCTGGAGGTCTCGGAAGAGGGTTTCTCGGTCGCCTTGTCATTTGGTGAGGTTGCGGAAAAGCTGGTTGTCCCCTTCCCGGCCGTGGTTGCTTTCGCGGACCCCTCGGTCCAGTTCGGCTTGCAGTTCGACGTCGCGAATGGCGAGGGAGCCGCCGCGCCGTCTAGTGGCGAAGAAGCGGAAGCGGACCTGGAGAGTGCCGCCAACGGCGCTTCGTCTTCACCAAGCAAGGGCAAGGCGCCCGCACATTCCGAAAACGTGGTGCCGCTCGATACCTTCCGCAAGAAATCCACCTGAGCCAAGCCACGGCCGCGAAATCCTGCCCGATGTTCTTTGCTGGGGCATGAGCATTGTATTCTGCGGCAGCGCGGCCAGCCGGGTATCTGCCCGGCAGCGTGCCTATTATGCCGGGCCCGGCAACCAATTCTGGCCGATTCTCGCTAAGACCGGCCTGACGCCGCGCCGCCTCTCGCCGCATGAGTATCTGTCCATGCCGGACTATGGCTTGGGCCTGACCGATTTGTGCAAGAAGGCCAGCGGTGCGGATATGAACTTACCTTCCGAGGCCGACGATCCGGAGGGTCTGCGCGCTAAGATCCTTGAATTTCAGCCGCGCGTTCTGGCCTTCGTGGGCAAGCGTGCCGCCCAAGTCGTGCTTGAGCGCGTGCCTCGCTATGGCGCGCAGCCGGAGCGGATCGGCACAGCAGGGCTTTATGTTTTACCGTCGCCGTCTGGCGCGGCGCGCCGGTATTGGGACGAAAAATGGTGGTGGGAGTTAGCGCGGACCGCAAGAGAGCCGGATCAGTGACGCCGCGCGATGGCGACCGGATCCCAACTCATGATTTGCTTTGGCTTGGCCTCCACAGCCTCTTTATCGGGCCGGCGCAACTGCATACGCTCGAGGAATTCGTCCATGCGGCGGGTAAGTTCTTGACGCTCCTCGGGTGTCAGGTCTTCGTCGGCCACGCTCGAGAGGTCGCGTTCGCTCAGATCGTCCATGGGCTGGGCCTTTTCTTACAGGCGGATACCGGCCGCCAGGTCAGCTTACGGGGCGCCGATGGTCTCAAACCGGGGTTAAAGAAAGCTTAGGAGTGGCCGATCCGATCCCCCATCTCCTCTGCACGGGGCCCAGCGATGCCGCCCTGGCCTTGGCCCACGCGGGGGACAGGAAGCGGAACTGATTTAATATGGTGGGATATGGCTTTAAGGTGACGCCATGAGCGCGAATCGCGAAACCGCGGATCGAATTGTCGATCGACTGCTGCCGCTGGGGCCGGTGCGCGCACGCGCCATGTTCGGCGGTTTCGGTATCTTTCACGAAGACCTGATGTTCGGGTTGATCGCCTTCGACCGTCCCTATTTCAAGGTAGACGAGGACTCGAAGCCGCATTTCGAGGCGGCCGGGTGCGAGCCTTTCGTCTATGCCGGGAAGAACAAACCGACCGAAATGTCCTATTGGACCGCACCCGCGAATACACTGGACGATCCCGAGGCCCTTCTGCCTTGGGCCGAGTTTGGCCTGGCGGCGGCGCGGCGCGCCCGCGCCAAAAAGCCGCAGAAGAAGCGGCGCCGGAGTCCGTCATGACCCAACCGAAGGATACCCGGCTCGAATCCGACTCCATGGGCGAAATCGCGGTTCCGATCGATGCCTATTGGGGCGCGCAGACGCAGCGCTCGCTACAGAACTTCAGGATCGGCGGCGAGCGTATGCCTCAACCCCTGATTCGCGCCCTGGGTATCCAGAAACTCGCGGCCGCGCGCACGAACATGAAGCTGGGCCTGTTGGACCCCAAGCTTGGCGAGGTAATCTGCGCCGCCGCCGAGGAAGTCGCCGCCGGCACCCTGGACGCCGAGTTTCCGCTGGTCGTCTGGCAGACCGGCTCCGGCACCCAAACCAACATGAACGCCAACGAGGTGATCGCGGGGCGCGCCAACGAAATCCTGACCGGGCATCGCGGCGGCAAGTCGCCGGTTCATCCCAACGATCACTGCAATATGTCGCAGTCGTCCAACGACACCTTCCCGAGCGTTATGCATATCGCGGCGGTCGAGGAGATCCTGGGACAAACCGTACCCGCGCTGCAAAGGCTGCACGGCGCGCTCGACGCCAAGGCCAAGGCCTTCGCGCCCATCGTCAAGAACGGCCGGACCCACTTGATGGACGCGACGCCCCTGACCCTGGGGCAAGAGTTCTCCGGTTACGCCGCCCAGGCGGCTTATGGGGTGGAGCGCCTGCAAACCAGCCTGCCCCGCCTTTACGCGCTGGCGCAGGGCGGTACGGCGGTCGGCACCGGCCTAAACGCGCCGGAGGGCTTCGCCGAGGATTTCGCGCAAGAGGTCGCGCGGATCACCGGGCTGCCGTTCGAAACCGCGCCCAACAAGTTCGAAGCCTTGGCCGCGCACGACGCCATCGTCGAGGCTTCGGGCGCGCTCAATACCATCGCCGTCTCGCTGATGAAGATCGCCAACGACATCCGCCTCATGGGCAGCGGTCCGCGCGGCGGGCTGGGCGAGTTGTTGCTGCCCGCCAACGAGCCCGGGTCCTCGATCATGCCGGGCAAGGTCAACCCGACCCAGGCGGAGGCCATGACCATGGTTTGCGCCCAGGTCATGGGTAATCACGTCACCGTCACGGTAGCCGGCTCGAACGGTCACTTCGAGCTCAACGTCTTCAAGCCGGTGATGGCCTACAATCTCTTGCAGTCGGCCCGGCTGATCGGCGACGCCTGCGACAGCTTCCGCGCCAATTGCCTTGAGGGTATTGAAGCCAATGAGGCGCATATACGCGAACTCATGGAGCGCTCGCTCATGCTGGTCACCGCGCTCAACCCGCACATCGGCTACGACAACGCCGCCAAGGTCGCCAAGAAAGCCTATGCCGAGGGGGCGAGCTTGAAGCAGGCCGCGGTGGCGCTCGGTCTGCTCACGGCCGAGCAGTTCGACGCCTGGGTCAAGCCCGAAGACATGCTAGGCCCCAAGTCGAGGTCGTGAGCGTCAATGCGCGGCGCTTGTCCCAGACGGAACGACCGGGGGTCGGCACGAATTCAAGCAGTGGCCGAGCGGGGCTTCAGCCCTCGCCCCACGGGAGAGGGCGGCGCGAAGCGCGGGTGAGGGGCTTTTGTTTTGTGCGCGCAACGAAAATAGGCAACACCCCCTTGCATGTTCTGTCAGGCGCGAATCGGCGAAGATTTGCGCCGGTCCGGGGCGAGCGATCGCTCGCCCTGGACCGGACCGGCGGGGCCGT
>JAJFGN010000017.1 GCA_021776115.1 Kiloniellaceae bacterium | reverse complement strand
GGTTTTCTCGGTGCGGTTGCCATCGCCCAAACCCCACGAGCGCGAGCACGGCATATGGCACAACATGAGCTTCGGCATCCGGGCTTACGTCAAGACACCGAGACTGCGCGGGCTGCTGGCTCTTTCGCTCGCGGTGGCAACTGCCGGCGCCATGGTCATCGTCAACACCGTCGTATATGTGCGTGACCGCCTTGGTGGCACGGAAAGCGACACCGCCCTTGCATTCGCCGCCGCCGGAGCGGGATCGATGGTCGTCGCCCTCATGTTGCCCCGGTTCCTGGATCGCCTACCCGAGCGCCCATTCATGCTTGCCGGCGGCGTTGTTCTGACAGCCGGCCTCCTGCTCGGCTTGACCGATCCCGGCTTGCTCGCGCTGCTGCCGGTTTGGTTCGTTCTCGGTGCCGGCTCTTCGCTCATCCAGACGCCGACGGGGCGTCTTCTCAGGCGCTCCGCGCGCGAAGGCGACCGGCCGGCCATCTATGCGGCACAGTTCGCCCTGTCGCACGCGTGCTGGCTGGTCGCCTATCCGCTCGCGGGGTGGATCGGGGGTACGTTCGGATTGACGGCTGCTTTCACGGTGCTCGCGGTCTTGGCTCTGGCGTCAACGGCCGCCGCTTTGGCTTTGTGGCCGGCCGACGACCCGGGCGAGCTGGAGCACCGGCACGACATGCTGGAGCACGAACATCAGCATGTCCACGAAGAGCACCATCGACATGAGCACGAGGGCTGGGAGGGACCGGAACCGCATCGCCATCCGCACCGGCACGCGCCGCTGAAACACAAGCACCCTTACGTTATCGACCTTCACCATCCGGTGTGGCCTAGCCATTAGTTATGCTGTGCCATACGGGTGCGGACTGCAAAATTCCAGCAGCATTTCGCTTTAAGGCTTATGTCGCCTCTTGGCACTCAATGCCCGTTCCGGCCATGTCCGCCGCACGGCGGGTCCAGACCCAGCTTCGGACTCTCCGGCCTCGATGTCCGATTTCGAGCCAACGGCTTCCGCTGTGCCCTCAGGTTCGGACGTAGCTGACTCCCTCGGTGTACGGGGAATATTGAACCAATACGGTTATTTAAGACATGCTTGGCCGAGGACAAGTTGGCAATACCGATGATCCCGCCACCCCCCCAGTGATCCATATCAACGCGCTTCTGCCCCTATTGCGTATGGTGCGGTTTCAGGAAATGGCTGGAAGACCGGGTGCGACGCTAGTGCAGAGCGTGTGGCTATTGGCACGGGATGGGCAGAAGCCCCCGACACAGAGTCGCAAGGAGATGTTTCATGGACAGGCGGCAACTGATCAGGTCCCTCGCGGGCGGTTTGGCGGTGACGCTTGCCCCAGGACTTGCCGCGTGTACCTACAGGGGTTATTACCCGACGCAAGGGCCCCGTATTTATCCGCCATACTATTACGATTATTATTACTATCCGCATGTGGGAGTCTATTTTCATCCATATAGCGGTGACTACCATTACTATTCTCAGGGAAATTGGCGGCGCACGCGGGCGCTCCCCAGGCATATCTATCTGGACCCGTGGTATCGAAGAAAGGTCATCATTCGCGACAAAAGGCCATATGACAGATACCGCGAACACCAGCGGATCTATCCTTCCCCACCCGTCCAGCATCGTGACCGAGTTCAGGACAGAGATAGGGCCCGGGACCGTCAAGAGCGCGAACACAATACGAAGCAGTATCAGAAATATCAGAGAGGGCCGAAACGGAAATAGGCGCGATGCCCGGCTTTTTCATGCTGGGGGCCGGTCTGATTTTCGTGGACGGAGTGACGCACGATGTTCCGCCAGCGGCTAAAGCGAGATTGATCGTAACTATCCAGCCGATCGTCGCCGGACTGACGCAATAGTCCGCTCTTGGCGCTCAATGCCCGTTCCGGCCATGTCCGCCGCACGACGGGTCCACGCCCAGCTTCGGACTCTCCGGCGTCGATGTCCGATTTCGAGCCAATGGCTTCCGGCGTGCCCTCAGGTTCGGACCTAGCTGACTCCCCCGGTGTACCGGGAATATTGACCCGAAGCCGCCATCTGGCTGGCTGACCTGCAATACGAGATCTTATGGTCGATATGGCTTAGGACTGACACGACCATTTCCATTAACTCAATAGCGGCGCCGGATGGAAAGCCACGGTTGACTCAAGGCCACCTCCGGCGCCGCAATAACAAAGAGTACGCCCTATTTTGTCAGCGTATAAGTCTTGGCGATTTCCGGTTTGAGCACGTTCACCTTGAGCCCGAGTTTCTTGACTTCGGCCTCGTATTCGTCCGGCGTGGCCATCCAGCCGGGTTTGCCCTCGATGCGGAAATGCTGCGGGATGGCGGTACGCAAATTCGGGTTGTCGGTCATCAGCAGCTTGGTCGCGAAGGCCGCGTCGTCCGGGTGCATCATGTAGCGCCCGGCCATTGGCACCATCACGACGTGCGGCTGGTAGCGCATGCCGAACAGCTGCAGGTCGAGCGTCAGCCCCGTGCTCCCCGCCATCAGCACCTTCAGGCCGTTCTCGAAAGTGATCAGGTAACCGGTTCCGATCCCGCCGTACCGACGGTTCTCGGCGCTAATACCGGAACTATGCACCGCTTGCAGCATCTGCACGGTGATGTCGCCCAGCTTATAGCGCCCGCTGGGTCCGCCGCCGTAAGCCTGCTTCTTGGACCCGCCCTTCTTTTCGATCTGGCCTGCCAGCCATGCAGCGAGTTCGCCGGACGCAAAGACCGTAGCGCCGGTGTTCGCGGCGATTTCCGCCGACTGGCCCACATCGTCGCCATGCCCGGCGGTGGCCAGGATCAGATCGACCTCGCCCTTCTTGTAATGGTCGACGCCGAACGGCGCGTCCTTGTTGCCTTCGATCCACGGGTTGATCAGAATCACCTTGCCGCCCGGCGATTTTAGCCGGAAATGCTGATTGCCGTAGAACTGAATTTCCACTTCGGCAGCACTGGCGGACCCCAACACAAGTATTGCCAAAATCAGCGGCAATATGAAAATTCGGTTAGCGATTTGGACGATGCGCACTGTTTCCTCCCTGCATTTGCTGATTTCGACCGTTGCCGGTAGGCCATCCGTTACACCTGTACTATGTCGGGAGCGACAACATTGGTCCAGGAGCAACATTTAACCTTCGCCATGGCGAAGGTAACGATGTCGTAAAAATGTGCGCGGGCCCCTTTCTTGGAACCTTATTGCGCTGTGACCTGATCCCCAAAATGGGAGCCGGGACGGTCAGGGCAGTACGGCCCTAGCGTAGGAACGCGAAATCAACCGAAAGCGGTATTGCCGCCAGTCGAGGAATGGCAGTAGGTGCGCCCAGATTTGAGAGTTACCAAACATTCGCATGTCTCTCATTGGCTATACCCGGCTGTCCCGAGCCGGAGCCAGCCACGGCAACAGCGCCCCCACCACCGGAAGTCAGAGCCCGAACGTCGGCTTTCTGGCCTATTGCTTCAGCTTCACCCCTGACAGCGGACTTTCTGCCAGTCGGGTGCCGACAGCCGCTCGTGACCCGAAGCCGCCCATCGCGCGCTATGCGCGGAGGTCTGGATAGAATCCAAATTTGACGTTGTGTTGCGGTGCTACGAGATATCGTGGATGTAAATGAAAATCTGAAAATTTGGTCGTGGAAGTTAAAATGCAACAACGTGGAATTCTGTTCGAGCCGCTAAAACTGAACTGTGGAGTAACCCTGAAAAACCGGATTGCGAAATCGGCGATGTCGGATTCCTTGGGTGATGGAACCGGCCATCCGACAGCTGAACAGAACAGGCTGTATCAGCGTTGGGCCGGAGGTGGGTTGGCCGTATCCATAATCGGTGAGGTGCAAGGCAATGCTGGTTACGCCGAGAAGCCCGGCAATCTAGTGCTCAATGAGAATTCCGACCTTGACCGTTTCCGGGAACTTGCCCAACAGGGCGGCGAAAACGGAACTATGCTCTGGCTGCAGCTCGGTCACGCTGGGGCGCTTGCTTACTCGCCGACTAGCACCCCCAAAGGCCCGAGCGCTCTCGATCTACCGGGTCTGCGCTGCGCGGAATTGACAATAGACGAGATTCATCGATTGCCCTCGGAGTTTGCGAGAACAGCCCGGTTAGCGCGGCAGGCTGGTTTCGGCGGTGTGCAAGTTCACGCGGCGCATGGATTTCTGCTCAGTCAGTTCCTTTCGCCACTGTTCAACAAACGGAGCGACGAATACGGGGGGGCAATCGCCAATCGTATGCGACTTCTGCTGGAAGCCATCGAAGCAACCCGCGCCGCTGTCGGACTGAATTTCCCAATCGCTGTGAAGCTCAATTCCTCAGACCAGCTCGAGGGCGGGTTCGACGAGGAAGACGCGCTCGAAGTGGTGGCAGCGCTTGACCGGTCTTCGGTCGACCTGATCGACATTAGCGGTGGGACTTACTTCCCTGGAGCAAAGTCCGCCTCCGACGGGGCTGGACACGGACCCTATTTCATCGAATTTGCAAGGCGCGCCCGCGCGGTGACGACCAAGCCACTGATGCTGACGGGCGGTTTCAAGACGCGCATGCAGGCCGAGGACGCTGTAGCCAGCGGCGCGGTGGATATCGTAGGTCTTGCTCGCGCGCTCGTCCTTGAGCCTTCACTTCCCGACCTCTGGAAAGCGGATCGGAAATCTGAGCCGGTCTTTCCCAGATTCGTCGATGCCCCAGAGGGCGGGATAACCGCGTGGTATACGATGCGGTTGACCGAGATCGGCGCTGACAAAGAAGCGCCGGTTTTCGGCGACCTCGGGCAGGCTATTCGAGACTATGAAGCGCGCGACAAAACTCGAACGGAAGTTTGGTTGCGTCACTTTGCCAATGATGTCGTGGGAAAAACTTAAATGGTGATCCACATCTATGTCCGCCGCACGACGGGTCCACGCCCAACTTCGGCCTCGCCGGCGCCGATGTCCGATTTCGAGCCAATGGCTTCCGGCGTGCCCTCAGGTTCGGACCTAGCCGACTCCCCCGGTGTACGGGGAATAGTGACCCTGAGCGGACATGAGCCGTGCGCCCCTGTCATATCCGATTCGGAAAATGGTCCATGAGTCTCCGGTACGGCCTAATCGGCTATACTTAGGGAGGAACTTGGGATCATATGGCGATGGCATGACTGTGAAAGCGAAGGCAATTGTCGTTACCGGCGCGACCAGCGGCTTAGGACGGGCGACCGCGCTTCAGCTGACTAAAAAGGGAGCTTTCGTCGTTATTGTTGCTCGCAGCAACACCAAAGCAAATGAACTCGTAGACAACATTCGTAAAAAAGGTGGGAAGGCGCGGTTTGTTATCGCGGACCTTTCATCAATGAAGGAAACACAAGAGGCCGCTGAAAGCATTGGCAAGATCACCGACCGAGTGGATGTTCTCATCAACAATGCAGGTGCTTACATTCCGAAACACACCGTGACCTCCGAGGGTTTCGAAGCCAATCTGGCGTTAAATTACTTATCCCCATTTCTGCTGACTCACCGTTTGATAAAGCAGATGGAGCGGACCGCTTCTGAATATGGCGAAGCGCGCATTGTCAACATTTCCTCAAAAATGCATCAAAGTCCCATTCGATGGGATGACCTTAATTTTAAAGAGACGGCCTATAACAGCACTTCAGCGTATGAGCAGTCGAAACATCTGTTGACCTCTTTCACCTATTATCTGTCCAGAAAGCTCAGGGATGCGGGTATCACTGTGAATTGCATCCACCCGGGATTTGTGAAGACCGCGCTTGCGAAATCGGATTTCCCTTTCCCGATGAACATATTCGTTCCAATCGTTGGCTTTCTTATTGGCGAAACTCCTGAGCATGCCGCGGATACGCCGGTCTGGCTTGCTTTGTCGAATGAGGCTAAGCGTATAAACGGTGAATATATTCATCACCGGAAAATAAAAAAGAGTTGGCCGCCAACCCGGGACGAAGACGCGCAAAAGCGGCTTTATAATGTTACGAAAGATATGTTGGGCGAATGGCTATAGTTGAGACATAAAATAAATATTGGGTAGAAAGCCCTCTCGAAAGTTCTATGCCTTCAGTTTCTGCATGAACCCCATTAAGTCCATGGAGAGCCATTCCTCGGCATTCTTTCCATCCTCAATGCGCATAATGTCTAGCCAGGGCAACTCGAGGCGCTTTCCTGTTGGAGGGATGTCTTGAAACTCTCCCCTATGTACCATGGTGGTCTTACCGCGAACGGCGACTTTGTCTCCTTCCGCCACCATGTCGAGAATATGGTGCTGGGCATCGAAGGCCTTAAAGAAATCTTTGTCTACTCCAACGTGCCCATCGCGCCCCACCGGCGGGCCAAGAGGTGAATTAAATTTGTGGTCTGGAGACATCATTTCTCCAAAAGCATCCCAGTCCTGTGCATCCATGGCGCTCAGAAATTTTCTCACAAATTCCTTGTTTTCTTCGGACATTGTTGACCTCACGGAGTTACTGCTTTCTGAGTTCAGACCTGTTTTATGCGCATGTCCAAGCGTGTTTGCGGCTTCTCTGAAGCTGCTCCCTTCGGTCTCCGCATGTCCACCTTGAATATCGGCTCCTGGCACTCAATGCCCGTTCCGGCCATGTCCGCCGCACGACCGGTCCAGACCCAACTTCGGCCTCGCCGGCGCCGATGTCCGATTTCGAGCCAACTGCTTCCGGCGTGCCCTCACGTTCGGACCTAGCCGACTCCCCCGGTGTACGGGGAATAGTGACCCGGAGCAGACAACGAGAAACTCGACTGATCGCGCATTTACTGCTAGTCCGTCCCCGGAAGTGACCCGTGGTACAATTTTGGCCGATGCTCGACACCACTCCAGAAGTCCAAGACGACATTCTTATAAATCGCGATGCTGAAAAGCGAAAAACAGGTCATGATAGCGAATGATCTAGACCGTCGACGACGCTTTGAAAAATGTAGTCCTTTTGCGGCGTAATACCCTATGTCCTCTGATACCGAAAATGAAAATACCCCGCCCGTCAGCATCAATATTGGTGCCACGGCCAAGTTTGAAGTCAAAAAGAACGTCACGCAGAATGTCCCGGAAGATGTAACTCGGGCGACATCAGGCGCTTGGCTGGATTTGATTTCTCCATTGACCCATTGGGCGGGTTTGAAAGGTGATCAGCTCCAGCACAAACGTCAGTTGTTGAGAATTGAACAGGAGGAGACACTAGTTCGAGTTGGACAGAAAGCACGAGGACGCCTGAAGGAACTTGGAGTAGACCCAAAGCCCATCCCAACAAAGGCTCTGTTTCCGATCCTCGAGAAAGCATCACTCGAAGACGCTGACTCAACACTAATTGAAGCTTGGGGAAACCTCCTCGCCTCTGCTTCGGCCCAGTACGATGTCGAGGTAATAACATTCGCCTCGATTCTTTCAGAGATCGGTCCGAGAGAGCGGATGATCATTGAGACAATGTTAGGTCCATCTGGTCCGGGTCGTCGGAAGGACCGGGAGGTGCCTATGGCGCGGAACGTTGGAGAGAGCCTCGGAAAGCAAGAAGAAGAAATTCAGCGACTATTGAATGAAGCCATAGATACGAACGACCACACAATCTTTGAGCGCCTTATGGCGTTTTTGCCGAATGGCTATCCAGCTCTAATAAACTATGTTGATAGAAGCCTAAGTTCCAAAACCCCAGGCTTCCACATTGAACCTAAGGGAAAAGTAGACAATCCATTCTACGTTGAGAATAGAATGGGTTTCAGAATTCTGGAAAGGCAAGGGCTGATTACTGGCGATTTTTTTCACACATTCATCTACGAACAGAGCCTTAATTTTAGAATTGCTTGGAGCATTTTTACGGAACTCGGCTACGCTTTCGTCGCGCGTATTGCGGCGCGTGACAGAGACAATGCGGTGACTCAAACGACCACCCATCCTGATATTGACACGGACAATAGTTGAACGAGTTGTAGCCGTGCCAAACACATTTTCAGACCTCGATAGTTCCTGAAGTTCAGAGCCTCTAGTGTCCGCTCTTGGCACTCAATGCCCGTTCCGGCCCTGTCCGCTGCACGACGGGTCCATTCCCAGCTTCGGACTCTCCGGCGCCGATGTCCGATTTCGAGCCAATGGCTTCCGCTGTACCCTCTGGTTTGGACCTAGCCGACTCCCCCGGTGTACGGGGAATATCGATCCGAAGCCGTCATTGGCCTTCTTTGTGATAGCGTCTCCACCGACCCGGCGGCAGCCCAAAGGAACGAAGAAAGTGCCGTGCCATATGGCTTTGGTCAGAAAAACCGGAGGCATAGGCGGCATCGGCAAAACTACGCCCAGTCAAGATCAGGCGTTTCGCATTGTCGAGGCGACGTAGAACAATATAGCGATGTGGGCTGACACCGAAATGGCGACGAAACTGGCGCGCAATTGTATACCTGTCGAGGTTATGCTGTGCTTCAAGATCGGACATTGAAACCCCCATATGCCATTCCGACCGAAGATGATCTTTGATCCGAGACATAGCTAAATATTGATCTGAAACTTTCTTTGACTGTAGGCCAGACAGTGCCAGAAACGCATCTGTCAGTGCTGCAAGGGACGCGACCAGATCGAAGCCACCACAGCGGTTCGGCGGCGTATCCAAAAGGTTTCTGATTGCCTTAAGCAGCGCTGGATTTCTTGAGACGGCCTCACGGACGAAAGGAAGTCCCCGACCTCCTACTGCGTCTGCGATAACTTCCGGGGAGATGTATGCGGCGGTATAACCATAGCCGTCATCCGTGCCCGGCTTCCCATCGTGCTTTTCGTCGGGATGGAGGACAAAAGCCTCCCCCGGCAGTGCGCAGCGTTCTTCGCCACGATAGCCGAACCGCTGCGCCCCTTGGTTCGTAATTCCCACAACATAGCAGTCATGCCGATGCGGCGCGAAGTTTCGCCTAAGCGCCTTTGTTTCAATGATCTCAACTCCATATGACACTGCGGTCGAGGTCATCGTTCCAATTTCCAAGTCGACGGTCATGACGCACGTTCGTTCAAGACGGGTTTGCGAAAAAGTTAGATCATGCCCTGACAATCAATGAAAAGCGCAAATATGACGAACGATCTGACCCTCCTTTGGCTTGCAGCCTTCCCGCTGATGGGCAGTCCGGGACCGGCGACACTCAGCCTTGCTGGGATCGGAACGGCTTTCGGTTTCCGACATGGTAGACCCTACTTGCTCGGCATCATTCTTGGCACGACTGGTGTTCTGCTCATGATTGCCACTGGCGTTACGGCTCTTGTTCTGGCCGAACCGGCGCTTGTTGATGCCCTTACGTTCGCCGCTGCTGGCTACATTCTGTATCTGGCGTGGAAAATCGCTACGGCACCGGTCGGGACAAAAGCCATGGCGGCCGAAGCTGCACCGTCGTTCTTGCCGGGATTGGCCCTCGCCCTTGCGAACCCCAAGGCGTTTGCGGCCATTGGTGCGGTTTATGCTGGCCAAACGATTTTCCCCGACGATCTGATCAATGATACCGCCGCAAAAATCACTGCACTGACCATTGTAATCATCGTGGTCAACACAGCTTGGCTGGCCTTCGGATCGGCGTTCTCTCGTTTCTTGACCCGTCCGATGCTTGGAAGGATGGCAAATATCACCTTTGCAATCATGCTTATTGCATCGGTAGGGCTGGCACTGATGCACAACTAGGCGAATGACCGAAAATGGCACTCAATGCCCGTTCCGGCCATGTCCGCTGCACGGCGGGTCCACGCCCAGCTTCGGACTCGCCGGCGCCGATGTCCGGTTTCGAGCCAACTGCTTCCGCTGTGCCCTCAGGTTCGGACGTAGCCGACTCCCCCGGTGTACGGGGAATAGTGATCCGAAGTGGACGTGGCCGAGCTTCAATTTTTGTCACTTTTCTGAACAGATCTTTTCTGTTCATGGCGCACTAACGCCACTTCCTGTAACGTACGAGATACAGCAAAAGTCCGGCGCAAAAAAAAGCAGCAAAAATCATGCTGTATTTCGAAAATTCTGAAATAAACCTTAGCGACAAATAACCACCGATGAAGGCGCCGATGGTGGTGACGATGAGGTGCCCGCCCAAGCGTCGGTGATCGTTTTCCGCATATATGGTGGCAAGCCATCCCACGACTTGCCCAATGGAGAGCATGATAAACATGTCTACTACATGCAACAGCCATACCCCAAAACCGGAAGGCGCGATTGTAGTTGACGTATTATTCGAATGCAAAACCGCAGGAAAAAGGCGACATCATTATTGATTCGTCACCAGCGTATCCAACGACCGTTTCTGGCACTCAATGCCCGTTCCGGCCATGTCCGCAGCACGACGGGTCCAGACCCAGCTTCGGCCTCGCCGGCGCCGATGTCCGATTTCGAACCAATGGCTTCCGGTGCGCCCTCAGGTTCGGGCCTAGCCGACGCCCCCGGTGTACGGGGAATAGTGACCCAACCCGAACGTCGCGGGCGGCACGCGCGATTGGCAGGATCGAGCCCAAACTCACCGGACCTGCGCCGCTATCGCGCGAAGCGACACAAACGGATGTTACGAATTTGAACCTGCGTGTTCCTTTAGGTTTTCTAGTATGGCCTTGGATTGTCGGCAGTCTGCAAGACCGGGTTTGCAAAGAAAATGCAGTTCCTCTGGATGTTCCATTGTGCTTGTCGAGCTGGGAATTGCAATCAAAGCAAGGTCCCCATAGGGGCCGCCGCCAAGT
>JAJFGN010000016.1 GCA_021776115.1 Kiloniellaceae bacterium | reverse complement strand
CGCCATGGAACGGCTCGACGCGCGCGAGCGTCACATCTTGACCGAGCGCCGCCTGCGTGACGATCCGATCACCCTCGAAGTCCTGAGTCAGGGATATAACATCAGCCGCGAGCGGATTCGGCAGCTCGAGGTTCGCGCCTTCCAGAAGGTTCAGAAGGTCATGCGGAGAGATGCCTTAAGGCATCCCGAGGCTCGCCCGGACGAATCGAAACGGCCCGAGGCACTCTTGGCCGCGGCCTGACACACACATCGAAAATAACTGCCGTGGGGCGGTTCGAGGGCCAATTACCTCGGCCCGCCCTTTTTCTTGGCCGGTTTGCGCGATCTCTTTCCCAAGGCGCCACAAGTCCGGCGTGAGCACTTAAACTGCTGGGATGACCCGGATTCGTTGGCGAGTTGAGGGCGCTTAAGAAGGACCGCCTGCCCCTGGCCGGCCTCTCAACAGAGACCGCCATCACCTTTGCCGGCGCTGTCCAGTCTTGAGATCGGTCGACTGGAGTTCGGCGCGCTGCGCGACCGGGGTTGCGCTTTGGCCCATGCTGCCGCGGCTCAATTCGCATATTGGCTTCGTGGCGTATCGCGTGCGGACAGTAAGAAGTCTCGCAAGCCGGTTGTAACCTTCAGGTACAACCGGCTGCTGCTTTCGACTTTCTCAGCCCGTCACGTTGGTTCGGCTGCCACAACAACGGTGAACTTGATCTGCACGTCCTGCTCGTCGGGATCGTCCGACGAGATAAAGATGGATCGCCTTATCGGCCCGAGGTCCTCCTCGTGCGCAGCGGAATTGTATTCGACGAGGAGGCGGGCTTCGCTTCCCGGCGGTACGATCATTGGCGTCAATTTTGCTTTTGTACACCCGCACGAAGTGCTGACCGACTCCACCGTAAGCGAAGCCTCGCCGAGATTCCGCACGGGAAGCTCGGCGATGGCTAGATCGCCCTTGACGACCGTACCCATATCGTGGGTAAGAGCGACATCGATATCGGGTACGCTCGGTGTGCAGGCGGCCAGCAACAAGCTTACGAGAATCGGAATAGTTTTCCGCATGTCATCCTCACTTGGTATCGCCCTTAGTTATATCTGACCGACATCCGCCCGGGTCCAGATCTCGGCCTTGGAGCTGTTGCGGTCATTGTTTTCTATGATGACGCCGCGCTTGACGGTTTGCCCGCGGACGTCATGAAAACCGGCATCGAGAACGAGGGTAACCAAAATCGCTTTGCCGGGGGGAATGACGCGGGCCGTGAAGCCGGCGGTCGTGCAACCGCATGTCGTGTAGGCCCGGCTGATGGTTAGCGGGGCGTTGCCCTCGTTGCGAACCAGGAATTTCGTTTTGACAACTTCCTTGGCCCCGATGCGGCCGAAATCGAAGTAGCTGTTCGGCACGGAGATTTTCGGTTGCGGCTGGCTGGCCGGCAAGAATGGGATCGGCGGCCCAGCCCGCATTTCGTGAATGGCGCGGAACGGCCTGTCGTAAATAATTTCCTCGGGCGCATAATTTAATGCGACTTGAGCAGATGGTGCCGCAGTATCTATAACATAGTAAGCACCGCCGGCTGCCAGCAGCACGGCTACCGCCCAGACCAGAGGAAGCAACTTATTCTTGGGCTGTCCGGGTGAGGTCCGCTTTCGGTTTGTTTTGCTAGCCATGATCCTTCTCCATTCATAGTATGTGTTCGTCTGCGTCCTGAGTTCCCGAGAGTTTCACCTGATTATCCACAACAACATGATGGCGCCGAGCGTCACCATGGACACGCCGTACCAGAGCCTGATCTCGAGTGCGTGTTGCCGTTCCCAGCCCGCCCAGGCTTTCGCCGTGACCCGGTTTCCGGTTGCGAGGAGAATGCCGATTAGGGGCAGCACGAACATGACGTTGTACAAGGCGAGATAACTGACGCCCCAGGCTATCGTCGTCTTGGCGTTCAAGAGGGTGATTACCGAAACGTAGATGCCGCCCGAACAGGGAAACGTGCACAGGCCAACCAGGATGCCGGCGCCGATCGTTGCCGGCAGAGTCGCTTTCCCGATGAGCGCGTGGGCCTTGGTACCGGCGAAGGCCGGCATATGCAGTTTGATTGGAAACCGCGGGAAGTAGTACTCGATCAAGTTGATCGCGCCCAATCCGATCAATATCCATGATCCTAGCCGGGCAACGAAATGGGGATCGTCTGAAAGCCGAACCGTCCCCAGCAGGCCCAGTCCGATGGCGAAATACACCAGGAAGATCATCCCGATATAGACGAACCCCAACTTCAAAATTTGGCTCCTTGCCTTTCGCAGGGTGAACAGAAAGGCAAGCAACAGCAGAATCACCGCAAAGGCGCAGGGATTAACCGAATCCAACAGACCGGTAATGACCACCGCGGGTAGAAGTTGGGCCAGGTTTGCCTGACCGATCGGCAAGGGCCCCACGGAAACGATCGCTTGAGCCAAGGCCTCCTGAAAGGGCGTGTCGATGGGGAAAGTCTGAACCTCGCCGGTCCAGGCCCAGAGGCGATACTCGCTGGGCTCGCCATGCATTTCCGGCTGCCAGAGGACGAGACGCGATGGCCGGTCAGGTGAGGTCAAGGCGGCATCGATCAGCGCTGGCGGAACGTGGCCGAGGATGACCAGGGTTCCTTCGGCCGTGGGAATGAAGGCGTAGAGCGAGTCCGCGATCGATCGCGGCAGCTCGACGGAGTCGGCCACTTCCAGCAGCCGTTTTCGGCCACCGGCTGCCGTGTAGTCGTGTATCTGCGGATCGCGCGCGGCGCCGCGCGCCTGCAACGCCGGAATCAACACGTCCTCGGTGTAGGGCCAGCAATCGGCGCAACCTGCGCTGAAAAAGATGTGACTAGCGTCTGGCGCCTTTGTGTCCTGGGCCGTAGCCGGCTGCGCAAACCCCAAGAGAAGCAGAAGTACAACAGCAGGCACGCGCCAGGCTGCGTCCAATAGCTGGAATTTCCGGTACTGCCATTCAAAGAAAAGCCTGCTCACAATCGTCTCCGCGGCTAGATTTGTATCTCCTGGAAAATCGGAAATGTTTTCAGCATCCATGTACCGAAGGAAAACAGATGGCCGGTCGCCATAAGGGTTCCAACCAGAACCAGTATGCTGCCAGCGGCCATTTGGAGCGGCCGTCCAATTCGCCGGAATCGGCCCGCGTTGGCCATGAAGCGATTGGTGAAGGCTGCGACCAATAGGAAGGGGACGGCGAGCCCCATAGAATAGATCGATAGCAGGGCGGCGCCGTCGGAAACGCCCATGGTCGTGGCGCTGATTGTCAGAATGGCGCCCAGGATCGGACCTATGCACGGAGTCCAACCGAAGGCGAAGGCGGTTCCCAACAGGAAGGCGCCAAAGGGGCGGCCGCCTGGAATCGACGAAAAAATACGCAGGTCGCGGTTCATCCAGTTGATGCGCAATAGCCCCATCATATGGAGCCCAAAGATGATAATGACGGCGCCGGCGACGTAACCGGCTTCATAGCGATAGGCCATAAAAAGCCGGCCAACCGCGGAGGCGCTGGCGCCCAAAGCCACGAACACGCTGGAAAACCCAAGAACGAAAGCAGCGCTGAGGCCAAGCACCGCCAGTCGCTGCTGCGTCGCTTGCGACTGCCGCAGTTCCTCTAGGGAGCGGCCGGCCACGTAGGATACGTATCCCGGCACAAGGGGGAGCACACAGGGCGACAAAAAAGACACGACCCCTGCCAGGAACGCCGTCAGGATCCCTATGCCTGCTATTTCCGGCATTTCGCCAACTCCTCAAAGCGCGTGAATGCGAGCGCAGTCAGAAAGCGTTGGGTCGGTTGTAGACGTGTGGGTGCGCACATCACATGCACCTCATGTGGCGGACGCCCTGGCATGCAAGGCTGCGAAAACTCCACAGGCTTTTGATATAAGCGATCAGGGCCTGAGCATCTTCTTGGGTCAGGGTCTCCCGCCAGGGACGCATCCTTTCGTTGCGGGGCGAGCCGTTGAGGATCGTATCCGCGATGCCGGAATCGGGGTGGTGCCAGGCATGAGCCTTGTCGTTCAGCGGCGGCGCAACAAAGCCGTATTCGTTCTTGGCGTACATATCGTTTGGATTCTCGCCGACACCGCGCACGCCATGACAGGCCTGACAGTTCGCCTCAAAGAGTTGCTGGCCTCGGCTGGTAACTTCGGTAGTGTTTGAATTGCTGCCTTCGAAGCTGATCCACGTCTTGCCGCCGTCCTTGCTGGTCACCATGGCTCCGGTGTCGGTTACAGCATAGAGATGGGCTGAATTGGCGGGGTCGACGGCGATATCAAGCAAGAACCGATCTAGAAAATCACCCGATACTGTTTGCCACGCGAGAACCGGTTCGGAAGCCGCAACCAAGCCGACTCCATAGACAAAGGCGTAAAGATTTCCGTCCGCCGAGGTATGGACCATCGTCACGGGGCGCTGAGGCATATAGGTGTTTGTCCAGGTGCGGCCTCCATCGCGGCTCAGGAAAAGCCCGGCACGGGTTGCGGCATAGACCATATCGACATCGCGGGCCGAAGCAGCGAGGTCGAAAACTTCCGCAGGGGGCTGTCCCGCGATTTCCCAGGATCGTCCGGCGTCTCGGCTGATCTGAATTCCGTTGTGGAGCCCGTAGATCACATTGGGGTCGGCCTTGCTTACGTCCATAGTATGGAAGTCGACGGGACCGCCGGCACCTCTGGCCCATTGGGACCAGGTCTCGCCACCGTCGTTGGAACGTATAACGCCGAGGTTCCCGCCCTGTGCGGGATGACCACTGGCGTAGAAAACTTGCGGGTCGGTCGGGTGAGCGGCGAATCCCATCAGATCGTCCGGCTCCTCGGAAACATGCTGCAGAGCACCGCTTGGTGCGACAAGAAACAGGCCCTTGTGCGTCGCCAAATAGAGTCTTTGCGTATCGGTCTTGTCTACGGATATGGCGTGGATATGCGAAATGTCGTCAAGCGAATCCGTGCCGCTCGCAAAGGCCGGCAACGGCGTCAGATTGCTGACGGCCGCTACCCAAAGAACAACGACGAGCGCTCCCCTCCAAATCCTCACGGCGCCCTCCGCACAATGAGTGAACGGTCAGGACCGGCCAGTACGCTCATGGCGTTGCCTTCCGAAGATCTTTGACGAGAGGCAAGATCTTTTCCTTGAGCACGCGCTCGGTCACGGCGCCGATGTGCTTATAGGCGATCGTTCCAGCCTTATCGATGACGAAGGTCTCGGGTACGCCGTAGACGCCGAATTCGATGCCTACCCGTCCATCGAGGTCGGCCCCGGTTCGGATGTAGGGATCGCCGAGCTCGTCAAGCCAACCCTGCGCGTCTTCGGGTTTGTCCTTATAGTTGAGGCCATGGATTGGAACGATATTGTTCGCACTCAATCTCATGAACAGGGGATGTTCACGGCGGCATTCCGTACACCAGGAAGCAAAGACGTTGACCAGGGAAACCTCGCCCTTCAAATCGCTGGCGGACAATCCCAAACTGCGCCCCTCTACGGGCGACAGATCGAATTCCGGGACCTGTTTGCCGATCAACACGGAAGGGATATCCTTGGGATTCCGCTCAGGATTCAAACCCCAAAGGAAGTATCCCGCGAAAATCGCGAAGATGAGCGTCGGCAAAATAAAAATGACATGCTGCTTAACGTCCTTGATTTCTCGAGCCTCGCCGCGCGGCGAACGGAGCGCGCCATTGGGCTCCTTCGGCGTTGCCTGTGCTGCTCCATCGGACATGGACGGTTCTCCTGGGCTTCATCTCGTCGGCGCCTCGTCATGCCGAGGCAAAATCAACATCCCGCACATGACAGCGTTTCGCGGGCGGGGGCATGGCACCGCTACGATTGTTACGGAAGCGGTAAACTACCGAAGCAAAGATCCGAGGGGAACCTCAGGTGTCTAGTTCGGCATGCCCAATTTGTTGGCGGCAACTCGAGCGTGATTCGCTCGCCGCGTCAGGGCCGGTGCTAGATGGATTCTGGAGGGGGAGCGGGAGGACGGCTCGCAAGGCTCACCAGCCGAAGCTTTGTCGCCGGCCTTGTGGCTGGCCCGCCTTGCGTAGCGATGACAGAACGGCTGGCGACCGTGGCACTTATCGAACAACCGGCATAGGTGGCACAGTCCGAATCGTGAGGCGCCTGATCTTGGCCACCCGTGTTGTCACTATCGAAAGCGGCGGCCACGGTACAGTCCATCCCCGGGGCGCAAGCCGCAGGCAGGTGAAAGGCGAAAAGGAGGGTTCCCAGAACGAGGGCTATGCACGCGAGCCAAGCTGTCGTGCTTTGACCGGCAGTCGATCGAAGGTTTTTTCTACTTGTACTCATGGCGTGCCGAGTCACCCAGAATTCCCAACTTGCCTGAGAGGGATCGTAACCTACCGCACGAGCTGATGTTTTTCCTTGACCTGGATCAATTGGGATTTGGATCAATTAACCAAGATCTGGAAATCCTTGGCGATTCCACCGCCTAACCGAACCGGGTCTCTTCAGCGCGGCAGATGTATTTCTACCCGGAGCCCGCCAGCGTCTCGATTGGATAGCGTGATATCGCCGCCGTGGGCGCGGACGATGGTGCGCGCGACGGTCAGGCCGAGGCCCGTACCGCCGGTTTCCCGGCTACGCGATTGTTCAAGCCGGTGAAACGGCTTGAACACATCTTCCCGGCGATCGTCCGGTATACCTGGACCGTCATCGTCGATTGTGAGGAGAATATCGTTCGGACTTTCCGCCAATGAGACGCGGGCTTGACCCCCGTACTTGATGGCATTGTCAATGACGTTGTTCAAGGCGCGGCGTAGTGCCACCGGCCGGCAGTCGTAAGGCACTGCGTCTTCGCCAGCGTCGAGGGTAACCGGATGCCCGGCGTCGATGGTGTCGTCGCAGACCCGTTGCAGCAACGTTCGAAAATCTACTGTCACCTGCGGTTCGTGCGCCGCATCATCACGCGCGAACGACAGCGCGGAGAAGACCATTTTCTCCATGTCGTCGAGATCGGCGAGCATTTTTCTCCGTTGCTCCTCGTCATCGACGAATTCCGCGCGCAAGCGCAAACGTGTGATCGGTGTGCCCAGATCGTGCGAGATCGCGGCGATCATCTGCGTGCGGTCCACGACAAAACGGCGAATTCGCTCCTGCATTTCGTTGAAGGCGCGCGTCGCCTGGCGGACTTCTTCTGGACCGCTCTCCGGCAACGGCGGCGCCTTGACGTCGACGCCCAGCCGTTGCGCGGCGCGGGCGAAAACAGCCAGTGGTTTGGTCAGATGGCGCACGACCAAGGTGGAGAGTATGGCGACCGCCGCGAGCATCACCGCCATGGACAGGCCGAAGCGGAGCGACCAGAACGGCTCCGGCGTCTCGATCGGGGCGGTGAAGTTCAGCCAGGTCTTATCCGGCAAGGGCATGGAAACCATCATTGTTTCGCCGGCCGCGCTGCCCATGTGCCCGGGCATCATCGCCCCCATGTGATGTAGCCGGAAATTGCGGTCGCCATCGTGACTTAGGTGCGTGGTCAGGGCATCGCGGAGAACGTTGGTCCGCCAATCGTCCGCCGATTGATCGCCGATGGCGCTATCCGGCGTCCGGATGACGCCGAGTCTAGGGCCGTCGGCAAGCTCGACGAGGCGCTGACGTTCCGCTTCGGACGAATTTCGAATGAGTCGGTCGATGGTAGCGATGCGCTCGCCGATGTGTTCGCCACCGCTAAACATCAAGGCGCTGGTCCGGTCGGTGATGTACAATCCGACGCTGATTGCGTGCGAGAGCGTGAGCCCGAAAAACAGCACCAGCAAGGTACGAGCGGCGATAGTGTCAGGTATCCAGCGCTTCATTTTAGGTCACGTCCACTGTTAGTACATAGCCGCCACCGCGGACAGTCTTGATCAATTCCGGCTGCTTGTGGTCGACCTCGATCTTGCGCCGAAGGCGGCTTATCTGCATGTCGATGCTGCGGTCGAAAGGGGCTTCGGCACGGCCATGGGTGAGGTCCAGGAGTTGGTCTCTGTTGAGCACCCTTTGTGGGTGCTCGACAAAGGCAACCAGCAGATCGAACTCGCCTGCGCTCAAATCGACGATCAGGCCTTGAGGAGATTCGAGGCGGCGCAGCCCGATATCCAGCTTCCAGCCGGCGAAACCCAAGATTGTCCGCCTCGCGGTCGCCGGAACGGCGGGCGCGCCCCGGGCACGCCGCAGGACCGCTTTCATGCGCGCCAGAAGCTCACGCGGGTTGAACGGCTTGGGAAGATAATCGTCGGCGCCCATTTCCAGGCCGATGATCCGGTCCGTTTCCTCGCCCATCATCGTCAGCATGATGACAGGAATCTGCGATTTCGCCCGCAGGTCCCGGCACAGCGACAGGCCGTCCTCGCCGGGCAGCATCAAATCCAGGACAACCAGATCTATATGCCAGTCGGCTATCGCCCGGCGCATTTCCTTGCCGTCCGGCACCGTTGTGACCCGGTATCCGTGCTTGGTGAGAAATCGTCCCAAGAGATCGCGTATCTCACGGTCGTCGTCAACCACCAGCACGTGACCCAGGTTTGCGATGTTCGGCGTGTTCATAAATCCCAATCTATCGTCCGCCGCCGCCGCCGGCACCGGAAAACATTGTAACGGACTGTAACCGCAACGGCGCTCGTGACGGTCCGTTACCCAATGCCACTTACCCGGTTATCGACTCGTTGAAGAAGATACCTAAATTCATGGTGTTCAAGGATACCTAATAAGGGGAATTATCATGAGACAGCTTCGCAAGTTGACGTTGGCCACTTTGGCCGGCGTGGGTGCGCTGGCAATCGCCGCCGCGCCGGGTTTAGCCGACAGCAAGTACAGCGGTGCCATGGATAAGGGGCCGGTACTCGGTGCTGCGCCGCAAGTCCAACTCGCCCACATGGGCGGCGGTCGCGGCGCGCAGGGACGGCCCGGCTCTGGCATGATGGGGTCGGGCCAGGGTTATGGGCCGGGACCCGGTTATGGCATGGGACCCGGCCAAGGCTACGGGCCAGGACCCTGCTATGGGATGGGGCCCGGCAAAGGCTACGGCCCAGGTCAGGGTTACGGCATGGGGCACGGCATGATGGGCCCCGGTTATGGCATGGGGCCCGGCCAAGGCTACGGCATGGGACACGGCCAGGGCTATGGCATGGGGCCCGGTATGATGGGGCCCGGCTATGGTATGGGGCCCGGCCAAGGCTATGGCATGGGGCCTGGTATGATGGGTCCCGGCTATAGCATGGGCCCGGCCGCCAGGTCGGATTTGGATCTTTCGGCCGACGACGTGCGCGCCCGGATCGAGGGCAACCTCACCTGGCGTGGCAACAAACGCCTCAAGGTCGGTGACGTGACCGAAACCGACGATGACACTGTCACCGCCGACATCGTGACCCAGGACGGATCCCTGGTGCAGCGATTCAAGGTCGACCGGCACAGCGGCCGGATGCAGCAAGCCGAGTAGTCGGTGAGAGGGAAAGCGGCGCGTCGTGAGACGGGCCGCTCTCCGACCCTCGTGCGCCTCGGCCGGCAGATGACGCGGGCGATGCTTTAGGGGGCAAGGCGAGAAGATCGGGAGGCTGTTATGGAAGCGTTACTCTATTTTGCGCTTTGGGCGGGGCTCATCTTTCTGATGATGCGCTTCGGCTGCGGCGCGCACGTCATGGGGCACGGTCAAGACAAGGGCCAGACCGAGAGCAAGACCGGGAACGCCGCCGATCCCGAATTCCGTTGGGTGCCGCCGAAAAAGGACACCGATCCGGTCTGCGGCAAGACGGTGATGACCGAAAAGGCAAAACCCAGCGTCTACGCCGGCAATGTCTATTATTTCTGCTCGCGCGAATGCCGCGAGGTCTTCGAGGCCGCGCCCGACCTCTATGTGGGCGGTGGCGATCCCAACCAACCGAAATTGGAGCACTCCCATGCCTGAGACAGCGACCACCTTTGAGCCGCACGGCCACTCGGGTACGCCGCTTCCGGCGCGTGGCGTTTCGCGCATCCCGGTGGCGGCCCTGGGTATGAGTTTAGGAACATTCCTCGCGCTCACCTTCGTGCTGTGTGTGCTGTTCGACCTTTGGTTTCCGACCCTGGCCATGAATCCGTTCTGGGGACCGCTACTACCGGGCTTCACCTGGATCAGCTGGACCAGCTTTTTGCTCGGCCTGATCGAGGCCTTCGCTTACGGTTGGTACGTCGCCCTCATTTTAGGGCCGCTCTACAACTTCTTCGCGGCGAAGTTCCGCTAGGGGATGCACCGATGACCGAGATCCGAAGCCTGCATGGGACGACCGTCGCGGAGATCTTCTCCGCCGGTATCGACAATCTGGAACAGATCGAGTCCATCGCCGTTTCCGTCCTGTGGAAGGACGGAAATGTCACCGCCGGACACTCTAATACCTCTGCGGCAAACCTCGCGCTCTTGGTTCTGGCGATGGATGAGTACCAAAGGCGAAACTTTGCGAGCGACGGCTAGCAAGTCGACCGAAACGCGCCGGAACGATGTAGCGAGTGACTGAGCCTCCCAATCCTATTTGCGAAAGGCCCGCGAAGCGGGGAAACATAGTGAAACAGAAAGCACCCAAAGCGGCGCCTCTCAGGCGAAACCGGCCCATCAAGATTTCGAAGAAGCCGACTCTAGGGCCGAAACGCGCCGCGCAACCAACGCAGGTCGCCGTCGAACCGCTGCAAGAAGCCTGGGCCCAAGATGCCTCGGCCTATGGTTTCGATGTGTGGCAACGCTCCGTACTCTTCTTGGACACCCTACGCCAGCGCGCCGATAACATGCTCGAGCACGAGCGCGCCGGGCAGCCGCCGCTGCTCGACTTCAAGTACGAGACGATCCTCGACGCGCGCCGCTTCGAGCATCCGGTGAACTACGCCCTGTTGCGGTTTACCGAAGTCGGCGAGGATTGCTGGGACGATTGCGTTGATCCCAACAAGCCGCCGGTCGTCGTGGTCGACCCGCGCGCCGGGCACGGTCCCGGCATCGGCGGTTTCAAGCGCGAGTCCGAGGTCGGTATGGCGTTGCACGAGGGTCATCCGGTCTATTTCGTGATCTTTTTTCCGGAACCGGCGCCCGGACAGACCCTTGCTGACGTCCATCACGCGCTACGGCGCTTTGTCCAGGAAGTTGCCCAGCGGCATTCCGGCACACCTCCAATCCTTTATGGCAACTGCCAGGCGGGCTGGGCCGTGACTCTGCTCTCGGCCGACTGCGAGGGGCTGGTCGGGCCAACGGTCCTCAACGGTTCGCCGTTGTCCTACTGGGCCGGAGAGTCCGGCGCCAACCCCATGCGCGTCAGCGGCGGCCTGCTCGGCGGCGCTTGGCTGGCGCACTTCGTGGCCGATCTCGGCGATGGCCGCTTCGACGGTGCCTGGCTGGCGCAGAACTTCGAAAGCCTGCAGCCCGAGAAGGCGATCTGGGAGAAATACGCTAACCTCTTCGCCAAGGTCGACGGCGAGCGCGAGCGCTTTCTCGAATTCGAACGTTGGTGGAACGGCTTCTACACGCTGAGCCGCGAGGAGATCGTCGCGATCGTCGAGAACCTGTTCATCGGCAACAAGCTGGAGCAGGGCACGTTCCGCATCTGCGATGGGTGCGTGGCCGATCTGCGCCGCATCCGTAACCCGCTGGTTATCTTCGCCTCCTACGGCGACAACATCACGCCGCCGCACCAAGCCTTGGGGTGGATTCCCGCGGTCTACAAGGACACCGAGGATCTCAAGCAGGCCGGACAGCGGATCGTCTATCTGACCAACCCGCACATTGGCCATTTGGGCATTTTCGTATCGGCCAAGGTCGCGCGTTTCGAACACCGGGCCATTCTTGAAAGCCTAGACGAGGTCGAGGCCCTGGCGCCCGGTCTCTACGAGATGCAGATCGATAACCCGACGGGGAATCCCGATTGCCACAAGCCGGAGTACGCCGTGCGCTTCGAGGAGCGGAAGGTCGAGGATCTCGACATTCCACCGCAGGACGAGGCGTTCGAGCGGGTCCGCACCGTGTCGGAGGCCAACGAGGCGTTCTACAAGACCTTCGTCAGCCCCTGGGTCCAGGCGGCGGCGAATCCCTGGCTCGCGGCATCGCTCAGGTGGCTGCACCCGATGCGGACCACTCGGTACATGTTCTCCGAGGCGTTCAATCCCTGGATGCGTGGGGTCTCGATCCTTGCCGATGCCGTCGCCAAGAACCGGGCGCCACTTCCGCAAGATCATCCGTTGCTCGAGAAGGAGCGGGACTTCATCGGCCAGGTTTCTGAAGCGGTGGAGAAGGCTCGGGAGGCGCGGGACAGCGCGTACGAGCAAACCTTCGGCCTGCTTTATGGCGCGGAAAGTTCGTTGGAGCCGTCCGCGCCAGGCAAGTCATGATCCGGCCCGACCGGCATAGGCATTAAAGGATATCGATATGCAATGGGTGCTCGACAATTGGGTTTGGATCCTGCTTGGCGGCGGAATGCTTGCCATGCACCTGTTCGGTCACGGCGGGCATGGCGGTCACGGCAAGAACCGCGACGCCGACTCCCGAGCCGAGCCGAGGCCCCAGGTAAACCCGCCGTCGGCGGCGGGCGGCGCGGAGAAGCACGGTGATCTCTGATCCAGCAATATTGGCGATCAACTGCGGCTCGTCGAGCGTGAAGTTCGCGTTCTTCGCCGACGAGGAGCGGTTGCCGCGCCTTTGGGCGGGTGCGCTCGAGCGCATTGGCCTAGCCGATGGCCGATTCCACGCGACCGACGAAAGCGGCAAAACCGTTGTCGACGAGACGCGGGCTATTCCGGATCACGCACAGGCCCTGCGCCTGCTATTGGAAGGGCTCGCACAATATGCGTCCAGTTTCACCCTCGCTGCGGTCGGTCATCGGGTGGTGCATGGCGGGGCGGACTGCGATTGCCCCACGCCGGTAGACGACGCCCTGCTTGCGAGATTGCGCCGCTTAATCCCGCTCGCGCCGCTTCATCTGCCGCACAATCTAGCCGGAATCGCCGCGGCTCGGAACGTCCGGCGGGATTTGCCGCAAGTCGCCTGTTTCGATACCGCTTTCCACCAAAAATTGCCGCGTCTTGCCCGGCTCACGAGCCTGCCGCGGTCGTACGCCGAAGAGGGAATCCACCGTTACGGCTTCCACGGCCTATCCTATGAGTACGCGATGGACGAACTGCGGCGCCGGCATGGCCCGGCCGTGGTCCAAGAGCGCATTGTGGTGGCCCATCTCGGCAATGGTTCGTCGATGGCGGCGATCAAAGATGGTCGAAGCGTGGACACGACCATGGGCTTTAGCACGCTTGGCGGCCTGCCGATGGGGACACGCTCGGGCGATCTCGATCCGGGCATCGTCCTCTACCTGCTCACGGAAAAGAACATGACAGTCGCACAGGTGCAGCAACTTCTTTACAAGCAATCGGGGCTCCTGGGCGTTTCCGGCCTCAGCCGCAACATGCGGGAGCTCTTGGCACACGCGGACTCGGCTGCGGCGGCCGAGGCGGTCGAATTCTTCTGCTACCAAGCCCGTAAGCACCTGGCCGCGCTCACCGCATCTTTGGGCGGCCTCGACCGGCTGGTCTTCACCGGCGGCATTGGCGCAAACGCGCCGGCGATTCGGGCACGGATACTGGAAGGTCTATCGTACCTTGGACTTGAATTGGATCGCGGGCGGAACGACCGGAACGACCCGGTTATCTCGGCCAAATCAAGCGCCGTCGCGGTTGAGGCGCTGGCCACAAACGAAGAACTCATGATCGCGCGCCACGTCCGGCAAGTGCTCGCCGGGCAGCGGCTCGTGGCCCAGGAGGCGTAAGCGATGACGGATCGGCACGGCACTCTGAAAGACCTCATCGATCAAGCTCAAAAATTCGAGCCGATCCGGGTCGCCGTCGTGGATGCCGCTCAGGGTTTGGTGATCGAGACCCTGCGCGAGGCGCACGCCCTTGGGATCGCCGAGCCGCGCCTGATTGGCGTCCCCGAGGCTATCGAAAGCGCGTGCCGGGATCTCAACTGGCCGCCACACGATGGCTGGATCGTCCCGACATCGAGCGACTCGGCCGCGGCGGCAAAGGCCGTCGAACTGGTCCGCGATGGCGCGGCCGACGCGGTCATGAAGGGAAACATCCATACAGACATACTGATGCGCGCCCTGCTCGACAAAGAATACGGCCTGCGGTTGCCGGGGCGGCGGGTTAGTCACGTTTTTGTGACCGATATCCCGACGTATCCTAAGCTTCTTGGCATCACCGACGCGGCGGTCAACATCGCGCCCGACCTCAATGCCAAGGCGCAGATCCTGCAAAATGCGGCCGAGCTATTCCAGTTGCTCGGCATCGAGACACCGAAGGCTGCGGTCCTGTCGGCGGTTGAGACGGTCAACCCGGCAATCCCCTCGACATTGGATGCCGCCTGCCTCACTTTGATGGCACGCCGCGGTCAAATCGGTAGAGTTCTCGTCGACGGCCCGCTCGCCTTCGATAATGCCATCTCCGCGGCAGCCGCCAGGGAGAAGGGGATCGCCTCCGATGTCGCGGGCGCGGCGGACATTGTTCTGGTCCCCGATCTCGTCTCGGGTAACATCTTGGCGAAGAACTTAGAGTACCTGGCCGGCGCGGTGGCCGCCGGTATCGTCACCGGGCTCGCGGTGCCGGTGGCCCTAAGCTCGCGCGCCGACCCGCCGCCGGCGCGCCTCGCGGCGCTTGCACTGGCCAGTCTGATGCACCACCGGAGCGCAAAAGTAGCAACCAAGATCGTCGCCCCGGAACCGAGCCTGCACTGCGCGCCGCAGCCGGAACACGCCTGCTGTCCGGTAGCTTAGGAAGGTGCCGCGTGTTGGAACCTTTGAATCGCAACGGCCACACAAGACCCATGCTCGATATCGACAGCAAGCGCAGGTCGGCCCGACGGCGGCGACTATGAACAATGTGCTAAACAACGTTAACCAACAATGGAGATGAATATGAGGAAGCAACTTAAAGTAGCAATGATCTCGGTGTTTGCCACGCTGGCGTCGCTGCCGGCGTTCGCGCAAGCCGATGTCGGCCGGACTGGCTACTGGCACGACAGCTGGGGCTGGGGGCATATGATGTTCGGTGGCTTCATGATGATCGCTTTTTGGGGTACGATCATCGTCCTGATTATCCTCGCCGTGCGCTGGCTTGGCAGCGGCTCGGCGCAAGGTCGCGCGGGTTCGGCGTCGGGAAGAACGGCGCTCGATATACTTGAGGAGAGGTTCGCGCGCGGCGAGATCGACAAAGCGGAGTTCGAGGAGCGCAAGCGGTCGCTGTCTGAATGATGGCGTATCGGCGCTCTCCAACTGGGCTTGCCGGGGCGGCCATGTCGATACGACGATCCAGATTGAAGAGATGCCCTTTCATGGACATTTCAATTGTAAGAAATCTCACCGCTATTGCAGTTATTGAAACCGGGAATTTGGGGTAAGACAATGAATAAGCACGATCATCACGATCACAGTCATCATCATGGCGATGCAACCGTTGTGGCGGATGCTATGACAGCCAAAGACCCGGTTTGCGGCATGACGGTAAATCTGGACGCGGGTAAGCCCAGCCACTCGCATGAGGGCGAGACCTATCACTTCTGCTCGCAAGGATGTCACGACAAGTTCGCGGCCGATCCGGAGCATTTTCTCTCGGGGGCTCACAAAGAGAAAAATAAAAACCTACCCAAGGGCACCCAATACACCTGTCCGATGCATCCGGAAATCGTGCGCGACGCACCAAGCGATTGCCCGATCTGCGGCATGGCGCTTGAGCCTATGGGGATACCGACCGGTGACGAGGGGCCGAATCCTGAGTTGGTTGATTTCAAGCGCCGGTTTTTGATCGGCGCCGTGCTGACGGTTCCGCTGCTAGTGCTGACGATGGGGCCCTATGTGGGGTTGGGCTTCATCCGCGATATCTTCGGCGAGCGGGCGACGCTATGGATCGAACTTATCCTGGGCACGCCGGTCATTCTATGGGCCGGCTGGCCATTCTTCGTGCGCGGCGTCAAGTCCGTGATCAGCCGCAACTTAAACATGTTCACGCTCATCGGCATGGGCGTCGGCGCGGCATATCTCTTCAGCGTGGTCGCTGTGTTGGCACCGGGGATTTTCCCGGACGGTTTCCGGGATGCGGAAGGTAACGTTGGAGTCTATTTCGAAGCCGGCGCGGTGATCGTGGTTCTGGTCCTGCTCGGCCAGGTGATGGAGCTTGGCGCGCGCGAGCGCACAGGCTCGGCGATCCGGGCGCTTCTGGATCTCGCCGCAAAGACCGCTCGCGTGATCCGCGAGGACGGGCGGGAGGAGGAAATCCCGCTCGAGGATGTCAAGGTCGGCGACCGGCTGCGTGTGCGCCCGGGCGATAAGGTTCCGGTTGATGGCGTGGTGGTCGAGGGCCGCTCGTCGATCGACGAATCGATGATCTCCGGCGAGTCGATTCCGGTCGAGAAGGTCAAGGGCGACAAGGTCACCGGCGCCACGATTAACGGCACGGGCAGTCTGGTGATGGAGGCCAAACGCGTCGGCGCCGACACCATGCTTAGCCAGATTGTCGAGATGGTCGCGAACGCGCAGCGCAGCCGCGCGCCGATTCAGAAGCTGGCCGATTCCGTGGCCGGCATGTTCGTGCCGGCCGTGATTGCTGTCGCGGTCCTGGCCTTCATTGCCTGGGCGATCTGGGGCCCGGCCCCGGCGCTTGCCTACGGGCTGGTGTCGGCGGTTGCGGTCTTGATTATTGCCTGCCCGTGTGCGCTGGGCCTGGCGACGCCGATGTCGATCATGACGGCGACCGGCCGGGGCGCGCAAGCCGGCGTGCTGATCAAGAATGCCGAGGCGCTGGAGCGCTTTGCCAAGGTCGACACGCTGATCGTGGACAAGACAGGCACCCTGACCGTCGGCAAACCGAAGCTCGTTGCGGTCCTGCCTGAGGCCGGCCATGACGAGGCCGAGGTGCTGCGCCTGGCCGCGAGTCTGGAGCGGGGCTCGGAACACCCGCTGGCCGAAGCGATCGTCTCCGGGGCCGAGGAACGTGGGGTCGCTTTCGCCAAGGCGGAGGAGTTCGAGGCGGTCACCGGCAAAGGCGTGAAGGGCGTTATCGACGGCAAGCGGGTGGCGCTCGGCAACGCAAAGCTGGTCGCCGATCTGGGCCTTGATGGCGGCACGCTTTCCGAGGTCGCCAATGCCCGGCGTGACGAGGGCGAGACGGTGATGTTCGTCATCATCGGTTCCGAAATCGCCGGCCTCGTTTCGGTCGCCGATCCGGTTAAGGAGACGACCCCGGATGCCCTGAAGGCGCTGCACGCGGAAGGGTTCCGCGTCATCATGGCGACCGGCGACAACGAGCGCACGGCGAAGGCGGTGGCCGGGCGGCTCGGGATCGACGAGATCCGAGCCGACGTGCTGCCCGAGGACAAGGCGCGGATCATCAAGGAGCTGCAGGCCGAGGGCCGCGAGGTCGCCATGGCCGGCGACGGTGTGAACGACGCGCCGGCGCTGGCGCAGGCGGATGTCGGCATCGCCATGGGCACCGGCGCCGATGTCGCGATCGAAAGCGCCGGCTTCACCCTGGTCAAGGGCGATCTCAACGGCATCGTGCGGGCGCGCCGCCTGGCGCGGGCGACCATGCGCAACATCAAACAGAATCTGTTCTTCGCGCTGGTTTATAACGCCGCCGGGGTCCCGGTGGCGGCGGGCGTCCTCTACCCGTTCCTGGGTATTCTGATTTCACCGATCTTCGCGGCCGCGGCCATGAGCCTGTCTTCCGTGTCGGTGATCAGCAACGCCCTTCGACTGCGGTCGGTCAAGATTTAGAGAATGTCGGCAATGGCGCACCAACCCAGGCATCGTGAAATGGAGAGATACACCGTGAAAGCAGCAAAAGTTCTTCGACCCGTGGCGTACGCCGGTATGGTCACCGTCCTGTTCGGAATGCAACCCGTCTTCGCCGAACCCCTCATGTACATACCGCTGGGCGGAGAGGGCAAGATCGTCGTCGTCGATGTCGCGCAGGACAAGGTCGTCGATACAATAAGTGGTGTGGCGGCCGTTCACGGCCTCGCGGGTACGCCGGATGGGCGTTTTCTCGTCGCCGGCAGTTTCGAGAAGCGCGAGCCGGGTAGCGCCGCCCCCGAAAAGCCGACAGGCGTGACAGAGGAAGACCATGCCGCACATCATGGCGGCGCCCCGGCCGCCTCGCAAAAGGCGGGGCCGGTCGTCAGCACCGTCTCGATCGTGCGAACGGACGACGGGTCGATCGTACGCCGGATCGACGTCCCGGGCGCCGTTCATCATGTCGCGGTCAGCCCGAACGGGCGGTTTGCCGTCGTCACCCTTCCCGACGAAGGAGGAATCAGTGCAATCGATCTGACCTCATTCGCCGTGGTGGCGACGCTTGCCACAGGGCCGATGCCCAATTACAGCGCATTTAGCCCCGATGGCAATCGGGTCTATGTCAGTAACGCCGGCAACGGCACGGTCAGCGCGATCGATACCTCTCGCTGGGCCGTCCAATGGAGCGCGGTCACCGGCGCGAGCCCCGAGCATGTCGTGCTGTCCAAGGACGGCGCCTCCCTCTATGTCAACAACGTCGAGGATGGCACGGTGTCCGTCCTGTCTCTCCAAGAGCGGAAGGTTGTGAAGACCATTCCGATCGGCTCGAGCCTGCATGGCATAGACTTCTCGGACGACGGCAAGACGCTCTACGTGGCCGCGCTCGGCGAGGAGAAGGTCGTGAGTGTGGATCTGGCCACGGGCGCCATGCGCAGCCTTGCGTTAACGCCGGAACCCTTCCACCTGGCGACGGTTCGTGGCGCCGGCAAGCTCTACGTCTCGAGCGCCGACAAGCCCAAGATATGGGTCGTGGATCTGAAAAGCCTCTCGGTAGTTGGGGAGATCTCGATCGGCGGCAAGGGGCACCAGATGGTTCAAGGCGCCGGCAGTTAGCATCGGCCGCAGGTCTGAAACAGGGCGTCCCTTGTGAGGGAACGCATAATGACAGCACACGAACCTGGCGGTTTCCGAAGCTTCCTGTTCTCCAAATCGGGCCTGGTGATGCTTGGCTTCCTGGCGGTCGGCGGCTACTTCCTCTGGACTGAACATCAGGCGCACACGATCACCGCTCTTCCGTGGCTTCTGGTTGGTGGTTGCCTAGTCATGCATCTTTTCATGCACGGTGGCCATGGCGGACACGGAGGTCACGGTGGCGGAAAGGACTCTCGCGGCGGCGCCAACAACTCCAACGACGGGGGTGGGAACACATCATGACCGAACCCGACCCCGCCTACGGCCTGTGGTCATTGGTCGTGATTAATTCGGCTGTGTTCATCCTCTTCGGCTTGAGTTTCTTCAAGCCGCGGACCGAGCGCGACTGGCGTTCCTTCGGCGCCTTTAGCGCCTTTCTGGTCGCCCTGTTCACGGAGATGTATGGCTTCCCGCTCACTATCTATTTCCTCTCGGGATGGCTGCAGAGTAACTATCCGGAAGTTGACTGGCTCAGCCACGATGCCGGGCATCTGCCCGAGATGTTGTTCGGCTGGAAAGCCAACCCGCATTTCGGTCCCTTCCATCTCCTTAGCTTCGTGTTTATCGGCGGCGGATTCATCCTCATTTCGACCGCATGGCGGGTGCTTTACGATGCACAAACCCACCGCGTTCTAGCGATGGCTGGACCCTATGGTTACGTCCGTCATCCACAATACGCCGGTTTCGTGCTGGTCATGGTCGGCTTCCTCTTGCAATGGCCGACCATCCTAACGCTCGCCATGCTCCCGATCCTTGTCGTCATGTACTGGCGGCTTGCCGTCGGCGAAGAACGCGAGGTCGAAGCCGTTTTCGGAGATGCCTATCGGCGCTACGCCGCCAGGATTCCACGATTCATCCCACGCCTCAGCCATAGAAAAGAGGAAAACATGCGCAGATTCAGCACGTTTGCATTCGCGGTCGGACTGGCCGCGTTGACCAATGCCGGCTTCGCCAATGACGGCCTAGCCTCGACCGATAGCCAGGCCGCCGGGGCATCGGATCGGGCCAATTCGATGATGGGGTCCGGAATGATGGGCCAAGGCCTGCTGTTACCCTCCATGGACCCGGCGCGTGGACGCAAGCTCTTCGCCAGCAAAGGTTGCGTGGTCTGCCATTCGATCAATAGCGTTGGCGGCGAGGACGCACCGCCGTTGGACGCCGCCACCATGCCAGGCGTTATGAACCCGTTCGATTTCGCGGCAAAGATGTGGCGTGGCGCCGAGGCCATGATCTACGTCCAGCAAGAGGAGATCGGGGAGCAAATAGAGTTCACTGGAGACGAATTGGCCGACATCATCGCCTTCATTCACAACGGCGACGAACAGAAGAATTTCTCCGAGGCGGATATCCCCGACCGCGTCGGGGGTCTCATGCAACACATGGGCGAGGAGGGGAGCGAAGAGCACGAGAAGGAGCACGAGACTGACAAGCCCGAGGACTGACGAGCTTGAAAAAAAAGGGGTCCGCCGGTTTCGTTGTGTGCGGGGGCGTAGGGACGGAAGGGCTTTTGACCCAGGCCCCCGGCATCGCGTGCGGTAACCGGGGCCGGCGGTGTTCAGCCGGCAACCCGGCGCGATCGGCAACAAGCCGCCGATAACGCTCACAAATCACAGCGGCGCAACCAGCCCGCCGATGTGAAAATGCCCGAAAACTCTAGCCACCGGCGGTCCAAAGAATGGTCTCGGAGCAGGGTCACGCCACGTCGCATTATCGATGTGCAGTGTCGTAGAGGGCGCCAGTGTGGGTTTGCAGAAACGGCCCCAGGGGAATGTCTTCTTGCTTCAGGAAACCCTGCGCGGGCAGCGCGCCTTCGCGCACCATTTCAACGACAGCGCAGGCAGAGGCCGAAGTCGTCCAGGCAATGGCGGTGCGCATCTCGCCGGATATTTCGATCGGATAATAGGCCTGCACGAATTCCTTGCGCAGCAGCTTGCCATCCGAATCGCCTTCCGCGGAGGCGTGCAGGTAGACAACGTCATCGTCGACCGGAGGTTTGGCGTGGGTGAGAATTTTTCCCGCCGCCTCTCGTTGCTCGCGCATCAGAAGTTCGTGAAAGAAGAAGTTCATCAGCTTCACGTGGCCCGGATACCGCATGGTTTTGTAGTCTAGGTTTTCGATCCGCCCCTGATAGGTTTCGCACATGGTGCCGAGTCCGCCCGAGGTGGTGAAGGCTTCCAGCTTCACGCCGTTGACGTAGACCGTCTCAACCCATTCCATGGGTGAAACCCATTTGTGTTGGCTTTCTTCAATGACTTCGCAGTCGTTCAGGTACTCATTGACGACACCCTCGGGCGACCAGTTGAAGGCATAGCCCAAAAGACCGGTTGGGTGTTGCGGCAAGGCGCCGACGCGCAGCTTGATGGCGCGAACCATATCGAGCTGTTTGGCCAGATGTGCGCCGACGATGCCAATAAAACCGGGGGCGAGTCCGCACTGCGGCGCCATCAAGCCCTTCGCGGTTTTGCTCATTTCTCTGATCGCCTGGGTGGTGGGCACGTCCTCGGTCAGGTCGAAATAGTGGATGCCTAGCTTATGGGCGGCCTTGGCGACGCCGACATTGAGGTGGTAGGGCAAGCAGGAGAGTACCGCATCGAAGGGTTTGAGCGCCTCGGCGAGCTTTTTAGCCGAGGAGACATCCAGACCGGCCGTCTTAAAGGGCCGCTTGCTCTGAAGTTTTCTGCTGTCGAAACCGGCAACTGTGAAACCGGCTTCGTGCAGCAGCAGGGCCGCGAGCGTGCCCACGTTGCCCAAGCCGAGGACCGCAATCTTGTCAAAGCTCATCTTTCGATCCCTAAATCAGATTCCCAGACCTCGAACTTAATGCCCTGGCCGAGCGGCAGGTCGTGGGAGTAGTTCACCCTGGCGGTCTACCGGCGCTTGCTGGAGGTCCCTACAGGCGTAGGGCGCCGTATACAAGGGCACCCGTCAATGGCGGAGCAAAAGGGGGCCGTGGGGCGGAATAAAACGGGGTCATTTCGGCTGGAGGCGGACCACCAAATCCAAGCGCTTCATTTAGCCGGATTCTAATTTAACCGGTGGACCGCCTCGATCGGGCAGGTCATTTTGGGGACCGGCGGATTGTGGATATGCGGGTCGGCGGGCACCGGCTGCGGCTTTGTCGAAGGGGGGAGAGATTTGGAAGGGTTCCTGGCGCTCGGGTTTCTGATCGGGATGCAGCATGCGCTTGAAGCCGATCACCTGGCGGCGGTCGGCGCCTTGGCCCTTGGCACGGAAAGCTCGAAAAGAAGTCTCGCGCTGCGCGGCGCGGTTTGGGGGCTCGGCCACACCATCACGCTTTTCGCGATCTGCGCGGCCGTGGTCCTCATGGGCTTGACCCTGACGGACCAAGTTGCCGCCGCGTTCGAGTTCGGAGTCGGCGCGATGCTGGTGCTGCTCGGCTTCGATGTCATTCGCCGGATGCGGGCCCGGCGCGTGCATTTTCATGCGCACGTGCATGACGACCGCCGCCCGCACCTCCATGCTCACAGTCACGAGGGCGCGAAGACGCCCCACGTCCGCGATCCGCACGACCATCGCCATCCATCGCGCTTTCCTATGCGCGCCTTGGTCATCGGTCTGGTGCATGGGGCCGCGGGCTCGGCCGGCTTGCTCGCGCTCGCGGTCGCGGCAACGCAGCAGCCCTGGACGGCGGTCGGCTACGTCGCGGTCTTCGGTCTTGGATCGATCCTCGGCATGGCGGCGCTGTCCTTAGTCGCGGCCTGGCCCTTGGGCGCCGCGGAACGGCACGCCAGGTGGATTCACAACGGCCTTTCAATCGGCGCCGCCACGCTTGCCGTCGTGCTGGGTATCGACGTGATGGCCGAATCGGCGGGAACCGCCTGGGGAATTTTCTGACATGCCGCAGAGTCCGCAAATTCATGGATCGATTCTCGAGCGGATCGGCGGCACGCCGTTGATCGAGCTTCGCGCCCTTGTGCCGCGCACGAGCGCGCGCGTCCTTGTCAAGATCGAGAGCGAGAATCCGACCGGCAGCATGAAGGACCGCATGGCCTTGGCCATGATCGAAGCGGCCGAGAGGGACGGGCGGCTGAAAAGCGGCGGCACCGTCGTCGAATACACCGGCGGCAGCACGGGGGTATCGCTGGCCTTGATCTGCGGGGTCAAGGGCTATCCCCTCCACATCGTGACCTCCGATGCGTTCAGTCTCGAGAAGCGGGACCACATGCGGGCGCTTGGCGCGGAACTGACCTTAGTGAAGAGCGCCGATGGCGGGATGGACGAGGCGCTGACCCGCGACATGATCGAAGCCGCACACCGGATTCAGGAACGCACGGGCGGGTTTTTGACCGATCAGCTCAACAACGCGGACCAGCTTAGCGCCTACCACACGATGGGCGAGGAGATATGGCGGCAGACCGATGGCCGGGTCGATGCCTTCGTGCAGAGCGTGGGAACGGCCGCGTCGGTGCGCGGTGTTGCCGAGTACCTGCGCGAGAAGAACCCCGGTGTCCATGTCGTGGCAGTGGAACCGAGCGAGTCCGCCGTGTTGTCCGGCCGCGAAACGGGCAGTCACAAGATCGAAGGGGTCGGCGCCGGTTTCGTCGTGCCCCTGTGGGACTCCGGTGCGGTCAAGGAGATCGCGACCGTATCGACCGCCGAGGCCAAGGAGATGGCCCGGCGCCTGGCCCGGACCGAAGCCTTGTTCGCGGGAACCTCCACCGGCGCCAACGTGATTGCCGCCCTGAAAGTCGCGGAACGCCTCGGACCGGACGCGACGATCGTTACAGTTATGTGCGATTCCGGCATCAAATATCTGAGCACGGACCTCTACAAGGGCGCCTGAAGCGGGCGACTCCCCGTCCTGCCGATTTCGGTTAAGGCGGGCTTGTGGAATGCGCCCCGGCGCTGTTACATCACACTGAATTTCCGCTTGGGGCGGACGGGGTACGGGGAACCGCGTTTAAGCGGTTTTCGAGGCGGGTAAATCGGGGTCAGGGAAATACGCCATGCAATATGAAGCGCCCGAAACGACGAAGGCGGCGGCAAAGCTGCTTTTCGGAACCAGGGGCTCCACACGGGTGTTGGCGGGCGGGACCGATCTTCTGGTCCAGCTACGCGCCGGCATGAAAGAGCCGGGCCTGGTGGTCGATATCAAACACATCGCCGCCTTGGGCGCGATCAAGAAGGAACGGGGCGGGTTTCGAATCGGCGCGGCGGTGCCCAGCGCCGAGATGAGCGAGCACGCGGGGCTATGCAAGGCCTGGCCCGGTGTGGTCGAGGCTGCGGGCCTCATCGGCTCGACCCAAATTCAGGGCCGGGCGACCGTCGCCGGTAACCTCTGCAATGCCTCGCCGGCGGCGGATAGCGTCCCGGCCATGATCGCGGCCGGCGCCGTCGCCCGCATCGCCGGGCCCAGAAAGCGCCGTGATATTCCGGTCGAGAAAATTGCCACAGGCCCCGGAAAAACCTCGCTGAAAAAGGGCGAGCTGGTGGAATCGATATTCCTGCCCAAGCGGCCGCCACGCTCCGGCGACGCTTACTTGCGCTTCATCCCACGCACCGAGATGGATATTGCCGCGGCCAGCGCGGGGGTCAGCCTCACGCTCGACCGCAAGGGGGTCTGCACCGATGCCCGCGTGGCCCTGGGCGCGGTCGGCCCGCGTGTGATCCTGGTCAAGCAAGCGGCGAAGGCGTTGATCGGGACGCGGCTCGACGAGGACGCCTTGGCGGCCTTGGCGGCGGCCTGTTCCGCGGCCGCGCGGCCCATAGACGACAAGCGCGGGACTCAGGAATTTAGGACCCATGTGGTCGGCGTTCTAGCGCGCCGCGCGGCGCGGATCGCCTTCGAGCGGGCAGGGGGTAAATAATGTCTCAGATTGCTGTTTCCACGACCGTCAACGGCGACGCCGTTGAATACCTCTGCGAGTCCGACGAGACCTTGCTCGATGTGCTGCGCGACCGGCTTGAGCTGACCGGCACCAAGGAGGGCTGCGGCTCCGGCGACTGCGGCGCTTGCTCGGTTATTCTCGACGGCCGGCTGGTGTGTTCCTGCCTGGTCCTTGGCGCCGAGGCCGAGGGCCGCGAGGTCGAGACCATCGAGGGCATGGCCGAGGGCGAGACGCTGCATCCCTTGCAGAAAAAGTTCTTGGAGCATGCGGCCCTGCAGTGCGGTGTCTGCACGCCGGGATTTCTGGTCGCGGCCAAGGCCCTGCTTGAGACCAATCCCGATCCCAGCGAGACGGAGGTGCGGTACTGGCTGGCCGGCAACCTGTGCCGCTGTACCGGTTATGACAAGATCGTGCGGGCCGTGCTGGATACGGCCAAAGACATGAGGAGCGTGTAAGCCATGCCTGATCAAGGTGTCCTAGCGATCAAGCGCGATTTCAAGCTCGTCGGCACCCGGCCCTTGCGGCCGGACGGGATCGACAAGGTAACGGGCCGGGCCCGCTTCGGCGCCGACATGAGCGCGCCGGGCATGCTGCACGCCCTGATCCTGCGCTCACCCCACGCCCATGCCCGGATCAAGTCGATCGATACCTCGAGGGCGGAGAAGCTGCCTGGCGTCAAGGCGATCGTCACCCGCGACGATTTCACGGTGCCGAAACGTCCCGACCTGGCCGACATTTGCACCAACGTGATGGCGCGCGATAAGGCGCTCTACGACGGTCACGCGGTGGCGGCGGTGGCCGCGGTTTCCAAGTCGGTGGCGCGCGAGGCGCTGAAGCGCATCAAGGTCGATTACCAGGTCCTGCCGCACGTGACCGACGTCGACAAGGCCATGAGTCCGCGCGCGCCGATTCTGCACAAGAAAATGCGCACGGAGGGGGTGGAGCCGAAGCCGAGCAAGGCCTCCAACGTCGCCCAGCGTCACGAGTTCGGGCACGGCGACGTGGACAAGGGTTTCGCCGAGGCCGACATCGTGATCGAGCGCAGCTTCAAGACCGAGGCCACGCACCAGGGCTATATCGAGCCGCATGCCTGTCTCGCCAGCGCCGGGGCGGACGGGCAGGCCGATCTTTGGTGCTGCACCCAGGGTCACTTCATGGTCCGGAATGTTTGCGCCAACTTGCTGGGCATGGAGGTGTCGCGGCTGCGCGTGACCGCGTCGGAGATCGGCGGCGGCTTCGGCGGCAAGACCACGGTGTTCATCGAGCCGGTGGCCCTGGCGCTGTCGCGCAAGGCCGGCCGCCCGGTCAAGCTGGTCATGTCGCGTAACGAGGTCTTCCGCGCCACCGGCCCGACGTCGAGTTCCAGCACCGACGTGAAAATCGGGATCAAGAGGAACGGCCGGATCACGGCGGCCAAGGCGGAGCTGCGCTACCAAGGCGGCGCCTTCCCCGGCTCGCCGGTTCAGTTCGGCGCCATGACCGCCTTTGCCTGCTACGATTTGGAGAACGTGCAAACGATTGGCTACGACGTCGTCGCCAATCGGCCCAAGCAGGCCGCCTATCGGGCGCCCGGCGCGCCCATGGCCGCCTTCGCCATCGAGAGCGTGATCGACGAACTGGCCAAGAAGGTCGGCATGGACCCGCTGGAATTCCGGCTGCTCAACGCCGCGCGCCAGGGTACCAAATCGTCCTACGGCCCGACCTTCGGCCCGATCGGTCTTGAGGCCACGCTTAAGGAATCGAAGAGGCATCCGCATCACCTGGCGCCGCTGGGACCGAACCAGGGCCGGGGCGTCGCCTGCGGCTTTTGGTTCAACTTCGGCGGCGAGACCTGCGTGTCGCTCAACATCAGCGAGGACGGCACGGTCTGCCTCTCGGTCGGCAATCCGGACATCGGCGGTTCGCGCGCCTCCATGACGATGATGGCGGCCGAGGAACTGGGCATTCCTTACGAGAAAGTGCGTACCATCATCGCCGACACCGCCGTGCTCGGGTACAACGAAGTAACCGACGGCAGCCGCGTCACCTTCGCCGTCGGCATGGCGACGATCAAGGCGGCGCGCGCGGCGATTACCAAACTGTGCGAGCGCGCGGCCAAGATTTGGGATATCCCGGCCGAGGCTGTGGAGTGGGAGAGCGGGTACGCCAAGCCGGCCGGGGCCAACGCCGGCAACTTCAAGCCATTGTCCCTGGCCGAGATCGCGGCGGCGGCCGCCTCCACCGGCGGTCCGATCGCCGGTCACACCGAGGCCAATGCCGACGGGGCAGGGGTCAGCTTCGCCACCCATATGGTCGATGTCGAAGTCGATCCGGAAACCGGCAAGGTGACGGTCCTGCGCTACACGGTGTTTCAGGACGCCGGCAAGGCGGTGCATCCCGCCTATGTCGAAGGCCAGTTTCAGGGCGGCGCGGCGCAGGGCGTCGGCTGGGCGATCAACGAGGAATACATCTATGGCGAGGACGGGCGCCTGCAGAACGCCGGCTTCCTGGATTACCGTATTCCCGTCGCCTCGGACCTGCCGATGATCGATACCGTGATCCTCGAAATCCCCAACCCCGGCCACCCTTACGGCGTGCGCGGGGTTGGCGAGACCTCCATCGTGCCGCCGCTGGCGGCGATCGCCAACGCGGTCTCGGCGGCTGCGGGGGTGCGGCTGACGCATCTGCCCATGTCGCCGCCGCGCGTTCTCAAGGCGATGATGGAGAACGGCCACGGGGCCTGACGGCCATGGTCAAGGTTGTGCTTTGGGGCTCGCTGAAGCAAGCCGCCGAAGGGCAAACGGAGGTCGAGCTAGACGCGAAGAACGTGCGCGACGTGCTCGATCGTCTGAGGGAACGCTACCCCGGGCTGGCGCCGCAATTGGATCGCGGCGTCTCGGTCTCCATCGACGGCGTCATGTTCCGCGACGCCTGGTTCGCGCCCATAAAACCCGACAGCGAAGTCTATATCCTGCCCCGGTTGGCGGGCGGGTAACGCCAGGCTAGGAATCGGAGTCCGCCTGGCGGAACGCCTGCTTCACGACTAAGAGCGGCCATCGTTTCGGTGTGCCGGGTGAGTCCGCGTGGTGCCAGGACTAGACGTTTGATGTGCGACGGAAGGTAGAAATATTTTTATGGCTCGTTGACCGAGCATGACGCTCTACGTACCCTGAGATAGGCTGATTTATTTGCTTACGGACGCTGATGCATCCCAGAGTCTTTTTAGATAGCTTCTGGCGCAATGACCTTCGCGATGAGGTCTTTGTGGCCATGAGCTTCGACCCACGCTACGACGAGCGATGGGAGCGTATCTTTGTCCGAGCGATCGAGGATGAGCCTATAAACGGGCGGGCTCTGAAAGCAATTCGGGTTGATATTCGCACATCTGGAGACTCGATTCTCACAGAGATAACGAATGGGATTGCCCATGCGCAGCTTGTACTTGCTGACATATCTGTAACCGACGAATGGAAGGACAATGGGGAGGAACGCTGGTATCGGAACGGAAATGTAATGTACGAAGTGGGCCTCGCCATCGCATGTCGACAGCCCGTGGAAGTGGTTTTGGCTCGCGACGATAGACGGTCACTGCTTTTCGATCTTAGCCATATTCCAGTACTTCGATTCGATCCAGATCAGATAGAAAGTAGCGTCGAGAAAATTCATTCATCTTTGGCGGATAGACTGCAAGAACGTGATTTCATGAAAGATCTGCGTTTCGTGGGCACGCTTGAATCGCTCGCGCCGTTCGAAATCAACCTCATACGTCAAAACGCTCACTTACCGGCGTTGGGTTGGGAGGGACCTTCTTACCCTCCGGCAGTGGGAATCGCACTCCCCAGGATTCTGGAGAAAGGTATCCTTCGATTGGTTAGGCCGGCATCAGCAGGTAAGCCTGACATCTACACGTGGACAATGTTCGGTCGGGCCATTGCGGATCATCTTCAGGCGAGTACTGGCGAAGCAACATAAAAGCTTCTCAACTCGGAACGCTGAAACGGCTGTACAGTTTTGGTACCTTTTGCTCGCGGCCTTGACCTCCGCTTCCACTGACTTGGAACTCAGAAACAGTGGCTTCCGTCGAGCCAAAGAGTCAGGAAATTCATGGGGACATAATGCCTAATTCGTACCAATTAGATATTGTGTCCTCCAGCCCTCTATTCAGCGTTCCATTACGGCGACCCTGAGGCCGAGGAAAATCAGCAGACCGCCGAATAGGCGATTGACCGCTTGTTGGCTTCGTACGAGAAACTTGCGAACGACGCCGCTGTCCAAGGTGGCGACAAAGAAAAGCCAGAAAGACGCGCTAACCAGCATCATGATGGAGATCAGCACGAGCGTGGCGCTGGTCGAGGTTTCCGGCGTGATGACCATGGTAAAGACGCCGAGGTAAAAGAGCGTCCCTTTTGGGTTCAGGACATTGTTCATTAAACCCTGCAGAAACCACTTTTTGCCTGAAGGCGCGCTTGCCGCGCCCTCCATTCCAAGCGAATCGCTTTTTGAGAATAAGCTGACGAGGCCGAGATAAATCAGGTAGGCGGCGCCCGCGTATTTCAGAATAGTGAAAGCGAGAATGCTTTGAGAAATCAACCAGCCGATCCCGACGGCGCAATAGATAATATGAACCAGGTTACCGGTCAGCACACCCAATGAGGATTTCAGTCCGGCGGCACGGCCGCCGACCAAGGTATTGCGCATGACAATCACCATGTCGGGCCCCGGACTTATCATCACAAGAAATGTAATGCCCAAGATTACAACTATTTGATTGATCAATTTCGCAGCTCCAACTGCTTGTTATCTCTGAAAAACTTTAGATGAGATGTTATTGGGTTTCAACGCCGCCTCGCGGCTGGTTTGGGGCCGGAGGCAGGCCTGAGATGGCCAGGACCTTGGGCGTTTGTTTATGCCTGTGCCGCCCCTACCATGCCCTCGTCCTTCGACAAGCTCAGGATGAGGGGCAAACTCTTTTCAGGTCATTGCCGGATTTGATCCGGCAATCCATTGGGGTCGGAGACTGGCTTTTCGATGGGCCCTCGGGTCAAGCCCGAGGGTGACGATTGGAGTTTGGAGAGGCCCTCATCCTGAGCTTGTCGAAGGACGAGGGCGCGGCCAGAGGTTCCCCGCCGGGAGCGGGAACGTGGTCCGCGCCTTCCACAGCCTTTGCATTGCGTGGGGCCGGGCGGGCGTTAGGCTTGGACGGAAACGATCCCGCAAGCTTAGCGTGAGGCCCTGTGATTCCTTCCCACCGATCTTTCAACCTTTCTTTGAATTCCCTTATGGAAATTCCCGTCGCACGCAAAATTTTATTTCCCTGTTCTGAGGGAATAACAGGGAAATGTCTGGCGTAAGAATCATCGATGAGACCTATAATATATGTCAATGAATTGTATTGGATCGATAGGTTGTGGAACGGCGATAATGCCTGCGGTCGTTGGCGCCCGCAGGGGCGGCAGCGCTGACATGGCCTTACTCAATCCTGGAGATCATAAAGACATGCGATTCACCCACGAGCGCGAATTCTCCTATTCCCGGACTTACCGGGGGCCCCTTCGTTGTGTGATCTTCGATTGGGCCGGCACCACCATGGACTTCGGCTGCATGGCGCCGGCCGTGGTGTTCCGCCAGGTGTTCGAGAAGGCCGGCGTGCCGATCAGCCTCGAGGAAGCGCGCATCCCCATGGGCGCCCACAAGAAGGTCCACATCGGCCTGATCTGCGAGATCCCGAGCGTGCGCCGCCGCTGGGTCGATACCCATGGCAGCGAGCCCACCGAAGCCGACGTGACACGCATGTTCGAGGACTTCGTGCCGATGCAGGAGGCCTGTCTTTCCGAATACTCGCAGTTGATCCCCGGCACGCTCGAGGTCGTCGGCGAGTGCCGCAAGCGCGGCTATAAGATCGGCTCGACCTCCGGCTACCTGCCGGGGATGCTGGAGATCAATTTGCGCGACGCCAAAAAGCAGGGCTACGAACCGGACGCGACCTTCGGCGCCGGCGATGTCCCGCGCGGCCGCCCGTTCGGTCATATGGTGCTGCGCAATATTCTGGAGCTCGACATCTCGCCGGTGCAGTCCGTGGTCAAGATCGACGACACCCTGACCGGAATCGAAGAAGGCCTCAACGCCGGGTGTTGGGCCATCGGTCTGGCCATTTCCGGCAATGAGGTCGGGGTTCAGCTCGACGAGTGGAACGCCTTTCCCGAAGAGGTGAAGCAAAAGCACCGGGACCGCATCTATCCGACCATGTACCAGCGCGGCGCCCACTACGTCGTCGATAGTATCGCGGACTTGATGCCCTGCCTCGACGATATCGAGGCGCGGATGGCGCGCGGCGAAAAACCCTAAGGCCGCGCCGCCGGCTTTTCTAACTGGATGAGGGCTAGGGTCAGCAAGCCGCCCAAAGCGCTTAGCGCCGCCATGACGTAAAACGCGCCGCCGCCAAGGTTGGCGTAGAGCCAGCCGGAGGCGAGCATCGCCAGGCCGATCACCATCCCGCCCGCGACGGCGGAGTAGAGGGCTTGCGCGCTCGCCGCCAAACCGGGCGGTGCGTTGCGGGCCAGGAAGTACATGGCGCCCAGATGCGCCGCACCGAAGGTGGCGGCATGCAGAAGCTGCGCCGCGACGAGGGCCGGCAAGGCCGTTGTGCCGCCCAAGATCAGCCAGCGCACGACGCCCCCAACCCCGGCCAAGGCCAGCAGCCCGAAGGGACCGAGGCGGGCCACGATCCGGCCGCTGAAGGCGAACAGGATCACTTCCGCGATCACGCCCACGGCCCAAAGCCAACCGACCGTTGCCGCGCTCAAACCGGCGGCGCGCCAATGCAAGGCCGAAAAGCCGTAGTAGACCGCGTGACTCGCGCCGATCATGCTGGCCGCGCCGAGGAACAAAAGGAAACGCCGGTTCGCGAAGAGGACCCATAGTCCGCGTGACGGGCCCGGCGTTCCGGTCCGCGCCGCGCCGGGAAAGATCACCGCGGCAAGGACGTTCAAAGCCAAGGTGCCGAGGATGAGAGGCAGGATCAGGTCCGGGTCGCGTCCGGTCAGCAGCCAGCCCGCGCCCAGGGTGCCAAGGATGAACCCGATGGAGCCCCAAAGCCGTACGCGCCCGTAGTCGAGGCGCCCGGCGGTCGCCGCCGCCATGGTCTGGGTTTCGGTCAAGGGAATCAGGGCGGGGTGGAATAGGCTCACCAGGGCTTGGAAGGCCAAGACCGCCAGGAAAGTTTCGGCGGTGGTGAAGCCGGTGAACAACAGGAACGACACCAGGGCGCAAGCAACCAAGACGGCCTTGGCTCGGCCGCTGCGGTCCGCGATCTGTGCGATCGCGGGGGTGCTGAGTACCTTGATCCAAGTCCCGACCGCGAGCAGCAGGCCGATCTGACCGGCGCTGAAACCGCGCGCCGACAACCAAACCGGCCAGAACGGCAGATAGATCCCGACGGTCAGAAAAACCGCGCCGTACATCGATGCGTAACGCGAAGCGAGGGCGAACTTGGACATCAGGACCGGGCGGGACAGGTCGGCATGGGCTTCCTATACCTTCCGGACCTGCGCCGGACCAGCACGGGCGCCTTGAGCGATGCGCACACAAAGCGATAATGGGCTGGGGAGGAAGACCGAACATGGCGAGCGGCAAGGGGCGCGACCAGGCGGATCTCGGCGAGTACGACTACGTGATCGTGGGTGCGGGCTCGGCGGGATGCGTGCTCGCCAACCGCCTTTCGGCCGACCCGGACCAGCGTGTCCTGTTGTTGGAAGCGGGCGGACGCGACAACTACATCTGGATTCACATTCCCATCGGTTACCTTTACACCCAGAATAACAAGCGCACCGATTGGTGCTTCAAGACCGAGGCCGAAGACGGTCTGAACGGCCGGGCGCTCAACTATCCCCGGGGCCGGGTCCTGGGCGGCTGTTCCTCGATCAACGGCATGATCTATATGCGCGGGCAGGCCCGCGACTACGACCAATGGCGCCAGCTTGGCAATACCGGCTGGGCTTGGGACGATGTGGTTCCCTATTTCAAGCGCTCGGAAGATTTCCACAACGGCGCCGACGCGCACCATGGCGCCGAGGGCGAATGGCGTGTGGAGGGACAGCGGCTCTCCTGGGAAATTCTCGATGCCTTTCGCGAGGCCGCCGCCGAGGCGGGCATTCCCAAGACCGAGGATTTTAACCGGGGCAATAACGAGGGCTGCGGCTACTTTCATGTCAATCAGCGGCGCGGCTTTCGCTGGAACACGGCTCAGGCGTTTTTACGGCCCGCGCGCGGCCGGTCCAATCTGACCGTTCTGACCGGCGCCCAGGCCCGCAAGCTGTGCTTCGAGGGCCGGAAAGCGACCGGCGTCGCGCTGCGCCACAATGGCGTGGAGACCGAGGTTCGGGCGCGCCGCGAAGTCATCCTGGCGGCGGGCGCGATCGGATCTCCTCAGTTGCTGCAACTCTCAGGCATCGGGCCGGGCTCCTTACTGCGACAGTTCGGGATTCCGGTCCGTCATGCCCTGCCCGGCGTGGGCGAGAACCTTCAGGATCACTTGCAGCTTCGTGCCGCTTATAAGGTTCACAACGTTAAGACCATGAACGAGCGGGCGAATAGCCTGCTTGGCCGGGTTGGCATGGGGCTGGAGTACCTGCTGTTCCGGCGCGGCCCGCTAACCATGGCGCCCAGCCAACTCGGCGCCTTCGCCAAGTCCGACCAGTCGCGCGAAACCCCCGATCTCGAGTACCACGTACAGCCGCTGTCCCTGCCCAAATTCGGGGAGTCTTTGGATCCTTTCCCCGCCATCACCGCCTCGGTCTGCAACCTGCGGCCGGAAAGCCGCGGCCATATTCGCATCAAGAGCCCGGATCCCTTCGAGGCGCCGGCCATCCGGCCGAACTACCTTGCGACGCCGGGCGACAGAAAGGTCGCGGCGGCGGCGATTCGCCTGACCCGGCGGATCATGGCGGCGCCCGCCCTGGCCAAGTATCGACCCGATGAGTTCCGTCCCGGCATCCTTGCCGAAAGCGACGAAGACCTTGCGAAAGCGGCCGGCGATATCGGGACCACCATTTTTCATCCCGTCGGCACCGCCAAGATGGGTCAGGATGAGATGGCCGTCGTCGACGAGCGGCTACGCGTGCGCGGCATCGAGGGTTTGCGTGTCGTCGACGCCTCGGTCATGCCGGCGATCACCTCGGGCAACACCAACGCGCCGACCATCATGATCGCGGAAAAGGGCAGCGCCATGATCCGTGAGGACCGGCGGACGTGACCGGGCAGGGGGTCGAACGCGCCCGGGCGGCAGCCGGCCTCTTGCTCGAGGCGCGCCGGAGCGGGCCGATCGGGAGCCTGCCGGAAAGCTGCCGGCCGCGCGACGAGGCCGAGGCCTACGCCATACAAGACGCCGTGGCCGCCAGCCTCGGCCCGATCGAAGGCTGGAAAGTGGGCGCCGGCGGCCCGGAGGAAACACCGGCTTGCGCGCCCCTGCTGGCGGGAAGCGTCTTGGCCTCGCCGGCCCGTCTTGACCCGGCGCGCCATCCTCTGCGCGGCATCGAGGCGGAGATCGCCTTCCGCTTCGCCCGCGACCTTCCGCCCCGCGAGACGGACTATTTCCCGATTGAGGTGATCCAGGCGATCGAGTCCGCCTGTGCCGCCATCGAGGTCTGCGAGTGCCGGTTCCGCGACCGCGCCACGCTCGATCCGCTGAGCAAGCTCGCCGACAATAACTTGAACGCGGCGCTGGTGACCGGCGGTCCCTGGGACGGCTGGCCCGATCTCACGATCGACTGCCAGGCGGTGCGCCTCAGCTTCGACGACCGCGTTTTGGTTGAGAAACACGGTGGCAACACCGCTGGCGACGTGATCCGGCTGCTGGTTTGGCTGGCCAACCACCTGCGCCGGCGTGGCCAGGGCATCGGGCGCGGGCAGGTCGTCACCACCGGGTCTTGGACCGGGCTGATCCCGGCCGGCCCAGCGCGCCAGATCGCCGCCGAGTTCAGCGGCGTTGGGGCCTCGATCGTGAGGTTCCAAAATACGAAGTAACCGGCCTATCGTATTTAGATAACTTAGATTTATTCTGCCTGCTCGGCCGCCTCTTTTTCGGGTGCGCGGCGGATCAGGAAGACAAAAACCTCGCCGTCTTTGGTGGCGTCGATCAACTCGTGGCCGCTGGTTAGGCAGAACGCCTTGAAATCGATGACCGACGCCGGGTCGGTCGCCAGGACTCGCAAGGTCCCGCCGGCCGGTACGCTCTTCAGCGCCTTGCGCGCCTTGAGCACCGGCAGCGGGCAATTCAGCCCCTTGGTATCGAGGACAGTTTCGCTCATTAGCTTCCTGCGCACCGGCTATACAAAAGGGGGCAAGGGCCAGCCGGGTTCGTTCCTGCGGTCATACTTGGGCCCGCGGGCTCTGACAAGAGCGGAGGCTTTTGGTCGTGGTCCAGCTTGAAATCAGCCGTATGCGGTTATCAGACATGCCAGCGATGGCCAAGAAAGCCACCAACCACTATGGGAGGGTAGTGATATTGTGACAGCGGTCGAGGAACGAGGGGCTCGGAACGACTGATGAAATTGTATAGCCGTTGGCAGAACTCAGCCGGAGAACGGGTGCGGATTGCGCTAAATCTCAAAGGAATCAAATACGAATATGTTCCCCTCCAGTCGTTGCCGCCCGGTGCGTATCGGCGCATCAATCCTCAGGGACTGTTACCGACATTGGAGGTGAACGGACAATACGTTGCTCAATCGGCTGCCATCCTGGAGTATCTCGAGGAGCGATTCCCGGCCCCATCCCTGCTTCCTACCGATCCAATTCTGCGCGCCCAAGCGCGTGCGTTCGGCGCACACGTTGCGGCGGAAATGCACGCGATCACTGTCAATCGCGTGCGGATGTTTCTCAAAGCTGACTTGTCGATCGGTGGTGCAGGCGTCGATCACTGGGTTGAACACTGGATGGCTGAGGGATTCAAGGCATTGGAAGAGACTCTCGCGAAACGTCCATCGGATTTACCGTTCTGCTTTGGTGAGACCCCAGGCTGGGCCGATATTCACCTCATTCCGCAACTTGCAAATGCGCGTCGCTTACGATGCGAGGTAGCGCCTTTTCAAAGACTGCTCGCAGTCGAAGCCAAATGCACAAGCATGGTGCGTTCAAACGTGCGCGCCCGGAAAACCAATCCGACTATCCTGAGAATTCAAACTGACCCGCTACCTGCCTTTTCCGGCTTGATCCGCGATCCAATTTTTGATCAAATGATAAAAAATTGGATCGCGCGAAGCGGTGGGTTTCACATCTTGGCCGCCAGCGATCCGCGGGAGGAGATACGATATGGGGACAAGCGGCACCAAACGCGACGTCGCCGCTGGCCGTCTGCCATCGCGGCAGTACGAAGAGAACTTCGGCGACTTGCACCCACCCCTCGGCCGTCATTCGGCGATGGTCGAAGCGGACCGCTGCTATTTCTGCCACGATGCCCCGTGCGTCCAGGCCTGCCCGACCACAATCGACATTCCGATGTTCATTCGCCAGATCGCGACCGGCAACCCCAACGGGGCGGCGGAGACGATCCTGAAGCAGAATATCATGGGCGGCATGTGCGCCCGGGTCTGCCCGACGGAGACCTTGTGCGAGGAAGTCTGCGTACGCGAAATCGCCGAGGGCAAGCCGGTCAAGATCGGCTTGTTGCAGCGCTACGCGACCGATGCCCTGTTCGATGACGGCAAGCAGGTCTTCACCCGCGCCCCCGCCAGCGGCAAGCGCGTGGCGGTGGTTGGCGCGGGGCCGGCGGGGCTGTCCTGCGCCCATCGCCTGGCGGTTCTTGGGCATGCGGTGACCGTGTTCGACGCGCGCGAAAAATCCGGTGGACTCAATGAATACGGGATAGCGGCTTACAAAACGGTCGAAGATTTCGCGCAGCGCGAGGTCGACTTCATCCTGTCGCTGGGCGGGATCGAGATTGAGGCCGGAAAGCGATTGGGCCGAGGCCTGACACTGGCGCAATTACAGGCCGACTACGATGCGGTGTTCCTGGGCCTTGGTCTGGGCGCGGTCAATGACTTGGGCCTTGAGGGCGAGGACCTTGAAGGTGTGGTCGATGCGGTCGATTACATCGCCGAATTACGCCAGGCGAAGGACCTCTCGACCCTGCCGGTTGGCCGTAATGTTGTGGTCGTTGGCGGCGGCATGACCGCGATCGATATCGCGGTGCAGAGCAAACTGCTGGGCGCCGATGAGGTGGCCATCGTTTATCGCCGTGGTCAGGAGCACATGAAGGCCAGCACCTACGAGCAGGACTTGGCTCAGACTCGCGGCGCGCGCATAAAATATTTCGCCCAGCCGGCGCGCCTGATCGGAGAGAACGGTGCGATCCGCGCCATCGAGTTCGAGCGGACCCGTCTTGGCTCCGGCGGCAAGCTGGAGGGCACCGGCGAGATCTTTACCTTGGATGCTGACGTCGTCTTCAAGGCGATCGGTCAAACCTTCGTCTCCGACGGTTTGGCCGGCGATGGCGCGGCCTTGACGTTGCAAGGCGGGCGCATCGCGGTCGACGCCGAGCGGCGCACGTCGCTTTCGGGTGTCTGGGCGGGCGGCGATTGCGTGGCCGGCGGACAGGACCTTACCGTCGCGGCGGTCGAGGACGGCAAGGTCGCGGCGATATCGATAGACCGAGCCTTGCGCGCGGCAAGCGCCGCCTGATCTTAAGATACGGAAGGACATCGCGATGACGGATCTGCGCAGCGATTTCGTAGGGATCAAGTCGCCTAACCCCTTTTGGCTGGCGTCCGCGCCGCCCACCGATAAGGAATACAATGTGGTGCGCGCCTTCAAGGCGGGCTGGGGCGGTGTCGTGTGGAAGACGCTGGGCGAGGACCCGCCCATCGTCAACGTCAACGGCCCGCGCTACGGCGCGATCTATGGCGCCGACCGGCGCTTGCTGGGCTTCAACAATGTCGAGCTGATTACCGACCGGCCGCTGGACGTCAATCTGCGCGAGATTAAGAAGGTCAAAAGCGAGTGGCCGGACCGGGCCATGGTGGTCTCGCTCATGGTGCCGTGCGAGGAGGGCGCCTGGAAGCGCATCCTGCCCCTGGTCGAAGATACCGGGGCCGACGGCATCGAGTTGAACTTCGGGTGCCCGCACGGCATGTCCGAGCGCGGCATGGGCTCGGCCGTCGGTCAGGTGCCGGAATATGTCGAAATGGTCGCGCGCTGGTGCAAACAAAACACGCGCATGCCGGTCATCGTCAAGTTGACGCCGAATATTACCGACGTGCGGAACCCGGCGCGCGCGGCCAAGCAGGGCGGGGCCGATGCGGTCTCTCTCATCAATACGATCAACTCCATCGTCGGGATCGACCTCGATACCATGGCGCCGGACCCGGCGACCGACGGCAAGGGGACGCATGGCGGGTATTGTGGACCGGCGGTCAAGCCCATCGCCCTCAGTATGGTATCGGAAATCGCGCGCGATCCGGCGACCCAAGGCCTGCCGATCTCGGGCATCGGCGGCATTTCGGATTGGCGCGACGCGGCCGAGTTCATGGCCGTCGGCTCCGGCACCGTGCAGGTGTGCACCGCGGCCATGGCTTATGGCTTCCGCATCGTCGAGGACATGACCGAAGGCCTGAAGAATTGGATGGAAGCGAAGCGCTACACCCGCCTTGACGACTTCATCGGAAAGGCCGTGCCGAATTTGACCGATTGGCAGTTCCTGAACCTGAATTACGTCGTGAAGGCGCGAATCGACCAGGATCTCTGCATCCAGTGCGGCCGCTGTCATATCGCTTGCGAGGACACCTCGCACCAGGCGATCACGGCGAGCAAGGACGGCCAGCGTTATTTCGAGGTGGTCGATAAGGAATGTGTCGGTTGCAACTTGTGCGTGAGCGTCTGCCCGGTCGAGAACTGCATGTCCCTGGAACGCCTGACCGACGGCGTCGACCCGCGCACGGGGCGGCCCATTGATCTCGCCTACGCCAACTGGACCACGCACCCGAACAATCCCAGTCGCGTGGCAGCCGAGTGACGCAGCGCTCTTTTTGCCCTCTCCCTGCGGGAGAGGGAGGGGCCCGCGTAGCGGGAGGGGGAGGGGACTTAGGTTCGCGTAGCGTGGAACTTTGTGGGTTTTGGGGGATGGTTCGCCATCGACGGTGCAAGAAAACAAATCCCCCTTGCATGTTCTGTCAGGCGCGAATCGGCGAAGATTTGCGCCGGTCCAGGGCGAGCGATCGCTCGCCCTGGACCGGACCGGCGGGGCCGTAGTCCCCTTGGCTTCGACCCGCGGGTGAGCGTGGTCCGCCGGTCCTT
>JAJFGN010000015.1 GCA_021776115.1 Kiloniellaceae bacterium | reverse complement strand
AAGGACCGGCGGACCACGCTCACCCGCGGGTCGAAGCCAAGGGGACTACGGCCCCGCCGGTCCGGTCCAGGGCGAGCGATCGCTCGCCCTGGACCGGCGCAAATCTTCGCCGATTCGCGCCTGACAGAACATGCAAGGGGGTTTCGGTTTCGTGGGCGCGGATGCCCGGCGCCTTCGTTAAGGGCGCGCCCTCGACGGCGCGAGAAAACAACCGCCCCTCACCCTAACCCTCTCCCGGCGGGCGAGGGAACGCGCCGCGCGGCCGTCCGATCCTTCCACAGGCTTTCCGCCCCACGCCGCGCGCGCGGCGTTAAAATCTTTTCGTTTCGAGGCGGCGATTGGAGGACGGCCATGCTGGTTGTGAATCACGATACTATCGCGGGCGGCGGGCGGGCCCGCGTGGGCGTTCCCTGTTATTTCCCTGTTAATTTCGGGAAACAGGCCCGGGTATCAGGGAATAACAGGGAATTCGGGGCCATCCGCGCGGGGCATTTTTTTATTTCCCTGTTCTCAGGGAATAACAGGGAATTCGCGCAGGCCGCGCGATGCCGGGGATGGGGGTCAAAATGCGCGTAGGTTTCCCGGCGCGCGGGGTCCGGTGCTAAGCTGCGGCCATGAGAATCGGGTTTCGCGTCTTGGTGTGGTTTGTCATCGCGATGGGGCTGGCCGCTTGCGCGCCGGCGGCGCCCTTGCCGCCGGCCGATTCGGGGCCGCGCATCCACACGGTCCTTGTCGTCAGCAACGGCTGGCATGCGGCGATCGTCATGGCGCGCGCGGAGGCGGCGGCGACCGGCCTCTTGCCGGAGGCGGCGGACTTCCCGCAAGCCGCGTTCCTCGAGTTCGGCTGGGGCGACCGGGACTTCTATCCGGCGGCCGAGCCCAGCCTCGGCGTGACGCTGGGCGCGGCCTTGACCGCGACCCCGGCGGTCATGCACCTGGCCGGTCTCGCGCGCGCGCCGGCGCCGAGCCTTGCGGAACCCGAGGTCGTGCCGGTGGCGCTGAGCCAAGACGGCCTACGGCGCCTGATCGGCGCCATTGCCGGCACCTTCGAGCGTCCGGCGGGGGGCCGTGCGCAAGCCGTCTCGCGCGGGCTGTACCCGGACAGTTTCTTTTACAACGCCCGCGGCACTTTCTACTTGTTCAATACCTGCAACACCTGGATCGCGCGTATGTTGCGCGCCGGCGGTGTGAACATCTCGCCATCCGGCATCGTCACCGCGGACGAGCTGATGGCGCGCCTGCGCGCGGCGCTGGCAAAGGAGGGGGACTTGGGATGACGGCCAAGGGACCGGTTAATTGCGGTAAGCCACCCCTTCGTGCTAGGCATAACGCCGCTATTCGACGACCTGACTAACCTTGGAGGAGGTGGTGTCATGTACCGGTCTCGTTCATTCGTTTCGGCAAGCGTCGTGGCGCTCAGCTTCCTTTTGGCGGGGTGTGGCACCGCGACGGGGGATCGCGCGATTTCCGGCGGCGGGATCGGCGCGGCTGCGGGCGCCGTGGTTGGGGCGGTTACCGGTCTTTCGGTATTGCAGGGCGCGTTGATCGGCACCGGGCTCGGCGCGGCCTTCGGTGGCCTCACGGACGCCGACACGGTGAACCTGGGCGAGCCGGTTTGGAAACGCTATTCGACAAGCCCACGCACGCAGACTTCGCAAGGCGTCAAGACCTCTAACCTAGTCGCGGCGACCCAGGCCAATCTGACCCAGCTCGGTTACCGGCCCGGTCCGGTCGACGGCCAGTACGGCCCCAAGACGGGCGAGGCGATCCGGCAGTATCAGCGCGACAATGGCTTGCCCATCGACGGCAAGCTTTCGGGGCCGGTGGCCCTGAAGATCGAGAACCAAGCGGCCGGGCTGTAGCGGGTCCGCCCAGGTCACGCATCCCCGCACCCCGGCGTGCGCGCGGCTTCTTCTTTCTTCCAGGCGGCGCGCAGAACCCGGACCGGCGTCGGAAAGGTCTGGTCCAGGAAATCGGCCGACTTGATGCGGTCGGTGCGGAAGTGCCGGAAGGCTTGGCGTAATTCGCACCAGGCGGTGATAAGCCGCACGGCCTCGAAATAGGCCACCCCGATCGGCCAGACGACCCGGTCGCTGGCGCGCCCCGCCTCGTCGCCATAGCGGATGCGCAGCTTGCCGCGGGTGCGAATCCAAATCCGGACGCGCTCCATATCCAGGGCATCGGGCGCCAGGGGCGTCAGCTTGGGCGCATTCACCGCCGAGTCCAGAATCATCGGGCGCAGATGCGCGGGCACCACCGCCCCGATCTTGGCGACCAGATCGCGCGCGCCGCGCGTCAGCGCCGGGTCGCCCCGCCCGGCGACCCACTGCGCGCCCAGCACCGCCGCCTCGATCTCGTCGGGCGTCAGCATCAGGGGCGGCATGTCGTAGCCCGGCGCCAGCACATAACCGACCCCCGCCTCGCCCCGGATCGGCACCCGCTGCGCCAGCAACTCCGCGATGTCCCGGTAAACGGTGCGCAGCGAGGTCTCAAGCTCCTCAGCGAGTTTGCGCCCGGTCATGGGCCCGCGCGCGCCGCGCAGGATTTGAATGATCTGAAACAGCCGGTCGGCACGGCGCATTAATCTGTCCACTCGCTCTTCGATACTGACAGCATGGTGGCAGCAGGGGTGGATTATGCAAGGGGTCTAAACCACCTTGGAGAACGCCACGTGCTGACACTTTATGTCTTCGGCCCCGCCTGGGGCCTTCCCGACCCCAGCCCCTTTGTCGTCAAGACCATGGTTCACCTCAAGATGGCGGACATCGCGTACCGCGAGGACCAATCCGGCTTTCCCCGCGCGCCCAAGGGCAAGCTGCCCTTTATCGAGGACGGCGATAAGCTGGTCGCCGATTCGACCTTTATCCGCGCCCACATCGAGAAAACCTACGGCGCCGATCTCGACCGCAACCTGACCGGGGCGCAGCGCGCGCAGTCTTGGGCGATCGAGCGGATGCTGGAAGACCACCTCTATTGGGCGCAGGTTCATCTGCGCTGGGCCGACGACGAGAATTTCGAGAAAGGCCCGGCCCATTTCTTCGACGCCGCCCCGGCGGAAATCCGCGACGAGATTCGCCACAAGACGCGCCGAGACGTTCTCCAAGCCCTGCACGGTCACGGTCTGGGCCGGCACTCGGACTCGGAAATCACCGACCTCGCCACGCGCTCCCTGCGCGCCTTGTCGGAGCACCTGGGCGACAAACCCTACCTGATGGGCGAAGCGCCGCGCGGCATCGACGCGGCGGCCTTGGGCTTCCTGGGCTCGATCCTTACGCCTTACTTCGCGTCGCCCATCCGCGAGGCGGCCGAAAGCCTGACCAACCTGATCACCTACCGCGACCGCATGATGGCGAGGTATTTCCCGAACTTTGCTTCCTAACCAATTCCGAACCCTAACTTACCCGCATCTCCGGTCAAAAAATCCAGTGCCAGATCAGCGGCAGCAGAATCGCGGTCGCTAAGGCGTTTAGGCCCATTGCCAGGCCTGAAAAGGCGCCCGCAATCTCATTGATCTGAAAGGCTCGGGCGGTGCCAATTCCGTGGCTGGCCGTGCCGATCGCGAGGCCTCGGGCAGCCCAATCCTTAACCCCAATCAGATTGAGAACGATTGGCCCCAGCATCGCGCCAAGGATACCGGTCAGAATGACCAGCACCGCGGTCAGAGATGGAAGACCGCCCAACTGTTCCGATATTCCCATCGCAACCGGCGCGGTTACGGATTTCGGTGCCAGAGACACCAGAGCATCACGCGAGCCATCGAGAATATAGCCTATCCCGATTGCCGAAACGATCGCGGTGAGGGAGCCTGCAAGAATGCTTGCGAGAATGGCCAGCGCCGACTGCCGCACCTTCTCGAGCTGCCGATACAGCGGAACGGCAAGCGCGACGGTCGCCGCGCCGAGCAGAAAATGAACGAACTGAGCGCCATCGAAATAGTCCCGATAGCTGGTTTCGGTTGCGAGAAGGAAAGCGACCACCAAGATCACGGCAATCAGAACAGGGTTCAGCATGGGGTTGAGCTTGCCCTTGGTATAGACCCATGTGCCGACCTGGAACGCGACGAGCGTCAAGGTCAAATGCAGCAGCGGACTTGCACTGAGGTACACCCATATGTCGCGGAGATCGCGCATCTAAAGCTTGCCGTTCGAAGAAGACCCGTCCGGCCCAGATACGCGCCGACCAAGCCAGGTCATCGTCAGTGCCGTCACGGCGATGGTCAGCACCGTGCTCACGACCAGCGCGACGCCAATTGGCAGCCAGTCGTCGCCCAACAGTCTGAAGTGCAACATCACTCCGACACCGGCGGGGACAAACAACAACGAAAGATGGCTGAGCAAGCCATCGGCCGTTCGGGCAAGATTTTCCGGAATGGAGCCGCGCACCAGCAGAAAACAAAACAGCAGCACCATGCCGATCACGGGCCCTGGCACTGAAATCTGCAAGGCCGTCGCCGACAGTTCGCCGGCCAATTGGCAGCACAGTATGAGTGTGAGGGAGTTGAGCATCGAATTCCGCCTCACGGGAAAACCGACTGTAAACAGACAGCCAAGGCCACCGTGGGTCAAGCCGCTAGATTTCTGAATTACAGCCAATGGCGACCTACGAAAAGCGGCCGTTCAGGGCATTGACACGGGTGAATTTCAAACCGAGCCAACACCGCGCCCCCGGCTTGACCCCGGGCCCCTCCCCGCCTATCTTTAACTCCATGTGGATCGTATCCTTTCAGAGCCGACTTACGTTGCGACTTACCGCCCCGGCCGCTTGAAGCAAGCGCGCCGGCGCCCGTTTTTCGTTCGCCGTTAAGTTCTTGAAAGACTCCTTCACGATGATCCGCCTAGCCGAAATGCTTTCCAATGTCTCTGTCTCGCGCCGCGTTTTCACGCGCGCCGTCCCTGCCTGCCTCATCGGCGGCCTCGCGCTCCTGCTCCTTATCGGCGGTCGTCGAGCCTGACGGCGGCTCGGCGGCTGTAAGCGCGCCGCGATTCTCCCACACTACAGAAATACTGGAATTTCGAACGTCCGCGGACTTCGCGCCGACGTGACGTTCAGACAAGGGATGTAGAGACCGATGTCCAAGACTCCGATACACACGATGCCGATTCACAAATACCAGGCGTTTCCGCCCATTAACTTGGGGGATCGAAGCTGGCCGAACCAAACCATTACCCACGCGCCCCTGTGGTGCAGCGTCGATTTGCGCGACGGCAACCAGGCGCTGGTCGAGCCCATGGACGGCGCCCGCAAGAAACACATGTTCGAAACCTTGGTCCGCATGGGCTTTAAAGAAATCGAAGTCGGGTTTCCGGCGGCCTCGCAAACCGATTTCGATTTTGTCCGCCACCTGATCGAAGAGGACTTGGTGCCCGATGACGTCACCATCCAGGTCCTGACTCAGGCGCGCGCGCCCCTGATCGAACGCAGCTTCGAATCCCTGAAGGGCGCCAAGCAGGCGATCATGCACCTTTATAACTCAACTTCGGAGTTGCAACGCCGTGTCGTCTTCGGCCTCGACCGCGAGGGCATCAAGGAAATCGCGGTCAAAGGCACCGCCCTGTGCCGCGATCTGGCGTCCAGTTTGCCGGGCACCGACGTGCGCTTTCAGTACTCGCCCGAAAGCTTCACCGGCACCGAGTTGGACTTCACCAAGGACGTTTGCGAGGCGGTGATGGACACCTGGAACCCAACTCCCGATCGCCCGATGATTTTCAACCTGCCGTCCACGGTGGAAATGGCGACGCCCAACGTCTTCGCCGACCAGATCGAGTGGTTCGCGCGGAACGTGAAGGACCGCGGCCGCTATATCCTAAGCGTGCATCCGCACAACGATCGCGGCACCGGGGTCGCGGCGGCGGAGCTGGCGGTCATGGCCGGGGCCGACCGCGTCGAGGGCACCCTGTTCGGCAACGGCGAGCGCACGGGCAATGTCGACGTGGTCAATCTGGCGCTGAACCTGTTTTCGCAAGGCGTCGATCCAACGCTGGACTTGAGCGATATCGACAAACTGCGCGAGGTCGCGGAGTACTGCAATCAACTCCCGGTTCACCCGCGTCACCCCTATGCCGGCGATCTGGTTCACACCGCGTTTTCCGGCTCGCACCAAGACGCGATCAAAAAGGGCATGGCCGCCATGACCCGCTCCAACAGCGAGTTGTGGGAGGTGCCCTATCTACCGATCGATCCCAAGGACATCGGGCGCAGCTATGAGGCGATCATTCGCGTCAACAGCCAGTCCGGCAAGGGCGGCATCGCCTACATCCTGCACAGCGAGTATGGCCTGGACCTGCCGCGCCCGCTGCAGATCGCCTTCGCCGAACAGGTGCAGGAAATCGCCGATACCAGCGGCCAGGAAATCACGCCGGAACGGATCTGGCAGGCCTTCGACGAAACCTACGTCGGGCGCGAAACCCCCTTCGCGTTCGTCGAGCATCGCAGCCGCCCGGCGGCCCATGCCTCCGAGCTGCGCGACCTCGACGCCACGATCCGGGACAACGGCGTCACGCGCGAGATCAGCGGCCAGGGTAACGGCCCGATCGACGCGTTCGTCATGGCGCTGAACAAAAATTGCGGCCTGGCCCTGCGCGTGATCGGCTTTCATGAGCACGCGCTGGGCGCCGGAGCGGACGCAACGGCGGCGGCTTATGTCGAGATCGAGGAAGCGGGAGGCCAGCATTACTGGGGCGTCGGGATGCACCCGAACATCGTCACGGCCAGCTTGCGCGCGGTTGTCAGCGCCGCCAACCAGGCGCATGCCACGGTTTAGGTTTAGGCGCGGCAGTTAAAACGTGTTGACGGGGAGCGGCGGGCCCTGCTTGCATACAAACCGGAGAGAGGAAAACGGCGCACCGGCAGGCCCGGCGCCGCCACCATCACCTGGGGGATAGCCATGTCTGTTCATGAGTATCTAATCGCCATGCGCGCGCCGCGTTTGGCCACCGCGCTGGTCCTGGGCGCCTTGACCCTGGCGTGTGCGCCGCTGGCAACCATCGGCAACGCCCAAGCCGACGGCGGCGGACGCGGGTTGGGCGTCCCCGGCGTTCGTGGCGGCGTGGTCACTACCAGCGAGCCCTTGGCGGCACAGGCGGGCGCGGAGATTCTGCGTCAGGGCGGCAACGCGATCGATGCCGCCGCCGCGGTCGCCTTTGCCCTCAACGTGATCGAGCCGCAGTCCTCGGGCATTGGCGGCGGCGGCTTCATGATGATTCATCTCGCCAAGAGCAAGAAGACCTTCGTGGTCGATTCGCGCGAGTCGGCGCCGGCCGCCGCCGACCCGCGTATGTTCGAAGACCCGGCGAATCCTGGGTCCGCCATCTCGTTTTCGGTGCGCTCAACCAGCGGCTACGGCGTCGGCGTGCCGGGAACGGTCAAGGGTGTCGCGACCGCGCTCGACCGCTGGGGCACGATTTCCCTGGCCGACGCCTTGGCGCCGGCAATCGGCATCGCGGAAAAAGGGTTCCTGGTGACCTCGCGCCTGGAAGGCAGCCTGACCAGCTCGCGCCTGACCAACGAAGCAGGCGTGGCGGCCTATGAGGTCGCGCGCAACATCTTCCATCCCGGTGGTACGCCGCTGACCGAGAACGACTTGCTGGTTCAGCCCGAATTGGCGCGCAGCTTGCGGACAATCGCCGAGAAGGGACCGGAGGTCGTCTATACCTGCGGCTTCGACCCGGCCAACGATATCGCCCAGGCCATCGTCGATACGCAACTCAATACCCGCACGGCCAATCCGTCTGGCGTCGGCCGCATGACCTGCGAGGACCTGGCCAACTACGAGGCCGCGATCCGCCAGCCGGTCGAGGGCCGCTACCGTGACTACACAATCGTTTCCATGCCGCCGCCGTCGTCCGGCGGTTTGACCATCATTCAGATCGCCAAGCTGATCGAGCAATTCCCGATCGGCGACGAGGGTGAAGGCTTCGGCTTCGGTTCGACCAAGACCTTGCATGTCATGATCGAAGGCATGCGCCTGGCCTTCGCCGACCGCGCGGTGTGGATGGGCGATACGGATTTCGTCGACCTGCCGGTCAAGGGCTTGATCGACGACCGCTATATCGCGACCCGCCAGCCTTTGATCGACCCGGCATCGCGTATGGGCAACGACGTCGCGGTGGCCAGCGATCCACGGCCCTTCGACATGGCGGCCCTGCCCGGTAAAACCAAGCTGGCGCGCGTGACCTTGCCGGACGAGGAGGGCCTGAACACCACGCACTTCACCATCGTCGATCGGGACGGCAACATCGTGACCTACACCAACACGATCGAATCGGCCTGGGGCACGGGTTTGATGGTAGCTGGCTTCGGCTTCCTGCTGAACAACGAGCTAACCGATTTCAATTCGCTGCCGACCGCCAATCCGGACCCCGACAACTTCAACCCCGGCGCCAACGACGTCGCCCCCGGCAAGCGCCCGCGCAGTTCCATGGCCCCGACCATGATCTTCAAGGGCAAGAAGCCGGTCGCCGCCTTCGGCTCGCCCGGCGGCTCGACCATCATCGATAGCGTGCTCAACGTGGCGATCAACCTGATCGACCACGAGATGACTGTTCAGGAAGCGGTCGACGCGCCGCGCGTGGCGCAGACCAGCGCGACCGGCACGCCGAGGCGCGAGACCGGCTTCGATCTCGATGCGATCCAGGGCTTGCGCGATCTCGGCCACAATGTGCGCGCGCCGAGCGTTATCGGCTCGGTTCAGGCCATCGTCATCGATCCGGACGGCAAGCGGCAATACGGCGCCGCCGATAAGCGCCGCACCGGCGGGATCGTCTCCTTGAAGCGCGAGGATGACGAAGATGATGACGATTAAGAGCGGGAGCCAATGAAGCCGGGCGGAGTCTATTGAGGTGGAACTTAGATTGGTGGCATTAAGTTCCCCCGTCATCCCGGACGCGACTTTCCTCCAAATCCATGCCCTCGCGAAAGCGGGGGTCTGATTTGGTAAGGAAAGTCAGTGATCCGGGATCCATCGCGCCGCAATCCGGGCGTCGGACGAGCGGATACATGGATCCCGGATCGTAAGGCTCACCTCCCGAAAATCGTTGGATTTTCGGGCTCGCCTAACGTCCGGGATGACGGCAATGAATTAGGGTACGAACTTCAGTTCCAGGACACTATTACACCAAGCTAGGTTTAAAGCGCAGACCTTCCCAGACCGCCTGATAGCCCGGATCGTCGGGCGTCAGGATGCCGTGCCGGATTGCGAAATCGAGAATCACGAGATTGACGTTGAACTTGAAGCCCTGCGTGTCGCGAAGGGTGTCCATGACCTGGGCCAGGGGCCAAAGCTCGAAGGACTCGACTTCGCCATCCGTATTGGCGGGTGTGGTTTCGGCCGGCAACTTCAGATCGAAGCAAAACAGGACGTCGTCACGCAGACCTTCGTCGCGTTCGCAAATGTAGGAGATCGCGCCGACCGGCACCGCGCGGCGCGCAACCTCGGGGGTGAGACCCGCTTCCTCGCCCGCTTCCTTGATCAAGTTCTCCCGGATACCGAGACCGAGCGGCTGTCCCCCCGCGACCAAGTGGTCGAGCTTACCAGGCGCCGTCTGCTTGGTTTTGGAGCGCCGGCCAACCCACAACCGCAGCCCGTCGATGCCATCCCCATCGGCTTCCACATAGCCGTTCACGTGAACGCCGAAGCCGCGCACCCCGAACAGCGGCACCGCGGCGCGCTCCATCCTCATCAGCGGCGCATCGCCCCAGCGCCGGACGACGGGATAGACTTCGTCGCGCCAGTGCGGGATGTCGCCGGCGTCCCGGAAGCGCAGCAAAACCTCGTGCATCGCCGCGCTGCGCGCCTCGAAATCGGCCAGGCCCGGCACCAGGCCGACCGCCGCTTCGGCGACGTGAAACACCTTGGGAAAATCAGCCAGGCGCCGGGCCAAGTCGTGGGTCACGCGGCCGACGGTCACGTCTTCGATCGTGAAAGGTCGATAGGCGTCGGGGTCCCAGCGGTGACATTCGGCAATGCGGTCGAGGTAACTCATGACCTCGCGATGCCAGTCACCGCGACACGGCAGCAGCGGTAACGGTGCGGCCCTTCTCCGAGGTCAGGACGGTGCCGACGCCAGGGATCTGGCGCAGGCAATTCGCGATATAGTCGGTCAGCTCCGGCGTCAGGCCCTCGACCTGAAGGTCGATCGATAGCTCTCGCCGGGCCCCGCGCTGGTTCGGGCCGTTGAGGTCGCTGACCCAGCGGCTGGGCACCAGGTTGCGTTTGGCGAAAAGCTCCAGGACGCGGGGCATGATCCCCGGACCGGCCTCGGCAAGGACCGAGAAACAGAAGACGCGCGGTAAGGGCGCGTGGGAACGCACAACGGCGGGACTGGACATAACAAGGGAAACTCCTGATCGGCGTGGATTCGAGACGAATCGGCAAGGGCCCGGTCGCTCAGACGAGCGCCGGGGAGCTAATTCGAATAATCCGGCCAATAAGGAGGTGTGTGGTCATAACGGGGCACAGCCTACGACTCCGGACCCGCGAAGGTCAAGCGGGGGCGGTTAAGGGTAGGATCTCACCGCCCGGCCTGAAAAAGATCGCTCCAGTTCTTCCGTTTGAGGTTCCGCCCAATCGTCCCTCAACGGAAAAGTACAATCGGTATCTTGCACAAGCGGACCATCTCGGTGGTCGTGGAGCCGATGATCAGGCTGCGGATTCGAGAGTGACCGTAGGCACCCATGACGAGGAGGTCGATTCCCTCGGATTCGACCACCTGTGAGATCACCTCCTCGGGCTGACCCTGGATGATATCGGCCTCCACGGCATAGCCGGCGCCTTCAAGAATAGCTCGCGCTTCGTTGAGCCCCTTACGGGTTTCTTCCGTATCCGGACCCACCGTTAGAAGGCGGCACTGCAAACTGGAAAAGAGAGAGCTTCGGGCGACATGGTCGACCGCCTTGATACTGCTGGCGCCGCCATCGTAGGCGATCAAAAACGTCTCGATCGGCCTGAACGCGCGGGAGGTGACGAATACGGGCTTTTTGCCGGAACGGACGATGCGTTCGAGATTCGATCCGAGGTGCAGTTTCGCGAAATCGGCGGCTTCGCCACGCTTGCCGATCACCACGATGTCGGCATCGGCTTCGCATTCGGCAACCGTCTCGACGATGTCGCCAATCCTAAGCCGCGTTGCGACGTCACCGACGCCTGCCGCCTCGATGCGCGACCTGGCGTCGTCAAGGATCGCCCGGCCGCGCTTCTGGGAGAGCTTCGCCGTCTGCACGTCGAGGGCGCTCAGTTCTTCCAGCAGCGCCGTGCGCGCGCCGAGCGCGATGTTCCCGCTCAGATTGGCCGAGGCGCACGCCGTTTGGCGCCGTCCGAGGACATGCAGCACCTCCACCGCCGATCCCGCCGGTCCTGTATGCTTCGCGATCCAGGCCGCATGGTCGCAGACGCTCTGCGAGTAGATGGAGCCGTCGACGAGTGCGATGATCTTTGCCATTGTTTCCTCCCTAATGCCCCATCAACCGTTCGAGCGCGCCGGGCTTGTCGTGGATCGCAAGCTTGTCGACGATTGTCTCGCTGGCCTTGTTGATGCCGACGATCTCGACCTCCGCGCCCTCGCGGCGGAATTTCAGGACAATCATGTCGAGCGCGGCGACACTGGAGATGTCCCAGATGTGAGCACGGCTGACGTCGATGGTCACCGTCTCGAGCACTTCCTTGAAATCGAAGGCGGCGGTAAAGGCGTCGGCCGACGCGAAGAAGATCTGACCCTCAACGACATAGGTTCTGGCCTTGCCGTCCGCGCCCAGCGTCGAGGTGACCCGGAAGATCTGCGCGATCTTCCAGGCGAAAAAGATGCCCGAGAGCAGCACGCCGACGAGAACGCCGATCGCCAGATTGTGGGTGAGAACGACCCCCGCCACGGTCGCGAGCATCACAATCGACGAACTGCGCGGATGATCCTTAAGGTTCTTGATGGACGACCAGCTGAAGGTTCCGATCGACACCATGATCATGATGGCGACGAGCGCCGCCATGGGGATCTGCTTCACCCAGTCGCCTAGGAAAACGATCATGAGCAGCAGGAAGACGCCGGCGCAGAAGGTGGACAGCCGTCCTCGCCCGCCAGACTTTACGTTGATGATCGACTGGCCGATCATGGCGCAGCCCGCCATGCCGCCGATAAAACCGGTCGCGGTGTTGGCGAGACCCTGGCCGATGCATTCCCGGTTCTTGTCGCTCGGCGTGTCGGTAAATTCATCGACGATCGAGGCGGTCATCAGCGATTCCAGCAAGCCGACCGCCGCGACCGCCACCGAGTAGGGCAAGATGATCGTCAGCGTCTCGAGGGTCAGCGGGATTTGCGGGATGAGGAAGACGGGCAGCGTCGAGGGCAGTTCGCCCATATCGCCCACGGTCCGCAGATCGAAGCCGAAGACCATCGCGACCGCCGTCAGGGCGATGATGCAGACCAGCGGCGACGGAATGGATTTCGTGACAAAGGGAAACAGGTAGATGATGGCGAGGCCGGCGGCGATCATCACGTAGGTCAGCCACGGGACGCCCAGCAGCTCGGGAACCTGCGCCAGGAAAATCAGGATCGCCAGCGCGTTGACGAAACCCGTCATCACCGAGCGCGACACGAAGCGCATGACCGAGCCGAGCCGCAGGAAACCGGCGGCGATCTGCAGCAGCCCGGCAAGAAAGGTCGCCGCCAGAAGGTATTGCAGCCCGTGTTCCTTCACCAATGTCACCATCAGCACGGCGGTGGCGGCGGTGGCGGCCGAGATCATGCCGGGGCGGCCGCCGGCGATCGCGACGATGACCGCGATCGAGAACGACGCGTAGAGGCCCACTTTGGGATCGACCCCGGCAATGATGGAGAAGGCGATGGCTTCGGGAATGAGCGCCAGGGCGACAACGAGTCCGGCGAGAACGTCGCCACGGACGTTACCTAACCATTGGTCGCGATAGGCGATAAGTGAACTCATGAATTGGTCCGGATGATTTGCGAGGCCACGCGGATCGGTCGATCCGTTCCGCGGCCCGCGTTGGATGTCGGTAGAAGTTGTCGGGTGGATCGGCTGCCGGTAAGAGCGACCCGCGTTTCACCGGGTCCGGCCGGAAGCGCCGATATCTAATGGAATTTATGCTGCATTGCAACATAGCAGTGGCGCATACCCGCTATGCCACGTGGCGCGGCAGAGGCTAATCGGGGACCAGATAGGTACGATCACCTCGCCCCAGATAGCGGAAATGGCGGCTTTTGGTGACTTCCGGCGGTTCTGAGGGTATTCGGATTTCGTCCGGTTTGGCGAAAAACGCTCTAGCTCCAGACTTCCCGCGGCTGAGTCCGCTACCGGGAATGAAGCAGACCTGCGTGATGGACATTGAAGATTGTGGAAACGAATGTCCGGTTTCAGAAGCTACGCAGCCGCTTGCCGATCCGAATCCGATCGTTCGGAGGTGACCCGGAACGGACCCCTAGAATCGTCGTCCTGACGGGCAAAGATGGGACGAAGAGTTAACAAGCACCGGCGCGCATCGTCGTATCCTGCGGGTCGTGGACTCCCTACCCGCATTTCCATAAACTGAAGCACATACTCTGCCCTAACCGGAGAGACTTCCGTGGCATCGACGAACATAGTCAGGCGGCTCCCATCGGTTCCCGCGCCGTTAGACCGCAGGAAGGAGATCTCGACGGGCAAACGCCGCCGTGCGCGTGGCACCCAGGGGGCGTTGCGCCTTTACATGGACGTCCTGGGCCTGGAGCACCTGCACTACGGCCTGTGGGATGGCGACCCCCTGACCCTCGACGGGTTAAAGGCGGCGCAGGAGCGCTACACCGACCACCTGATCGACCTCATCGGATCGCAGGCCAGCTCGATCCTGGACTGCGGCTGCGGTACCGGGGCCACCGCGCTCAAGCTTCGCGCGCACGGCTTCGAAGTGGAGGGCCTGACGCCCGACTCCTACCAGCACCAAACCTTCCTGGCGCGTGCCGGCCTGACGTGCCACAGAGCCCGCTTCCAGGAGTTCCAGCCCACGCGTCGCTACGACGTGGTGCTCATGAGCGAGTCGTGCGGCTATATCCCCGTGGACCGGCTCTTTCAGGCCGTGCGGCGGGCGGCGCCCGGCGGCACGTGGCTGGTCGCGGACTATTTCTCGCTCTACAAGGATGACTCCAAGCTGTCGAAGAGCGGGCACCTCTTGGACCAATTCCTTGCCGAGGCGCGGGCCGCCGGGCTGGAAATGGAATACGAGGAAGACATCACCGACAAGACGACCCCGACGCTGGATCTGGCGCGCACCACCGTCGACGAAAAGCTGCTGCCGGCGCTGCGCATGCTTGGCGAATGGCTGGCCGATCGTTATCCGGTCCGCTATCCGCCGCTTTTCAAGACCGTCAAGTTCCTGCTGCGCAAGCCGATTGCGAAGGCCGAGTCGCAACGCGTCCTCATCGACAGCGATGCCTTCCGGTCGGCGAAGCGCTACATGATCTACAAGTTCCGCGTACCGGAGCCCGACGGTCCAGACACTCCAGGCACGTAACGCCAGACGGTCGCACCTTCGATTGGTAAAGGCCGGTAGGCCTCCGGCTCCCAGCGGTGACATTCAGCCATGCGATCGAAGTAGCTCATGGCCTCGCCAAGAATCCCGCCGAGTAGGAGTTGTGTGGTCATAACGGGTTCGAGCCTACGACTCCCTGCAGTGAAGGGGCAAGAGGGTCGGCACCCAGAAGTGCTCATGCGAATAAACGGGAAACCGGAGCGGCACAACCGGAGAAAACCGCGCAGGCAGGAATATTCGCTGCCCGTGTTTACATCCAGGCGAGAATACGATTCACTCTTGCGGCACAATATGGGGATTGGGGCGACTAATGCTCAGGACATCGACTAGTATATTTGCGGTTATCGTTTTGGCACTAGTATCGGCGTGCGGTGGCCGTTCCGCCAACCCAGTGCCACAATATCGGCCGGGTGACGAAGATCGATCTTGCTCTGCATTAGAGTCGGAAATCGCGGGCAATGAGCAACAAATAGCGACGCTACTACCCGACGAAGACGCGACGGGAAAAAATGTCGCTCTGGGCGTGACGGGTGCGTTCTTTATCGTTCCCTTATTCTTTATGGATTTTAAGGACGCTGAAGGTATGGAAATTCAGGCCCTGAAGCGCCGGAACGATTGGCTACGGGAAATCGCCTACAAGAAGCAATGCGAATTGCCTCCGTCGATGTTCACCGCTGAGAAAAGGGCCTGTTCCGACGCCAAGAATTCTGAACGGCCATGGATCGGCCAGTGGGTCTCGCAACAAGGGCAAGACGTACTCGCGCTTGAGTTGACAGAATACCAAGTCAACGGTCAGTTCGTGACCCCTGGCGGTACATTCGAGGTGGATGGCCGGGTCGATAACAAAGGCGAAGTCGAAGCCAAGATTTCTTCTTCCTGGGCAAACGGCATGCTTTCGGGAACTTTTCCGAACCTCAAGGCCCGCTCCTTGGACAACGCTAAGATCGGATCGCTTTCAACCGGCAGCGACACTGAATTCCAACTTTGTCACTAACAGTAGGCAGGTCGAGCAGAGACCGGCCACGGCGATCGGCGTAGACACACTCAGTTTGTCCGCGGCCGCCTACCCGTAGTTCTTACGCCTACGCCGCTTCTCTCGTCGCGCGTTCGACGATTTCGACGATGTCGGCGAGGATCGCGGTTAGGTCGTAATCCTTGGGCGTGTAGATGCCCGCCGCGCCCGCCTGGCGCAACGTCGCTTCGTCGTCCGGCGGAATGATACCGCCCGCGACCACCGGCACCTCGCCCAAGCCTGCCTTGGCCATACGCTCGATCACCTCGGTCACCAGGGGCACGTGCGAGCCCGAGAGGACCGAGAGGCCGACGACATGCACGCCTTCCTCCAGCGCCGCGCCGGCGATTTGCGCCGGGGTCAGGCGAATGCCCTCGTACACGACCTCGAAGCCGGCGTCGCGCGCGCGCACGGCGATCTGTTCGGCGCCGTTGGAATGACCGTCCAGGCCCGGCTTACCGACCAGCATTTTCAAACGCCGGCCAAGCCGCGCCGAAACCTCGGAGACCCGCGCGCGCACGTCTTCCAGAGCCTCGGCGCCCGAGTTCGAGATCGCGGCGGCACGGCCGACCCCCGTGGGCGCGCGGTATTCGCCGAAGACACCGCGCAAAGCGCCCGCCCACTCCCCGGTCGTCACCCCGGCGCGGGCACAAGCGATCGAAGGCTCCATGATATTGCGGTCGCCGCCGGCGGCGGCCTTGAGGTCGGCCAGCGCCTTGCCCACCGCCGCCTTGTCGCGGGTCTCGCGCCAGGCCGTGAGGCGCGCGATCTGCTCCGCCTCGGCCGTGGGATCGACGGCCAGGAAACCGCCATCCGCGCCGTCGGTGAGCGGCGAAGGCGCGGTCTCGGTATAGGCGTTGACGCCGACCACGGTCTGCGCGCCCGCTTCGATCGCGGCCAGGCGTTGGGCATTGCTTTCGACCAGACGCTCTTTCATGTAGGCGCTGTCGACCGCCGCGACCGCGCCGCCCATGTCCTCGATCCGGGCGAGTTCGGCGCCCGCTTCTTCCAGCAGCGCCACGACCTTGGCCTCGATGGCGTGAGAGCCGTCGAAGATATCGGCGTAGTCCAGAAGATCGGTCTCGTAGGCCAGGATCTGTTGCAGGCGCAGGGACCACTGCTGGTCCCAGGGCCGGGGCAGGCCCAGCGCCTCGTTCCAGGCCGGCAACTGCACGGCGCGGGCGCGCGCGTCCTTGGACAGCGTAACCGCCAGCATCTCAAGCAGGATGCGGTAGACGTTGTTCTCGGGCTGCTGCTCGGTCAGGCCCAGGGAATTGACTTGAACGCCATAGCGGAAGCGGCGCAGCTTTTCGTCCTCGACGCCGTAACGGCTTCGGCAGATTTCGTCCCACATACGCGCGAAGGCGCGCATCTTGCACATCTCGGTGATGAAGCGCACACCGGCGTTGACGAAAAAGCTGATGCGCCCAACCACGGCCGGAAACTCCGCCTCCGGCACCTGGCCCCCGGCCTTGACCGCATCCAGCACGGCAATGGCGTTGGCCAGCGCGAAGGCCAGCTCCTGCACCGGCGTCGCCCCGGCCTCCTGCAGGTGATAGGAGCAGATGTTGACCGGGTTCCACTTGGGAACCTCGCGGTAGGTGAAGGCGATCACGTCGGTGATCAAGCGCATAGAGGGTTGCGGCGGAAAGATATAGGTCCCGCGCGACAGGTATTCCTTGAGGATATCGTTCTGCGTCGTGCCGCTCAGGCTATTGCGCGCGACGCCGCGTTCTTCCGCCGCCGCGATGTAAAGCGCGAGCAACCAGGGCGCGGTCGCGTTGATGGTCATGGAGGTGTTCATGCGCTCCAGCGGGATGTCCTCGAACAGCGCGCGCATATCGCCCAGATGACCGACCGGCACGCCGACCTTGCCGACCTCGCCCTTGGCCAGCGGATGGTCCGCGTCGTAACCGGTTTGGGTCGGCAAATCGAAGGCGACCGAGAGCCCGGTTTGGCCGCGCGCCAGATTGGTGCGGTACAGCGCGTTGGAGGCCGCCGCGGTCGAATGCCCGGCATAGGTGCGAAACATCCAGGGCTTGTCCCGCCCGGTCTTCCCTGGGGTATTCCCTGGGATCTCCCTAACCTTTGGCATACTTTTGATCCGCATACTGTTCGAACACGTCGCCCGACGCGGCGTCCTCGCGGCTGCGTCAAATCGGCCTCTTCAAACCATGATACCGCGAGCTTCTAAGTCTTTTATGTCTAACATTTCAGATTTTTCGTAATCTTATTACTTTTATGGCTTCTATTTAGCAAGTATCGAATGTTTTGTGCGTTGCAATAATTCAGCCTAATCGCTAGGCTTCGCCCCGGCGCGCCCAGACCTGGGCCATGCCGGGGGATAAGGCACATACCGAGGAGAGGGACGATGACGGACGCCGCCGCCGAGGCCAAGGAGCCTCAAACCGGTCAGATCGAAAAGGACCTCTACGAGCTTGGCGAGATTCCACCGCTCGGCCATGTGCCCAAGCAGATGTATGCCTGGACGGTCCGCCGCGAACGCCATGGCGACCCGGACACCGCCATGCAGGTCGAGGTAGTCGAGGTGCCGCAGATCGACAGCCATGAGGTCCTGGTCATGGTGATGGCCGCCGGGGTCAATTACAACGGCGTCTGGGCCGCGCTGGGCAAGCCGATCTCGGTCTTCGACGTGCACAAGGCGGACTATCACATCGCCGGATCGGACGCCGCCGGCATCGTCTGGGCGGTCGGCTCCAAGGTCACCCGTTGCAAGGTCGGCGACGAGGTCGTGGTGCACTGCAATCAGGACGACGGCGACGACGAGCAATGCAACGGCGGCGATCCCATGTTCTCGCCCTCGCAACGAATCTGGGGCTACGAGACGCCGGACGGGTCCTTCGCGCAGTTCACCCGGGTTCAGGCGCAGCAAGTCATGCCCCGGCCCCGGCATCTGACCTGGGAAGAAAGCGGCTGCTATATCCTGACCCTCGCCACCGCCTACCGCATGCTTTTCGGCCACCGCCCGCACATCCTACGCCCGGGTCATAACGTGCTGGTCTGGGGCGCCTCGGGCGGTCTCGGCTCAATGGCGATTCAGTTGATCGCGACCGCCGGAGCCAACGCCATCGGCGTGATCTCCGACGAATCCAAGCGCGGCTTCGTGACCGAACTTGGCGCGCGCGGCGCCATCAACCGCAAGAATTTCGACTGCTGGGGCCGCCTGCCGGAAGTCAACGACACCGGCGGTTACGGCACCTACATGAAAGAGGTCCGCAAGTTCGGCAAGGCGATCTGGGAGACGACCGGCAAGGGCGTCGACGTCGATTTCGTCTTCGAGCATCCGGGCGAGCAGACCTTCCCGGTCTCCTGCTTCGTGGTGAAGCGCGGCGGCATGGTTGTTTTTTGCGCCGGCACAACCGGCTACAACATCACCTTCGACGCGCGCTTCGTGTGGATGCGCCAAAAGCGTATCCAGGGCAGCCATTTCGCCAACCTCAACCAGGCGAGCCAGGCCAACCGCCTGGTCATCGAACGGCGCATCGACCCCTGCATGTCGGAAGTCTTCGCCTGGCACGTCATTCCGCGCGCGCACATGAAAATGATGAAGAACGAACATCACCCCGGCAACATGGCGGTCCTGGTTCAAGCCCCGCGCCCCGGCTTGCGCACCCTCGAGGACGCAATCGAAGGGTAAGGTTTGGGCGCTCTAAGAGGCATCGTTTCGGTCATGGCCGGCATATCCCCCACCCTAACCCTCCCCCGCAAGGGGGGAGGGAATTTGAGGCTTACCTGCTTATCTTCTCCCTCCCCCTTGAGGGGGGAGGGCCGGGGTGGGGGTGAACGGGCCTTGGCCCGAGCAACACCGAATGGAGGCGCGACAAGATGAGCCGGCCAGTCTCCGCACTCGAGGCATCGGCTGATACCGCCCTCGTCCTCGCCGGACTCCTGCCCACCTGCCAAGCGGCGCTAGAGGCCGCGGAGGCTTTGCGCGACGCGGCCAAGGTCGCGGTCGCGGCCCTGGTCGCGCCGAGCGGTAAGATCGATGCGGCGCTTTTGGAGCGCGAGCAGTTCGCGGCGCATGGCTTCGCCTGGCTGGCGACCTACGTCACCGCCTTACGCGAGATGCTGCATTGGGCCGAGAGGCTGGAGGCCGAGGGGGCCTTGCGCGAACTCGAACGCCTGATCCTCCAAGCGGCCTACGGCGAATACCTGCAACAGATGACCGGCGGCATCGCGCTCAGCCAGGTTGAGATCCTCCGCCCCGCCGATATGGGCTTGGATGCGGCGCAGCTAACCGGCTTCCACACCCCGGCGGTCGAGGCCCTGGTCGCGCGCGGCAACACCAGCGCCGCGCGCCAGCGCCTGGCCGACTTGATCGGCGAGAACCTGGGCGCGGGTACCTTCGGCCAGGTCGCCCTGGGCGACGAGACGCTGGAGATGGTTCGCGACCAGTTCCGCAAGGTCGCGGACGACCACATGGAAGCCGCGCACGCGTGGCACCGCAAGGACGAGCTTATCCCGACCGCCGTCGTCGAACAGCTGGCGGAACTTGGCGTCTTCGGCCTGACCGTGCCGGAAGATTTCGGCGGCTCGGGCCTGGGCAAGACCGCCATGTGCGTGGTGACCGAGGAACTCTCGCGCGGCTACATCGGGCTCGGCTCGCTCGGCACCCGATCGGAGATCGCGGCGGAGTTGATCCGCCTCGGCGGCACGAAAGACCAACAGGCCAAGTGGCTGCCGCGCATCGCCTCGGGCGAGATCCTGCCGACCGCCGTCTTCACCGAACCCAACACCGGCTCCGACCTGGGTGCGCTCAAAACCCGCGCGATTAAAGACGGCGCGGTCTACAAGATCACCGGCAACAAAACCTGGATCACCCACGCCGCGCGCAGCGACGTCATGACCCTGCTGGCGCGCACGAACCCGGACCGGCCCGGCTACAAGGGCCTGTCCATGTTCCTGGCGGAAAAGCCGCGCGGCACCGAGGCCGATCCCTTCCCCGCCCCGGGCATGAGCGGCGGCGAGATCAAGGTGCTCGGCTATCGCGGCATGAAGGAATACGAGCTCAGCTTCGACGGCTTCGAGATCGTCGCCGGGAACCTCTTGGGCGAGGTCGAGGGCGAGGGCTTCAAACAGCTTATGGCGACCTTCGAATCGGCGCGGGTGCAAACCGCCGCGCGCGCCGTCGGCGTGGCGCAGAACGCGCTCGAACTCGGCCTCGCCTATGCGCGCGAGCGGGTGCAGTTCGGCAAGCCCATCGCCGCCTTCCCGCGCGTCGCCGGCAAGCTGGCCTGGATGGCGGTCGAAACCATGATCGCCCGGCAACAGACTCTCTTTGCCGCGCGCGAGAAGGATTCGGAGCGGCGCTGCGACATCGAGGCCGGCATGGCCAAGCTGCTCGCCGCGCGCGTCGCCTGGGCCAACGCCGACAACGCCCTGCAGATCCACGGCGGCAACGGCTACGCCGAGGAATACAAAATCAGCCGTGTCCTGTGCGACGCCCGCATCCTCAACATCTTCGAGGGCGCGGCCGAAATTCAAGCGCAGGTGATCGCAAGAGGCTTGCTCACGACGGGTCGGAATTAGATAAAGCACCGGACATTCCAGCACGGCCTTGCCGGGCCTCGTGTTTCGACAAGCTCAACATGAGGCCCTCATCCTGAGCCTGTCGAAGGACGAGGGCCGCTTCGGTCATGATTCTGACACGCCCCGAGACACCTAGCGACTACGACGCGATCCGCGAGATCAACCGCCGCGCCTTCGACGGCGAGGATGAAGCGCGTCTGGTCGATCGGCTGCGCGCCGGCGGCTTGGTCGTTGCCTCCCTGGTTGCGGTCGAAGGCACACGTGTCGTCGGCCATATCCTGTTCAGCGACCTAGAGATCGAGGCCGGGCGCAAGACAACCCGCGCCGCCGCGCTGGCGCCCATGGCCGTGCGGCCCGAGCGCCAGAGGCGGGGCATCGGCACGGCTCTCATCCGCGCGGGATTGAAAGCCTGCCATACCGCCGGCATCGAAGCCGTCGTCGTGCTCGGCCATCCCGATTACTACCCGCGCTTCGGTTTCTCGGCCAAGACGGCCGAGGCGATCCGCGCGCCCTTCTCGGGCCCCGCCTTCATGGCGCTGGAACTCACGCCCGGCGCCCTGGCGCCCGGCGGCACGGTGCGTTACCCGCCGGCGTTCGATTTGGGCTTGGCCTGAGAGTCTGCCTCAGTCTGAAATGCCATACACCGCACTGGCGCAACGGGCCGGAACGATCAGACCCGGGATTAGGGTTCTGTTCATGTCGGGCTATACGGAAAATTCGAACCATCACCAAACCCCGCTGCCCAAGGGCGGCGATCTGCTCGACAAGCCGTTTCGAAACATCGACCTCGCGCGACGCGTGCGGGCGGTGTTGGATCGGTGACGGTCGATCCGCGCACCGGGCCCGGCCGGTTATCCTGTCGCCGATCGGCTGGCTGGCGCCGCCGCCACCGGGATCTCGATCGGCCGGGCCAGTCCTTGCACGATCTCTTCCGCCAAACGCTCGGCGGTCGCATTGCCCTCGCCGGAATGGCGGTAAAGCGTGATCTCGTAGTCGGGGAGCGGCGGAAAACCCTCGGCGGCGCCGAGCACGCGCATACCTGGCTCCAAAGTGCTTTGCGGCAAGACCGCGACCGCGATCCCGGCGCGCACGGCGGCGCGCACGCCCTCGAGGTTGACGCTGTTATAGGCGTTGCGCCAGGCACGCTCGCCGCGATCCAGCGCCGCCATCGCCGCTTGGCGATAGGCGCAGCCCTGGGAGAACAAGGCCAGCGGCAGCGGCTTCTCCTCATGGGCCAGGTGGCCGGCCGCGCTCGCCCAGACCAAGGGTTCGCGCCGTATCGCCTGACCGCCGCCGCGCCCGCAGGCCTGGGTCACGAGCGCAAGATCGAGCTCCCCCGCATCCAGCGCGTCGAGCAGGGTCCAGCTTCGATCGCAAGTGACTTCCATCTGGGCGCCAGGACAAGCTTGGGCAAAACGGCTCAGGACACCGGGCAGGAAAACCGAGGCCGTGTCGGCGGTGCCAAGGCGCACGGCGCCCGCTTGCGCGCTTTGCCCCAGTTCCGCCAGCGCCTGTTCGCTTAGGCGCAACATGCGCCGCGCGTAACCGAGCAAGACCTCCCCGTCGGGCGCCAGCGCGACCCGCCGATGCCCACGCGTGAAAAGAGCGCAACCGGTGGCCGCCTCCAAGCGCTTGATCTGCATGCTGACCGCCGACTGAACCCGGCCGAGACGTTGCGCCGCACGGGTGAAGCTGCCGGTCTCGGCAACGGCGACAAAAGCACGCAGAAGCTCGATGTCGAGGTCGTATCCCATGGTTCATTATCAATTTATGTGATCTTTATAGTCAAATATATTCGTTGGTGTGATCTATCGGCTCTATCTAACATGCCTCCATCGCCATCCAGTGGGCGGTCGGCTTCGCCGCGCCGGAGTCGGCCGGAAGGGAAGCTAAATGAGCCGTCGTCTTTGGATTATCGTTCTGTGTGCCGGGGGTTGCCTGGCCCTGACCATGGGCTTTCGCCAAAGCCTCGGCCTGTTCCTGCCGGGAATTACCCTCGATCTTGGCCTTGGGCGCGAGACCTTCGCCCTCGGCATCGGGCTGATGAATCTGGTTTGGGGCCTGGGCGCGCCGCTGGCGGGGGCGCTCGCGGATCGCTTCGGCGCGGGCCGGATCGGCGCGCTCGGCGGCGTCCTCTACGGCTCAGGTCTGCTCGCCATGACTTACAACGGCGGCGGGGGTCAGCTCCTGGTCGGCGGCGTGCTCCTCGGCCTGGGCTTGAGCGGCGCCGGATTCTCGGTTGTGCTTGGCGCGGTCGGCCGGGCCGCGCCCGAGGCGCTTCGAAGTCAAGCCCTTGGCGCGGCCAGCGTTGGCGGCTCTTTCGGACAATTCCTCGCCTTGCCTTTCACCCATGCGCTGCTCGGCGGCCTGGGCTGGTCCGTGAGTCTCGCGATTCTGGCGGCGGTCGCCCTAATGATCGTGCCGCTTGCGCGCGGGTTCGCGGGCGCGCCGCCCCGGCAAAGCCAAGGCGCGCAAAGCCTAGGCGAGGCGCTTCGCGAGGCCTGTGGGCATCGGGGCTTCTGGTATTTGACCGCCGGGTTCTTCGTATGCGGGTTCCATCTCGCCTTTGTCGCCGTACACCTGCCGGCCTACCTCGGCGACCAAGGCCTGCCCGGCTGGCTCGCCGCCGCCGCTCTGACACTGGTCGGCTTTTTCAACATCGTCGGCACCTATGCATGCGGCCTGCTCGGCGCCCGCTTCCCGAAAAAGAGCCTGCTGAGCCTCCTCTACCTGGCGCGCGCGGCGGTATTTCTGGCTTTCCTTGCCTTCACGCCCAGCGAAGTCACGGTCCTGATATTCGCGGCGGCCATGGGTCTCCTTTGGCTGGGCACCGTGCCGCTGACAAGCGGCCTTGTCGCCGTCATCTTCGGCCCGGCCTACTTGTCGATGCTTTTCGGCCTGGTTTTTCTGAGCCATCAAATCGGCGGCTTTTTGGGCGCTTGGCTGGCGGGGATTTTTTTCGACCTCCTCGGCTCCTACGACCTCATGTGGTGGCTTAGCGTCGCCCTCGGCGTCATGTCGGCGGCCCTGCACTGGCCGATATCGGAGCGCCCGATCCAGCGCTTGGTAACAGAGTCTGGGCGGCCCTAGAATCCCGAAACCTCGGCCTTCTCCTCAACATCCCTCTGGTCCGGCCGCCCCAGGGGGGCTATATCCCTGGTATGAACGCTTTCATTCCGGTCTTGATCGTCGTTGCACTGCTTTCGGTGCTGGCTGTCCTTTTCACCGGCGTCATCGGCATGGCCAAAGGCGGCGAGTTCAACCGCAAGTACGGCAATAAACTCATGCGCTGGCGCGTGGCGCTGCAGGGCACCGCGGTGCTGTTGACTATCGCCGCCGCGTTTCTGGCGCGCGGCTGAGGGCGGGCGGCAGGCAGGCCATGGTCAAGCTGACCCGCATCTACACCCGGGGCGGCGACAAGGGGCAGACCTCCTTGGGCGACGGCGCGCGGGTCGCCAAGCATGACGGCCGCGTGGCCGCCTATGGCACGGTCGATGAGGCCAACGCCGCTGTCGGCCTGGCCCGCCTGCATACCCAAGGCGCGCTGGACGAGATGCTGGGCCGGGTTCAAAACGACCTCTTCGATTTGGGCGCCGATTTGTGCCGGCCCCAATCCGGCGAGGAGAAGGGCCCGGCCTTGCGCGTGAGCGCGGCTCAGACGCAGCGCCTGGAGCAGGAAATCGACGCGATCAACGCCAAGCTCGCGCCCCTGAACAGCTTCGTTCTGCCGGGCGGCACCCCGGCGGCGGCATATCTGCACCTGGCGCGCACGATCTCGCGCCGGGCCGAGCGGGACATGACGGCGCTGGCCGAGCACGAAGCGGCCAATCCCGAAGCGATCCGCTATATCAACCGCTTGTCCGACCTGCTCTTCGTTCTGGCCCGCCACGCCAACGAAGACGGGGCCAAGGACGTGCTTTGGGAACCGGGCGCGCACGGCTAAACCCCTGCCCCTGGTACAAGCCCTGCTTTTCGGCGGAAAACCTGTGATTTTCGAATATTACGCTCCGTTGACACAGGGGTTTTCCAACACTTATTGTGCACCTGCGAAATATCCCTCGGGGGGAGTGCCGGCGGCGGCCCCAATGGCCGTGTAAAGGAAGCTTGTGCTCATCCACCCAAACCGAAAAACGGCGGCAGGCGTACGATGAAGGTTCTGGTTCCCATTAAGCGCGTCATCGACGCGAACGTGAAGGTCCGGGTCAAGGCCGACAAAAGCGGGGTCGAGCTGACCAACGTGAAGATGGCCATGAATCCCTTTTGCGAGATCGGGGTCGAAGAAGCGGTCCGGATGAAAGAGGCCGGCACGGCCAGCGAAATCGTCGTGGTTTCCGCCGGCGGCGCGCAGTCGCAGGAGACCATCCGCACCGCCCTGGCCATGGGCGCCGACCGGGGCATCGTGATCCAAAGCGATGTCGCGCTGGAGCCCCTGGGCGTCGCCAAGCTGCTCAAGGCGGTGGTCGAGAAGGAATCGGCGGAACTGGTGATCCTGGGCAAGCAGGCGATCGACGGCGACAACAACCAGACCGGCCAGATGCTGGCCGCCTTGCTGGGCTGGGCCCAGGGAACCTTCGTCTCCAAGATCGCGATCGAGGACGGCGTGCTCAAGGCCACGCGCGAGGTCGATGGCGGGCTGGAGACGGTGGCGCTCAAGATGCCCTGCGTCCTGACCGTGGACCTGCGCTTGAACCAGCCGCGCTATGCCTCCCTGCCCAACATCATGAAGGCCAAGAAGAAGCAGATCGACACCCTGTCGCCGGAGGACCTGGGCGTGGACGTGACCCCGCGCCTGACCGTGGTGCAGGTGGTCGAGCCGGCGTCGCGCAAGGCCGGGGTCAAGGTCGCCAGCGTCGCGGAGCTGGTCGACAAGCTGAAAAACGAAGCGAAGGTGATCTGAATGAGCGTCCTGATCGTCGCCGAGCACGATAACGCCGGCCTGAAGCCCGCCACGCTCAATACCGTGACCGCCGCCGGCCAAGTGGGCGGCGATATCGTGCTGCTGATCGCCGGCACCGATTGCGCCGCCGCCGCCGCGGCCGCCGCCAAGGTGGCCGGGGTCGCCAAGGTGCTGGTCGCCGACGCGCCCGAGTACGCCACCATGCTGGCCGAAAACCTGGCCCCGCTGATCGTCAAGCTGGCCCCGGATTACAGCCACATCCTGGCGCCGGCCACGACCTTCGGGAAGAACCTCTTGCCGCGCGCCGCCGCCTTGCTGGACGTGCAGCAGATCTCCGACATCAGCGGCATCGTGGATGCGGATACCTTCGTGCGGCCGATCTATGCCGGCAACGCCGAGGCGACCGTGAAGTCGGGCGACGCGATCAAGGTCGTCACCATACGCGCCACCGCCTTCGACCCGGCGCCGGAGGACGGCGGCTCGGCCGCGACGGAGACCGTGGAGGGAACCGGCGACAGCGGCCTCTCGACTTTCGTCGGTCAGGAGCTGACCAAGTCGGAGCGGCCGGAGCTGACCACGGCGGGGATCGTCATTTCCGGCGGGCGCGGCATGCAGAGCGGCGAGAACTTCGCCATGCTGGAGCGCATCGCCGACAAGCTGGGCGCCGCCGTAGGCGCCAGCCGCGCCGCGGTCGACGCGGGCTTCGTGCCCAACGACTATCAGGTCGGACAAACCGGCAAGGTCGTCGCCCCCGAGCTCTACATCGCGATCGGCATTTCCGGCGCGATCCAGCACTTGGCGGGGATGAAGGATTCGAAAGTCATCGTGGCGATCAACAAGGACGAGGAGGCGCCGATTTTCCAGGTCGCCGACTACGGTCTGGTCGCCGATCTGTTTCAGGCGGTGCCGGAGCTGGAAAAAGAGCTCGGCTAAGGCCGGAACTTCCTGGGGCTCACCAGCCCCTCGCGACAACAACACCAAGGCGGAACTTATGGCGAATCAATCGGACGCCGACCCCCAGACTTTCGACATCAAGTCGGTGGGCGTCATCGGCGCCGGCCAGATGGGCAGCGGCATCGCGCATGTCTGCGCCCTGGCCGGACTGGATGTGACACTCGTGGATGTCAGCGCCGAGCAGCTCGAAAAATCGCTCGGCCGAATCGCGCACAACATGGACCGGCAGATCAGCCACGACAAGATCGTCGCCGCCGACAAGGACGCGGCCTTGAAGCGGATCCGCACCGCGACCGATTATGCCAAGCTCGGCGATTGCGACATGGTGATCGAATCCGCGACCGAAAACGAGGCGATCAAGCGCGAGATTTTCAAGGACCTGTGTCCCGCGCTCAAGCCCGAGGCGATCATCTGTTCCAACACCTCGTCGATCTCGATCACGCGCCTGGCGGCGGTGACCGACCGGCCCGAGCGCTTCATGGGCATGCACTTCATGAACCCGGTGCCGCTGATGAAGCTGGTCGAGTTGATTCGCGGCATCGCGACCGACGAGCCGACCTTCAAGGCGATCCGCGAGCTCACGCTCAAGCTCAACAAGACCCCGGCGACGGCGGAGGATTTCCCCGCCTTCATCGTCAACCGCATCCTGCTGCCGATGATCAACGAGGCGGTTTACACGCTCTATGAGGGGGTCGGCTCGGTCGAGTCGATCGATACCGCGATGCGGCTGGGCGCCAACCACCCCATGGGGCCGCTGGAGCTGGCCGACTTCATCGGCCTGGATACCTGCCTCGCGGTCATGCAGGTCCTCTACGACGGTTTGGCGGATACCAAGTACCGGCCGTGCCCGCTGCTGGTGAAGTACGTCGAGGCCGGCTGGCTCGGCCGCAAGGCCGGGCGCGGCTTCTACGACTACTCGGGCGACAAGCCGGTCCCGACCCGTTAAGCGGCCATCTCGCACCTGCGAAATCGCGCCGATTCGATTTCCCTGTTATTCCCTGAGAACAGGGAAATAAAAAAACGCCCGCATGCCGCTCACGCGCTGCGCTCGGCCGCTGCGCGGCACGACACGTTCCCTCTCCCCCGCGAGGGAGAGGGAGGGGCCCGTCGCGCAAGCGATGGGAGGGTGAGGGGGCCTTGCCGAGCGCCCCAATTCCACCCGTCCAGCCCGGCCGGTCGAAAGCCCCCTCACCCGGCCCGGCTTCGCCGCGCAACCCTCTCCCGCCGGGCGAGGGTTTCATTGCGCGCCGCGGCTTCTTTTCCCGCACCCGCGCGCCGCTCACGCTTCGGGTTCCGGCTCAAGCTCGTCCTCGTCCATAAATAGGTCCGGCCGGTCAGCCCTGAGGCGTTGGCTTATCTGCTCGATTCTCGCGGCCAGATATACCCTGGGGTCCTCGTCCTCCTCAAAATCCGGCTCGCCCTCCGGTTCCGGCTCCGCCCCGGCGCCGAACAGCCGCTGCACCAGGTCGAGGACCATGGCGGTCGCGCGGGCGTCGCCGCCGGCGGCCCTGGCCGTGAGGCTGCGCAGGATCGAGCGTTGCTTGCTCAGCGTCCGCTCGCTCTCGCCCTCGGTGAGCGTGACCGCCTCCTCCATTTCCTCGCGCAGATCGTGCGCCAGGCTCCGCGGCCCCTGGGGCCGCCCCCCCGGATTGCCCGATTGGCCCGGCGCGAAGCGCGTGTGCCGGGGCGGCTTGCCGTAGCCGACGTCGTCGTCGCCCCCCTCGTCACCGGTCACGGGCGGCTCCGTGGCTGAGTCTCGTACCCCCGAAAACTGTCATGGCCTCGCCTCCTGCTCTGCCATTCCTCTGGTGTCGAGATTAGCGTGCGCGGCGGGGTGTGCAACTAGAAGGCTGTGGAAAGTGCTCTTGCCGTGATGGGCACGAAGGCGGGCGTGTTAGACCGGGTTCGCCTCGTGTTATTCGGATTTGTCGGCGCCCGCCTCCGGCCGGGCTAGACCCTGCGCCGGCGCCTGGCGATGGCGGCCATGGCCAGAAGGCCGAGCGTCATGAGTCCGATGCTGGCCGGCTCGGGCACGGCGACGATGGTGCTGCGCGCCGTGACGCCGGAATCAAGCAGGGCGAAGGTGAACGGATCGACGATGTCGAACGGCTGCGCACCCGGCATGCCGACGCCCAGGAAATCGGCCCGCACGCTGAAACCGCCGAGCGAGCCGCCGGGTGCGATACCGGCGACCAGGGCCAGTGCATCGTAGAAGCCATCGCCCGGCAACCCCGGATCAGGCTGGATCACAATCGGGTCCCAACCCGCCGGCGCGCCGGATAAAGTTAGATTCGTGAATGAATTGACGTCAAAGAAGATCGTGAACTCTTCAATGTCGGCACTCAGCGTGTCGTTCTCGACCGTATAAGTATATTCGAAGGTATTGCCGACGACGTTCGCAACGTCGAAGGCGATGATCGTCGCGTGCGCGGGGACTGCCGCGAGGCCCAAGGCCGCGAGGCCGGCAAGCCCTCTCCAGATGCTCTTCATGAATGCGATCTCCCTCGTGTCTTTTTGTTCTGGTTACCGGAACCTGGTTCTGGATAAGCGCGGCCTCAAGGCACGACATCCATGCTCGCGCTGTCCGTGTTGTTTTCGAGTACCGGGTCTCTGACATCGCTGATGAGCGTGCCGGTGTTGACGATGGTTCCGGAAGCGCCGGCATTGACGAAAACAGTCATTGAAATGCCCCTAAAGCCGCCGTCGGGTATCGTGCCAAGGTCGCATGTCACCGCGCGCCCCAGCGCGGTACACCCCCCGGCATTAAAAAACGTTACATCGAGAGGCAGGGTGTCCAGCAGGGTCACACCCGTGGCCTCGAAGGGGCCGTTGTTGACGATACCGAACTGATAGAGTTGCTGCCCCCCGGCCGGCACGGACGGAAGAAAAACGTCCTTGGTGAGCTGAAGATCGGCACAGGGGGTCTTGCAAACGATAATAGGAGATGTGGCGACATTCGTCACCGGGAAGGGATCCGTCTCGGCGGCCCGAATACTGGCCGTGTTGAGCAAGGTGCCATCCGGAGCGGCGGTGGTGACGATCGCCCGGAAAAGCTGCCGAAGGATAACGCCGGGGGCGGCATTTACAAAGGTGCGCGGGCAAGAGACCGTGCCGTCCGTCTCCGTACACTCCGGGGAAAAGATTGGAAGAAACCCGAAACCCGGAGGGAGAATGTCGGTTATGACCACGTCATGAGCGACATCGGGTCCCTTGTTTTCGTATTGGATCCCGAATTGAATTGTGTCTCCTACCCCGACCACATCCACGTCAACCCCTGTCGTCCCATCGACAGTCTCGATCCCGGCGATCGATAGCTCGGCTGTTCCCGAGGTGACGACCCCGGTGCCGGTGGTGGCGACATTGTTGGCCGGGAAGGGGTCGGTTTCGTTGGCCTGAATGCGCGCGGTGTTGATAATCGTCCCCGGCGCCCCGGGGTTGACGGTGGCCGCGATGGTCAGGCTTTTAAATTGGCGCGGCAGGACGGCGATATCGCAGGTGACAAGGCCGCCCCCCGAGTCGCTGCATTCGAGTGAAGAATTGCCGGGATCGAAGGTGGCACCCGGGGCCAGCTGGTCCGTGACGATCACGTCGGTGGCATCGTCGGGGCCGAGGTTCCTGACCCCGAGTCCATAGCTCACCGTCTCTCCTATGCCCACCACCTCGGGAGCGCCGGTCTTGGTGATCTCGAGGTCGGCACAGGGCACCCCGGCCGCCGGACAGACATTGCTGCTAAAGCTGGCGACATTGTTCGCCGGGTCCAGGTCTACCTCGTTGCTCTCAACCCTGGCGGTGTTGACGATCGGTCCGGAAACCCCCAACAAAACCGTCGCATCGATGAGCAATCGCGTTTGTTCGCCCGGGCCCAGATCGGGGAGGCCGCAAACGACCGTGTTGTCGACCGCATTGCAACCGAGGGGAAGCGCGTCCAACCTGACCTGCGGGGGCAGCGTATCGGTTACGACGACACCGGTGGCGCCACCGGTCCCCAGGTTCTCGACGGTCAGGCTGTAGCGAAAGGCGTCCCCAACCCTCAAGCTCTGCGGTTGCGAAATCTTGCGGATCTGGAGGTCGGGAGGCGGCGAGACCACGACCGTGACCTCGCCTGTGGTTATCCGCGGCGTGCCGGCGGTGCTGTCCGTGACCGTGACCCTGTAGGTCGTGTCCGCCGAAGGGCCCACGACAGGATTCGGCGCCGTCTCGTCGCCCGGCGCGAGCCCGTCCGCCGGCGCCCATGAATAGTCATACGGCGGCGTGCCGCCGGTCACATCGGCAAGGAGCTGCGATGTCTGGCGCGGCAGTATGGTATCCGGATTCGCGCTCACGGTGACGAAGTAGTCGATGACGGTGACGCCGACCTCGGCGGTCTGTTGGGTGCCGTCGGCATCGGTACCCGTCACGGTGTAGACCGTGTCGGTCGTGGGGGACACGGCCAGGGTTCTCTCGGTCCCCAGGGTTACGGCCTGGCCCTTGATCTTCCATTCAAAGGCTACAGCGCCCACGGCGGCACCGACGATGGCTTCGAGTTGAGTCGGTTGGCCGAGCCGAAGGTTGGATGGATCAGCAGTCGCGGAAACTCCGAACAGCGTTTCAACGAAAACCGTTCCCTGTCCAACATGTCGTACGAGATTTAAAATCAGCTGGCTCACGGCCACAAACGACTTCTCGTAGGCCGACGGCGGCACCGGATCGGCATATCTTGGAGAATTGTCGCTGGCACAGATGAAGTCGTTGAACGCGAAGCCTGGACCTGTCCATTCCGACCGAGCATAGATTCCTGGAGCACCCTCAACGATAAGCGGCTGCGGCTGGAACGGCCCAGTCGGCCCGATGTTAGGGCAAGTATATACAAAGCAATCCTCAGCGATATCGCAATCGCCGCCTTGAATAATATTGCCTTCAAAATCAACACGAAGCTGTTCGACTTCGACGCATTGTCCTGCCCCCACCGTTACGCTGAAGTCGTCACAGGGAGAAAATTTGGGGGGGAAACAGCCCTGAACAAGCAGCACTGAGAGCAGCACAATCGGCAGCAAGATACGACTCGTCCGCCAAGGTCTCGGCTCAGCCGCAGGTTCCTTTGTTTCGTGCATCTCTTTCATCCTAGAGCGCATGGCCCCCGTCCTTGGACCCCCACGGTCATGGCAGGATATCCAGTAGCTGAATAAGCGGATGGCGCATGAACTTCTGGAACCAACTCGATGCCGGCAAGGCGCACGCCGCGCCCGGGACCGTATCCAGGCGGATGCCGGTGAAAACCACGCTCTGACCGGAACCGGGTAACGGGATCTCTTCGCAGGCGCCGGTCGTCAATGCCGTCCATTCCCCGGCACCGGACAGATTGTCACCGTCCAGACCCAGGCCGATCGCCATGGTGACATCCAGCGAGCAGACCAAAGCCACCGTGCCGCTGGCCGAGCAGTTGGCTTCCATGTGGCCGGCCGTCACCGATCCCGTGCAGGCCGCGCCGCTGACGTCCGGGTTGGCGAGGGCGATCTGCTCGACCAGCGCCAGTCCGAAGGGGTCGCCCGGGCATAGCGTATCGGTGACCTTCTGGACGCTTTCCAGTTGCCCGGTCGTTCCGTTCAGATAATTGATCGTGAGCTCCCATTCGCCGACGAAGCTGTCGGGAATGCTCTCGTCCAAGGGCGGCGGCGCGACCATCACAATGTCAATGAAGGTGCCGGGAAGCTCTTGCGCGCCCGCCGAAGGATCTTGTGCGATGACGATCCCGGTCGGCACCGTCGCGCGTGGCGCCTCCTCGACAACGCCGAGGCTAAAGCCGGCGTCGGCGATGGCCGTCGCCGCATCCGCCAAAAGCAGCCCGACCACACGCGGAACGGCGATCGTCGGCGGGGGCGCCGGCTCAAACGCGATGTCCCAGGCCAGGTCCGCCCAGTCAAAGGGATACCGGCGGTTCTGGCGGAACGAAAAGGTGTCGTTGCTTGTGGCCGTGGCGCCGGCGGCCACGGCCCCGAAGCCGAGCGACCCGTCGACGACAACCGTGTTCGGGGAACCGCTGGTGAGCGCGCCCGCCGCACTCAGGACGTCGACCGCGCCGTTATTGGCGAGGTCCGCGCGGTAGGTGTATTCGAAGATGGTCCGGCCAACCCTCGTCTGACTGACGAGTTCGTAATTGCCGATGCTGAGGTCGGGTGCCTGCGCGAAGCAGGGCGACGGCGCAATGACGACCGCGAGAAACGTGAAGAGGCCAATAAGGGCTTTCGAGACTGCCGGCCCTCCGGCCTCTTTCTTGGGAGTGACCTTCGACATCGCCTCCCCCATTCGGGGCTATCGGCGTGTTCCTCTGCTACAAGATCGATGTCTCTCGTCGTGTCCGCCGGTCCCGGCACCAATTCACCCGTGCTTTCAAAGCCCGCCCGGATCGACTGGTCCAACGCCCACAATGAGCATCGTTTTTCAAAGACACCCACCCAGTTTCAAACGGAATCACAAATTGGTCGAGGGGTCATTGACCTGGCTCAATTCGCACCGGTTTCTCATTCTTGTTCTTCTATGGCTGAACGAACCAGATCCTTGCAATCAGCACTTACTGAATCGACTTCCCCGCCGCCGCGTCCTGGCGTTTCGCTTCTGCGCCCGCATGCAGGTAATACCGGACCAGCGCCACCGCTTCGCGCGAGTCCCACTCGGCGGCGCCGGTCATCGCGCGCACGACGCCGCCTTGCTTGTCGATCAGGAAGGTCGCGGGCAGGCCGGGGACGCCGAAGGCGCGGGCCAGGGACGATTTGGGGTCGAGGTAGAGCGGCAGGTCGCGAAGCGCTAGTTTTTTCGCGAAGGGCACCACGACCTCCTTGCCGCCCCGGTCGATCGAAACCGCGGCGACGCGCAAGCCTTGCGCCTTCAAAATCGACTGCAAGCGGTCGAGCGCCGGCATCTCGCGAATGCAGGGCGCGCACCAGGTCGCCCAGAAGTTCAAAAGCACCACCTGGCCCTTGAAATCGGCCAGGCGCACGGGCCCGCCCTCGAGGTCCTGGAAAACCTCCAGCGGCGCTGGCACGGGCGGAGTCAAAAGGCTAAAGTCCTCGGCGAAACGGCTCTTGAGTGCCGAATCCTGGGGCGGCGACGCGGCGCTTAGCGGCGCGGCGGCAGGCAGCATGAGCCCGCCCAATGCCAGCGCCAGGATCGCGGTCTTGAGGGTTTTACCTATCAACACGGTTTGGACCTTTCGCTCAAAACATGACGGCACGCGATAACAAGACGAAGCCGGAAGGCAACAACAACGGCCCCAACCGGATGTGGGGCGGGCGTTTCGGCCTGGGCCCGGCCGAGGCGATGCAACGCATCAATGCCTCGATCGATTTCGACCGCCAGCTCTATGCCCAAGATATCGCGGCCTCCCAGGCGCATTGCAAGATGCTGGTCGCGCGCGGGATCGTGGCCGAGCATGATGGGGCCGCGATCCTGGGCGGTCTAGACACGATTGTGCGAGAGATCGAGGCTGGCGAGTTCCCGTTCCGGGCCGAATACGAAGATATCCACATGAACGTGGAAGCGCGCCTGCGCGAGCTAATCGGCGAGGCCGCCGGGCGCCTGCACACCGCGCGCTCGCGCAACGACCAGGCGGTGACCGACTTCCGGCTGTGGGTGCGCGACGCCATCGACGCGCTGGACGGGCAACTGAAAGACCTGCAGGCGGCCTTGATCGCGCAGGCGGAGGCCCATGCCGAGACCGTCATGCCCGGCTTCACCCACCTGCAAGCCGCGCAGCCGGTGACCCTGGGCCATCACCTCCTGGCCTATGTCGAGATGTTCGGGCGCGACCGGGGCCGCCTCGAGGATGCGCGCGCGCGGATGAACGAATGCCCCCTGGGCGCGGCGGCGCTGGCCGGGACCTCGTTCCCGATCGACCGGGTCATGACCGCCAAGGCGCTGGGCTTCGACCGCCCGACCGCGAATTCGATGGATTCGGTCTCCGACCGCGACTTCGCGATGGAGTTCCTGGCGGCGGGCGCGATTGTGGCCATCCACCTGTCGCGCCTGGCCGAGGAATTGGTGCTATGGTGCTCCGGCGGCTTTGGCTACGTGCGCCTGTCGGACGCCTTCAGCACCGGCTCTTCGATCATGCCGCAGAAGCGCAACCCCGACGCGGCCGAACTGGTGCGCGGCAAGGCCGGCCGGGTGATCGGCGCGCTTAACGCCGTGCTGGTGATGATGAAGGGCTTGCCCATGGCCTACGGCAAGGACATGCAGGAAGATAAGGAGCCGGTGTTCGACGCGGCGCAAACGCTGTCGATCTGCCTGGGCGCCAGCACCGGGATGATCCACGACATGACGCCCGACGCCGCGGCGATGCGCGCCGCGACCGCCGGGGGCTACCTGACCGCGACCGATCTGGCCGACTGGCTGGTGCGGGTGCTGGGGGTGCCGTTCCGCGACGCCCACCATATCACCGGCGCCATCGTACAGCGCGCGGCGCAGCGCGGCTGCGATTTAGCCGCGCTGCCGCTCGAGGAAATGCAGGCGGTCGAGGCCCGCATCACCCAAGATGTGTTCGAGGTTCTCTCGGTCGACGCGTCGGTGCGCAGCCGGACCAGCCTGGGCGGCACCGCGCCGGACCGGGTGCGCGAGGCGGCGGCGGCGGCCCGGGGGCGTTTCCTATGACATACGGACGCCTGATTTTGGCGGCGAGCGTCGCGGTCTTGGCCCTGAGCGCCTGCGGCAAGCGCGCCGACATACGCGCCCCGGACGGCGAGGAAGCGGCCTACACCTATCCGCAGGTTTACCCGAACCCGGACACGGTTTTGCCCAGCGGCACGACGGCCACGAAGCCACGCTCGCGCGAGGTTCCGGCCAACGCGGGCGACCTGTCGCCGTTTCCGAACGCGCGCACGAAAACCACCTACGGGGACCCGGCCGCGCCATGACCGCCTTTCACTACCGCGACGGCGCCCTGCATGCCGAGGGGGTCTCCCTGACCGCCCTGGCCGAGACCGTCGGCACGCCGTTCTATTGCTATGCCTCGGGCGCGATCGAGGACGCGTACAACGCCATGGCCAACGCCTTGTCCGGCCTGCCGGCAATGATTTGCTACGCGCTGAAAGCGAACGGCAACCTGGCCGTGGTGCGGACGCTGGCGAAGCTGGGCGCGGGCGCGGACGTGGTCTCGGAAGGCGAATTGCGGGTCGCGCTGGCGGCCGGCATTCCGGCGGACAAAATCGTCTTCGCGGGGGTCGGCAAGACCCGTGAGGAGATGGCCGCCGGTTTGCGGGCGGGCATCCTGCAATTCAACGTCGAGTCGGTGCCGGAACTGGAAGCGCTGTCCGAGGTCGCGACCTCCATGGGCTTGCGCGCACCCACCGCGCTGCGGGTCAATCCCGACGTCGACGCGCTGACCCACGCCAAAATCTCGACCGGGCGGGCCGAGAACAAGTTCGGCATCGATCTCGGCCATATCCAGGATACGGTCAAGCTGGCGCTGAGCCTGCCCGGCATTTCGCTGGAGGGCTTGGCGGTCCATATCGGATCGCAACTGACCGACCTCACGCCCTACGGCGCGGCCTTCGAAAGACTGTCGGCCCTGTACCGGGATTTGCACGGCCAGGGCGTGCCCTTGCGGCGGCTCGATTTCGGCGGCGGCCTGGGCATTTCCTACGACGGCGAGACGCCGCCCGACCTGGCGGCCTATGCCGCCCTGGTGCGCAAACACGCGGCCGGTCTGCCCGCCGAGCTGGTGTTCGAGCCGGGCCGGTTCCTGGTCGGCAACGCGGGCGTGCTGATCGCCCGCGTGCTCTACGTCAAGCAAGGCGCGGCGCGCCGCTTCCTGGTTCTCGACGCGGCCATGAACGATTTAATCCGGCCCTCGATGTACGACGCCTACCACGCCTTCAAGCCGGTTCGGGCGCCGGCCGCCGGGGCCGTGGAAATGCCGGTCGATATCGTCGGACCGATCTGCGAATCCGCCGATACCTTCGCCAAGCAACGGCCCCTGCCGCCGGTCGAGGCCGGCGACCTGCTCGCGATTTGTTCAACGGGCGCCTATGGCGCGGTCATGTCTTCGACCTATAATTGCCGTAGACTGGCGCCCGAGGTTTTGGTCCGCGGCGAGGACCACGCCATTGTCCGGGCCCGGCCGGACTATGCGGCCATGTTGGCCGGCTCGCCACTGCCGGACTGGCTGAAGGACGGCCAAGTCCAGCCGGCGAAGCGTGGCGTGGCCTGAAGAAGGGCCCCTTTGAAGCCGGGGCCGAACCATACACTGGCGAGGATGTCCAGATGATGGGGCTAAAGCGCGAACAGCGAAAAGCGGACGGCCTGCCCGTGCCGAGGCGCTTGGCCGCGCTTCTGGCCGCGGCCCGCGCGGCCCTGTGGTGGGAGCATTTCTGGCCCGCCATCGCGCCGGCCTTGGGCACGCTGGGTTTGTTTGTGGCGCTCGCCCTGCTCGACGTCTTGCCGATCCTGCCCGGATGGCTGCACGGCCTTAGCCTCGGGGCCCTAATTGCCGGGTTCTTTTTTCTGGCCTGGCGCGGGCTTCGAAGCCTCCAGACGCCCAACGCCGAGCAATCCCGCCGGCGCCTGGAAATCGATAGCGGCCTCGATCACCGGCCGCTCGCCGGCCTGGACGACACCCTGGCCGCCGGCGCCGCCGACCGCGGCAGCGCCGCCCTCTGGGCCCTGCACCGGCAGCGTTTGCGCGACCGCCTGGCCCGTCTGAAGGTTCGATGGCCGCGCGCCGGCTTGGCGGCGGTCGATCCCTTTGCCCTGCGCGCCGCGCTGGGCCTGACGCTGGTTATCGGCACGGTCATTGGCTACGGCGACTTCGCGGGCCGGTTGGAACGGGCGTTGCGGCCGGATTGGGGCGCCTTGGCCATGGCCCCGCCCGCCGGACTGGATGTCTGGGTCAATCCGCCGGCCTACACGGGCCTGCCGCCGCTGTTCCTCGATACGGATCGGGACGGACAGGGCGGCGGATCGGAAGGCGAAGCGGCCGCTATCGAGCTGCCCGTCGGCAGCACGGTCCTGGCTCAAGTCCAAGGCGGACGCGGGGTTCCGAACTTAATCGCCGGCGACACCGTCATGCCGTTCAAGGCCGTGACCTTGGACGCCTACAAGATCAGCATGGTCCCGGAAAGCGGCGACTTCCTGCGTGTGGAGCAAGGCGGCCGGGACCTGGCGTCCTGGCCCATGAGTATCATTCCCGACACGATCCCAAGCATCGAATATCTCTCCGCGCCCGGGCGGAGCGAACGCGCCGCCCTGAAGCTCGAGTACCTGGCCCAGGACGATTACGGACTGACCAGAATAAGTGGTGAGATCCGGCGCCTCGACAATCCCGGGGCCGAGCCGCTGGTGATCGATCTGCCCTTACCCGGAATCGGTCTGCGCGATGCGGAGAGCTTGAGCTTCCACGACCTGACACCGCACCCCTGGGCCGGTCTGGCGGTTGAGATCCAGCTCGTGGCCGAGGACGCCCTGGGTCAGCGCGGAGAAAGCGAATGGGTGCGCACGGTCTTGCCCGAGCGCATCTTCAACCACCCGGTCGCGCGCGCTCTGGTGGAATTGCGAAAGCAATTGACGCTCGACCCGGATGCCCGCCTGCCCGTGGTGCGCGCGCTGGGCGAGATCTACGACCGGCCCGACCATTATTTCAATGACGTGGTGGTGGCCTTGTCCCTGCGCTCCGCCGAACGGCGGCTGATTCACGACCGCACCGCGGCCGCGGTGCCGCAGGTGCAGCAAATCCTTTGGGACACGGCGCTGCACCTGGAGGAAGGCGAGCTTGCGACCGCCGAGCGCGATCTAAGAGATATTCAAAAGCAATTGATGGACGCCCTGGCGCGCGGCGCCGAAGACGCCGAGATCGACCGCTTGATGGAAGAAATGCGCGCCGCCCTCGATCGGTTTTTGGAGGCGCTGGCCGATCGGCTGCGCGACCAGATGGCGCAGGGCGCGGAGCCGCAACCTCTTCCCCCCGATATGCAATCGCTGCAAAGCGAAGATTTGCAACGCCTGCTGGACCGGGCCCAGGAGATGGCGCGTAGCGGCGCCCGCGATGCCGCACGCGATCTGCTGGCGCAGCTTCAGAACATGCTGGAAAACCTGCGCGCCGACCCCTTCGCCCAAGGGATGAACGAACGCTCGCGCGAGGCCATGCGCATGATGGAGGACATGGATTCCCTCATGCGCCGCCAGCAGGAACTGCTCGATCGCAGCTTCGAACGCGCGCAGCGCGAAGGCCAGCGCGAAGACCAGGGCGAACCTGAAGCGGGAGACTCACGCCGCGAGAGCCGGGACGACGCGCGGGGTCAGGAGGCCCTGCGCCGGGAACTTGGCGATATGATGCGCCAACTGGGCGAGGCGCTGGGCGACATCCCCGGCACCCTAGGCCGCGCGGAGCGGGCCATGCGCGAGGCCCGCGACGCCCTGGAGGGCGGCGAATCCTCGGATGCCGTCGGACCGCAGACCCGCGCCCTGGATCAACTGCAGCAAGGCATGCAGGACATGGCCGACCGCTTTATGGAAGCCATGGGTGCCGGCGCGCCGCCCGGCATGGGTCAGATTGGCGCCCAACCCGGAACCGGCCAGGACCCCTTGGGCCGCCAACAGGGGCGAAGCGGGTTCGAGGCGCTGGAAGGCGTGCGCATTCCCGAGGAAATGGAACTGCGGCGCGCCCGGGAAATCCTGGACGAACTCCGCCGACGGCGCGGCGAACAGGCGCGCCCCCCGGTCGAGCTCGACTACATCGACCGCTTGCTTAAGCAGTTTTAGAGCGCGGATTCCTTTACCGCTGTCGCGGGGAGCCAGAAATGGCGGTTGGCGGAGTAACCGTTCATTCAAGAAATCCGGCACGGGTTTAGGCGCTGTTCGAACAGTTCGTCAGCTATCGCGATCCGACACCAGCACCGATTCCCGGCGAAACCTACTGAGCGCATGGTCGATCAGATGCACAACCAATTCATCAGGTGAAATCCCAGACACCTCCCACAGTTTTGGATACATGCTAATTGCGGTGAAGCCAGGGATCGTATTCAGTTCATTGACCAGCAACTCGCCGTTTGCTTTGAGGAAAAAGTCGACTCTAACCATGCCTTCGCATCCCAACGCCCGACTCGCAGCAAGGGACAAGTCCTGAACTTTCCGCGTGATCTCCGCCGATAGGTTGGCGGGAAAAACAAGCTTAGCGCCTTTGTCGTCCAGGTATTTGGCTTGGTAACTATAAAAGCCGTCGTTGCTTGTGGGCACTATTTCTCCCGGCAATGACGCTTTCAACCCACCCGCTGAGAGAACGGCGCACTCAATCTCTTGGCCATCGGCGAAGCTTTCTACAACGACCTTCGTGTCGTATTGAAATGCACAGTCGAGAGCCGCTCGATATTCCGCTTCATCATGCACCTTGGACACCCCCACCGACGATCCCATGTTGGCCGGCTTGACGAACAAAGGGGATCCAAGTTCGCGCACCGCGGCCAAAAAACGCGCGGCGTCATCACGACCAAATGACAACGATCTTACCGTCGGAATCCCCGCGGCGTTGAGCAGATGCTTCGAAAACGCCTTATCCATGCAGAGGGCGGACGCGAGGACGCCCGGACCAACAAAGGGTACGTTTGCCAGCTTCAACAATCCTTGCAATGACCCATCTTCACCCTGTGGACCATGCAGGACCGGGAACACAACATCTGCCGTAATTGTACTTTGCGGATCGCCTAGAACGACAATCTCTCCACCGCCTCCGGGTAACATCGCGACCCTAGGCCAGGTCAACGCCGGCGTCCGCACATCGGGCGCAAGACGCCAGGTCCCTTGTTTGTCTATTCCGATCGGTATGATTTTGTAGCCTGCGGTTTTGAGCGCCGTATGAACATTTTCCGCCGATTGGATGGACACCTCGTGCTCGGCGGACTGCCCACCAAAAAGCATGACGACTGTGCAACGGCTTGACATGGACTAGAGCCTCTTTGAGGGATCCTGCACCCGACTCGACCGAATGGCGATGCATGCACCCAGCCTATCGCAACGAAGATAGTCTGCAACGGCACAAATTCGCCCGAACCGCCAAGCCGAAACGAACGCCCGCGTTCTTGCCGAAGACAGACCTTCCCCAGAACCCAAATAAATGGCCGTTCCTGGCCGATCGGAGACTAAGGCTATTGGCTCAAAGCGACCCAGGGCCGCCATTCGCTTCAGAGCGCTCAACGGCTGTTTTGAGCGGTTCGCTGACGCTGGACCGCCTATGAGTTAAGGAAGAAAATGGTCGAATCCATCTTTCAAAGTCGCTAGGTCTTACGAAGGAGGAAATACAATGAAGACGACTTATTCAGCCCCGGGATTTGCCCATTTTCATGACGAATGGCACCTTTCCCCGGCGCTCGATACTGGAGAGTTTGTCTTTTTCTCTGGGGTGACAGGATGTCGTCCGGATTACTCCGTTGCCGACGATCCGCAGACGCAATTTCGCGAGGCGTTTCAGTTTCTTAGCGAAACACTCACGGCTGCCAGGCTGAGCTTCGAAGATATCGTTGAGATGACGACTTACCATGTTGACTTGCGCAAGCACCTCGGAGCATTCGTGAAAGCGAAAGACGAATGCATCAAGCCGCCATACCCGGCCTGGTCCGCAATCGGAACAACTGAACTGATTACAGAAGGAACTCTAGCTGAGATCCGTGTGATTTGTCGTAGAACGCAAGAGACGTGAACGACCGCTTTGTCCGGTGGTTTCAACTGATCGCCGCAACACAGTCTGCGAACTTTTCTGCTGGCGTTTGGTATTGCAAGGTCTTTCGTGGCCGCTCATTCAGCTGACGTGCGATAGCGCTGAGCTTTGCCTGAGAGTGGGCAGACAAGTCAGTGCCCTTTGGTAAATACTGCCTGAGCAGCCGGTTGGTATTCTCG
>JAJFGN010000014.1 GCA_021776115.1 Kiloniellaceae bacterium | reverse complement strand
AGGCGCGGAACGCAGCGCGATGTGGGGCATCGGGCAAGTTTCGTAACGACGCCGATGGCCTGATTTGGCCCACCGGAGGCCGGTATTTCGCGCCCGCTGGACGTCGTTACGGCCCCCTTGTGGTCATAAAGACCACGGCGTGGCCCGTGCCTAGCCAGCAGACGCGAAATACCGGTCAAATGGGTCAATATGATCGGATCATGCTCTAGAGGCTCTTTAGGCCGGTTTCTCGCCCAGGAAGCGGACCCGGAACTCCTCGTCGTAATAGCGCCCCTCGATCTTGAGCGCGCGGCGTTCGAAGCCATAGCGCTCGAAGCCCATCTTCTCGTAGAAGCGCTTGGCGCGTTCGTTGTCGGCGATGACCGATATCAGGATTTGCTCGACCTTGCCGCGCGCGCTGTCCACGACCGCCTCGACCATGGCCTTGGCCAGGCCGGTGCCCCGGGCCTCCTCCGCGACATACATGCCCCACATGATGCCCTTGTGGCTGATCTTGGGGTTCTTGAGCGGATAGAAGCCGACGAAGCCGCGCAGCTTGCCGTCCAGGAAGCCGCCGAACAGCGCGTACTGGCGCAGGCGCTGCTTGAAGGCATCCAGATGCAGGTCCGCCGCGCTCTCGTAAGTCGCCTGAAAGGTTTCGGGGTGGCGTTCGAGCGCTTCCAGGCGGATCGCGCGGAAGATTTCGGCATCGTCCTCGGTGAGTCCTCTGACCTCGATATCCATGGTCGTCTCTCCCCTATCCCGATGACATCTCCCGGTTGCCCACGACGATAGCACAAGGCGCGGCCGTTGCGGTAGCCGGCACGCGGTGCGGTGGTGTCTTAGTTTGCAATCCCGCCGAGCGAGGGCTCGCATTCGGGGAATGTCGGATTAGGCTGGGGATGACCAGTGGAGGATCCCCGTAGACCAATGGAGAACCCCCGTAATAGCTATAGGGCCTGTCGGACGTGGCCCCCGAGTTCAAGAAGGCTCCCGGTGATTGGATAGGCTGATTGAGGGATTCTATGGTATACAAAACGGTTGGGCGCTCACCGAATTTAGAGCACTCACTCTGAGGCGGACGGTACCTGACGATGGCGCTGCGAACGCAGATAGGCGTTATCGCCCTCCTGGCGGCCATGCTCGCGGCCGGGTGGATATGGCTTTCGGGTTGGGAGTATCCGGCAGAGTCGCGTGAGCTGAAGGGGGCCCGATCCTCCGCGACCTTGGTCCTCGTTGAGGCGCTTTCCCTGGCCGAGGACCGGGTGGTTTTACGCGCCGTAGGCACCGGCGAGGCGCTCAGATCCGCGTCGCTCCACCCCGCCGTTGCAGGTGAAGTCGTTGAAGTCCTCTTCGAAGCGGAGCAAAAGATCAGGAAAGGCGCGCCGCTGCTTCGCCTGGACGATGAGCACGAGCAGCTAGCGGTTCGTCTGGCGGAGATCGCCGAGTCCGAGGCCCGGCGCCAGGTAAAGCGTTACGAGAAGCTGGCGCCTTCGGGCACCGTCTCAATCGTCTCTTTGCAAACGGCACAGGCGGAGCTCAAGAGCGCCGGTTTGCGGCTCGCCCAGGCCAAGGCGGCGCTCAGGGACCGGACCTTGTACGCCCCGTTTGACGGCGTTATCGGCATGTCCGAGGCCGATCCGGGCGACCGTGTGACCGACGAGACCCCGATCGCAAGCCTGGACGACCGGTCCTTCATTCAGGTCAAATTTTCTGTGCCCGAAGAGTATGCTCGCCGGCTCGCCGTTGGCGATCCGATCGCCGTGCGTTCCTGGATCGCTCCGGACCTGGATTTGCGCGGCGCGATTTCGGCCACGGACAGTCGAATCGATCCCGTGACCCGAACGCTGCGTGTGAAGGCGCGAATCCCCAATCCCGACGAGACCATCCGACCGGGAACATCATTCGATGTGCGGATGGAATTCACCGGACGCGCCTACCCGAGCGTTCGCGAAGTCGCGGTCCTTTGGAGCCGCGATGGCGCGTATCTCTGGCGCGTTGTGGGCGGCCGGGCCGAGAAGGTCTTTGTCACGATGATTCGCCGCGAGCAGGGCCGGGTCCTGGTCGACGGCCCGCTGGAGGCCGGCGATTTGATCGTTGTCGAGGGCGTACAAGGCCTCCGCGCCGGTCAGCCGGTAGAGCCGCGCGCCTACAAGGACGACCAGATCGGTGAAACGCGCCCGGTCCCTAACGACGGTCCCGCCTGATGGCCCGCTCGAGCGAATTGCCGTCGCTAGCCGTTCGGCGCCCCACGCTGATCGTGGTGTTGAATCTCCTGATCATTATCGCCGGGTTGGGCGCCATGCTCGGGGTTGAGGTGCGTGAACTGCCGGATGTGGATCGGCCGGTGGTGACCGTTCGCGCCTTTTTCGATGGCGCGTCTCCCGAAACGATGGATGCGGAAGTCACCAGCGTCATCGAGGGGGCCGTCGCCCGGGTGTCCGGTGTCGAGACGATCAATGCCGCTAGCGAGGAGAACAACGCCCGCGTGCGCGCCGAGTTCGCGCCTCATGTCGATCTGGACGTCGCGGCCAACGACATTCGCGAGGCCGTTGCGGCGATCGAGCGCCGGCTGCCGGAAGGTGTCGAGGATATTACCATCGTCAAGGCTGACGCCGACGCCTCGCCCATTATCCGGCTTGCCTTGGTGAGCGACCGCTTGTCGCAGGAAGCCTTGACGCGCATTGCCGAGGATGATGTCGCAACCGAGCTTTCCGCCATTCCGGGTGTTGCGACGGTCAATCTTTTCGGCCATCGGAGCGAAGTGCTCCGCATTGTCGTGCAGCCGATGCGGTTGGCCAGCTACGGCCTGTCCATCGACAATGTGGCGGAGGTTTTGAAAAGCACGAGCCTCGACGTGCCGGCCGGCAGCTTCAAGTCGGACGATCAACTGCTTCTTGTGCGCGCCGATGCCTCGATCTGGCGCCCCGCGGACATAGAGGGTCTTGCGCTGCGCGACGATGTTCGGTTGGGCGACGTGGCGCGGGCTTTCTATGGCCCTGCCGATGCCGAAAGCTACAGCCTGTTGAATGGCCGCACCGTGATCGGCCTCGGCGTCGTTCGACGGGCGCAGTCCAACACGATCGAGATTTCCTCCGCCGTCGACCGTGCCCTCGAACGCATGAACCGGCGTCTCGACGATGTGGAGCTCGTCAAGATATCCGACGATGCGCAATTCATTCGCGGCGCCGTGCAAGAGGTGGTCGTCAGTCTCGCCGTCGCGATCGGTATAGTCATCGCGGTTATCTACTTATTCATGGGCGCCTGGCGCCCAACGCTCATACCGGCGGCGACGATTCCGGTCGCTTTGATCGGCACGGTCGCCGCAATCTGGTTGCTTGGCTTCTCGATCAATATTCTCACCTTGCTGGCCCTGGTGCTGGCCACGGGTATGATCGTCGATGACGCCATCGTGGTCGTCGAAAACATCCAGCGGAAACGGTCCGAGGGTCTGAAACCGCTCGCCGCTGCCGTGATTGGAACACGGCAGGTTTTTTTCGCCGTGTTGGCCACGACGGCGACCTTGATTTCGGTATTTATCCCGATCGCGTTTCTGCCCGGCACCGCGGGCCGGATGTTCACTGAGTTCGGCTTTGTGCTCGCCATAGCGGTCGCGATCTCCTCCTTCGTCGCGCTTTCGCTTGGGTGCATGCTGGCCTCGAGGCTGCCGATGCGGGCGGACGACGGCGCGGATGGCGGTTTTCTCGCCAGCTTGGGTTCGCGGGCCACGGCGGCGTACAGCCGCCTTCTTGAATTCACGCTCTCGGCGCGTTTTATGATCTTGGCCGGCGCGATCCTCTTGGCTTCCACGGCCGTCGCGATTTTTCCGACCTTGGATGAGGAGCTGCTGCCGAGCGAGGATCGCGGCGTCATTCTTATCACGATGCAGGGGCCTGACGGTGTCGGCCTGGAGTATATGGATCGGCAGTCGGCGCAGGCCGAAGCCCTTTTGGAACCCCTGCGCGAGCGGGGCGAGATCACCCATGTCTTGTCCATCGTCGGCCGCTGGGATCTCAACCGTGTCTACATCATCGCCCCGCTTGCCCCCTGGTCCGAGCGGACGCGCAGCCAGGCGGAGATCGCGGCGGAGCTCCGGCCCAAGCTGAAGGCGATCCCCGGCGCGACCGCGCGCATCCGCACGCCGAACAGCCTGAATCTGCACCGGAGTGGGGGCAGCATCGAATTTGCCCTCACGGGCTCGAACTACACGGACATCGCGGCCACGGCGAATGACTTTCTGACCGCGATTCGCGATCGCATGCCGCAGCTCGAGGATCCGGAAGTCGAATTCCAGCAGACCCAGCCACAGCTTACCGTTCAGGTCGACCGCCGGCGCGCCGAGGACTTGGGGGTTCCGATTGAGGGAATCGTCGACACACTGCGGGCTATGATTGACGGGTTTGAAGTGACCGAGCTCAACGTAAACGACCGTTCGATCCCGGTCCTGTTGGAATCCGCGGCGGGGGCGATCAACGATCCAAAGGATCTGCACAATCTCTTTGTCGCGACGACGCAGGGCGAGCTCGTGCCGTTATCTGCTTTCGTGAGCTTGCAGGAGACCGGAGTCGCCGCGGAACTAGACCGCACCGGTCAGAAGCGTGCCGTCGAGATCGACGCCGCTCTGCCGCCCGGCTACGCCATGCGGCAAGCTATCACCGATGTCGAGGAGATCGCGGACGATATTCTGCCCAAGGGATTCGGCCTTCGCTTCCTGAACGAGGCGGCCACCTTGCAGGACACCTCGAACGAAGTTGCCATAACCTTCGCCGTTGCCATCCTGGTCGTGCTGCTCGTCCTGGCGGCTCAGTTCGAAAGCTTGCTGAGCGCCTTTGTCATCGTGCTGACCGTGCCCTTCGGATTGGCCGCCGCTGTTTTCGCCCTCAAGGTGACCGGTTCGACCCTGAACATCTATAGCCAGATCGGTCTTATCATGCTGGTCGGATTGATGGCCAAGAACGGTATTCTTGTGGTCGAGTTCGCCGATCAGCTGCGCGATCGCGGCTTGTCGGTCGGCGATGCGATTCGCACGGCCGCCATGACCCGCCTGCGGCCGGTGATGATGACCATGCTGTCCACGGTTTTGGGCGCCCTGCCGCTCATTCTGGGCGGCGGCGCGGGCGCCGAGGCGCGCACCGCGATCGGTTGGGTCGTCTTTGGCGGTCTGGGGATCGCGACCGTGTTCACGCTGATCCTCATTCCGGTTATCTACAGCCTGCTCGCGCCCCTTGCCCCGCCCCGCGCGCACGCGGGCGTTCGGCTCGACCGGGAGCTCCGCGAGCTGGAAGAGGCCGTCCACATACCCTTCAGCAAGGCGGCAGAGTAGCCGGCATACGCCGCCGCTTTGCGCTCTCGATGCATTGAATTTCAAACGTGAGACACGAGCGTGCCTTGCCGCGAAGGCGTGTCCCCGCGCTTAGTCGCGCCCCTTGGCGATGATGTGGGGTTCTCGAAGCCGGAGATCGGACGACACAATACCTAAATGGCGTGAACTAGGTATTGTGTCGCCCAAATTCAGTCGAGGACGGCAATTGCATCGACCTCGAACAGCATCCCGTCGAGGGCTAGGCGCGGAACGGGAACCAAGCTCTGGGTCGGCAGCGCGTCGCCGAACGTTTCCTTTACATGTTGCGTCATCACATCGAGCATCGACTGGTCGTATTTGACCACGTAGGTCGTGATCTTGGCGACCTGGTTCGGCTTCGCGCCAACCGCGTCAAGCGCCGTACGGAGGTTCGCGTAGGCCTGCTTCACCTGGTTGCTGAACAGCGGCGACAATGCGCCAGTTTGGTCTTCACCACCCTGGCCGGCGATGTATGCAATACGGGCGCCGCCCTCGGCGACGATCGCATGACTGTAGCCATTCGGTGCTGGGTCGTAGAGGCCAGCGGGATTGACGATGGTCAATTTGACGTTGGACTCCTGCCCAGCGGCGTTCTCCGGGGCCAAAGTACTCATGATTGACAATACTCCTGCGCATAGTACCGTTTTGAGTAAGCGCATATGAATCTCCTAGTTCCGCATGTGTTTGTTGCCGACAAATTATTTTCCCGCCACATGATCAATTGGGCCGGCAGCGACCTTCGGTGGACCTTCCGCTTCGCGGGCGGCATTGTCGGCCACTAGTGGATCGCGACCGTACCGAGATTGGCGAGCTTGTCCGGATTGCGCACGATATAGATATTGGTTGCCTTGCCAGCTTCATCGTAGGCGAAGGAGACAATAGCCGTCGTTGCGCCATCGTTCTTGAGAACGATGCCGCGGGCGCCATTGATGTCGACGATGACCCACTGATGGTCGGCCCAATATTCGTGCAGGCCTTCCGAAAGAAATGCGATGACTTCGGCCTTGCCCTGCAGGACATCGAGGATCGTCGGCACTTTGCCGCCGCCATCGGCGCTGAGCCGGATGTCGTTCGAGAGAAGACAGGCCAGTTGCGCCGTTGCCCCGCTGGTGATGGCGGTCTGGAAGGCGGCAAGAAGTTGATCTTGTTGCGCCAAGGGCGTCGTGTGCCGGACCTGGGCTTGATCGATATTGGCCTTCGCCCTGGAGACCAGCTTGCGGCAGGCGGTTTCCTGGATATCTAGCGTCTTGGCGATCTCCGTATAGGAGATATCGAAGATGTCGTGAAGCAGATACGCCGCCCGTTCCTTGGGCGTTAGCCGTTCGAGCAAGAGCAGGAAGGCCGTTGTCAGGGACGAAGCAAGGTCTAGCCTATTCTCCGCTTCATTCTCGATCGGCGTGTGGATCGGTTCCGGTAACCACGAGCCAACATAATTGACGCGGGCGCGGTGGGCGGAGCGGAGCAGATCGAGGCAGCGACGCGTGCAGACCGTCGTTAGCCATGACGCTGTACTCTCAATCGCACCTCGATCGGTCTTCGCCCATTTCAAGAATGTGTCCTGCACGGCGTCCTCGGCGTCGGCTAGCGAGCCTAGGATCCGATAGGCCAGTCCCAGAAGATTGGGGCGGGCGTCTTCGAAAATCTGGGCGTGGTCGCGATCCAGCATGTCAATGCCTCGAGATATTAATGCGGTTCCAGAGGTTGATCATGGCGATGGTGGAGGTGAGGATGCCGATCTCTTTCTCGGAGAAATGCTCTCTCAAGTTGGCGCGAAGTGCACCAAGGTCGATCTTCGAGTCGAGCGCCGTGAGCGCCTCGGTCCAGGCCAGAGCGGCCCGCTCCTGCTCGCTGAAATCGCCGACCTGATCCCAGACGATCACCCGATCCAGCCGCTCGCTGGTTTCGCCGTCCTGCCGCGCTTCTCTTGTGTGCATCTTGATACAGAAGCCGCAGCGATTGATTTGAGACGCGCGCAGCTGCACCAGATGATGGATGGTCCGGTCGAACCCGTGCGTATCCATGACTTGGTGAACCCCAGCCAAGGAATTAAGGACATCGGAGATCTCTTGCTCGTACTTCACCCCTTTCGTGTCGCTCACCATCTTCCTCCTTCGCCAATAGTAGGTCTGGCATACAACCTAATGACGATTGAGGGTTCCCGTATGTGACGCCATGCGGCGATTTGGTCATGGCCGGACATTCATAATGGGTCAGACGATACTGAGCGGCTGTCCGCCAAGGTCCACTCGTGGCACCATCCGGACCCTTTCTCCGCACAGGAACGGCGGCTGCTTTCATCCGCTAGAGCCGGCATGCGGCTCCGCTTTGCGCTCTCGAAGCCTGGCTTGCCGTGGGTGAGCGGTGTCCCACACCAGGGTTCGACACACCGTTTGGATGTCAGGGCGCCATGTTCTTCTTGCGCAACTCGGCCAAGGCGTCTTCTGTCTTAGTGAGATGGCTAAGACCCATACCTTTCAACACGTGATCGGCTTTTGTATAGCGAATTTTGGCATAAGTGGTGATCTCGACACGGTTCCCCCAGGGATCGAGAAAGTCCAGGAACCGACCGCTCAGGAACTGGACTCCCATCTTCTCGAGGGTCCCGCGCGCCAGGTCTTTGTCGTCCACGGCAATGCCGAAGTGCCGGGCGTTGTCGGGACCTTGGCTGCGCCCCAAAGCAAAGTTGACGAACTGATCTCCAAAATAAATGACGGCGGCGGTTTCGCTCCGGCTTTCTATCTCGAAATCCATAAAGCTGCCGTAGAAGTGGAGAGCTTCGTCAATGTTGCCAACTTCAAGCGCGACATGATTGATGCCGACCGCTTTGGCCTTTGCCTCACTAACCGTTTTTGTCATTTGGGCCTCTCCTTTACTGGAACTTCCAGAAGAACAATCACACCCGCCTAGCCGCGTCCCTTGGCGATGAAGTGCGGGTTCTCGAAGCCGGGTTTGCCATAGGTGAGCGGCGTGCCGTCGTCGGCGCGCATGACCTGGCCCCCGGCGGCGAGCAGGACCGCGTGCCCGGCGGCGGTGTCCCACTCCATGGTGCGGCCGAAGCGCGGATAGAGATCGGCCTTGGCGTTGGCGACGAGGCAAAACTTGAGCGAAGATCCGGCCGAGACCTGGTCCTTGACCGTGTAACCGGCCAAGAACTCGTCGAGCTCCGGCCCGCTGCCGTGGCGGCGGCTGGCGATCACGGTCGCGCCGTCTTTCGGGATCGCGCGCGCTTCGATCGCCATGGGCGGGCGATCGGTTTCGGAGAAGCTCGCGGAAGCGGTTCCATCCTCCGCGCTGGCCCCGGCCCAGGTCATGGCCAGGGCTGGGGCGTGGACCACGCCGGCGACCGGGCGGCCGTTCTCGATCAAGGCGATGTTGACCGTGAACTCGCCGTTGCGCGAGATGAATTCCTTGGTGCCGTCCAGGGGATCGACCAGCCAGAAGCGGCCGCCCGAGACGTCCGGTTCGTCGCCGGCCGACATGGCCTCTTCGGCGACGATGGGAATGCCCGGCGTCAAGCTGCGCAGGGCCGCGAGGATGAAGTCTTCGGCGGCCTGATCCGCGTCGGTGACCGGCGAGTCGTCGGACTTGTGACGGACCTCGATGTTTTCTTCCTCGACGTAGTAGGCCAGGATCTCCTTGCCCGCGCGCTCCGCGATCAGGCACAGCACGGCGAGCAGGGCCGCGCGGTCACCCGGGTCGACTGTCGCGAACTCGGGCGATGCGTCACTCATGCCGCGGTCCTAGCCTCGGCATCGCGGATCGCGCGCCAAACCTTTTCCGGTGTGGCCGGCATGTCGATTTGGCGCACACCCAGCGGCTTGAGCGCATCGAGCACCGCGTTGATCACCGCCGGCGACGCGCCGATGGAGCCGGCCTCGCCGGCCCCCTTCACGCCCATGTCGTTAGTCGCGCAGGGGAAGTCCTCGATCATGCTGAGTTCGATCTCCGGAAAATCGTCGGCGCGTGGCATGCAGTAGTCCATGAAGGAGCCGGTCAAGAGTTGTCCGCTCTCCGCATCGTACACGGTATTTTCCAGCAAGGCCTGGCCGATTCCCTGCGCCGTGCCACCGATGACCTGACCGGCGGCGAGCAGGGGGTTCACCAGGGTCCCGAAGTCGTCGACGATCACATAGCGCAGCAGGCGCACGATGCCGGTCGCGGGATCGATCTCCACTTCGCAGGCGTGACACCCGTTGGGATAGGTCATCTTGGCCCCGCCGTGCTTGGCGTGCGCTTCGACCGGGCCGCGCAAGTCTTCGGGCAGGCTCGGCCCCTCGCCGGCGGCGGCCTGGGCGATGTCGCCCAGCGTGACCCGGCGGTCGGTGCCGACGATGACAAAGGCGCCCTCGGTGAGTTCCAAGTCCGCCTCCGCCGCTTCCAGCAGGTGGCTCGCCACCTTGCGGGCGTGCTCGATGACTAGATCGGAGGCCTTGGTAATGACCGTTCCACCCATCAACAGCGAGCGCGAGCCGCCGGTGCCGCCGCCGCCGGGTAAGTCGTCGCTGTCGCCTTGGCGCACGCGAATTTGCGCCGGAGTCAGACCGAACATGTCGGCCAGGATTTGGGTGTAGGCGGTTTCGTGACCCTGGCCATTGGTCTGGGTCCCGACGAAGACGGTAACGCCGCCGTCGTCGTCCAGGCGCGCGCGAGCCTCCTCGTTGCCGCTGCCCCCGCACTCCTCGACATAGCAGGCGAAGCCCAGGCCGCGCAGCTTGCCTTGCGTTCGCGCGTGGGCGCGCCGCCGGTCCAGGCCGGCATGATCGGCTTCGGTCAAAGTGCGTTCCAAGATGCTGGGAAAATCGCCACTGTCGTAGGTCAGGCCGGTCGCGGTCTTGTAGGGCATGTCGGCAGGCGCGACGAGGTTGCGGCGGCGCAACTCGACCGGATCCAGGCCCAAGTCGAAGGCGGCGGCGTCGATCAGGCGCTCGACGATGTAGGCGGCCTCCGGCCGGCCCGCGCCGCGGTAGGCATCGACCGGTACGGTGTTGGTGAAGACGCACTTCACGTCGCCGTAAGCCGCCGGGATCTTGTACTGGCCGGAGAACATCTTCACGCAGCACCCGGTGGGGATGAAGGTGCTGAAGTTGGAGAGATAGGCGCCCATGTTGGCCACGATGGTGGCGCGGATCGCCAGGATATGCCCGGCCTTGTCGAGCGCGAGTTCCGCCGTGGTCACATGATCGCGGCCGTGATTGTCGCTCAGAAAGCTTTCGCCGCGTTCGCCGTTCCAGCGCACCGGACGGCCGAGCGCGCGGGCCGCGTAGAGCACCATCACCTGCTCGGCGAAGAGGAAGTTCTTCATCCCGAAGGCGCCGCCGACATCGGGCGTGACGACATGGAATTTATCGGCCGGCAGCTTGAAGATGTGATCGGCCAATTGGTGCCGCAGCTTGTAGGAGCCTTGCGTCCCCGTGGTCAGCGTGAAGCGCTCGCTCGCGGTGTCGAAGGCGCCGAGCGCGTTGCGCGGCTCCATGGAGTTCACGACCAGGCGGTTGTTGATTAGCTCCAGGCGCGCGACGTGAGCCGCGCTGGCGATGGCGGCCTGGACCGCCGCCTCATCGCCCAGTTCCCAATGGACCGAGAGATTGTTCGGCGCCTGGTCCCAGACTTGGGCCGCCGAGGGGTCGAGCGCGGCGGCGGTATCCACGACCGCTGGAAGGTCCTCGTAATCGATCTCGATCAGCTCCGCCGCGTCCTTGGCCTGGGCCAGGGTTTCGGCGACCACGAAGGCGACCGGATCGCCGACATGGCGCACCCGCCCGCGCGCCAGCACCGGGTGCGGCGGGTTGATCTGCTTGGCGCCGCCCTTGCCGGGCATGGGGGTCAGGCAGCGGATATCGCCGATCCCATCGCGGCTCAGGTCCTCGGCGGTATAGACCGCCAGCACCCCCGGCGCCGCGCGCGCCGCCGCCGTATCGATCGGGCCAATCTCGGCGTGGGCATGGGGGCTGCGCAGGACAAAGCCGATCGCCTCGCCCGCGAGGTGGATATCGTCGGTGTAGCGGCCCCCGCCGGTCAGAAGCCGGACATCCTCTACCCGGCGCAAAGCTTGGCCGACGCCGAACTGACCCATGGCAGAAACCCTTGTTAGTTATGAGGATTTGAGTGTGTCCGCGCGGTTGCGCGACAGGCCTAAAGATAAGCGCGGACCCCGGCCGCTCCAAGTGAATTTTCGGCGGTGCGATTTCGCCGCGCCCGTAACCGGAATTTAAGCCGCCTGTGCCAGGATCGAAAGTAAGGATCGGCCGTGCGGTCCAAGATGGAACTCAGGATGCCACCCGCCATAGCGCCGCGGGGAACGAGGTCGAGATGGAGACAGCCTTTCTTCCCGCCGCCATCGTCTGGGGTGCGCTGGGTATCGGCCTGGCCTGCATCGTGATCCGCCTGTGGGGCCCCCAGCCGGGCGCCGAGCCGCCGCAGAAAGCACCGGCCGCCGAAGCTCCCGCCGCCGGCGATTAACGCCGATTTCCCTAAATTCCCTGTTCCCGGATTAACAGGGAATTTTCCGGTCCCCGAATTCCCTGTTATTCCCTGAGAACAGGGAAATAAAAAAAATGTTGGGGGGGCCGTTCTTCACCCTTGGCCGTGGTCCCGTTCCCGTCATCCAGCTCGCTCCCGATATCCTTCACGCGACACGCGAATCCTAGCCGGGGACAAGGGCAGGTGCCAGTCCGCACCTGTGGATAGCGGGCATTCACGGGTCTTGCGGCGGAGGCTCAAGGGCTCGGCCTATCTCGAGCGCGCGGAGCCCCGTTTTCCCCCGGCGAGGTTCTTGACGTTCGCGCTCGTCCCCGGACTGGTTATCGAACCGGGTCCCGGATCGAACTGCCCGGGGCGGATTTTTTGGCTGGGTTGGTCGGCGGTGACGACGCGTTTTTTGGCTTTCTTCGCCGCATTCGCCTTTGCCCTTAGGCGGGCCTTGGCTTTGGTCATGTGTTTATCGTCTTTCTAAACCGGCATTTCCCAGATAGCCGCCAGGTTCACGGGAAATATATCCGCGGTCCCGCGCCGACGGAACCGAAATTTCTCCCCAGGTCCCTCGGTTCGGGACCCTTGCGGCCGCTAAGATAAGCGTCAGGGAGCCTGGGGGGCGCGCTTTGGTTTTTTGGTGCTGGTGGTGGCTGCTTTCTCGGCGGCGGCCGCCGCCGCGGCTTCCCGGTCGGAAGCCTCCTTCGCCAGGCGAAGCGCCTTGAGGCGCGCCGACTTCTCCCCTATTTCCTGCCAGGCTCTGTCCTTTTCCTTCAGGACCTGATCGGACTTTTTTTTGCTTGCGGTGAACTGTTCCTCGGCTCTCGATTTTACGGACTTCCGCATTTTGGTAATCCTCTGCTTTGGGTTGGTACCAAGGAGCGCGTAGGCGGGACCGCTCGCAGGCTGGTGCGCAGGGCCGGCGGCGGTACGGCGCATGACGCCGTTTTTTTTGTTGTTCTTTGTATTCAGGGTCGTCGAAGGAATGACGGCGGGTCGGTCGGCCCGCTTTCTTCAGTCCGTCGGGCGATTCTTAACGTGGTATTGCCAAGACGGGCGCATCGCCAACGGTGCGCGGCGGCCGCCCCCAAAGAGAGTTGGAGGCGGCGCCTTGCGTGGTTAGTCGATGATGGACAGATTCTCGGCGGAAGATTTGCCGTTTTGGCCGGCCACAATCTCGTAGGAGACCTTCTGGCCTTCGCCAAGCGTGCTCAGCCCGGCGCGCTCGACGGCCGAAATGTGGACGAAGGCGTCTTTTGAGCCGTCTTCCGGCTCGATGAATCCAAAACCCTTGGTCGGGTTGAACCACTTAACAGTACCAGTAGCCATAGTCATTTCCTCTAACAGGAGTATCGATTCCGCAGCTTCACACCATGTGAGGGCGCGGTCGGTTTAACGTCCACATTGTCAGGGGATCACTAATCAATCGGCGTACCGGTTATTTAGATAGCACAAAACGAATGCAACACGTTCGTGCAAAGTATGTGGAGGAAATTCCCGAGAAGTCAATAACCCGCGAGGATACCGGAAATCCGCCCGCCGAGGCCGTGCCGCGCCGCGTAGGGCCATTGGGGGCCGCCGAAAAGGCGGAATGATGAGTTGAAACAAGACCCTAACGGAATATTTGGGCACGTTAAGACTTAAAGAAAGCGAGGAAATAGTTTCGAAAATATTCTTTGCTTTTCTTGGGATTATTCCCCTGTGACCCGTTTTGGAAGGTTTGACTGCTTAAATAGTCCAAACCCTCGAGGAGGGCGCGCATCCTAAGCTTGCGCTGTCCGGGAAGCCCGGCGGCCGATCAGGAAGCTTTCGGCCGCATCGTCAAAAGTTTGATGATGTCCTTATGGAGAAACTTCTTTTCCACTAGGTCCAATCCGGCGGCTTTCAGATACTGCTCCGTATGGCGGTCGAACTCGGCGCCGTAGGCGAAGCGCACCCAGGGCGTCCACAATTTCATGACGAAGCGCTGCAAGGGGTTTTGCGAAATGGCGTACTCCAGGATGCGGATGGTGCCACCGGGGCGGCAGACCCGGCGAAGTTCTTCAAGCGCGGGCCGCTGGTGCTCGGCGTCGAGCACGCAAAACAGGAAGGTCGAGACGATGCCGTCGAAACTATCGTCGGGAAAATCCATCTCCATCACATTCATTTCGCGCAGATCGACCGCTGTGCCGAGCTTATCCTTGCGCCGCCGGGCGCGGTCCAACATGGCCGGGCTGAGGTCGATACCGGTAACCTTCGCGCCGTCCGGGTAGAATGGAAAATTACGCCCGGTGCCGACCCCCGCGTCGAGCAGGGTGCCGCTCATGCCTTCAAACAGCACCCGGCGCAGGGGTTTATAGCGGCCGTGCTCGAATGGCAGGTCGAAGACGTCATAGAGCCGCGCGATGCGGTTATAGGTTTTTCGTTTGCTAATAAGATCTCCCTTGGATCGCCGCGATACCATAAAATCCGAACTGGCGCGATCTGTCTCCGGAATTCGGTTCTTCCCCCTCTCTCTTGGTGCTTCTGCAGGCTCAGTATGAGGAAGCTCAGGGTGAGGATTAACCATTAGATCTTCGCCCTCATCCTGAGCCTGTCGAAGGACGAGGGCGCAATACACGAACGCGCCCGGCCGCGCATCAGTAGCGGTCGATCTTTTGCCCATTGCCGGTGTCGAAGGGCGGCCTGCGGTGAACCAGGGATTCCAGAAGCCGCAGTTCGGCGTCGCTATGGTCGATGACCGGCGCCGCTTCGATCGGTGTCGGGCTTCCCGGCGGATAGATGTAGCGTGGCTTATCGTGATAAGTGGTTGTCACTGTCTCCAATAAGCGGCCGGTCGGGGCCGACAGCAAATCGGCGCGCCCATAACACACGCAGGCATAGGTCCGTTCGGGACGGGAATCGACATAACACCCCGTGCCGCGAATTCCGATGTGGGCCACGGGGGTGGTAATGGTGGTGTCGCCGGCCTCGCCGAACACCGACAGCATGGCGCCGGTCACCACATTTAGAACGCCCGCGATATTACCCACTTCCTCGAAATAGACGGGGTAGAATACGATTTCGGTGTTCGCGCGTTGCATGAAGGCGTGCTGGCCGATAACGATGACCGCACTGCTGCGCGGCCCGGTGGTCGAAAGGTCGCCCGGGTTGACGAGTTGCCCAAGGCGGGCGGGAATGCGGTTGAGGCGGAAATCGCCCTCGAACTGCTGCACGCCGGGAACGATGGGCGTCCGCGACATGGCCTGCGCCGAGCGCACCACGTTGAGGAGGCCAGGCTTCATGCCCCCTGCCAGCAGCAAGGCCCACACCAAGGCCCGACGGGACGAATGCAGCCGCTCAAGCATCTAGTGTGGTGGAACAGAAATTGGTGGCATCTAGGACTCCGTTGCAGACCTTAGCTGAGGCCGGAATTCAGCCCATAGCTTGTAGCTCGCAGGGCGGGTTAGCGAAGCGTAACCCGCCGAATGTATGCGGGGGTCTTGGGTGAAGCGATTCTACGCCCTAGGTTCGGTCTTCGCTTGCGATCATCAGGCTCATTTTCTTGTCGCTCGTGAGGATGTGGTCGACGATCCACTGGCGAAGTATGTCCTCTATGGCTTTCTGATCGCCAGGGTTCGGGTTCCTGTCGAATTTGGTCATGCGTTCCGTGTATTCGTCGAGAAGCCGCTCGTGTTCCGCCTTGTGGGCCGGGTAGTGGACGTACTTGTGGGACACCATGACGCTTTCCTCAAGCGCGAAGTGAGCTTGCATGCGGGCGTAGATGATCCCGAGCGTGGCCTTGGTCCGGTCCATGTCGACATGTTCGCGCAGTTCCCGGTACAACTTGTTGATGTCTTCGATTAGGCACCGGTGTTCGTAGTCGAGTTCCTCGATACCGATCAGAAACTCATCCGACCATACGATGCTCCGATCCGCCGCCGATTCCGTCATGTCTCCAATCCCTCACGTGCCCATTTCAGCGTCAGCGCACATTGTCGTGGCTTCCTCGTCGATGGTGTTGGAGGATATTGCCACGTCCGGGCAATAATATCTCCCTTTAGCTCGCGTAGGGCGGGTTAGCGAAGCGTATTGGCCGAATGTATGCTGGATTCCGGGTGAAGCCATTCGGCGCTACGCGGGCTGCGCCGGCTGAGTATTGTCACCAAAATTAGGCGATCAGGCGGTTGTATGAAATTGCAGCTATCCCTGAGGAAGCCATGTTGGTACGATTTCCGTGGATTTGGAAGTTGACTGGAGGAAATTGCCAGGGGAACGGCAGATGGAATCGCTTGGGTGGCTAAAGTCGTTTGAGACCGGGAACGCCGTCATTGACGGTCAACACAGAGAACTCCTGGCATGTCTGAAAGAAATAGCAACCCTTATGGGCGAGGCGAAGGGTGAAGAAACCCACGCCAAATGCCAAGAGTTACAGCGCCTGATAGAGACCCACTTCGCAGCCGAAGAGAGTCTTCTGCATGAGTCCCGGTTTTCGCGCCTGGACGCTCATATTGCCTCGCATCGGGAAACGGCCAAGGACTTCGAGCACATATGTACCTCATGCAAGAGCGCCTGTAAGGACAACTGCGCCGGTCCCTGCTTACCGGAAATGGCCGTCCTACTTGTCAGCCATTTTTTGCACGGCGATTTAGATTTCAAATCATTCCTCCAGGTGAAGGGTTTGGCGAACGGCAACCGTTAAGGCCGAACGCCGAAGCGATGGGGGCAGAATACCTAGTTGGTGCGAATTAGGTACTGTTCCCGGAATTGCCTTTAAGATCGTGCCCAAGCATGATGCGATGACCGTCGATGGTCTGTAGTGCGAACTCGCGCATCCCCCATGGCTCGTCTCTCGGCGGCTTAAGAATTTTGCCGCCGTTTTGTTCGATAGTCTGCGCGACCTGCGCGAAATACGCGTCGATTTCTTCGACGTTGAGGTAGGCGAAGTACGAATGGTCCCCCAATTCCCCCGCCGGAACGGCGTCGGGACAATGACCGGCCATGATCCGGCACTGATCTTTAACAAACATACGCCAACCGTCATCGCCGATTTCCCGGACTGTAAAGCCCATCGCGCGCTTGTAGAACTCAGCAGTGCGCTTCAAATCCTTGACGGCAATCACGTACATCGTGGAGGAGATAGTCGGCATGTTGTCTCTAGCTCGTGTCTCTTAGGGCGGGTTAGCGAAGCGTAACCCGCCGAATGAAATTGGTCCCGCATACTTGGGCCGCGGGAGCGCCGATATCATGGCCGATGGAGCGCGGGCACGATCACATTCGGCGCAATACGCTAACGCTATCGCGCCTTACGCGGGCTGGGCGCTTTTTAGAGCGGATTTCCCAAGCATCACGCTACGGATTTCCAAGTCCATCGCTTCCGATAAATTCAAATACCATGTCAAGTTAAGAAGCATATCGACGGTTCTGCCGTCGGATGCCAACGGCAGGATAAGCCGTTCCGACATGACGTAGTTTTTTTCCGAATTGGACGTGATGTTGGCGCGCCTGAATACCGGCGTCCTCGCTTCCACGGCATGGGCCAGATGCTTCCACGCCGTCGAAGATGCAAAGTTGGGATAAAGCTCATCCATATACCGGCCCGTGCCATCTCGGCCGGTGAATGTGATAATCTCCGTTCCTAACTCTTCGAACAAAAAACCGCTGTGGATCGCGCTCGACATTCAGCATCCAAATGTTTGGGGAAAGGCGTATAACGCCGAGCGGATCAAAATGCTGCCGTCCCGGCAAGCCTTCGCTCGGTTGAATGGTCACCCAATAATCGAACAGCTCGCGAATCTGTGGGCCGCAATCATCGGGCAGCTTGAAATATTGACCGCTTATCATGGAGCCGATGCTGGTTAATACATGCTAAAATCCGGTTAAGCCGAGTTCCCCCGATGGCATCCAAATTCGCGGAAATTGTACCATCGCCGGGGGCTACTCGAAGGCCTCGTCCCAGGTTCCCTGCGTCGCCGCGCGGGAATATTCGGTGGCGCGGTTTTCGAAGAAGTTGGTGTGCTCGACTCCGTTGAGCATGGCGTCGAGCCAGGGCAGGGGGTTCTTTTCGCTGCGGTACATCGGTTGCAGGCCGAGTTGGGTCAGGCGCCGGTCGGCGATGTAGCGGATGTAGGCTTTGACCTCGGCGCCGTTCAGGCCCTCGACGCCGCCGAGTTCGAAGGCGAGATCAATGAAGGCGTCCTCGTGGGTGACGATGGTCTCGCAGGCCTTGTAGAGCTCGCGCTCGAAATCGGGGGTCCAGATTTCCGGGTTTTCCGAAATGAAGGTGCGGAACAGGCGGATGATCGACTGCGTGTGCAGGGATTCGTCGCGCACCGACCAGGAAATGATCTGGCCCATGCCCTTCATCTTGTTGAAGCGCGGGAAGTTCAACAGGATCGCGAAGCTGGCGAAAAGTTGCAGCCCTTCCGTGAAGGCGCCGAAGACGGCCAGGGTCTTGGCGATGTCGGCCTTGGTCTCGACGCCGAAGGCCTGCATGTAGTCGTACTTGTCCTTCATTTCCTTGTAGCGCAGGAAGGCCGAGTATTCCGTCTCGGTCATGCCGATGGTGTCGAGCAGGTGCGAATAAGCCGCGATGTGCACCGTCTCCATGTTGGAGAAGGCGGCCAGCATCATCTGCACCTCGGTCGGGCCGAAGACGCGGGCGTAGTGCTTCATGTAACAGTTGTTCACCTCGACATCGGCCTGGGTGAAAAAGCGGAAGATCTGCGACAAGAGGTTCTTCTCGCCGGCTGAGAGTTTCTGCTGCCAGTCCTTCACGTCGTCGGCGAGCGGCACTTCCTCCGGCATCCAGTGCAGGCGTTGCTGCATCAGCCAGGCGTCGTAGGCCCAGGGATAACGGAACGGCTTGTAAACCGGATTGGCGTCGAGAAGGGACATGTCAGTTACCGTATCTTTTAAAGTTTTCTAGCCCTCTCCCACCGGGAGAGGGAGGGCCCCGCGTAGCGGGAGGGTGAGCGAGATCTGGTTGCCAGAGGGTGATTACATGAGGCCGTTTCCGATGACTCGCAGTCTCCAACGTAAGAAACAAATGCCCCTCACCCCGACCCTCTCCCGGTGGGAGAGGGGGCGCGGCTGAAAGGACTTAGTGACGGGATGAACAATCCCGCATGGGGCCGCGCCCTGGTTCTGGTGCGGGGTCACGGCCCCTCCGGCAAGCCTGCCTTATGGGCAGCAGGCCAGGCATTCCAGGCCCGCCTACTGGCAGGCCAGGCATTCTTCGTAATCCGTCGAGGCTGCGGCTAAGCCTTTCGCGGTTTCGTGTCCGTTGACTTTGCCGAGCAGGGGGATCGTCTGGGTTTCGGCGCCATTGGCCGTGCCATTAGCTGCCGCATCTACGCGGGCGGCTTCGCTGGCCGAGGATTCGGCGCGCTGGATCGATTTGGAGCGGCAGTAGTAGAGGCTCTTCACGCCCTTTTTCCAGGCCAGCATGTGCAAGCGGTGCAGCTCGCGCTTGTGCACGTCGCCGGGCAGGAAAACGTTGAGCGATTGCGACTGGCACACGAAGGGCGCGCGGTCGCCGGCCAGCTCAATCAGCCAGCGCTGATCCAACTCGAAGGCGGTCTTGAAGACGTCCTTTTCGTCGTCGCCGAGGAAATCGAGATGCTGGACCGAGCCTTCGTTGAGCGTGATCGAGGTCCAGGTGTCCTCGTCGTTGCGGCCGTAGTCGGCGAGCAGGGCCTCCAGGTGCTTGTTGCGCACCGGGAACGAGCCGCTGAGCGTCTTATGGGTGAAGCTGTTGGCCGCGAAGGGCTCGATCCCCGGCGAGGCGCCGCCGCAGATGATCGAGATCGAGGCGGTCGGCGCGATCGCCATCTTGTTGGAGAAGCGCTCCATCGCGCCGAACTCTGCGGCGTCGGGGCAGGCGCCGCGTTCTTCCGCCAGCGCCCGGGAGGCGGCGTCGGCCTCGGCGCGGATTTGTTTGAAGATGCGCTTGTTCCAGACCTTCGCCATCACGCCCTCGAGCGGGATGCGCCGCATTTGCAGAAACGAGTGAAAGCCCATGACGCCCAGGCCGACCGAGCGTTCGCGCATCGCGGAGTACTTGGCGCGCGCCATGTTGTCGGGCGCGCGGACGATGAAATCCTCCAGCACATTGTCGAGGAAGCGCATGACGTCGGCGATGAAGTCCGGCTCGTCGCACCATTCCTCGTAGGTCTCCAGGTTGAGCGAGGAGAGGCAGCACACGGCGGTGCGTTCCTCGCCCAGGTGGTCGGTGCCGGTGGGCAAGGTGATCTCGCTGCACAGGTTCGACATCTTGACGTGGAGCCCGGCCAGCTTGTGGTGCTCGGGAATCGCGCGGTTCACGTGGTCGCCATAGACGATGTAGGGCTCGCCGGTCTCGACCCGCGCGGTCAGGATGCGAATCCAGAGGTCGCGGGCCTTAATCTTGCGAATCAAGGCGTCGTCCTTGGGGCTGGTCAGCGCCCAGTCCTCGTCGCGTTCGACCGCGCGCATGAAGGCGTCGGAGATCAAAACCCCGTGGTGCAGGTTCAGCGCCTTGCGGTTGGGGTCGCCGCCGGTGGGACGGCGAAGCTCGATAAATTCCTCGATCTCGGGGTGCGAGACCGGCATGTAGCAGGCCGCCGAGCCGCGCCGCAGCGAGCCCTGGCTGATCGCCAGGGTCAGCGAATCCATGACCCGGATGAAGGGAATCACGCCCGAGGTCTTGCCGTTGTGGCCGACCCGCTCGCCGATCGAGCGCAGATTGCCCCAATAGCTGCCGATGCCGCCGCCGCGCGCGGCCAGCCAGACATTCTCGTTCCACAGGCCCAGGATGCCTTCCAGGGAATCCGAGGCCTCGTTCAGGAAGCAGGAAATCGGCAGGCCGCGCTTGGTGCCGCCGTTGGAGAGCACCGGAGTCGCCGGCATGACCCAGAGCTTGGAAATGTAATCGTAGAGGCGCTGTGCGTGCGCGCTATCGTCCGCGAAATGGGCGGCGACGCGCGCGAAAAGATCCTGAAAGCTCTCGCCGTCCATCAGGTAGCGGTCGGCCAGGGTCGCCTTACCGAATTCGGTCAACAGCGCGTCGCGCGAGCGCTCGATTCGTACCCGGATGCCGCGCTCGTTCTGGAACACGTCGCGGTACTGGTCGCCACCCAGGAGATCGGGGCCCAGCAAGTCCGCGCTAATACTCAGAGTCGGTGGCGGGTTATCCACAGGCGGAGATTCGGCCGCGTCCCTCTCAAGGTATTCAATTTCCTGACGGCTTCCAGGAACGGCCATGCAATCTCCCCCTTATCCACAGCTGTGGACTGAATTTTATGGGTATAACCCCAAGATCTTGCGCTGAAGTTCGGGAAACATACCACAACTTGTAGCGCTGTGAACGAGAACAAAAACAGAACTGTCACATTATCGAAACCAACCCAGAGTCGCAACGAGAGTCGCAACGGAAAGTCGCGCGTAAAATCGTTGCGCAAAGCCCCGGCGGCGTATTGCATCGGGTTTTTGGGGGAGACGTCCGGACTGTGACCGCCGCCAAGCGCCTGGCCATCGCCCGGCTGAGCCACGAGGGCAATTCCTTCACCCCGGCCGTTACCGGGCTGGCGGCGTTCAAGCACCGCGAATGGGTCGTGGGCGAGGCGGCGCGCGGGTTTTACGCCGGCACCGCGAACGAACTGGGCGCGGCGGTCGACTTTCTGGCCGCGCGGCCGGATTGGCGCGGCGTCTTCTTGCGCTGCTGCGCGGCGCCGCCGGGCGGCCCGGTCGAGGCCGAGTTCCTGGCCGCGATCCAGGCCGAGATTCTGGCGGGTTTGGGTAAGGGGCCCTGGGACGGCGTCTACCTGTCCTTGCACGGCGCGCTTCTAAGCACGGGCGATACGGCGCCGGAGCTTCGCCTGCTGGCCGAGGTGCGCGCCGCGATCGGGGACGCACCGCTCGCGGTCAGCTTCGATCTGCATGCCAATCTCGATCCCGAAATCGCGCGTCACGCCGATATCCTCCTGGGTTACAAGACCTACCCGCACGTCGACACCTATGAGACCGGGGCCAAGGCCCTCGCGCTGCTCGAGCGGGCGGCGCGCGGCGAAATTCGCCCGCTCAGCCGGATCGTGACGCTCGGCGCGGTATTGCCCAGCTTCAACATGCGCACCGAGTCCGGTCCCATGGCCGAGGTCGAGGCCGCCGCACGGCGGGAGGCGGGGCGGCCGGGCCTGCTCGACGTCACGCCCTTCGGCGGTTTCGCCTATGCCGACGTGGCGCAGGCCGGGGCCAGCGTCTCGGCCTGCGCCGATGCCGGCGTCTCGGCCGGCGCCGATGCCGGCGGCGCCCTGGCGGAGCGCGCGGCGCGCAGGGTGTTGAGCGAATTCGAGGCGCGCAAGGCGGCCTTCGCGGTTCGTCTGCCCGGCGCGGCGGAGGCGATCCGGCAGGCCTTGGCCTTGGCGCTCACAGGGCCGGTCGCGGTGCTGGAGCCCGCGGACAATCCGATGTCGGGCGGGATCGGCGATACCACCGGCCTGTTCCGGGCCTTGCTCGACGCCCGGCCAGACGCCCGGCCAAACGTGCCCACGGTTTTCGCGTTCTTCTGGGACCCGAAGCTGGTCGCCCGCGCGCAAGCCGCCGGCGTCGGCGCCGAACTCGATTGCCGCTTCGGGGCGCGTCTCAGCGCCGATTACGGCGCCCCGGTCGAGGTCCCGGCCAAGGTGGCGCGCCTGACGGATGGGCGCTTCGTCAACCTGGGGCCCATGGAGCGGGGCCTGACCACCGACCTTGGACCCACCGCCGTGCTCGACGTCGGCGGGATCGCGGTGATCGTGACCGGCACCTGCCAGTCGCCCAACGACCCGGCCTATTTCGCGCTGCACGGCATCGACCTGGCGCGCCCGGGCCTGCTTTGCGTCAAGGCGAAGAACCACTTCCGCGCGGCCTTCGGCTCCGTCTTCGCCGCGCTGATCGACGCCGAAACGCCGGGGCCGGCCGCGCTCGACCTGCGCAACTTGCCGTACCGCAATGTGCCGAGGGAGCGGCTGCTCGCCGCCGAGGGTTGATCGGGGCGGCAAGTTGTGGTGAATGCGCGGATAAGAGGCGCTAGACGGATCATGTGCGGACGTTATTCCCTGACCTCGCCGGCGGCGGCGGTGCGCCGCTTCTTCGGTTATTCCGAGATTCCCAATCTTATGCCCCGGGCCAATATCGCGCCGACGCAAGAGGTCGCGGCGGTTCGGCTCTTTCCAGACGGGGCCCGGCATTTCGCGTCGCTTCGCTGGGGCCTGATTCCGGCCTGGGCCAAGGACGCCTCGGGCGCCGCCCGGACGATCAATGCGCGCGGTGAAAGTCTAAGCGAAAAGCCGTCGTTCCGAAGCGCGTTCCGGCATCGGCGTTGCCTGATCGCCGCCGATGGCTTCTATGAATGGAAAACCGAAGACGGCGCCAAGCAGCCCTACCGAATCGCGCGTTACGACTCGGCGGTCTTCGCCTTCGCCGGCTTGTGGGAGCGTTGGGAGAAGGGGGCGGACGGTATCCCGGTCGAAAGCTGTACCATCGCCACGACCGAGGCGAATGAGGCCTTACGCGCGATCCATCACCGCATGCCGGTGATCCTCGACCCGGCCGATTTCGAGACTTGGCTCGATTCCGGCACGCCGCCGGCCGCCGCCTTGGCCCTGCTGCGGCCGTGCCCCTCGGATTGGCTCACCGCTCACCGGGTGTCGCGCCGCGTGAATGCGGTCGCCAACGACGATTTGTCGTTGATCGAGCCGCTCCGGGCGGGAGAAGAGCCGGCAGAGCAACCGCGTTTGTTATGAGGCAGGCTTTAGGACACGGCTTTGACACACGGGTCTTCATGGACCCCCACTTCCCACAGAGCCATAATGCCTGTCGAGTGCGCCGATCCGCTGGGCTCGGTGCCGGTAAATACGGAGGCTGAAAATGAAGGGCTTGCGATTGCGTACTTACCTTGAAGCGACTCGAGTCAGGCCGGGCCTTTTGGCGCTGGCCGGGGCGGTGGCTTTGGCGGTGATCGCCGCACCTGTTGCGCTGGGCACCGACGGCACCCTGTTGAATGGCAAAGCCGCGCTGGCGAAGAATGGCGGCGGTAACGGCGGTGGCAACGGCGGCGGCAATGGTGGCGGTAACGGTGGTGGTAACGGTGGCGGCAACGGCAATGAAGGCGGTAACGCCGGTGGCAACACGGGCGGAAATAGCGGCGCGGCCTCGGCTGGCGCCGGCGATGCCGGGCCCGGCGGCAAGGGCGGTAAATCCGGCGAGAGCTCCAGCCAGGGCGCCGCGACCGATTCGCACGGCAAGAGCGGCGGCGGTCATGCCAAGGGCCGGGGCTTGGGTCACGCCAAGGGCAACGACGCGAGCGAGACCGGCCATTCGGGGAAGAGTCGCGGAATCTCAGCCTCGGCGCTGGGCAGTCTCAACGCGGCGCATGCCTCGCAAACCGCGCTCGATCATGCGGCGCCTAATTCCAAGGTTGGGCGCCTAGCCGCCTTCCGCGACGCCATAACCCAGGAAGAACCCGACATCGAAACCGCGGCCGCGGCCCTGGCGGCCGCCGCCAATAAGAGCATCAACACCGCCGTGGTGGAGGCCGTCAACGGCCTGCTCGGCGTCGATGTCGCACCGGACGTGACGGAAGCGGTCGCCGCCGAAGCCGCCGTGGCGCAATCGGGCGCTACCGAGTAGCCAGGTGTTCGTCACGATTGCTCTTGCGGCGCGGTGCGCAAGCGGTCGACGAGTTTGGAAGAGATACGCCCGTTGGCCGCTATCCCGGCTTTGGTCTGAAAACTCTTCACCGCCGTGCGCGTCAGCGGTCCAGGCATCCCGTCGACCGGCCCGGCGTCGAAGCCCAATCCGTTTAAGGTATGCTGCACGTAGGTGACGGTCGCTCTGTCGGCGAATCCGGCACTGCGTGCCGGGCGAAAACGCTTGGCCCAGGACACCGCGTTTTCGATCTGTTCGGCGCTTAACTGCGCCACCACGGCCGGGCCCGCGGTTTTCGCGTCCTCGTGTCCCGCACGCGCGGCCAAGTGCAGCCAAGCGTAAGCGGTCTGCGGGTTCTTTGGAACGCCGAGGCCCGCCGCGTGCGCGACGCCGTAGGCATACTGCGCCTCGCCAAGGCCTTGTGTGGCCGCTTTGCCGTACCAGCGCGCGGCCCAGGCATCGTCTTGGGCGACGCCCCGGCCGTTTGAGTAGGCCTCGCCCAAGAGGTATTGCGCTTGCGCGTGGCCCTGTACGGCGGAGTCGGTTAGGAAGGTGGCCGCCTTCTCGTAATCGCGGGGTACGCCGTTGCCGCCATAGTAGGCGGCGCCGATCAGAAACTGCGCCCGTGCGTCGCCGCGCTCGGCGGCCAGGTTGGTCCATTCCGCGGCGAGGTCCAGATTCTGCGCCACGCCGTGACCCTCGGCATACGCCCGCGAGACTTCGTAGCTTGCCGGCGCATGGCCAAGCTTGGCGGCTTTCTCGAAGGATTTAAATCCAAGATCCGCGTCGCCCCGCGTTCGCGCTTCGAGCCCGGCCCGGTAGTGCGCTTCATCAAGCGGCACGACCTTTTGTGGAGCAACGGACTCTTTTTGCGAGGCGCCGGACTCTTTTAGCGGCGCATCGGACTCTTCTTGCGGGGCGCGGGACGCCACCGCCAAATCCGCTTGCGGCTCGAACAAACTTTCGATCTTGTTGCCAGCTTCTCGAAATGCGTCGCCTATATCGCCCGCGCAGCCCGAAAGCGCGAACCCAATCGCGATAATCAATGCGAATGTCATGCGCGGCACGCGCGCGGGCGCTATGCGTGAAACAGGTAACGCGTGAGGCATGTCGCTCATCGAGGCAATCCATCTCTTGTTTCTGGCGGCGAGGTTGTTCGGGCCTTGTCGCCGTTCGGCATTCTTAGCATCGCGAAGCGAGAGGCGCGGCGCAACTTGAGACGGCCCTTGCACAAATTTGACACAGGACGATACCTAGGAATGGCGCGCAGGGGCTGACATAGTACGTCGGCGTGTCGCGTGGCCAGCGCGGTTCTTTTCCGGGGGGATAAGGACCTATGCGAAAGCGGTCGCGCGTCTGCACGAATATCCTGCGGCGGAATACGGCAGGGGGTCCGATGCACGTGGGAGGAGGGTCGAAGACGATCTCGCCCTTCCGTCCGGACGCGTACGGAGAAAAAGGTTGTAGATGCGATGTGCGGGAACCGGCGGGGCAATGCCTCGCCGGTTCTTCGCGTTTTTGGACCGTGGGGCGTTAGTGTCCTGGAACTGAAGTCCGCCGTATAATTTACTGCCGTCATCCCGGACTTGATCCGGGATCCATATATCCACTTGTCTGACGCCCGGATTACGGCGCGATGGATCCCGGATCAAGTCCGGGATGACGGGGGGATACTTAGTGTCAGGAATCTCTATTCCATCGAGGCGGCGTTAGGGGGCTTTCGCTTGCTCCGCCAGCAGGCGGTCAACTAACTGGGGCGAGATACGCTTGTTGCGCGGTTGCCCGGATTTCTTCATGTAAGAACCGACCGCGCTATGGGTGCGCCTCCCCGGTTGTCCGTCGACCGGCCCGGCTTCGTATCCCATGTCATTCAGGACCTGTTGCACGTACATGACTGTGGGGGGATCCGCGAAAGGGGCCTCGCGCTGCGGCTGAAACCGGTCCGCCCAAATTTCGGCTAGCTGAACCATCTCCGGCGCCATCTTTGTCTGGAGCGCGCGGCGCACCACTTCGGCGCGCTCGTGCTCGGCGCGCGAGGCCAGCAAGAGCCAGCGGTATCCTTCCGTTCGGTCAATTGGGAGACCGAGCCCGCGGGCATGAACCAGGCCGTAGGCATACTGTGCCTCGCGCAGTCCCTGATGCGCCGCCTTGCCGTACCAGCGCGCCGCCCAGGGGAGGTTTTTGGGTACGCCCCGGCCGGCCGAATAAGTCTCGCCGAGCGCGTGCTGGGCCCCGGCGTGACCCTGCACGGCGGCCTTGGTAAAGAAGGTGACCGCTTTAGTCTCGTCCTGCTTGATGCCGGTGCCGCTGGAATAGGCTTGGCCCATGAAAAATTGAGCGCGCGCCTCACCGAAGGCGGCGGCCCGGTCCATCCAGAGTGTCCCTTTGGCCTTATCCGCCTTGACACCGCGCCCCTCGAGGTAAGCTCGCCCGGTCTCGTAGGCTGCCGCCGGGTGCCGCTTTCCCGCCGCCTCCCGGAAACCTTTAAACGCCTCTTTGTCGGCGCCCCTCGCGCGCGCTGCCAAGGCCTTCTGGTACAGACCGTCGTAAGGCGCTTGAGCCAATTTCCCACCCGCATTTTCGACGGGCATTTCCCCGGCCCCGGCCCCGGCCGCATCGGCCTGGGTATCGGCATCGTCGGGCGACATGTCCTCGCTGGGTGTGCTGTCTTCGCCCAGGAAGCTGGCGAGGCCATTGCTCGCATCTTCGAAGGTCTCAGTCACCTGGGCGCAGCCGCCCAAGACCAAAAGCACGGCGATGGCGGCGCTCGAAATCGGGTTGATGGGACCGTTTTTAGGCATCTTCTAAACCCTCGGCTTGGACGCACGGATTTTCTGGATTTCTCAATCCGGATGCTAGCAGCCGCGCGCCAATAGGGTCTTAACGCAAGTCCGAATTTACCGCTTCGCGGACTTCGCTAGGAGTCTATGCCCCCGGCGGCGTACCACGGGGCGCGTAATAGGCCGGTTCGTGCCCACATATTTGACACAGCAACGATGGGGCTAGGCGTTAGGTCGAGAAAATTGCCAAGAACGTGGTTAACGAGGCCTCGGCTTCGGAGCCGAGCTTGCGCGGTGTTTTGTTTACGCATATATTTATGTAGAACAGGAAAATAATACGCTTTTTATATGTGTATTACTCTAGCTAGAGAACAAGAGATAGGAGACCTTCATGCGTAACATCCTTATCTCCCTTGGGGCGGCGGTTTCGGCCCTGGTTGTCATGGTGTTTGTCGCGGGTCCGGTCGCCGGCGCACCGGCGTCACCCTTGGTCGACGCCGCTTGGGTACGGGCGAACGGCGCCAAGCCCGGGGTCGTGATCCTGGATGTCCGCAACAAGTTGGGCGGCGGCTCGCAGGCCGCCTTTCGCCAGGGGCATATTCCGGGGGCGGTCTACAGCGATTATCTTTCCGCCGGTTGGCGGACCAAGGTCGATGGCGTGCCGGGGCAGCTTCCGCCGGTGGCGGACCTGGAGCGCCTGATCGGCGGCTTGGGTATCGACAACGACGCCCATGTGGTAATCGTCAGCGGTGGCGCCAGCGCGCTCGATATGGGAAGCGCGACCAGGGTCTATTGGACCTTCAAGGTGCTGGGCCACGATGCGGTATCCATCCTCGACGGCGGATACCGCGGTTATGTCGCGGACCCTGCCAGCCCGGTGGAAACCGGCGCGGTGGTGCCGGCGGCGAAGCGCTTCACCGCCCACTTTCGGCCCGACGTGATCGCCGACCGCGCCGTCGTTCAGGCCGCCCGGAAGACCGGCGCCGCCCTGATCGATATGCGTCCGCCGGACCAGTATCGCGGCGAAAAGAAGCATACCCTGGCCAAGCGGGCCGGAACCATTCCCGGCGCGGTCAATGTGCCGGAGAGCCAAATCACGGCGAGCGGCGGGCGTTTTGTCAGCGCGGCGGGCATCGATGCGATGTTGGCGGAGGTCGGCGTGGATTCGCAAGACGACGCCATTGCCTTCTGCAACACCGGGCACTGGGCCTCGCTCGGCTGGTTCGCCCGCAGCGAGATCCTGGGCCAGAAGAACGTCAAGGTGTATGACGGTTCCATGGTCGATTGGTCGGCGCAAAACGATTTACCGGTTGAAGTCAAAACGCAATAATCGGCGGCGGGCCGACCTGCGGCGCGGACTGTCCAGCGCTGCGAATAGACGTTAGATTCTCTAGATGAGCGCCACCCACCAAGCGCCGCCATTGGACGCGGCGAAGGGTCCCGGCCCCGGCCCGAGTTTGCCCGGCCAGGGTTCGAGCCGGCCGGACTGGAGGGTCGTGGGACCGGCCTTGATATTGGTGCTGGGCGGCGCGCTTTACCTGAATCGGGCGTTCGATGGCCATCGCGCCGCGCTTTATCTGCTTGGCGGCGCTTTGGGGCTGGTCCTCTATCACGCCGCCTTCGGTTTCGCTTCGAGCTGGCGCGTGTTTCTCGCCGACGGGCGGGGCGCCGGCTTGCGCGCGCAGATGCTGATGTTGGCCTTGGCCAGCGCAATTTTCCTGCCCGCCTTGGCGCAAGGCACTTTGTTTGGCCAGCCGGTGGGTGGCGCGGTAGCCCCGGTCGGCATTTCGGTCCTGGTGGGTGCGTTTCTCTTTGGCGTCGGGATGCAATTGGGCGGCGGTTGCGCCTCGGGCACCCTGTATACGGTCGGCGGCGGCTCGACCAATATGGTTGTGACGCTTGTCTTCTTCGCCGCCGGGTCTGTGCTCGGCTCCGCCCACTTACCTTGGTGGCTGGAGCAACCGAGTTTCGGATCTATTTCGCTGCTGAAGGAGTTCGGCTTGTCGGGGGCGCTCACGCTGCAGTTTGCCCTTTTTGCGCTGATCGTACTGGCGAGCGTGCTTGTCGAACGCCGGCGCCACGGCCACATCGCGCTTGGTTTCACCTCCCCAGCCAGGCCTGGCGCGCTCCGGCCGGGCCTGGCGCGCCGCATGATGTCGGGGCCGTGGCCCCTGCTGTGGGGCGCGGTGCTGCTCGCCTTACTCAATGCGGCGACGCTTTATCTGGCGGGCCATCCCTGGAACGTGTCCTTCGGCTATACCTTGTGGGGCGCCAAGGCGGCTTCGGCCCTCGGCGTCGATGTCGCCTCCTGGGATTTTTGGACTTGGCGTTATCCCAAGCGAGCGCTGGAAGGCGGTTTGTTCGAGGAAACCACGTCGCTGATGAACTTCGGTATCCTGGCCGGGGCCTTTCTGGCGGCGGGGCTGGCCGGGCGATTCGCACCCAAGGCCCGGATCGGCCTTCGGGTCGCGCTGGGCGCCGTGCTGGGCGGGCTGCTCATGGGATACGGTGCGCGTCTGGCTTTTGGCTGCAACATCGGGGCGCTTTTTAGCGGCATCGCTTCGGGTAGCCTACACGGTTGGCTGTGGCTCGTCGCGGCCATGGCCGGATCCTATATTGGCACCGTATTCAGGCCCGGCTTCGGCCTCGCGGTCGAGGGAAGAGCCTTTTCCCCAAGGCGCTAACCGCCCGATAAGCCCTGAAATTACTCTCGTTCCCACGCAGCCGCGACTTGCGCGCGGCTACCGTTTTGCGGTATACGCAATTCAATTCACTTGGTTTTGTGATCAAACATAAAGAACCGACAACGTTCGATCGTAATCGGCCTAGTATAGGATCGGGAACGCCGGGCATATTGGGAGGGACTTGGGGGCATGAAAAAATCGATCGTGTTGCTGGGCGTCTTGGCGGCGGCGTTTTACACCGCCCCGGTCAAGGCCGATATCATTTTCGACACCAGTACCGGTCAGGGTCTGACCGCGGACGGGATCGCCTTCCAGAACGGTCTGTACGATGGCTACACCGGCTTGCGAAATGAGCGGGTCAGAGTTCTGGACCCGGTTGACGGCGAGCATTTCAATCACAAGGCCCGCCGCGCCGCGCGCCGCTCCAGCGTCATGCCCGATCATGTGCAGGATCGCCGCCTCACCGATGAGGACATACCGGTGTTCCAGGCGGCTTGGAAGCGCATTCACGATGCCTGGGATCGCGGCGGCCGCACCCTGGCGCCGGCCGACGCGGCGACAGCTCAAGTCAGCTATGACTGCTGGATCGAGGCGAGAGAAGGCGCCAATCCCAACTATGGATTCGCCGGTATCGGTGCGGCCCGACAAAAGGACGCCGATCGCTGCCAGGCCGCGTTCGAACAAGCCATGGCGGCGGTCGAGGCGGCGGCGAACCTGAAACTCACGACGGTCGACCGCCCAGCACCACAGGTAATGGCCGCGGCGCCAGCACCGGCGCCGGCAATGGAAGCGCCGAAGCCCTTTATCGTGTTCTTTGCCTTTGACAGCACCGTTGTCACAGCTGCGGGCACACGCGTGATCGATGACGCGATTGCCATGGCGGAACGTCTGGGCATCGTCGATTTCACCATCACGGGACATGCCGACCGGGCCGGCCCCGAGGAGTACAACCTTCAGCTTTCCTTGCGGCGCGCGAACGCGGTTCGCGATGTGCTGACCGAGCGCGGCGTCAAGTCGAGCGGGATCAGCGTCGCTGGCCGGGGTGAGGCTGAGAACGCCGTGGCGACGGCCGACGGCGTACGCGAAGCCGCCAACCGCCGGGTCGAAATCATCCTGCTTTAACGGCCCAAACCGGCTGAGCGGGGCACTTACCGGCCTGCCCTTCGTTACTGAGTTATCGCCGCGCTGGACCGCGCGGCCGGACAAACAAG
>JAJFGN010000013.1 GCA_021776115.1 Kiloniellaceae bacterium | reverse complement strand
GCGAGTTTGCGGAGGTTCTGGGCGGTGGCGGCGAGGAGGAATTCGTCTCTGGCACCTCGCCTTCGAGACCCAGTCGACAAAACCACCGATAGCCGAGGTTGAGGTGCACCTCCTCGCACAGCCGCCGCTCGGATCGGATGCCGAAACAGTAGCCGACGATGACGGGGTGACGGACACCACCTCCGCTCGCCCATCGTCCACACCGGCCCGCAAACGCTATGTCGGGCGAGTTTTTCAACACTACCGGCTAAGAACCGAGGTTCGGCGCCGTGCGACATGACGGCCGCCTTGGGGCGATAAGCCGACCTTCGAGTCCGCTTTGTCATTTCAGCGCATCGAGCTTCAAACTGAGACACACCCGACGGTTTCGCAAACCGGCCCCTGTCTGCTATATCGGGCCGGCATGTATAGCCCCCTGTCCTATCCGTCGATTTCAATTGCCGCCAATTCCGTGCGGCGAAGCCTCGGCGTCCTCGCTTTCGTCGTCGCGGTGGTAGCGAGCGGCGCGGGGCACACGGCGGCTCAATCGCTCGAATCCAAGCTGGCGCGGGAAACCGGCCGTATCGAAGTCAATGCGATGGAATACCCTTGGAGCGCGATCGGCCGTGTGAATATCGGCGGCCGGGGTCACTGCACGGGGTTTCTGGTCGGCGAAGGTAGCGTGCTGACAGCGGCGCACTGCCTATACGACAGCCGCTACCGGCGCTGGCGCAACGCCCGGGAAATACATTTCGTTGCCGGCTACCAGCGCGATACCTACACCATCCATTCGCCGGTATCCGATTATCGGCGCGCCGCCAAATACGATCCCGAAGCGATGGGATCGACCGCCTCGGCGCTTCATGACTGGGCCGTCCTCACCCTGGCGGAGCCAATCGGAAAGCAAGCCGGGTGGCTGGGCCTGCGCGAAGTGGACGACAAAATTATGGGCCAGGTCCGGCACGGAACGGCCCAGTTTCTGCAAGCCGGGTACCGGCAAGGCTGGACCCAAATAATGTCTGTTAGTCTCAGCTGTGAGATAAAGGGGTTCTTTGGGGAAAAGCGCGGCATCGCCCACGCCTGCGACCTGGCCAAAGGCGATTCCGGTTCCCCTTTGATGATCTTGGCGGAAGGAAAGCTGAGTGTGATCGGACTGCACGTCCTAGATCTGCAGACCAAAAGCGGGCGCATGGCGGGCGCCTTATCGGTCGCGATGTTTCGGCCCGGGTCTGGCCAGACCGAGGAGGCCGGTGCCTTGCGCCAAGCGGGCGCCTCTTGGGGGCCCGGCCGGGCGCCGGCACCCGGCAGCCAAGCCGCCACCGCGCCGGTGAGGACCGTCGAACTACTGCTCGGCGAGCTCGGCCTTCTGGACCCGCGGCAAAGCGATCGTGGAGACGCGCCCCGGCGGGCCGCGATTGAAGCGTTCCAGACCAACGCCGGCCTGCCGGTGACCGGGGAAGCATCGCTGGACCTGCTCAGCCATCTGATCGCGGCAAGAAAATGATAACTATCGAAAGCCTATACCTAGGAAGCGTGCCGCCGCGCGGCTCTCTTCGCCCACAGCCAACAGGAAGTTTGTAATGAGCGATATTTTTGTCGATGGGGTCCGCGCCGTCGCGGTGGCGAACGGTGTGGCGCGCATCGAGCTGCTGCAACTCAAGCGAGGCGAGGACGTGGCTAAACTAGAGCCGCAAGTGGTCGCGACTTTGTTGATTCCGGTTGGGGGATTGCGCGAACTCGCGGCCCATCTGACCAGCAGTATGGAAAGAATCGAGGCCAGCCAGAAGGACACCGCGCCTGACCCGGCCAACAAGTCGGGCGACGTCGAATCGGCGCTGCGAAACCTCTGATACCAGGGCGCCGCTCAGCCGAAGGGCCCACTAAGATCGAGCGCGCCGTCCTCCAGCATCTTAACCGGATCCAGGTCCGTCGCCCCTTCCAGGATCGCAACGGTCGCAAAATCCTCGCCGCCACCGGTGGAATCGATCTCGACCGCCGTATCGCCGTCGTCCTCGGTCAGGCGCAGATAGCCTTCGAGATTTTCGGAATCCACGCTCGGGACCGCGCCATCCTCCGACAAGACGTCGTGGAGGTTCAAGACGTCGCCCTTCGCGACTTTGAAATCCGCGATGACGTCGGGCCCCCCATCGAGATCCAGCACAAAGACATCGCCGCCGCCGCCACCGAACATCATGTCCGACCCGGCCCCCCCGAACAGGATGTCCTCACCGGAACCGCCTTTTAAGGTATCGTCGCCAGCGCCGCCTTCGAGCCGGTCGTTCCCAGCGCCGCCGCGCAGCACGTCGTCGGCGGACCCGCCCCTCAGGGTATCGTCGCCGGCCCCGCCGCGCAGATCGTCCCGCCCCGCCCCACCCAAAAGCGTGTCGTTATCGGAATCGCCACGCAGCTTGTCGTTACCCGGGCCGCCCGCCAAGAGGTCGTCGCCGGATCCACCGCGCAGGTCGTCGTGACCGCGCCCGCCCGAAAGCGAATCGTTTCCATCGTCGCCACGCAGCTTATCGTTACCGGGGCCGCCCTTCAGGACCTCGCCGCCGGGCCCGCCGCGCGGGTCGTCGTACCCGCCCTGACCTAGGGGCGGTTCGTCCCCCTCGTCACCGCCTAGCCTTTCGTTTACCTCAGCGCCCGCAAGGGCCATGCCCGAAGCAGCGGAAGCCGAGCCGTGCGCTCTTCCACCTTCTCCACCTTCTCCACCTTCTCCACCTTCGCCACCTTCGCCACCTTCGCCGCCTTCTCCACCTTCTCCGCCTTCTCCGCCTTCCTGATGCTCCTCTTCCTCCTCGGGCTTCTCTTCCTCCTCCGGCTCCGGGTCCTCCTCGGGCTCGGGCTCCTCCTCGGGCTCAGGGTCCTCCTCAGGCTCGGGCTCTTCCTCGGGCTCGGGCTCCTCCTCGGGCTCGGGTTCCTCCTCAGGCTCGGGCTCCTCCTCGGGCTCAGGCTCTTCCTCGGGCTCGGACTCCTCCTCCGGCTCAGGCTCTTCCTCGGGCTCGGGTTCCTCCTCAGGCTCGGGTTCCTCCTCGGGCTCGGGCTCCTCCTCGGGCTCAGGCTCTTCCTCGGGCTCGGACTCCTCCTCGGGCTCGGGCTCCTCCTCGGGCTCGGGATCCTCCTCGGGCTCGGCCTCATCCTCGGGCTCGGGATCGTCCTCCGCCTCCGTCTCCTCCTCCGGCTCCGCATCGACCACCGACTCGTG
>JAJFGN010000012.1 GCA_021776115.1 Kiloniellaceae bacterium | reverse complement strand
CGCCCCGCCAGGCTCTCCAGTTCCCGTCGTTCCCCAGCCGACAATTCGATTGCCACCGCTGGCTTGCCCATCGATCATGTCCTCCAAAGCCTGCCAAACATGATCTACATGATCTAACAAATTTCGCGATCAGGACACTAGGAAATGTCGGCTTTACCCATGACAAGCAGCAGCGGTGATTTTCCGACGGACCGGCACGGTTGGGCGGAACTCCTGCCGGAACGGCAAGCGAGCCTGCCGTTAAGGGGCGCGCACAGGGTCGCTTGGGCGGTGATTGGGGCCGGGGTGACCGGTCTCGCCTGCGCCCGCCGTCTGGCAGACTTGCATCCGGACCGGGAAATCATGCTGCTGGACGCGCGTTTGGTCGGTCAGGGCGCCTCGGGGCGCAATTCCGGTTTTGCCGTCGCGGTCAGTCATTTCGGCGGTGGTTTCGAGGCGGACCGGTTGGAGTCCTATCGCCGGGTCAATCGCATCAACCAGGCCGGTCTGGATCTCTTGCGCGCGCAAGTCGCGGAGTCCGCGATTGACTGTCAATGGTGCGAAGAGGGCTTTCTCCATACCGCCGCCGACCGCTTGGCAATTCGAGAATGCAGCCATTTCCTGCGCTATCTCGAGGCGATGGAGATCGCGCATACGCCGCTCGATGCCCAGGCTTTGAGCGCGCGTTTGGGCACCGCCCTTTACCAAGCCGGCGTTCACGTCCACCAGGGGGCACTCCTGCAACCGGCGGCCTTAGTGCGCGGACTGGCGGACAATTTGCCCGCCAATGTCCGGCTCCATGAACGAAGCCCGGTGCTCAGGATCGAGAAGGGCGCGCCGCTGACCCTCAAGCTTCCCAACGGCGACGTACAGACCGATAAACTCGTTTTGGCAGTCAACCATGAGGCGGCGAAACTTGGCTTTCTGCGCCGCTATCTGATCGGCAGCACCTTGTCGGGCAGTTTTACCCGGGCCCTCAACGATGAAGAGGTCGCCAGCCTCGGGTGCCTGAAAGAATGGGGACTTCTCTCGCTACACCACGGCGGCGCGACTGTGCGCTTGACGGCGGACCGGCGAATGAGTTTGCGCAACGCGGCAGAATACCATGGCGGCGCTTTGCTGTCCGATAAGCTCTTGGCGCGCCGGCAATCCATCCATCGGGCCGCATTCGAGAAGCGCTTTCCGAACTTGGCGCATGTCCCCTTCGAGTACGCCTGGTCCGGTGTCGAAGGGATCAGCCGCAACAGCACCAATTTCTTTGGCCGCCAAGGGGACAATATTTTTCTCGCCGGCGGCTATAACGGTTCCGGCGTTAGCCGAGGTACGGCCTTCGGCACCGCGCTCGCGGACTATGCCGGTGGCGCTCATTCACCGCTGATTGACGATTGCCTGGCCTCAGCGCCCGGCGCCTGGATTCCGCCTCGGCCTTTCCTCGACATCGGCGCCTTTTTCACCGTTCGGTCGCGTTTCCGGGGCGTTGGTTTGGATAGATAATGTGAAGTCCAACAATACCGGTCATTGGCACCGCCGCAGCGTGCCGAATCGAGATTCCATGTCAGCGGGAAGCAGATCGCGGCCTAATATTCCCCCGTCATCCCGGACGCGACTTTCGTCCAAATGAGTCCTCCGCGAAAGCGGGGGTCTGATTTGGTAAGGAAAGTCAGCGATCCGGGATCCATCGCGCCGCAATCCGGGCGTCGGACAGGCGGATACATGGATCCCGGATCGCAAGGCTCACCTCCCGAAAATCGAGCGATTTTCGGGTTCGCCCCCGATCCTGTCGGGGGCAGGCTCTAACGTCCGGGATGACGGCAATGAATTGGGGTGCACTCCAGTTCCAGGATACTAGGCGTCTGCATATCGCGCGCGCAGTTCGTTCTTTTGGACCTTGCCCATGGCGTTGCGCGGGAGTTCGTCGACGAAGTGGGCGTGCTTGGGCACCTTGAAGTTGGCGAGTTCGGTTTTGCAGGCCGCGACCACGGCATCCGCGGTTAGGTCGTCGCGGCCCGGCGCGCGCTTGACGACGGCCAAGACCGCCTCGCCGAAATCGGGATGCGGCACGCCGATAACGGCGGATTCGACCACCCCATCGATCCGGTCGATACACAGCTCGACCTCCTTGGGATAGACATTGAAGCCGCCGGAGATGATCAGGTCCTTGGCCCGGCCCACGATGTGGATATAGCCGCGCTCGTCGATCTTGCCGACATCGCCGGTGATGAAGAATCCGTCCGGCCGGAACTCGGCCACCGTCTTCTCCGGCATGCGCCAGTAGCCGAGGAAGACGTTGGGTCCGCGCACCTCGATCACGCCGATCTCGCCGGGGCCGAGCAGCTTGCCGTTTTCATCGCACACCCGCGCCTCGACCCCGGGCAGGGGAAAGCCGACCGTCCCGGCGATGCGTTCGCCGTCGAGCGGGTTGGAGGTGTTCATGCCGGTCTCGGTCATGCCGTAACGTTCCAGGATCGTATGCCCGGTGCGCTGACGGAAGGCATGAAAGGTTTCCTCCAGCAGCGGCGCGGACCCGGAGATGAAAAGCCGCATGTTCCGGCACACCTCGGCCGTGAACGCGGGATGCGCGAGCAAGCGGGTGTAAAAGGTCGGCACGCCCATCATCACGGTCGCACGCGGCAACAGACGGACAATGGCGTCGGCATCGAACTTGGGCAGAAACAGCATGCCGGTGCCGTTCAGCAGAACGCAATGCGTGGCCACGAACAGGCCGTGGGTGTGAAACAAGGGCAGGGCGTGCAGCAGCACGTCGTCGGACCGGAAGCCCCAGGTCTTGTGCAAGGCCAGGGCGTTCGAGCCCAGGTTGCGATGGGTCAGCATGGCGCCCTTGGAGCGGCCGGTGGTGCCGCTGGTATAGAGGAACGCCGCGACATCGTCGGCCTCCGCCGCGACGCAGCCGTCGATGGGGGTGAGGTCACGGGCGCGTTCGGGCAGCGATCCGCCGTCGCTTTGGTCCAGGGTCAAGACATGGGCGACACCGGCCGCACGGGCGGCCTCTCGCACCGCGTCCTCCGCCTCCGGACGGCAGACCACGACTTTCGGCTCCGCGTCGCCTAGGAAATAGCCGACCTCGGCCTTGGTGTAGGCCGGATTGAGCGGCAGGATGATCGCCCCGGCGCGCAAGCAGGCGAGGTAAAGAAAAATGGCCTCCGGCGATTTCTCGACCTGAACCGCGACCCGCTCACCCTTGGCGACGCCCAAGTCCGCGAGCAGGCGGGCGTAGCGGCCGGAGATATCTTCGAGGTCGGCGTAGCTGTATGCGCGGCCGTCCTCCAGCACGATGAATCCGCGCGACCGCTCGGCCGGAAAACGGGATCGGAAAAGCTCGTAGAGGTTGCCGTATTCGGCGGACCCAGGCGTTTCTTGGCGTGCGCTCATGGCCTTCCTATAGTCGATTGAGCCCGGCCGGACCAGGGGCCGGACCGGGGAGTCGTGTCTCAATCTAAAATCCCGCAGAACCAACGCCAAGATGATGGCGATCAGGGATATGACCGCCTACGCGGTCAATAGCTTGCGCTTGCGAGTCTCAATTCCCCTCGGCCGCGACGGCCAAGCGATGGACCAGCCAGTTGGCGATATTGTCGAGGACGTACTCGGGGATCTGATTGGTATGCGCCAATAACTGTCCGTAGCGCCGAAAACCCCCGTGTTTGTCGGGCAGGAACAGATGATTGTGGTCGGGAAATATCGCCACCGTGACATCCGGGTTGCCACTCGACCTGATCGCCTGGGCGAGCTTGGACGCGTGGCTAACCGGCACATTGCTGTCGCGGTCGCCATGGAGTATCAGGACCGGGCTGGCGACTTTTCGCGCCGCGGTCAACGGGTCGTAATCGAAGAAAAAGGTCCACCAGGGGTTGGCTTCGCCTCCGCGAACGTGCGCGCGGGCCTCGGTAACCCGTTCCTTGAGAATGCGTTCCGGATCTTCGCCTGCCCGCCAGCGCTGCTTTTGGGCGCGGCTCATCTCTTCCCCCAGTGAAATCTTGTAGCGGGTCTGATAGGCCCAGATTTGCCAGCCCGGGCTCGCCGGTCCTGCCATCGTCACCACGCCGCGCAAAGCGTGATCCGTCGCCGCGATCATGACGGCGACGGTGGCGCCTTCGCTGATCCCAACCAGGCCGAGCCGGCGTGGGGCAATTCTCTGCCTAGCGCGCAGGAACTTCTGCCTAGCGCGCAGGAACTTCAGAGCCGCCCGTGTATCGTCAGCCCGAGCGGCGGTGCTGGCTACGGATAAAGATCCGCCGCCCGAACAGCCGGTACTGCGATCGTCGAGGCGTAAAACGGCGATACCGCGCCGGCTCAGCGTATCGGCGATCTGCCGGAAGGGCCGGTAGAGCGCGACCGGCTTGGCGGCGGCGTGACTTAGACCGGATTACCGCTGGCCGCCTTGATCTCGGTCAACGGCGACATGCAACCCATCAGACTTCAATCTGAGACAATGCCGGCTAGGGTTTTCCTCGTCGCGCGGTGGTCTGGACCGGGTTCGGGTCTGGCGGTACTCTCTGCGCGACAAGACCGCGACGTCGCGGGCATCGCACCCATGGCCGGCTACACGGTGCCGCTTTGCGCTCCGGTGAGGAAAAAAGGAAAGATCTCATGGAAACCATATTGGCGCACGGCGATGCCTTTGCCATCGGCCAGGCGATCGGGCGGTGCGGCGGTCAGTCCGTGCGCGATGCCGCTTTCCACACGCCGCAGTTCCAGGCGTTGAAACGCTGGCTCGGCAGCGACCGTCTGGCGGCGCTGAAGGCGGCGGCCGCGCGCGCCTTTCCCCGGTATATGCGCGAGATCGAAGGCATTGCCGACGGCGCCGGCCTGCCGATCGACGAGATCTTTTTGTGGAATTGCCGTGGCGACCTTCGCGATCTCGATCCCGCCCTTGACGATACCGGCTGTACCACGGTGCTGCTGCCGGGCGAGGCGGCGGTTATCGGGCATAACGAGGATGGCGCCGCGGAACTGGCCGGCTTGTGTTTTCTCTGCGATGTCGAGCCGGATGACGGGCTCGGCTTCACCGCGTTCTGTTATCCAGGCATGCTGCCGGGCCATGCCTTTGGCGTGAACCGCTTGGGGCTGGTCCAGACAATCAACAATGTCCGGCCGCACGACCTTACCGTCGGTGTGCCGCGCCACGTCATTTGCCGCGCCGTGCTCGATTGCCGCAATCTCGACGAGGCGGTTGCGATTCTGCAACGCACGGACCGTGCCTCGGGCTTTCACCACGCCCTCGCTCAGGCCGGCGACTCGCGGCTGCTCTCGGTCGAAGCGCCGGCCAGCGCTTGTACCGTGATCGAGGCGCAAGGCCCGCTGGCCCATGCCAATCACCTGGTCGCCGACGACTTTCGCGACCTCGACCAGGAATCTCAGCCGTCATCCCTGGCACGCCAGAAGCGGGCCGATGCCTTGATCGCGGCCGGCGCCGTGGCGGCCGGCGACCCCTTCGCCGTTTTGTTCGACCGCGAAAACGCCGCCCTGCCGATTCTGCGGCACGGCCTTGAGCCCGGCGACGAAGGCTACACCCTGGCGACCGCGGTGTTCAGCATCGCTTCCGATGCCGTTGAATGGAGCCTCAGCCACGGTCCCGACCCCGCCGCCGTGGTGTCAGGCCGGATCGATCGCCGATCGGCGGGCGAGGCGGCGGCGTGATCGATACGCGCTGGTCTTTGAAACAAAGGTTTGAATACCAAGGGCAGTCGATCGCATACGATATCTTGGGCGAGGGCGAACCCCTTGTCCTCGTCCACGGAACGCCATTTTCGTCATACGTATGGCGAACGATCGCGCGTGAACTGGCGCGCAACCACAAGGTCTACCTGTACGATCTACTCGGTTATGGGCAGTCCGAGAAACGGAACGGCCAAGACGTTTCGCTCGGCGTGCAGAACAATGTTTTTGCCGCGCTCCTTGAACATTGGAACCTAGTGAGGCCGAACGTTATCGCGCATGACTTTGGCGGCGCCACCGTCTTGCGCGCGCACCTCATCAACGGATGCGACTACGCTAAGCTGCTTCTGTTCGATGCCGTGGCCGTTCGGCCATGGGGCTCTCCCTTCGTGCAGCACGTCCGTCGGCACGAGGAGGCGTTCTCGGGCGTTCCGGATTATCTCCAACGCGCCATTCTAAATGCCTACATCCGTGGCGCCGTCGGCCGGGAGATGACGGACGCGGAATTGGAGCCCTACATCGCGCCATGGATGGGTGACGTGGGCCAACCTGCCTTCTACCGCCAGATCGCCCAGATGGACCTTCGATTTACCGACGAGATCGAGGGACGTTATGGCGAGATACGACCCCCCGTCTTGCTGCTATGGGGCACTGAGGACGAGTGGATACCACTTGAGCGAGGTCGGCAGCTCGCGGGTATGATCCCGGGTTGTGAGTTTCGTGAAATTGCGGGGGCGGGCCATCTTATGCAGGAAGACGCGCCTGAAGCGATCGTCACTGCCGCGCTCACATTTTTCGCCTAGCGAAAGCCGGTCGCTAGATCGCACCAATGTCCGCATCTGGCGCGGCGGCCTGGACTGTAGTCGGGTCTGGCGGTACTCTGCGCGCGACAGGATCGCGTAGATTGGCCCCAGAGCCCAAGCGGTCGTTATTCGATTGGGAGGAGACCAGGAACATGACCAAAGCGAAGTGGGTGTTAAGCGGTGTGTCCGTTTTAGTGGCTCTTGCCGTGGCCGGCGGCGCCGTGGCCGGTGAAATCACGCTGCGGGCGTCGCACCAATGGCCGGGCGGCAAGGGCGATGTGCGCGACGAGATGGTGCAGATCATCAAGCGCGAGACCGAGGCCGCCAACACCGGCCTGAAGATTAAGATTTATCCGGGTAAGTCGCTGTTCAAGCCGAAGCAGCAGTGGGACGCCATGGTCAAGGGGCAGTTGGATATCTCCGCTTTCCCGCTCGACTACGCCAGCGGCCGGCATCCCCAGTTCAGCGCGACTTTGATGCCCGGCCTGGTGAAGAACCACGATCATGCCAAGCGTCTGAACGATTCGGCCTTCATGGATGACATCAAGAAGATCATCAATGACGCCGGCGTCGTCGTGATTTCCGATGCTTGGCTGGCCGGCGGTTTTGCTTCGAACAAGAAATGCATTTTGGCTACGGCCGATGCCAAGGGCCAAGTCCTGCGCGCCGCGGGTCCGGCGTTCGAGCAAATGCTGGTCGCCGCCGGGGCCTCGATCAACTCCATGCCCAGAGCGGAGATTTACTCGGCCCAGCAGACCGGCGTGCTGGACGGCGCGAACACCAGCTCCGGCAGCTTCGTCTCCTATCGCATTTACGAGCAGGTCAAGTGCTTGACCGAGCCGGGCGCCAACGCCCTTTGGTTCATGTACGAGCCGATCCTGATGTCCAAGATGAGCTGGAACAAGCTCGACGGCAAGCAGCAGGACGCCCTCATGGCGGCCGGTCAGAAGGCCGAGGATTTCTTTTTCGGCGCCGCCAAGTCGCTCGATCAGAAACTCGTCGATACCTACAAGAAGAATGGCGTCGAGGTCGTGTCGATGTCCGCCGAGCAACAAGCCGCGTGGGTCGCGGTCGCAAAGGAATCGTCCTACAAGATCTTCGCCGAGAAAGTTCCCGGCGGGGCGGAACTGATCGAAAAGGCGTTGGCGGTCGAATAACTCGCCTTCGAAGTGTTAGAATGCGCCCGTCCCTCGCGGTAAGGGGGGCGGGCGCTTTTACGCTGGGCAGACAAAACCCATGACCTTCTTCATCGAAAGCGTGCACCGCTTGTCCCGGCTGTGCGGGGTTGTCGCGGCCGTGCTTCTGGTCGCCGCGGCCCTGGTCGTGTGCCAACTGGTTTTCGTCCGCTATGTGCTGAACGAATCGGCGATCTGGCAGCACGAGTTCGTGACCTTCAGCCTGATCGCCTCGACGTTCCTGGGCGGCCCCTATCTGTTGCTGAACCGCGGTCACGTCAACGTCGACCTTCTGCCCATGTATCTGGGCGGCCGCGCGCGCTTTGCCCTGGCGTTGTTGGCGGCGGCGATCTCGCTGACGTTCTGTGCGGTCCTGCTTTGGTCCAGTGCGATTTGGTGGCACGATGCCTGGGCCGGTAACTGGCACGCGGAAACGGTCTGGGGGCCGGCTCTTTGGATACCCTATGCCGCGCTCCCACTCGGCCTCGGGTTGCTGGCGCTGCAATACATCGCCGATATTCTAGCGCTCTTGAGCGGACGCGACGCGCCCTTCGGCCTGCCTGAGTCGGACCCATTATGAGCGAGTTGCAGCTCGGCGCCGTGATCTCGGTGGTGACCATTGCCGTCCTCTTGACCGGTGCGCCGGTTGCCTTTTCGCTTGGCGCCGTGGCGGTGCTGTTCCTAGTGATCTACGACGGCATGGGCGCCCTCTCGATCGTCCCCGATATTTTCTACGGCGGCCTGGACGAGTTCGCCCTGTTATCGATTCCCATGTTCATCCTGATGGGGGCCGCGATCGCCTCGTCTCGCGCGGGCGCCGACCTCTACGAGGCGCTCGACCGCTGGCTCTACCGCGTGCCCGGCGGGCTGATGATTTCGAATATCGGCGCCTGCGCGATTTTCGCGGCGTTGTCCGGGTCTTCGCCTGCGACCTGCGCGGCGATCGGCAAGATGGGCATTCCGGAAATGCGTAAGCGGGGATATCCGGCCGCGATCGCCACCGGCTCGATCGCCGCTGGGGGGACGCTGGGCATCCTGATCCCGCCGTCGATCACCATGATCGTCTATGGGATCGCGACCGAAACCTCGATCGGCCGCTTGTTTATCGCCGGGCTGCTGCCCGGTCTCATGCTGACCCTGCTTTTTGTCGCCTGGGGTTTGTTTTCGGCTTGGCGCGGCGGCTACAAATTTCGCGAAGGCCAGGCGCAGCACTTCACCCTGGCGGAGCGCCTGGCCGTGCTGCCCAAGGTCGGCCCGTTCCTGGTCATCATCGGCGGCATTCTGTGGGTGCTTTACGGCGGCGTCGCGACCCCGTCCGAGGCCGCCGGCGTCGGCGCGATGTTCTGCATTCTTCTGGTCGTCGTCATTTATCGCATGACCGATTTCACCGCGCTCTGGCGGGTCGTGAGCTCGGCCATGCGCGAGTCCGTGATGATCATGATGATCATCGCCGCCGCCGCCTTGTTCAGCTATATGATGTCGTCGCTGTTCATCACCCAGTCTTTGGCCATGTGGGTTGCCGACCTGGAGGTTAATCGCTGGGTGTTGATGTTCTACATCAACCTCTTTCTGCTGGTCGCCGGGTTCTTTCTGCCGCCGGTCGCCGTCATCCTCATGACCGCGCCGACCCTACTTCCGGTGATCGAGGGGGTCGGTTTCGATCCGATCTGGTTCGCCGTCGTCCTGACCATCAATATGGAGATCGGCCTGATCACGCCGCCGGTTGGGCTCAACCTTTACGTCATCAACGGCATCGCCCCGGATGTGCGCCTGCAAACGATCCTTTGGGGGGCCTTACCCTACATGCTGTGCATGGTCCTGGGCATCGTGCTCCTGTGCCTGTTCCCGCAGATCGCCCTTTGGCTGCCCACCGCCATGATGGGCAAGTCTTTCTGAAGCGGCGCCACTTTCCCGCGTCGAGACGACTTCTTATATGGGTGTTAGTCGTAAGTATCCGGCTTGAAATGAAGTGTTATCGATCAATGACTGGCTGTGCGCCTTTCCTCGCCTGGTCATTGCCGGGCTTGACCCAGCAATCCATCAAGGTCCGAGTCTCGATCATCAATGGACCCTCGGGTCAAGCCCAAGGGTGACTCTGGAGATGTGCGAGCGGAACGTCCAGGACAGCGTGTATAGGTCCCAAAAGAGCGAAGCCGCCCATGTTTGAAGTAAAGCCCATGACCGGTACGATAGGCGCGGAGATCGAAGAAGTCGATCTCAAGCAGCCGATATCCAAGCCCTTGGCCGAAGCCATGCGCAAGGCGCTTCAAAGCTATCAGGTGATCGTCTTTCGCGGCCAGCATCTCGACCTGACCGCCCAAAAGCGTCTGACGGCGGTCTTCGGCCCGATCATGCGTCTTCCCTACGTCACGCCTACGGAGACCGATCCGGAGGTGATTGCGGTTCTCAAGGAGGCGAGCGAGCGCAATGTCGGCGTCTTCGGCGGCGATTGGCATTCGGATTTCAGCTTTTTGGAGAACCCGCCCGCGGGTTCCGTCTTGAACGCGGTCGAAGTCCCCGAATACGGGGGCGATACCGTCTGGGCGAGCCAAGCGGCGGCCTACGACGCCCTGCCACCCCAACTGCGTGAGATCGTCGAGGGCCGGGACGCGATTCATGTCGGCAAACCCTATGGGGTGAAATACGCGCCGCCCGAGGAAACCCGCGCCGGCGGCTCGATCCGCATGACGCGCGGCGATCCCTTGGCCGATCGGGAGATTCGGCACCCGGCCGTTTACGAGCACCCGGAAAGCGGCCGCAAGGCGCTCTTTCTCAACCCGATCTACACGACCCGCCTCGACGGCATGACCGACGAGGAGAGCGCCCCCGTCCTTGAGGCGATCTACAAGCATTGCATCCGCCCTGATTTCTGCTGCCGCCTGCGCTGGACGCCGGGCACGGTTGCCGTATGGGACAATAAAATGACGCTGCACTACGCGGTTAACGACTACGACGGGGTCCGGCGGCTCCTCTACCGAACGGCCTACGCCGATCCGGCGTGATTCCGCGCCGGCTTCGCGAAGGCTTCATATACTTCATATATAGGTGCTAATTCTTTGATTCATCAGCCGGAACCTGGTCCCGACCTCGCAGCAGCCATGGACACCAGCGAAACCACCTTGATCGGGCGCACCCTGTCGAACCTGGCAGGCGTCTGGCGCGATATCTCGCAGAGTGCGGCCCGGACGATTGGGCTGAACGGGCAGGGCCCGGTCGGCGGCGATCCCACGGCTCTCAAAAGTCTGATGAGCGAGTGCCTTGAGGCGCGCGGGGGCGAGGTCTCGGCACGCATGCGCGCGGCCGGGCTGGGCCAGACCTACATCCAGTTGGACCTCGAAGGCCGGCGCAAATTCCTGGAGATCATGGCCGAGGACTTCGCCGTCGACGAGGCCCGGGTCAAGGCGGCGGTCGCAGCCCTCGGCGCCGCGCCGGGCGAAACGGAACGGATGCAGGCGCTTCAGGATCTGCACCGGGCGACGCGCCCACCAAGATTACGTTTGCTTACACAATTCAATGCCTTGCCGGAAGGTGTTCGGTTTTTGGTCGATATGAGGGCCGATCTGCTGAACTTGAAGAACCGAAGCCCTGCTTTGGATGGCCTGGACAGCGACCTACGCGGTCTGCTGACCTCCTGGTTCGATACCGGGTTTCTCGATCTGCGGCAGGTTACCTGGGATTCTCCGGCCTCGCTTCTGGAGAAAGTGATTGCCTACGAGGCGGTGCACGAAATTCGCTCCTGGGACGACCTGCGCAATCGGCTCGATTCCGACCGCCGGCTCTTCGCGCTGTTCCACCCGCGTATGCCCGACGAGCCTCTGGCCTTTGTCGAGGTCGCGCTGGTCAAGGGCATTGCCCGCAACATACAGGCCCTGCTTGACGAAGATGCGCCCCGTGTCGATCCCGAGGCGGCGGATACCGCGATCTTCTATTCGATCAGCAACACGCAGAAGGGCCTACGCGGCATCAGCTTCGGCGAGTTTCTGATTAAGCGGGTGGTCGCCCGCCTGAGCGGCGAACTGCCGCGCATAAAGACCTTCGCGACCTTGTCGCCGGTCCCGGGCTTTTTGGCCTGGCTATCGTCCTGTCCGCGCGAGGTCTTGGACCTTGCCTTCGGTGAGGCGGCCCTGGGCGGGCTTCGGGCGCTCGGCGGCAGCGACGACACCTCCGTTGCCCTCAGCGCCGTGCTGACGCGCGGCAATTGGCCGGCGGACGCGGTGATCTGTACGGCGCTAAAGGACCCCTTGCTTCGGCTTTGCGGACAGTATTTCTTGCAGCGCCGCGACGACGGTCAGCCGATCGACCCGGTCGCCCGATTCCACTTGAAGAACGGCGCGCGGTTGGAACACATCGATTGGCTGGGCGACGACTCCGCGCATGGTCTTAAACAATCGGCCGGATTGATGGTCAATTACCGCTATAGTCTCGACGAGATCGAGGCCAACCACGAGGCCTATATGAACGACGGCCAGATCGCCATGAGCGCTGAGGTGAAAACCTTGTGCAAGTCCGCCGGGGAGTCGAACGCACTCGATCCTCTGCGGCGGCTTGGACTGCGTTAGGTTGCGGGGCGGGTAATGCCATCGACCAAAACCGGTGCCGAGGCCCGGAAAGGCGCCAACGGCGCGCGCGGCAAGCAGCGCTTCGACGACGTGGTTTCGGTCGTGCGTGCGTTGGAGCCGAGCTATCCGGTCTATTGCCTGCGCCCCGAGTTGCTGACCCAGACGGCGAAGCGCTTCGCCTCGATGTTTCCGGGCACGGTTTTGTACGCAGTGAAGTGCAATCCGCATCCCGCCGTTCTCGATGCCATATACCGGGGCGGAATTCGGCATTTCGATACGGCGTCCCTGCCGGAGATCGCGCAGATTTGCGATACCTATCCCGACGCGCACGCCTATTTCATGCATCCGGTCAAGGCGCGCGCGGTCATTCGCATGACGCATAGCGCTTACGGGATCCGGCATTTCGTCATCGATCACGAGGATGAGTTGCACAAGGTGCTGGAGGAGACCGGCGGCCAGGACATTGTTGTCATTGTGCGCCTCAAGACCGAAGACACGGGCGATTCGCTTTATAATCTAGCGTCCAAGTTCGGCGCCCTGCCGGACGAGGCGGCGGCCTTGTTGCGCACCGCAAGCGAACACGGTTGCAAGACGGGTTTGGCGTTTCATATCGGTTCGCAATGCCGGGAGCCGAAGGTGTACCGCCAGGCGCTTGCCTTGGTCGGGTCGGTTATCGCCAAGGCCGGGGTCGAGATCGAGTGCCTGGACGTCGGCGGCGGCTTTCCCGCGAACTACGCCAACGCCGTGGTGCCGCCGCTGGAATCCTACATGGCCGAAATTCGCAGCGGTTTGAAGGACATCGGTCTCAAGCCGACCGTCAGCCTGTTCGCGGAGCCTGGCCGCGCGCTTGTCGCCGCCGGTTGTTCGCTGCTGACCCAGGTTCAACTGCGCAAGGGCGAGCGGCTTTATATCAACGACGGCATTTACGGCAGCCTTTCGGAAATGATGCAGGTCGATATCCGCATGCCGGTTCGTCTTATTCGCTTGGAGGGCGAAGCGTCGCAAAGGCTTCGCCCATTCAGCTTGAACGGTCCGACTTGCGATTCTCTCGACGTCATACCCGGGACCTTCGAGTTGCCGGAAGACGTGCGCGAGGGCGACTGGATCGAGATCGATCAGGTCGGCGCGTATTCCAACGCGCTCGCCACTCACTTCAATGGCTTCTATCCCGAAACCTTCGTCGAGGTGCATGACGCGCCGCCGGCGGCCGAGACCTGAACGGAGGCCCTGTGCGTCACGCAAGCGTCGCCTGCTTATCCGGCGGCGGCTTCCACGAAATGGCCTATACGGAGCGTGGACCCGAGCACGCGGCGCGCCCGATTGTTTGCGTCCATGGCCTGACCCGCAACGGGCGCGATTTCGATACCTTGGCGGCGCGCCTGGTGGAGGCCGGGCGCCGCATCATTTGCCCCGACGTGGTCGGGCGGGGCGTGAGCGGCCGTTTGGCCGATCCCATGGGCTACGGCTATCCCCAGTATCTCGCCGATATGGCGGTCTTGATCGGTCGTTTGGATTGCGCGGAGGTCGATTGGGTCGGCACCTCGATGGGAGGGCTGATCGGGATGATGCTGGCGGCCCAGCCGGGAAGCCCGATCCGCCGCCTAGTCATCAACGATGTCGGCCCCTTTATTCCCGCCGCCGCCTTGGAGCCTATTGCGATCTATGTCGGCACGGACCCGCTTTTCCCCGATCTGGATGCCGCCGAGTCCTATTTTCGTAAGGTTCATGCCCCGTTCGGCGCCCTCAGCGACCGGCAGTGGCGCCACCTGACCGAAACCAGCGTGCGCGCTGGGGAGGCGGGCGGCTACCGCCTAACCTACGACCCCGGAATCGCGGTGCCCTTCAAGGCGGCAAAGGCGAGCGATATCGACCTCTGGCCGCTGTGGGACAAGATAACCTGCCCAACCCTGGTGCTGCGCGGCGCCGAGTCCGATCTGCTGCTGGAACAGACCGCCGAGGAAATGGCACGGCGTGGTCCAAAGGCCGAGGTCGTCACGGTACCCGATTGTGGGCACGCGCCGGCCTTGCTGGACGAGAGCCAGACCGACCCGATTCTGGCCTGGCTGGCGCGGGAATGAGCCGATGGTGGCGGCGCCGGTCGGGTAGGAAGCTTGCTTTTGCCCCCTAGCGAATCTTGTTCTCCGGCCCGCGTCCGCGATTGGCGTCTATGAAGGCGGCGGTTGCCGCCGGGTCGAAGGGATGGATCTCCAACTTCTTTCGCCACGCGGTCGCGACTACTTTTGGGCCCAGCCCGGACAGTCGCGTGACCACCAAACCGTCCCAACGTCCGGTATAGAGCGACGCCCAGCTCTTAAGCTGCTCCAAGACCTCGGCAGATGGCTCGTCGTAATAGAGCACGACCAGGCCATGCTCCAGAGAGTGAACCAGCTGGGTTGGAGGCTGTGGCGAATCGTAGAAACCGGGCGCGGTGGGAAAGGGGTTGTGCGCGCCGGAGGTTGGGGTCGAGGTGGCGTAGCTGCGCGGCTCGCCGGGGCGCAGGTGAGTCCGCCCCAGGTTGGGTAAGCTTTCCACCTGGTCGAGTGCCGCCTGACCCTGGGTTGACAAGGCCATAAAATCCGATTGTACGGCCCGGCCGAGCCACCAATAGGTGCCGCCGGCAATTAAGGCGGCGGCCGCGACCACGCCGAGAATCAGATTGAACCGGCTGGTGCCAGACGATGCCTTGCCGCCCCAGTTAATTTTCGCGGCCTGTTTGGATTTGGAACGCTTCTTCGACTTCGCCATGGGATACCGGGTCCTTATCGGGTGTACGACAAATCTTGGACCGGATTACCGATGAGCAGGCGAAGCGTCAAGTAACAGGCCTGTGTGGGCCGCTATCATTGAGACTTGGTATTAGTCGAAGAGGGCGTCGATGTCGGCCTGCGAGACAGCGTCGCCGGCACGCTGTGGGCCTTCCAGGGGCACGCCGTCATCCTCGGTATCGACGTCACCCTCGTATTCCATGCCCTGGCTGAGCGATTCGATCTCCTTGCGGCCGCAAAGCTCGGACATGGCGTTAATCCGGTCTTCGACGAAGCGCAGGGAACCGATAACCTTCGAGACCCGCTGACCGGTTAGGTCTTGAAAGCTGCAGGCTTCCATCGCGGCGATCGTTTTTTCGGCGATCTGGTCGCATAGGGCATCGATATCTTTGGGTTCCGGGTGTGTCCGTAGCTTGTCGACACACCCGTCGACAGACTCCATGGCGCCCAAAATCGTGTCCGTCGCCTCGGCGGTCGACCCCATGATCGCGTCCAGACGATCGGCCATGCCCTCGAAACGGGTCTGGTCGTTCTTTTCCTGCGCAATCCCGGCGATCTCCTTACGCAGGCGATCGATATAGTGGATGAGGTTAAAGATCTCCGACTGAAGCTTCTTATCGATCGTACCTGATTCGCCGGTCTGTGCGTTCATGACTATTCCGCTCTGTCGGGGACACTTCAATCTCGGTACGACAACAGCGCGACGGACTGGGTCGAGACCCCCCGGCGCAACTTTGTAAAGGCTAACAAGGCAAGGTGAAGGCTTGGTTAAACGCACGCCATAGCATGCGAAAGGGAAGACCCATACGCCCCATGAAACGAACCGGTATCAACGAGACTTGGTATTATCCGGCCTTGATCCGCGCCGCCGCTTCCGGCGCCATATAGGTCAGGATCGCGTCGGCGCCGGCCCTTTTGAAGGCCAGCAGGCTTTCCATAACCACCCGGTCGTTGTCGAGCCACCCCTTGGCCGCGGCCGCCTTGAGCATCGCATACTCGCCGCTGACCTGATAAGCGAAGGTCGGCACCCCGAAGGCGTCCTTGACCGCCCGGATGACGTCGAGATAGGGCATCCCGGGCTTGACCATGACCATGTCGGCGCCTTCCGCCAGATCGAGCTCGACCTCACGCAGGGCCTCGCGCACGTTGGCCGGATCCATCTGATAGGTCTTCTTGTCGCCGGCCAGCGCGCCGCTGGAGCCGATAGCGTCGCGGAACGGGCCATAAAAGGCGCTGGCGTACTTGGCGGCATAGGAGAGTATGCGCACATCCTGGTATCCGGCCGCGTCGAGCGCCGCGCGGATGGCGCCAACGCGCCCGTCCATCATGTCGGAGGGGGCGATAATGTCGCAGCCCGCCCGCGCCTGGGCGACCGACTGGCGGCACAGAATTTCGACCGTCTCGTCGTTCTGGATCTTGCCGTCGCGCAAGACCCCGTCGTGACCCTGACTGTTGAAGGGGTCGAGCGCCGCGTCGCACACGATGCCCAGGTCCGGATAGGCTGCCTTGACGGCCCGTATCGCCCGGCACACCAGGTTGTCCGGATTCACGGCCTCGGCGCCCTCGGGCGTTTTGAGGGCGGGGTCGATGTAAGGGAAGAGGGCGATCGCCGGGATCTTCAGGTCCACCGCCGGGCCGAGGGCATCGATCAGCCGGTCGGGGCCCAGGCGCGACACCCCGGGCATGGACTCCACCGGCACCGTGCCATGGGCGTCTTGGACAAAGACCGGCCAAATCAGATCGTCGGCCGAAAGCCGGTTCTCCGCGACCAGCCGCCGGGTCCAGGCATCGACCCGATTGCGGCGCATCCGTACCGTCGGATAGGCGCCCAGCACGTCTGGACCTTGCGGGACCGGGGACGGGGCGAGCTCGCGCGGCACTGGTCGTAGGGCGCTGGTAGGGCTCTTGGTCGTGGGCTTTGCCATGGGGCTCTCGGGCTTAGGTATCTCGAATCGAGAGGCGTTGCGCCGGACTTTAGACCGGGCCAGGAGAGGGGGCAACCGAGGTGGCGTCAGGTCTCGTTTATTATAACGTCTTGCGTTATATAACGTCCTGCGTTATAGTATTCGCATGATTCGGAGCTTTGCCGATCGCGAGACCGAGCGAATATGGGGCGGTCGGCGGAGCCGCCGGCTGCCGGGCGATATCCAGGCCGTTGCGCTGCGCAAGCTGCGTATGCTGAACCAGGCGCAAGCCTTGGCCGATCTGCGCGTGCCGCCGGGAAATCGCCTGGAGGCACTCAAGGGCGCCCGCGCCGGACAGCACAGCATTCGCGTCAACCAGCAATGGCGCATCTGTTTCAATTGGAGCGAAGGAGGGCCAAACGATGTCGAGATCGTCGACTACCACGACTAAGGACAGCGGGGATTTGTTGCCCAACCCGCATCCGGGGGAAATCCTATTGGAGGAGTTCTTGAAGCCCATGGGCCTGAGCCAGAACGCGCTGGCGCGCGCGGTTCACGTGTCGCCGCGCCGGATCAATGAACTCGTGCTGGGCAAACGCGCGATGACCGCCGACACCGCGCTTCGGTTGTCCCGCTACTTCGGCGTGTCCGAAGGTTTCTTCCTCGGGCTCCAGACGGACTACGACCTCATGCAACGCCGCCGCGAAATCGCGGGCGAGCTAAAGACGATCAATCCACGCGCCGCGTGAGATAGTTAGCGGGATGTGCAGGACAATCAAAAAGGACCGCGATGGGAACGATATTTTCTGTGGGGCCTGGAAGCAAAGGTGACCGTACGCCTTCATATTCTATTCACCTGCCGTTTACCTTGTCACCGGATAGAACACTTAAGCTTGAAGAAGGTTTCGGTAGTTTTGAACTGCTTGGTCGGCAGTGGGAAGTGCAAGGCGAAGAGCCGAAGTATTTTCTGAGAATCCGCAGTTTTGATTCAGAGGGTGCGGCGGCAACGTTTTTTGAGAGGGTTCAAGCTGGTTTCTATTGGGTTGGATTGAATAGTTCTTTCGGTTTCAGGTTTAGCGCAAATGTTGTCCCCGTCGTGCTTTTCGATCAGCCGACACCAGTATCCGAAGAATCGCCATTTGCTCCAATCGCAAATAAACGGGGCTGGTCGGAAATCGATGGGCATTATGAAGCAAGTCAAACAGCGATAGTACCGGAGCATAAAAGGCTGACAGTTTTCTCAGCGGGCTCAGTCCGCGCCCGTATGGATATGCCGTTGTCGTTATTTGCAGAGCGGATGTCCGCTGGAATGTCGGCAGAGAGGCCGGAGCTTGTGTCGCGCTCTCGCAAACTGCGTCTTGCGTGTGAAGTGTTCTTTTCCTCACATTTTGAGAGTACGCCTACTGCAAGCTTTCTAACCCGAATTACAACAATGGAGATATTGGCTGCAGATATTGAAGCTTCAACACCGACCCAGAAGCTTGTCTCTCAGTTTGTGGCTGACGCTCAGAATGCAAAAATCGAACACAAGAAGGACGTCGAAGTCCTACGCGATTTCGAGAGCCTCATAAGCCGACTAAATTATCTACGAAACCGGTCGATCAAGAGCGGAATTCGCGAGCTTTTAGCAGACAAGCTGAAGACCGATCCGGAGATCAAAGAGCCAGCGGAAGTCGCGAAGGAAGTATCGCGCCTTTACGACCTGCGAAGTGCCTTGGTGCACACAGGCGAAGTCGAACCTAAATCGATTGAGAATGCGAACAACCGATTGCAGGATATTGTACCCAGAATCTTAAGGGTTCTATACAGGGAAGCTGCAGACGGTCCCTGACAGCCAAACCATAATTTGACAATTTCGGCAAATCACCGTAGTGGATATCTTGATCTCCCCTCACGCCGTCTTGTCCAGATCGGTTTGGGTCGCCGCGGCGCATTTTGCGCCGATCTGGGAAATCTCGAAGGGCGTGCCCTGATACATCTCGCCGATCCAATTCCAAAACAGGAGGTGGGCGTAGGAGCGCCATTGGTTGGTCGGCGGCCGCTTGGGGTTGTCGTCGGGGAAGTAGTTCTTAGGGATCTGGATCAGCTCCCCGGCTGCCACGTCGCGCTCGTATTCGCCTTTCAGGGTATCGGCGTCGTATTCCAGGTGATTGAACATATAGGCGGCCCGGTGCGGGATGTCCTCCATGAGGCACAGGCCGGACTCGTCGGATTCCGCCAGCACGTTCAGGCCCGGTGTGTCCGGCAGGTCGTTTTTGCGGGTTTCGGTGTGGCGCGACACGGGAATTGAAAACTCGTCATTGAAGCCCAGAAGCAGGCTGGCATCCGATTTCACGATCCGGTGCCGGAAGATGCCGAACTTTTTGCGCGGCAAGAGGTGCTTCGGTACCCCGTGGTAGTGATGGAGCGCGGCCTGCGCACCCCAGCAGATGTAAAACCCGCGATACACGTTGGTTTGCGCCCAGTCGAAGATCCGGCAAAGCTCCGGCCAATACTCCACCTCCTCGAAGGGCAGGGTCTCGACCGGGGCGCCGGTGACGACCAAGCCGTCGAAAAATTCGTGCCGGACTTGATCCCAGGTCTTGTAAAAGTCGATCAGGTGGTGCTCCGGCGTATTCCTGGACTTGTAGGAGCCGGTGTTGAGCAATGTCATCTCCACCTGCAAGGGCGTGCTGCCGATCACCCGGGCGAACTGCGTCTCGGCACGGATCTTGTCCGGCATCAGGTTGAGGAGGGCGATGCGCATGGGCCGGACATCCTGCCGGATCGCGTCGGTCTCGCTGATGATTCGCACGCCTTCGCGTTCCAGGACCCGGCGCGCCGGCAGGTTGTTCGGTATCTTAATCGGCATCGCCGTTCCTCACTTCAGCTCTGTCGCTGCCTGGGCATCTATCCGGCCGCCGCCGCGAGCGCCTGGTCGAGATCGGCCAGGATATCTTCGACGTGCTCGATGCCCACGGAGAGGCGGACGTATCCGTCCGACACGCCGCTTGCCAAGCGTTCCTCGGCCGAGAGTTGCGAGTGCGTCGTCGTGGCCGGGTGAATGGCAAGGCTGCGCGCATCGCCGATATTCGCGACATGATAGAACATCTGCAGCGAGTCGATGAAGCGCCGTCCGGCCTCCCTGCCGGCCTTGAGCTCGAAGCCGACCAGCCCGCCGTATCCGCCCCGCAAATAGGTGTCGGCCCGGCGTTTGGCTTCGCCGGTTTGGCGGCTGGGATGGATCACGGTTTCGACCGCCGCGTGACCCGCGAGGTACTCGGCCACCGCTTGGGTGTTGCGGCAATGCTCGCGCATACGCAGCGGCAGGGTTTCCAACCCTTGAATGAACTGGAAGGCGTTGAAGGGGCTCTGGGCATAACCCAGGTCCCGTTGCAGCGTCACGCGCGCCTTCAAAATGTAGGCAATGGGACCCAGTGGCTTGACCGCCTCGGTCCAGACCGCGCCGTGGTAGCTGGGGTCGGGCTGGTTGAGCAGGGGAAAACGCTCGGCGTGCTTCTCCCAATCGAAGGTCCCGCCGTCGATGATGATCCCGCCGATCGAGGTGCCGTGGCCGCCGATGTATTTGGTGGTCGAATACACCACGATATGGGCGCCGTGCTGCAATGGCTTGCAGATGATCGGGGCGGCGGTGTTGTCGACGATCAAGGGCACGCCGAGCTCGTTGCCGATATCGGCGACCTCCCCGATCGGAAAGACTGTTAGCTTCGGATTGGGCAGGGTCTCGGCGTAGTAGGCCCGGGTGCGGGCGTCGGTGGCGTGGCGGAAGGCCTCCGGGTCCGCGGGATCGACAAAGCGCACTTCGATCCCGAAGTTGCTGAGCGTATTAGCAAAGAGGTTCCAGGTACCACCGTAAAGGTCGGTCGAGCTGACGATATTGTCGCCGACCTTGGCGATGTTCTGGATCGCCAGGGCCGAGGCCGCCTGACCCGAAGAGACCGCCAGCGCCGCCGCGCCGCCCTCCAGCGCCGTCATACGTTCTTCCAGAACCGCGCAGGTCGGATTCATGATGCGGCTGTAGATATTTCCCAATTCCTTTAACGCAAAGAGATTCTCGGCGTGTTGGGCATGCTGAAACTGGTATGCCGTGGTTTGATAGATCGGCACCGCGACCGCGCCGGTCTCCGGATCGCTGCGGTAGCCGGCGTGCAGGGCGAGAGTTTCGGGATTCTTGGACTCGATTGTCATCTTGAGGACTCCTTTCTTCCGCGGTTGCGGTGCCGGTTCAAGCCGCGCCGGCTTGCAGCGAATTCGTGTGTTCCAGGCTCAGCCGGACCGGCGTTGCCCCCCGGACGATGTCGAGCACCGGGCAGTGCCGGTCGACGGTTTCCTTGAGCCGGACCAAGTCTTGCTCGGGTGCCGGGCTGTCCAGGCTTACGACCGCCTCGATGGATTGATAGCCGGGCCTTACGTCGCCTTGGACGGCGAAAAATCCGCGCAGGTCGAGGTCGCCCTTGAGCCGGACCGACACGCCGCGCAGCGGAATGTCGAGGGCATCCGCATAGAGCCGGTAGGTGATCTCCTGGCACGAGGCCAGCGAGGCGAGCAACAGCTCCACCGGATTAGGCGCACTGTCCGCGCCGCCCAGCGCCTCCGGCTCGTCGACGGCAAGGGTGAACTGGCGCAGGGCGACTTCGCTGCGCAGACCGGCGACTTGGCGCGATGTGACCTCGAAGGTCGCCGTGGCTTGCTCCGGCGCGCCTTGCAGGGCGGTGCGGGTGGCTTCGTAGACTTTTTTGTAGGAACTGGACATAACGTGGAACTCCTTACCTCTCCGATTAAGGGCCCACGAAAGTCCAAATGGCAGGACATCCGTGGCGCTTTAGCTTTGGTGACGCGGTGCAAGCTGCCCCTCAAATCCCGCGTGTCCCGATCCCTCCGCGCGTTGCCTGCATCGGGATCGGCACAAAAAAACCCGCCGCGACTGAAAGCCGGGCGGATACATCCGCTCGCTTTAGCCGCATTTTTTAAGCGCCCGCAAGCTAAGCATCAAATCGGCGCTAGGGTCATCAAACAGCATCGTCGTCGGCCCTGTCAAGATGCTGCTTGTTTTCCGGCTGGTCCTTTTGCGTCTTGGATAGGATGGCCCGTATCGGGTGTTGTCGTTGGAGGGCATACACTTGTCTGGCTTTTAGGCGGTCGGCCGGAATCCGATTCGCTTTAGCCCATGTTTTTTGAAAGAGAATCATGTTAGTAGACTGATTTAATTGATATTTTTGAAAGAGAGCTTGGGCGAAGTTCAAAAACGTTACACATTAATTCCGCCTGATTTGAGCCGGAAATCTATTAAACCTTTGATTTAATTTAATTGTCGTAGAAACCGCGCTAAATACGGTGTCAGATTCTCTTACACTATCGATTATGGCTCGGATTGGTCCTGTCATAAGTATTTGTATTATATCAGTTATCTTCCGCGGCATGCATTTTGCTTACATTTCATTAGCTATGTGTCCGGATGTGACGAATGCTTAGGCTAGTAAGCGCACCACGGGATCGCGGATTTTTTGGGAGAGTTAGTATGCGTAAGTTCACTGGGGTTGGGGCTGTTTTAGGCGGTTTGGTTCTCGCGGCTGTCGCCGGACCCGCCAGTGCGGGCGTTATCTCGATTGAGCCGGACAACTATGCGGCTGGGACGGTTCTGAACAACATCGTGCCCGGGGTGACGCTGAGTTCCATTCGGGGTTCCGACGGGGCGAGCGGCAATATTACCGCCGGGGTTGCCAGTTGGGGCGCCGCGAGCACCGGTAGCAACGTGTTTGCCGGGGCCTTTGCCGCCACCGATCAATTCGGCAACGGCACCTGGGATTACATGCTGATCGACGTTTCGGGCTTGGGCAGTTTCGTCAGCTTGTCCCTGGATTTTATCGGCACCGACTCTGTGGATTCAAACCCGGTCTTGGCCGGCTATGACGCCGCCGGTAACCTGGTCGATTCCGACACGGCGGCTGGGAATTTCAGCACCGGACAATTCGTCAACCTGAGCGTTGCGGGGGCAGGAATCACGCGGGTTGCCGCGCTGGGCGATCCGAGTGGGCTCAACATCGCCACCTTGGCGGGCATCAACAACCAGGCTAGCGGCGGAAACCATAGCTGGGGACTGGACAACGCGAAGATCACGGTTCCGGAGCCCGCAACGCTCGCGCTCTTTGGCATAGGCCTTGCCGGACTCGGCTTCGCGGTCCGGCGGCGCCGGAAAACCGCTTGATATAAACCAAAAATTCGCGCGACAAACGGCGGCCGCTTTGGCCGCCGTTTTCGTTTGCGCCCCCGTGGTGCGTCCCTGGTATGCGCATCGAGCGCCGCCGCCGGTTTTGCCGCTGGAACGGGAGTGGGCCTAACCCGCAACGATCTCTTCGATCAGGGCGTTGACCTCGCCGGCCTTTTCCATATGGACCATGTGGCCGGCGCCTTCCAGGACATGGGCCCTGACCGTGGCCGGCAGTTCCTTGGCATGCGCGGCCGGGATGATCCGGTCTTCGGCGCCCCAGATCACTTGAGCCGGGATGCCGAGCTCGTGCAAACGGTGGCCGAGCACGCTGGCTTGGCGCCCGCCGGCGAAGACCGCCTCGGCGATGGTCGTGATCGCCCGCTCGACGCCGTCCAGGCGCTTGTACTTGAGCAGGTCGTCCACCATGTCGCGGCTCACTAGCTCCGGGTCGGCGAAGAGGGCTTGAAGGACCAGCTTCATCTCCTTGCGCCGGCCCGCGCGCACGAAACCTTCAATGTAGTCCATGTTGATGTCCGGCCCCAGACCCGCCGAGGCGACCAGGGTCAGGCTGGCGGCGCGCGCGGGCCGGTTCAGCGCGGCCTGCAGGGCGACCGCGCCGCCCAGCGAGTGCCCGGCTAGATGCGCGGCCTCGATGCCCAGGGCGTCGAGCGCGGCCAGAAAGGTCGCGCTTAGCGCGGCCAAATCACCGGCCCCGGCGTCTTTGGTGGAGCGGCCGTGACCCGGCAGGTCGAGGGCATAAACGCGGTGACGCTCGGCCAGCATGGGCTGATTGAACATCCAATTGTTCAAATCGCCGCCGAAGCCGTGGATCAGCACGATGGGTGGACCTTCCGCGTCGCCCATGCGCAGGACGTTGATCGCGGCGCCGCCCGCGTCGATGGTTTCCGGCTCGGGCGCGCTGGCGTCGATCTCCGCCGCGACCGCCTCGAAGTTGGCGTTGAAGTCGGCGATGAAGGCGTCGATCTCCGCGTCCGAGACCTCGGGCGCCGCGATCACGGCGAGCAGCGCGCCGACCGGCAGCGTCGCCCCTTCGGCCGCAACCTGCCGGCGCAACAGGCCGGCACGCGTGGACTCAACGACATTGGTGATCTTGGTTGTCTCGATATCGAGCAGATCGTCGCCCACGCCGACCTCGGCGCCTTCCCCGATGTGCCAGGCGACGACCGTGCCCTCCGTCATCGCCAGGCCCCACTTGGGCATGACGATGGTTTGAATCCCTGCCACTACGTCAAGCGCCCGCAACCGCGCGTACGGCGGCTTCGATCTTTTCGGGCGTCGGGATGTAGAGATCCTCGAGCTGCGGCGCGAAGGGGACCGGCGTGTGCGGCGGGGTCACCATCTTGATCGGCGCCTTGAGCGCGCCGAAGGCTTCCTGCGCCACCAAGGCGGAGATGTCGGTCGCCATGTTGCAGCGCGGGCTGGCCTCGTCGACCACGACCAGCCGCCCCGTATCCGCCACGCACTCCAGGATCGTGTCGGTATCGAGTGGCGAGGTCGTGCGCGGATCGACCACCGTGCAGGAGATGCCCTCCTTCTCCAGCTTGTCCGCGACCTGGTTGGAGAACGGCACCATGCGCCCGAAGGCGACGATGGTCACGTCGCTGCCCTCCCGGGTCAGGTTGGCCTCGCCGAAGGGGATGGTATAGGGTTCGTCCGGCACCTCTTCCTCATCGTCGTACAGAACCTTGTGTTCAAGGAAGATGACGGGATCGTCATCGCGGATGGCCTGGATCATAAGACCCTTGGCCTCGTAGGGCGAGGAGGGGATCACGACCTTCAACCCCGGAATATGGGTGAAGATCGGATAGAGGCATTGGCTGTGCTGGCTGGCCGCGCGGAAACCGGCGCCGAACATGGTACGCACGACCAGCGGCGTGACCGCCTTCCCGCCGAACATGTATTTGAACTTGCCGGCCTGGTTGAAGATCTGGTCGAAGCAGACGCCCATGAAGTCGACGAACATCAGCTCGGCGACGGGTCGCAGACCCGTGGCTGCGGCGCCGACCGCGGCGCCGATGAAGGCGCTTTCGCTGATTGGGGTATCGAGCACGCGCTCGCGCCCGAATTCGGGCATCAGGCCCTTGGTGACGCCGAGCACGCCGCCCCAGGCATCGTCCTCGCCCGGCGCGCCCATGCCGCCGGCGTTATCTTCGCCCATGACGATGACGGTCGGATCGCGCCGCATCTCTTGCGCCAGGGCCTCGTTGATCGCTTGACGGAAGGATTTCTTGGACATGATCTCGGGCCCCTCTCAATACGAAACGTAGACGTCGGTGAGCAGATCGGCTTCCGTGGGCGGCGGCGCTGTTTCCGCTTCGGCGACCGCTTGGTCGATTAGTTCCTTGACCTCGGCATCGATCTCGTCGAGCTGGTCGATCTCCAAGAGCTTGGCCTCGCTAACCTTGGTGCGGAATATCTGCAGGGCGTCGCGCTCCTGGCGCAGGCGATCGACCTCGCCGTCGGCGCGGTAGGTCATGGCGTCGCCCTCGAAGTGACCGTAGTGGCGGTCGAGCTTGACGTGTATCAGGCTTGGGCCATCGCCGGAGCGCGCGAATTCGACCGCTTGGCGCGCGGCATCGTAGACGGCGAAGAAGTCGTGCCCGTCCACTTCCGTGCCCGGCATGCCGAAGGCTTCCGCGCGCTTCTTCTGGCTGCCACCGACGGACCAGGCGCTGGCCGTCGATTCGGCATAGCCGTTGTCTTCGACCACGAAGACCACCGGCAGGTCCCAAACCCGCGCCAGGTTGAAGGATTCCAACGTCGTGCCCTGGTTCGAGCCACCGTCGCCGACAAAGGCGACCGCGACGCCGCCGGTCTTCAAGGTCTTGGCGGTCAGGGCCGCGCCGCAGACCAGCGGCGGACCGCCGCCGACGATCCCGTTCGCGCCCATCATGCCGCGCGACAGATCGGCGATGTGCATGGAGCCGCCCTTGCCGCCGCACAAGCCATCGCGCTTGCCGTAAATCTCTTTCATCATGCCTTTGGGGTCGCAACCCTTGGCGATGCAGTGGCCGTGGCCGCGATGCGTGCTGGCGATCTTGTCGCGGTCGTCCAGGTTCATGCACACCCCGACGCCCGAGGCTTCCTCGCCGGCGTAGAGGTGGACGAAACCGGGGATTCCGCCCTTGGCGAATTCATCGTGCACGCGATCCTCGAACTCGCGGATCGTGCGCATGTCGCGGTAGGCTTTGAGTAAGTCTTCACGGCTGAGTTGCACAGGTCTCCTCCCTCGAAAACAGGTTGGGGATTGGGACCGAGGCCGCTGATCTTGCTTTTGTTTTTGTGTCAGGCCGTCGAACGGTCCGTATCCACGACTCGATCTTGGCACGGGACGCGAAGCTGGGCAACAGGCGGAACTTGCCGGTCGCGCCTCAGTATAAAATCCCACCAACCAAAACCCTGAACCTCCCTTTTTTGACGAATCATGTCGGCGTTGCGCGCTGCCTGGGCCAAGCGCACGCCGGTCAGGGGCCGTTTAGCGCTTGAATTACCGCGGCTTGCATATGGCCGCCGAATCGGACATTACCGGCAGTATCCGAATCGATTCCCTAGGCCTCCAAGGTCAGACACGAAGGAAAAGCCATGACTGTGACGAAGACCCAGCTTGCCGACGCGTACGCCGCGGCCCTGACCAAGGAACTCGGCGACGAGTGGGATTGCAAATTCAGCCGCAGGGACGCGAACAGGTTCCTTGATCTCCTGTGGCCGGTCGTCTCCGAGCTCGCTCTCAAGGACACCAAGAAGACCAAGCCGGGCAGCGTGCCGCTCGGCCCGCTCGGCCGCCTCAAGATGCGCTACAAGGCGGCCACCAAGTCCCGCAAGGGCACCAACCCCTTCACCGGCGAGCCGGCCACCTTCAAGGCCAAGCCCGCGACCCTGCAGCCGCGCTTCACCGCCGGCAAGGCGCTCAAGGACGAGGCCAGCAAGTACTTCAAGAGGAAGATGAAGTAGGGCGCCGCCGATCTAACCCCGGCTCCGGCCGGGGTTATTCCCGGACTCTCTTACCGCAAGGGACGGCGACAGCTTGCCGAGCAGGCGGGCCAAGCGTGCGGCCTCGTCGGCGCTGAGCCGCGCCGCGAAATGGCGTCCGATGGCGGCCTCGTAGGCCGGCCACATGCGCTTCAAAAGTTGCCGCCCTTCCGGCGCGATGACGACGATTTGGCCGCGCCCGTCGTCGGGGCAGGGCCGGCGTTCAACGCAAGCTTCCTTCTCCATCCGATCGAGAAGCCGCGACAGGTTGTATTGCGCGAGCAGCATATGCGACTGCAACTCGAGCGGCCGTAACCCGTCCCTGCCTGCACGCTTGAGCTCCAACAGCACGTCATACCAGGCGAGCGGTGGGTAACCCGCCGCCTTGAGGTCGGACTCGACCGCGGTCAATACGCTGTGGCTGGCGCGCAGGAGGCGAGCCCAGGCATCTATCGTCCGGTCCGGCAAAGGCCTTCGCATGCAGGGGATGTATCCAGTTTTCGCCAGGGTATCAATCTTGACAACAATATGCAAATACATATATATATTACATGCAATCGCATATAGATAGAACGAAGAGGACTCTGACTATGACGTCGAAGGGAAATGGGACGGTCGCGCCGCCAATCCTGGTCAGCCATCACCTCTGCCCTTATGTGCAGCGTGCCGCGATCTCGCTAACCGAAAAGTCGGTGGCGTTCGAGCGCGTCGATGTCGACCTCTCGGACAAGCCCGACTGGTTCAAGGCCTTGAGTCCGCTTGGCAAGGTTCCCCTGTTGCGGGTGCGGCCCCAGGGTGAGAGTGGGGGCAAGAGCGAGGGCGAGGCCGAAACCGTCCTTTTCGAGTCCGCCGTGATCCTGGAGTACTTGGAGGACACGCAAGCCAATCCGCTGCATCCCGCCGATCCCTTGGAGCGCGCCCATCACCGCGCCTGGATCGAGTTCGGCTCCAGCGTGCTCAACGAGATCGGCGGCTTCTATTCGGCGCCCGACGAAGCGGTGCTGACAGCGAAGGCGCAGGGGCTTAGCGCGAAGTTCGCGCGCGTGGAAGGTGAACTCGGCGCCGGGCCCTGGTTCGCGGGCGGCCGTTTCTCTTTGGTGGACGCCGTATTCGGCCCGATCTTCCGCTATTTCGATGTGTTCGACGAGATCGCCGACTTCGGCGTTTTCACCGGCAAGCCGAAAACCCAGCAATGGCGCGGAGAGCTTTCCCGTCGTCCCTCCATCCGCGCGGTCGTCGCGGAGGATTACCCGGACCGCCTGAGGACCTTCCTCAAGGCCAGGAATTCGCATCTTTCCAGTCTTCTCCTAGCCTAGGGGCGCGCCTTCGATTGACAGCCGGGCCGCCAGGCCTAAGATCGCCGCCACCTGGGACGAGGGCAGGCGGCGGATGGCTTTCAGCTTTCCGATGCTTAGCGTGCGTTCCAGCAAGTCGCGCGCGAAATCGCTGTTGCATCGCCCGGCCGGGCGGAGACAATGGGGCGGGTCCCATTGGACCGCCACCATGGCTGGTGCAGGGAGAAGCCCATGCCGGATGAGGGAATCCTGCCTCCGAAGACGGCGGAGATGAAGCCCTATAAGGCACACAACAAGATCCGCTTTGTGACCGCGGCCAGTCTGTTCGACGGTCACGACGCCTCAATCAACATCGTGCGCCGTATCCTGCAGGCCGCCGGCGCCGAGGTCATTCACCTCGGTCACAACCGTTCGGTCGAGGACATCGTCACCGCGGCCGTGCATGAAGACGTTCAGGGCATCGCCATCAGCTCCTACCAGGGCGGCCACGTCGAATTCTTCAAGTACATGATCGACCTGCTCAAAACGCGCGGGGGCGAGGAGATCAAGGTCTTCGGCGGCGGCGGCGGGGTCATCGTCGAGGACGAGATCCGCGAGCTTGAGGACTACGGCGTCGCCCGCATCTACTCGCCGGCCGACGGCCAGCGCCTGGGCCTGCAGGGCATGATCGGCGACATGATCGAGCGCTGCGACTTCAGCCTGTGCCGTGAGCTGCCCAAGGATCTGAAGAAGCTGCAAGCCGGCGATACGCGGCAACTCGCGCGGGTCATCACCGCGCTGCAGGAGGGCAAGCTGGACAAGAGCTTGCGCGCCGCCATCGTCGAGGCCGCCGGCAAGGCGGGTGCCATACCGGTCCTCGGCATCACCGGGACGGGCGGTGCCGGCAAGTCGTCGCTCACCGACGAGCTCATCCGTCGCTTTCGAGAGTACAGCGAAGATCCGCGCATCGCCGTCCTGGCCATCGACCCCAGCCGGCGCAAGAGCGGCGGCGCCCTGCTGGGCGACCGCATCCGTATGAACGCGATCGCGGCGGCCGGCACCTTCTTCCGTTCGCTGGCGACCCGGGCGACCGGCTCGGACGTACCACCGGCCCTGACCGACATCATCGCAGCCTGCAAGGCCGCCGGTTTCGACCTGATCGTCATCGAGACGCCGGGGATCGGTCAGGGCGACGCCGGGATCGTGCCTTATTCGGACCTCTCGCTTTACGTGATGACGCCGGAGTTCGGCGCGGCCAGCCAGCTCGAGAAGATCGACATGCTCGACTTCGCCGACCTGGTCGCGATCAACAAGTTCGACCGCCGCGGGGCCAAGGATGCGCTGCGTGACGTCTCCAAGCAGGTCCAGCGCAATCTCGAGCTGTTTGCCAAGCCTCTCGTCGAGATGCCGGTGTTCGGCACCATCTCCTCGCGCTTTAACGACGCGGGCGTGACCGCGCTGTATCAGGCGGTGATCGCCAAATTCAACGACAAGGGGCTCGGCGCCTGGACCAGCTCCATTCCGCTGGCCGGCGTCCGCGCTTCCGCGCCCGGCGCCGGCATCCTGCCCGAGCAGCGGCAGCGATATCTGGCCGAGATCGCCAAGACCGTGCGCGACTACCACAAGACCGTCGACGAGCAAGTCGGCTTGGCGCGCGAGCGCCAGTCGCTGCGCCGGGCGCTGCGGGTGCTCGAGGAAGCGGGCGAGAGCAACGCCACGCTGGAGGCGGCGCTGGCCAAGTGCGAGGCGGCGCTGGACGCCAGGGCGCGCAAGCTGATCGAGATCTGGCCGAAGGTGAAGGAAAGCTACGCCGGCGATGAGTATGTCGTGAAGATCCGCGACCGCGAGCTGCGGGTCAATCTGTCCCACGGCACCTTGTCGGGCAACAAGATCCACAAGGTCGCCCTGCCGCGCTACGAGGACGAGGGCGAGATCCTTCGTTGGCAACTGAAGGAGAACGTGCCGGGCAGCTTCCCCTATACGGGCGGCGTCTTCGCGTTCAAGCGCGAGGCCGAGGACCCGACCCGCATGTTCGCCGGCGAGGGCGACGCCTTCCGGACCAACCAACGCTTTAAACTGCTGTCCAAGGACGCCGGCGCGACGCGCCTGTCGACCGCGTTCGATTCGGTCACGCTCTATGGCTTCGACCCCGACGAACGGCCCGACATTTACGGCAAGGTCGGCAACTCAGGCGTGTCGATCGCCACGCTGGACGACATGGAAGTGCTCTACGGCGGTTTCAATCTCTGCGCCCCGACCACCTCGGTGTCTATGACCATCAACGGGCCGGCACCCGCCATCCTGGCCATGTTCCTGAACACGGCCGTCGACCAGCAGCTCGAGGCCTTCGAGGCCGACAACCGGCGCCCGCCGACCGACGAGGAGATCGAGAAGATCCGGGCGTGGGCGCTGTCCAACGTGCGCGGCACGGTCCAGGCCGACATCCTCAAGGAAGACCAGGGTCAGAACACCTGCATCTTCTCCACCGAGTTCGCCCTGCGTATGATGGCGGACATCCAGGAGTACTTCGTCCTGCACCAGGTGCGGAATTTTTACTCGGTGTCGATCTCCGGTTACCACATCGCCGAGGCCGGGGCGAACCCGATCTCGCAGCTGGCCTTCACGCTTGCCAACGGGTTCACCTACGTCGAGGCCTACCTGGCCCGCGGCATGCACATCGACGACTTCGCACCCAACCTATCGTTCTTTTTCTCCAACGGCATGGACCCTGAGTACTCGGTCATGGGCCGGGTCGCGCGGCGCATCTGGTCCGTCGCCATGCGCTTCAAGTACGGGGCCAACGAGCGCGCGCAGAAGCTCAAGTATCACACCCAGACCTCGGGCCGTTCGCTGCACGCCCAGGAGATGGACTTCAACGACATCCGCACCACGCTGCAGGCGCTGATCGCGACTTACGACAACACCAACAGCCTGCACACCAACGCCTACGACGAGGCGATCACCACACCGACGGACGATTCCGTGCGCCGGGCCATGGCGATCCAAATGATCATCAACCGGGAGTGGGGCGTCGCGAAGAACGAGAATCCGAACCAGGGCTCGTTCTTCTTCGAGCAGCTCACCGATCTGGTGGAAGAAGCGGTCTTGAAGGAGTTCGATCGCCTCAGCGAGCGCGGCGGGGTCCTTGGCGCCATGGAGACCGGCTACCAGCGCGGCAAGATCCAAGACGAGTCCCTGCATTACGAGACCCTCAAGCACGACGGCACGCTACCGATCATCGGGGTCAACACCTTCCTCAATCCCAATCCGCCGTCGGAGGCCCGGACGATTGAGCTGCGCCGCTCCACCGAAGAGGAAAAGCAAAGCCAGATCGAACGCCTGCGCGATTTCCAGACGCGCCACCGGGACGAGGCCCCGGCCATGCTGCTACGCCTCAAGGAAACCGCGGCCGTCGGCGGCAACGTCTTTGCCGTGCTGATGGACGCGGTGCGCTGCTGCTCGCTCGGTCAGATCACCGCGGCGTTGTTCGAGGCGGGCGGCCAATATCGCCGCAACATGTAAGCCTTCCGCCATGCCGATTCCCGCCATCGCCGCGACCGTCCTGGCGCTGCCTGCCGAGATGTCTCGAACCCGCGAGTCGCCGCGCGGCGCATGAGCATGGCACAGGACATCCTCTTCGAGCGTAAGGACGGCTTGGCCGTGACGACGCTTAACCGGCCAGGAGCGCTCAACGCGCTGACGTTGGAAATGTGCGAGGCCTACGACCGGCAACTCGTTTCCTGGGCGGCGGACGAGTCCGTGCGGGCCGTCGTTATCAAGGGCGCGGGCGAGCGCGCGTTTTGCGCCGGGGGCGATGTCCGCGCGATCTGGCAGGCGGGCAAGAAGGGCGAGGCGCTGACCGCCGATTTCTTCCGCGCCGAATACCGTATGAACCGGCGCATCGAGGTTTTTCCCAAGCCCCATATCGCCTTTTTGGACGGGGTCACCATGGGCGGCGGGGTTGGGATCTCGCTCCACGGCCACCACCGCGTCGCGACCGAGCGCACGCTGATCGCCATGCCCGAGACCGGCATCGGTTTGTTTCCCGATGTCGGCGGCACCCACTTCCTGTCCCGGCTGCCGGGTGGGCTGGGCCTGTATTTGGGACTGACCGGGGCGCGGATGAAGGCGGCCGACGCGCTCTATGCCGGCTTCGCGACTCACTACGTCCCGAGCAACCGGCTGGACGAAGTGGAGACCGAGCTGGCGAAGGCCGACGATATCGACGCCGTTCTGCGCGACTTGTCCGAAGATCCCGGCCCGGCGCCCCTGGCCGAGCATCGGGCCGCGATCGAGCGCTGCTTCGTTCAAGATTCCGTGGAGGCGGCGCTGGACGCCTTGGCGGCCGAGCCGGGCGACTGGGCCGCCAAGACCTTGATCACTCTCAAGGAGCGCTGCTCGCCGACCAGCCTCAAGGTTACCTTCGAGGCCCTGCGCCGGGCAGCCAAGCTGGATTTCGATGCCGCCATGGTGATGGAATACCGCTTGAGCCAAGCGTTCATGGCGGGCCACGATTTCTATGAAGGCATTCGCGCGCTGCTGATCGACAAGGACAATGCCCCGGCCTGGGACCCGGCCAGCCTCGCTGGGGTGACCGATGACCTTGTCGAGGCGCACTTTGCGCCCCCCGCCGCTGGCGAATTGAGCTTCGACTAGGGAGAAAACAATGACCGATATCGGCTTCATCGGATTGGGCAATATGGGCGGTCCTATGGCCCGCAACCTGGTCAAGGCCGGGCACAAGGTGCGGGGCTTCGACCTGGCGCCGGATGCCATCGCGGCGGCCAAGGAGAACGGCATTGCGATCGCCGACAACGCGGCCGAGGCGGCCCAGGGCGCCGAGGTTGTGATCTCCATGCTGCCGGCCGGGCAGCATGTCCGCGCGGTCTACACCGGCGCCAACGGCATCATCGGCTTGGCCAAGAAGGGCACTCTCCTGATCGACTGTTCGACCATCGACGTGGCCAGCGCCCGCGCGGTGGAAGAGGCGGCCGCCGGGGCGGGGCTCGACATGCTGGACGGCCCGGTGTCCGGCGGCGTGGCCGGCGCCGACGCGGGCACGCTCACCTTCATGGTCGGCGGCACCGAGGGCGCCTTCGCGCGCGGCAAGCCGCTGTTCGAGGTCATGGGCCGGACCATCGTCCATGCCGGAGGGCCGGGCAACGGCCAGGCCGCCAAGGTCTGCAACAACATGATCCTGGGCATCACCATGATCGGCATTTCGGAAGCCTTCGCTCTGGCGGAAAAATTGGGCCTCGAGCAGCAAAAGCTGTTCGACATCAGCTCAAAGGCTTCCGGCTCGTGCTGGGCCATGCTGAACCACCTGCCGGTGCCGGGCATTATAGAAGCCGCCGCCGCCAACCGGGATTACAAACCCGGCTTCGCCGCCGCCATGATGCTCAAGGACTTGAAGCTGTCGCAGGAAGCCGCCGCTCAAGCCGGCGCCGCGACCCCCATGGGGGCCGAGGCGGCCGCGCTTTACGCCATGTTCGTGAACGCCGGCAACGGCGGCCTCGACTACTCCGCGATCATCAAGCTGATCCGGGGCAGCTAGGGCCTAGGCGTGTACCCATAAGGCCGTCATCCCGGACTCGATCCGGGATCTTCGGCTGGGTCAGGGAAAAGATCCCGGATCGAGTCCGGGATGACGGGGGAGAGTGGAGAGTCCCGCACCTACTCGGCCGCTTGCCGCGCCGCGCGCGCCGCCGGGCGGCCTAAGGGGACCGAAACCCCGGCCTTGTAGACGGCGCGGTGGTTGGCCCGCTCGGCGGCCATGCGGATATCCTTGGTCGGGTCGCCTTCGACCAACAGCAGGTCGGCCTTCCTGCCAGCCTCGATAACTCCGATATCCATCGGACCCATGAGGTCGGCGCCATGGGCCGTGCTGGCGACCAGGGCTTCGCTAGGCGAGAGGCCGTAATCCACCAGGTAGCCAAGCTCTTGCGCGTTCTCGCCGTGATGGTTGAAGGGCGTGCCGGCGTCGGTGCCCATGGCGAATTTACCGCCGGCGGCGTGAAACATGCGAAGGGAGCGCAGGTGGTTCTCGCTTACCCGAAGCGCCTTCTCAACCGCGTAGGCGGGGATGCCGCTGTCGGCATTGGCAACGATGTTCTTAAGGGCGGAGATGGTCGCGACGAGGTAGACGCCGGCCTCCTTCATCTCCTCGATGCACTTCTCGGTCATGAAGATGCCGTGCTCGATCGAGTGAATACCGGCCCGCACCGCGTTCAAGATACCCTCGGTGCCCTGGGCGTGGCTCGCGGTCCGCTTATGGAAGCGGCGCGCCTCGGTGACGCCGGCCTTCATTTCCTCGGCGCTGTAGTGGGCGTCCTCCGGGTTGACGCCAGGCGTCATGACCCCGCCGGTGGCCATGATCTTGACCAGATCGCAGCCGGCGTGGACCTGCTCGCGCACCGCCTTGACGACCTCCTCCGGGCCGTCGGCGACCCGGCCGATGGCGTTGCCGTGGCCGCCGGTCATGCAGATCATGCGGCCCGCCGCGTGGATGGTCGGTCCCTGAAAGGTGCCTCGGCCGATGGCGTCGCGCACGGCAAATTCCAGGTGGTCCTTGCCGCCGCAGTCGCGCACCGCCGTGATGCCCCCGGCTAGACTCTTCTGGGCGTTTTCTAAGGCCATCAAGGTGATGTCCGCCGGGCTCTGCTTGGCCATCGCGGCACGCGCGTCGGGTTGGCCCGAGTAGACCAGGTGGACGTGGCAGTCGATCAGGCCGGGCAACAGGGTGCCGCCGCCGGTGTCTACCGTCTCGCCGGCAAAGCCGTCGAATTCAGCCAGCGGCGCCACTCGGGCGATTTGCGCGCCCTCGACCAGAACGCCATGCCCATCCAGCCTTTGGCCGGTGCCGTCGAAAACCCATCCGCCCCTAAAAAGGATCACCGTGCACTCCTGAGATATAAGAACAGCCGCGTCAGCGGGGCGGCAGACCGTATCGCCGCGAAGGCTGCAAACGGGGGTATCCTAACGGTGCCTGCGCGCGTGTAAAAGCCGGTTCCTTGACGAAGTGTTCGCCTTCAATGGCTTGGTACGTTTCCTCCCCATTTAGGGTTATCGCCGGGCTTGACCCGGCAATCCCTCGAGGTTCGAGTCTCGCTCGTCGATGGACCCTCGGGTCAAAGCCCGAGGGAGACGATGGAGATGAGGATGAAGCTGGTCAAGTCATTGATAATTAGTCGATATTTCGAGTAAGCTTTCCAAAATTATCGTAAGAATACAAATGAAATAACATCTGATTAGAGCGTCAAGATCAGGGCCCCGTGGTCCGGATTTAAGCGTCTTTTAACCGGCTTGTCCCTAAACTATGGGCCAAATCCGCGAGACACGAAAAGAGGCTAGAAACCCGTGAAGGCTGCATATCTCGAAACGATTTCTTTGATCGAACGCCTGCATCGCCAGTGCTTGGAGGTGGTCAAGGCCGATCTCGATCGCCGGGGCGTCCGCGATCTGAACAACGTGCAGGCCCTGATCCTGTTCAACGTCGGCGAGGAAGAGTATTCCGTCGGCGAGTTGACGCAGCGTGGCTACTATCTGGGCTCCAACGTGTCGTACAACGTGAAGAAGATGGTCGAGCACGGCTATCTGATTCAGGAGCGCTCGCCCCACGACCGCCGCTCGTTCCACGTGCGCGCCTCGGAGAAGGGGGTCGATATTTTCCGCCGGCTCAGCGCGGTGTTCGACGATCATACCGGCGAATTGTCCGCGGTCCAGATCGACAAGGAATCGCTGGACAGCGCGAATACGCTGCTGCGCCGCATGCTGCAATTCTGGGCCGCGCCCCAGCGCTCCAACTCCCAGCTCAATTCGGCCGCGTAGAGCCTTACTCGGCTAGACTGACCGAATAGAGCGGATCTTGCGGCTCGCCTCGTGTGGCGGGCCGTTTTCCGTTTAGCGACCCTTAACCAATAACCGCCACATTAGCTCAAGCGCCCGATGTCTGACGAGGTTTGGCGCGTGCACTGCACGAGCCACGACACTGGATGCTACCGGCGGTATCGCGATGGTGTTTCCCAAGGGCGTTCCACAGAAACGTCTCGATCTGTACGGAATTAACAAGGAATCGATGCGCCTGGCGCGCAAGTTCTGGTATGCGGTCGTGCCCCAATTCGACGGCATCACGCAAAAATTTTATAATCGTCTCCAAGCCAATCCCGATACCGCGCGGTATCTTTCCAGCCCGCGTATGATCGAGCGCCTGAGGGCGGCGCAGAAGGTTCATTGGCAGGACCTGTTCACCGGCGAGTTCGATGCCAGTTATGTTGCGCGTGTGACCGTGGCGGCCGAGGCGCACCTCAGAATCCGCCTACCGAATTACCACTATATGGCCGCCTATGCCTTCTTCCTGAACGAACTCACGGCGCACGCACAAAGACTCTTCGCCAGCGACATGGACGAAGCGGTTCATATTGTCGGGGCGATCAACATGCTCGTGATGCTCGACATGGACGTGACCACATCCATCTATATGCAGCGTATGATGCACCTCAGTGCGGCGAAAGCGGCAGCCCCCGCTCAGGAAAAAGCCTGAATACCGGTCTGGGCGCGACCCAGGATGAGCGCGTGAATGTCGTGCGTGCCTTCGTAAGTATTGACGGCTTCCAAATTCATAACGTGGCGAATCACGTGGTATTCGTCGGCCACGCCGTTGCCGCCGTGCATGTCGCGCGCCGTGCGGGCGATGTCGAGCGACTTGCCGCAGGAATTGCGCTTGAGCATTGAAATCGCCTCCGGCGCAGCGGTGCCCTCGTCGAACATCCGGCCCAGGCGCAGGCAAGATTGCAAACCGATCGTGATTTCGGTCTGCATATCCGCTAGCTTCTTCTGGACCAGCTGGTTCGCGGCCAGAGGCCGGCCGAACTGTTTACGTTCCAGGGTGTAGTCGCGGGCGGCGTGCCAGCAGAATTCGGCCGCGCCCAGGGCGCCCCAAGCGATGCCATAACGGGCCCGGTTGAGACAGCCGAAGGGGCCTTTAAGGCCTTGCACCTTGGGCAGAAGATTTTCCTCCGGCACCGGCACATCGTCCATCGCGATCTCGCCGGTGACCGAAGCGCGCAAGCTGAACTTGCCCTCGATCTTGGGCGTCGAAAGTCCCTTCATGCCGCGCTCCAGGATGAAGCCGCGGATAACATCGTCGTCGGTCTTGGCCCAGACCACGAAGACATCGGCGATCGGCGAGTTGGTGATCCACATCTTGGCGCCTTTTAGAAGGTAGCCGCCGTCGACCTTGCGCGCCCGCGTGGTCATGCTGCCGGGGTCCGATCCCGAGTCCGGTTCGGTCAGGCCGAAGCAACCGACCCACTCGCCGCTCGCCAGCTTGGGCAGGAACTTTTGCCGCTGGGCTTCGGTGCCATAGGCATGGATCGGGTGCATAACCAGGCTGGACTGCACGCTCATCGCCGAGCGGTAGCCGGAATCGACCCGCTCCACCTCGCGCGCGACCAGGCCGTAGCATGTGTAGCTGACCCCGGCGCAGCCGTATGTTTCCGGCAGGGTCGAACCCAGAAAACCCAGGGCGCCCAACTCGTTCATGATCTCGCGGTCGAAGCGTTCGCGCCGGTTGGCCTCGAGGATGCGGGGCATCAACTTGTCCTGGCAGTAGGCCCTGGCGGCATCGCGCACCATGCGCTCGTCCTCGCTCAACTGGGCGTCGAGCAAGAGGGGGTCGTCCCATTGGAACGCCGGTCTGGTGGCCGCCGGGGCGGGCGGCGCGGTGACTTGGGGCCGGGCCATGATGGTGCCTCGCAGGGTTAGGGCGTGGACGTATTAAGCGGTAATGTAGCCGATCTGAGCGTCGGCGAAAGGCCCCTGCCTGTTCTGGCGCGCCGCCGCTTAAGGCTTTGTTTGCCATAGGCTCTCATGATCGGCCCATGGCTCGGCTAAAAGAAGTGATCATCGAATTCCACCCTGTTGGGGCCTACGTCAAGGTTTCCGCCATCGATCCGGAAACCTTGACCGAGGTCTCTATCGTTGGGGATCCCCAGGCGGGCGAAGCCAGGCTCAAGCGTGTGGCGATGCAACGTTTGGAATATGTCCTGGCGCGAAAAGCCGGTCGCCGCTAAGCCTCGCCTCGCCGTAAACGAGCGGTTGGGCCTAGGCGGCCGGTTGCGCCCGGGGAATGGTGCGGAAGGCCGGAAAGCGGACGAAGACGGTGGTGCCGACGCTGGGCTCGCTGGCGATCTCCAGGTTTCCACCGTGCAGTTCCACGAGGCTCTTGGTCAGAGGCAAGCCGAGCCCGGTACCGCCGTGGTCCCGGTCGAGCACGCTGCCGACTTGCTCGAAGGGCGACATGGCGACGGGGATTTGCGCCAGTTCCATGCCGATACCCGTGTCTTCGACCGCTAGGACCATCTGACCGTCGGCATCGACCTGCGCGATAACGAAAATTCGCCCCCCCGGTTGGGTAAACTTGATCGCGTTCGATAGCAGGTTAAGAAGAATTTGGCGCAACGCCCGCTTGTCCGCGCGGACACGTGCGGCGGTCGGCTCAACCTTGTACTCGATAACCAGATTCTGAGCCTTGGCCCGCTCTCCTACAACTCTCAAGGACTCGCCGACAATGGAGTCGATATCGATGGTTTCCTGGTTTAGCTTGAAGTTACCCGATTCAATTTTGGCGAGGTCTAAGATGTCGTTGATGATCTCGAGCAGGTGCCGGCCCGCGGTGTTGATGTCGGCCGCGTAGCTCACGTACTTGGGGTTATCGATGGGGCCGAAGCGTTCTCCATTGATCATCTCGGAAAACCCATTAATCGCATTGAGAGGCGTGCGCAATTCGTGGCTCATGTTCGCCAGGAATTCCGACTTGGCGTGGTTCGCGGCCTCTGCGGCGGTCTTGGCTTTGGCGAGTTCCTCGTTCCGCTGTTCGGCCGCGACCAGCAGTTGCCTTTCCGTCCTGTACATGCTTTGCAGCCGGTTGAGCAGGGCCCCAAAGAGAAGCAGTCCGCCCAGGACGCCGGCGATCATGAAGGCATAGTCCGACGGGCCTTGTGCCGTGGCGATGGCGGCGAGGCCTAGTAAGGGTATTTGGACGCTTTGCACGCCGCGCACGTCGCCCACCTTCCAGTCCCGTTTGGGGCTATCGGCCCGCGAGTTATGGCAATGCACGCAGGTCGGCCCCATGTGCACGGCCTGGGCGTAGCGCAGGGTGGAGCGGTCGCCTTGCGACTCGACTTTAACATATTCCTCCAGGCTGCCGTGCTCGACAGCGGCCAGGGCCTCGGATTCGAATGAATCGCGGGGGCCGCCATCCGTGCGCCAGGGGTAGGGGTGGTCGCTATAAAGGCGGAAGCGGGCGCCTTCGGAGCGCTGACTGACCTGCTCTCCAAGCTCGATCGTCAGTGTCGCCGGCAGGGGTATGGCGCCATCGTGTACTTGATAGTCGTAGGTAATCGTGGCCCCGGCTTCTCTCGCCCGGGGCACGACGTTAGAGGAGTAATAGCTGCGAATCGCCGACACGGCCGCGCTATAGGATTTCGCGGCCTCCAACGCGGTCGAATAGCGGATCTCCGACGCGACCCGATGGACTTGGAATAGAATCAAACCGGACCCGATCACCGCATAGATCGCCAGAGCCCATAATGGGCGTTCGACCAGGAAACGGACTATCCCTTGCATGACGATTCCAAGCGCGATCGCCCCAATTCTTTCAAACACAAATACAAGCTGGCCGCTGCGCCCCTTTTCATTGAAAAAAAGCTAGTGGAAACAAGTTAATAAAGTTCTTCGGAGCAGCTATTTTGTTTATCCAAATAAAAATCTAAACTATTGTTGAAAAACCGAGGCCGAATTTCCACGATAGAGCCCACGCTGAACTCGGTTTGCCGCGCCGAATTGTTTCCCCCAGGAAATCGCGGCGGAAAGAGAGGAGGGCAAGCCATCCTGGTCCCGTTATCTCTCCTACGAGCGGCCATCTCTCTTGCGAGCCGCCTGCGGTCGGGCTATGAAACGATCAAGGAACAACCGTGAGCGGTACGGGCGCGGGCCCGGCCACGCGCGGCAAGAAACGCAAACACTTGGGGGCTTTCGGCAAGACACAACGCCGCTTACGGCAAGGTGTATTTTTTTCGAAACAGCGATGCCTGAGACTGGGCGTAAAATGCGCCTTTGCCCCTAGGCTTCGCTGGGCGGCGTTTGTGGCGAGCCAAGACGGTGAGAGCGCATGCAGAACTCCTTCGCTTATTTCGTCGATCAGCTGATAAACGGGCTGACGCTCGGCTCGATCTACGGGCTGATCGCGATCGGCTACACCATGGTCTACGGCATTATCGGCATGATCAATTTCGCCCACGGCGAGATTTTCATGATCGGGTCGTTCGTATCGATCATCACCTTTCTGATCTTGGGCATGGCGGGGGTTACTTGGGTGCCCCTGGCGTTGCTGATCGTCTTGATCGTGGCCATGCTCTTGACATCGATCTACGGCTGGACGCTCGAGCGGGTCGCTTATCGGCCCTTGCGCGGCTCGCCGCGCTTGGCCGCCCTGATTACCGCGATCGGTATGTCGATCTTTCTTCAGAACTACGTCCAACTGCTTCAAGGCGCGCGCAACAAACCGATGCAGCCGGTCATCAGCGGTGGCGTCACGGTCATGCAGGATCAAGGTTACGTCGTCTCGCTTAGCTATATGCAGATGATTATTATCGTCGTGACCGTCGTACTCATGGCGGCCTTCACCTTGATGATCACGCGGACATCGCTGGGCCGGGCGCAGCGCGCCTGCGAGCAGGACCGCAATATGGCGGCGCTGATCGGCGTCAACGTCGACCGAACGATTTCGCTAACCTTCGTCGTCGGCGCGATGCTTGCCTCGGTCGCGGGTCTGATGTTTCTTTTGTATTATGGGGTGATTGACTTTTTCATCGGCTTCCTGGCCGGAATCAAGGCCTTCACGGCGGCGGTCCTGGGCGGCATCGGCTCTCTTCCCGGGGCCATGCTCGGGGGCCTGTTGATTGGCCTGATCGAAGCTTTCTGGTCGGGCTATTTCACGGTCGAATACAAAGACGTCGCGGCCTTCAGCATTCTCGTGCTGGTCCTGGTCTTCAGACCGTCCGGCTTGCTCGGCAAGCCGGACATCGAGAAAGTCTGACGCCATGTCGGTGACGACGGCATCCGGTATCGACGTACATCCCCTGGATCTTCGGGCCATGCTCAAGGAAGCCGGGATCACGGCCCTGGTGATTTTTGCGCTGGCCGCAGCCCTGGTCGGGTTCGAGACCACCGATATCCCCGGCGGCATTGGCATTAACACCCGCTTCGACGACGTTGCCGTCGTGGTGGCGCTGGGTTTCTTCGGACGAATAGCCCTCATTCTATTGCGGGTGCACCGGCCCGGTCCGGTCTTGATCGGCGCGCCGGTCCTGGTCGTCGTCATGCTGGTGATGCTGCTCGCGCAAAGCCTCTTCGGACCCGAGACCGGGGCTGCCGTGCAGCGCTTCCTGCCGTTTCAAGACCCGGTCGTCTTGTGGGGCCTGCTTTTCGTCACGGTTGTTATCGGCATCCGCGCTTATTTGTCGCGGCGCCACATTGCCTCCGAAGAATCGGCCCAGGCGCGAGAAGAACGCTTGGACCACTTTGCCGCGCAGGTTCAGCACGCGGCGCGCTTTCTGGGGCCGGCGCTATTGGCCTTTGCGCTCCTGTTTCCTTTTCTGCCGGCCGCGAACCGGCACCTTCTCGATATCGCGATCTTGGTTATCACCTACATCATGCTGGGCTGGGGCCTCAATATCGTGGTCGGTTTGGCCGGGCTCCTGGACTTGGGCTACGTCGCTTTTTATGCGGTTGGGGCTTACAGCTTCGCGCTCCTCGCTACCTATCTCGACGTCAGTTTCTGGATTTCCCTGCCCTTCGCCGGCCTGATGGCGGCGCTGGCGGGCGTCATTCTGGGCTTTCCGGTGCTGCGCTTGCGCGGCGATTACCTGGCGATCGTGACCTTGGGGTTCGGCGAGATGATCCGGGTCATCCTGCTGAACTGGTACGAGTTCACGGGCGGGCCGGACGGTATCTCCGGTATTCCGAGGCCAAGTTTTTTTGGGATCGCGGAATTTTCGCGCAGTTCCGACAATTCGTTCCATGACCTGTTTGGGCTGGAATACTCGTCTTTGCAACGGATCATTTTTCTCTATTATCTGATCCTGGCCATGGCCATGGTCGTCAATCTATTCAGCATGCGCATCCGCAAGCTGCCCATCAGCCGCGCTTGGGAGGCCCTTCGGGAAGACGAGACCGCGTGCCGCTCGCTCGGCATAAACCCGCGCAACACCAAGCTGACCGCGTTTGGGATTGGCGCGATGTTCGCTGGATTCGCCGGCTCTTTCTTCGCCACGCGGCAGGGTTTCATTAGCCCCGAAAGCTTTACCTTCATCGAGTCGGCGGTGATCTTGGCGATTGTCGTCCTCGGCGGTTTTGGCAGCCAGATCGGGGTCGTGGTCGCGGCCATCCTGCTGATTGGCATGCCGGAGTTCTTCCGTGAGTTGCAGCAGTACCGGATGCTGGCCTTCGGCATGGCCATGGTCCTGATCATGTTGTGGCGGCCGGCCGGCTTGCTGGCCCATCGCGAGCCGACGATTCGCTTGTTTGGCCGCGGTAAGAGCCTGGAGTCCAAGTCGTGACGGCGCAGGCGGCCGCTGCCGGTGGCGCGCCCGACGCCGAAATTCCCGGCGGCGGCGCGGCGAGTATCACGGTCGAGCACTTGACCATGCGCTTCGGCGGCTTGATTGCCATTGACGACGTCTCCTTGCAGGCGGCGACCGGCCGGATCACCGCGGTCATCGGCCCCAACGGCGCCGGTAAGACCACCGTGTTCAATTGCCTGACTGGATTCTACAAGCCCAGCGTCGGGCGGCTGATCCTGCATCACCCCCGGCACGACTATCTGTTGGAGCGGCTAGAGGGCTACCGCACGGCGCAGGACGCCGGGGTGGCGCGCACGTTCCAGAACATCCGCCTGTTTCCCCGCATGACCGTGTTGGAAAACCTGATCGTCGCGCAGCACAACAAGCTGATGCGCGCGTCGGGTTACACCGTCTTGGGTCTGTTCGGCTTCAAGGGATACCGCGATGCCGAAGCCAAGGCGGTCGAGCTGGCGCGCTATTGGCTGGATCGCATTCACTTGACCGACAAAGCGGATTGGGACGCTGGCAACCTGCCCTATGGCGACCAGCGCCGCCTGGAAATCGCCCGCGCGATGTGTACGGAACCCCTATTGCTGTGCCTGGACGAGCCGGCCGCCGGGTTGAACCCGCGCGAGTCGCATGAGTTGAACAGTTTGCTCACCTACATCCGCGATCAGCACAAGATCGGCGTGCTGTTGATCGAGCACGATATGAGCGTGGTCATGCACATATCCGATCACATCATCGTGCTCGACTACGGCAGAAAGATTTCCGACGGCACGCCCGAACAAGTGCGCAACGACCCGGCCGTGATCCGCGCCTATTTGGGCGACGACGAAGAAGGTGGCGGGGGCCCGAGCTAACCTTATGCTGCAAGTTTCTGGCCTGCATACATTTTACGGTAATATCGAGGCCTTGCGCGGCGTCGATATCGATGTTCAAGAGGGCCAGGTGGTCAGCTTGATCGGCGCCAATGGCGCGGGCAAGACGACCTTGCTGATGAGCATCTGCGGGAACCCGCGCGCGGCGCGCGGCAAGGTCGTTTTCGAGGGTGCGGAGATCACACAGCGCGAGACCTATGAGATCGTCCGCATGGGGATCGCGCAGTCGCCGGAGGGCCGGCGGATCTTTCCGCGCATGACCGTCCTAGAAAACCTACAGATGGGCGCGATCACCACCGATCCGGCCCATTTCGACGAGGATCTGGAAATGGTGTTCGAGCTGTTTCCCATCCTGAGCCAGCGCCAGCGTCAGCGCGGCGGCACGCTCTCCGGCGGGGAACAGCAGATGCTGGCGATCGCGCGGGCCTTGATGAGCCGCCCCCGGCTCCTGCTGCTCGACGAACCGTCGCTCGGGCTGGCGCCTCTGATTGTCCGGCAGATCTTCGATGTCATCCGGAATATCAATCAGAAGGGGGTGACGGTCTTGTTGGTGGAACAAAACGCCTATCACGCGCTTCGCCTGGCGCACCACGGTTACGTCATGGCGAACGGCCGGATCGTGCTAAAGGGCAGCGGGCAGGAGTTGCTGGCCAACGAGGAGGTGCGCAAGGCGTACCTTGAGGGCGGTTGAGCGCTCAGGCCGGCTGGGAAGGGTAAGGCGAGGACACGCGATGGTGGTCGAGGTATTGGGCGCGAGCTGGCCGGTCTTCATTGGACTGACGGTGCTGCTCATGGGGTTTGCCAGTTTTATGACCGGGCAAGCCGTGGCCAAGACCTGGCAACCCATGTGGCAAGTCGTGCCCTATGCGGTCCTGCTCGGTTTCGTGGACCGCTTTCTGACCTGGAGCCTGTTTGAGGGCGATCTATTTTCGCTGTCGGGCTACATCGTCGCGACCCTGGTTCTGCTCGCGATCGCGGCCCTGGCCTATCGCCTGACCTTGGTGCGAAATATGGTTAACCAGTACCCCTGGCTTTACCAGCGTAGCGGACTCCTCGGGTGGCGGGAAAAGGTCCAGGAATGACCGGGCTGGCGGCGCCGAGAAGGTCTTGCCGGGACGGGGCGAGGTGCTAGACTGGCGCCCGTTCCGAAGCAAGCAGTTCCCGCGCCGGCGTGACCGGCTTTAAATTTTGGTTTGAGCGCGATTTCGGACGGTCTTTTACTCACAGGGAGATGTAAGGCACATGCGTAGATCATTTGTGTTCATGTCCGTTGCGGCGGTTGCTCTGGCGCTCGCCGGCGCGGCGCAGGCGGAGATCAAGATTTCGACGGCCGGTCCCATGACCGGTCAGTACGCGTCGTTCGGCGAGCAGATGCGCCGCGGTGCCGAGATGGCTGTCGAGGATCTGAACGCCAAGGGTGGCGTGCTGGGGCAAAAGCTGGTCTTGGAAATCGGCGACGACGCCTGCGATCCCAAGCAAGCCGTGGCGGTCGCCAACAAGTTCGTGGCCGATGGCGTGGTGTTCGTCGCCGGGCACTTCTGCTCGGGTTCCTCGATCCCGGCCTCCAAGGTCTACGAGGAAGAGGGCATCTTGCAGATCTCGCCCGCTTCGACCAACCCAAAGCTGACCGAGGAAGGCGGCGACAACGTGTTTCGCGTTTGCGGCCGCGACGATCAGCAGGGCATCGTCGCCGGCAACATGCTGGCCGATGATTTCGGCGGCAAGAAGGTCGCCTTTCTGCACGACAAGACGGCCTACGGTAAGGGCCTCGCTGACGAGACCCTGAAACAGTACAAGGCACGCGGTAAGAAAGAGGCCATGTATGAGGCCTATACCGCCGGCGAAAAGGATTATACGGCGCTTGTCTCGAAGATGAAGGCGGCTGGCGTCGATGTGATGTATGTCGGCGGCTATCACACCGAGGCTGGCTTGATGGTTCGTCAAGCCCGTGAACAGGGCTACAATGTCCAGCTTGTCTCGGGCGATGCCCTGGTAACCGACGAGTACTGGAAGATCACGGGCGATGCCGGAACGGGCACGCTGATGACCTTCAGCCCGGATCCGCGCAAGAACGCTGTGGCGGCCCCGGTGGTTGCCAAGTTCCGGGCCCAGAAATACGAGCCCGAGGGCTACACCCTCTATACCTACGGCGCGATTCAGGCTTGGGCCCAAGCGGTCGAGAAGGCTGGAAGCACCGATCTCGACAAAACCATCGCATCGCTGCGTTCGAACAAGTTCGAGACCGTCCTAGGCTCGATCGGTTTCGACGGTAAAGGCGACGTCACGGCCCCAGGCTATGTCTGGTACATATGGAAAAATGGCCAATACGACTATCGCTAAGCGCGATTTCTCTATAGCGCTTTAACGACTTCGGCCCGGCGGGGATACCGCCGGGCCGATTTATCTCTTCCCCAGGAAATAGAGGCGGAAACGGTCCGCCCCATTGGGTCGCGTGGCGTGACTATGTGCGTTTGCGCTTGCCCGGCTTCCTGCCCAGGCCAATCTGCTTGGCGAACTCGGAGCGGCGTTTGGCATAGTTCGGCGCGACCATCGGGTAGTCCGGGCCCAACTGCCATTTCGAGCGATACTCGTCCGGCGACAGGTTGTAGGCCGTGCGCAGGTGCCTTTTCAGCATTTTCAGCTTCTTGCCATCTTCCAGGCACACAATGAAATCGGGGGTCACCGATTTCTTGATCGGCACCGCCGGCTGGAGGGCGACCTTGGCCGCATTTTGATCCAGATCGAGGCCGGACAACGACAGGTGAACCGTGTTTATGACACTGGGAAGATCGTTCGCGGGTAACGGATTTTTGCTGACGTAGGCGGATACGACGTCTGCCGTCATGCGTAAGAGCTCGCCCGAATTTGAATTGCTAGAGACTTGTTCCGCCATTTTTATTATTTCCTTGGTTTATTGATTGCCCCATTTAGTAAAATATCCCATGTTCATTTAATCGTGTCAATTGAGTACCTAGAGAGACTTGAAAAATATAGTTATCGCTTATTGTTGGCTTGCTTGGAACCCTCTCGCTGAGGGCCATGGCGGCCCGATCCGCCGCCCTCTGGGCCCAAACTCCTTTTGGCCCAAACCTTGTGCCGGCTTTCCTTAACTTGCCGACATATGGTAGCCTCGAGCCCCTAAACTGACCCCTCGGGCCATCCACCATGTCAGCCACGCCAGTCGCCATTGCCTCGGACCATGCCGGCGTCGCCCTTAAGGGCGTGCTGGTGACGGAATTGCGCGCGCTCGGGCACGAGGTGCTCGATCTGGGCACACACGGGACAGATTCGGTGGACTACCCGGATTTCGGCCATGCCTTGGCGGAAACCATCGTAGCCGGCCGCGCTGAGCGAGGCGTACTTGTCTGCGGCACGGGAATTGGAATTTCGATAGCCGCCAACCGCCATGCCGGCGTGCGCGCCGCAGTCTGTCACGATGTCACCTCGGCGCGCCTGGCGCGCGAGCACAATGACGCCAACGTCCTGGCCCTGGGCGCCCGCTTGATCGGCGATGAAGTCGCGAAAGAGTGCTTGAGAGTGTTTCTGGCAACCGCTTTCCCCGGGGGACGGCACACGGGCCGGGTCGCGAAATTGGGATGAGGAAGAGAGCCGGTCCGGGTTCAAGGCCGCTTGACGGGGCCCGGCGATGCGCTAGCACAGGGCTATTTGGGAGGGAGATCGACGCACCATGAGTTCATCGAACACGGCCTTCTTTGGGCAGGGGCTCGCACAGACGGATCCGGTCCTCGATCAATCCATTCGCGACGAATTGACGCGGCAGCAAGATCAGATCGAGCTGATCGCTTCCGAGAACATCGTCTCGCGCGCGGTATTGGAGGCCCAGGGATCGGTCCTGACCAACAAATATGCCGAGGGCTATCCCGGACGGCGCTACTACGGCGGGTGCGAATACGTCGACGTTGCCGAGCAACTGGCGATCGACCGCGCCAAGCAGCTATTCGGCTGTGAGTTCGCTAACGTCCAGCCTCACTCCGGCGCCCAGGCAAACCAGTGCGTGTTGCTGGCCCTTTGCGTGCCCGGCGACACCATCATGGGGCTGTCGCTGTCGGCGGGCGGGCATCTCACCCACGGCGCGGCGCCAAACCTGTCGGGCAAGTGGTTCAAGGCGGTCCAATACGGTGTGCGCCGCCAGGATGGCCTGATCGACTACGACGAAGTCGAGGCGCTGGCGCGCGAGCACAAACCCAAGCTGATCATCGCTGGCGGCTCCGCCTATCCGCGCTTCATCGATTTCCCGCGCTTTCGCAAAATCGCAGACGAAATCGATGCCATCTTCCAGGTCGACATGGCGCATTTTGCCGGGCTGGTGGCGGCGGGGGTTCATCCCAGCCCCCTGCCGCACGCCCATGTCGTGACCACGACGACGCACAAGACCTTACGCGGCGCGCGCGGCGGCATGATCCTGTCGAACGATGCGGCGCTGGGGAAGAAGATCAACTCGGCGGCGTTCCCTGGGCTTCAGGGTGGGCCGCTGATGCATGCCATCGCCGGCAAGGCGGCCGGCTTCGGCGAGGCCCTGAAGCCGGAATTCAAGATCTACGCGCGGCAGGTCGTGGACAATGCCAAGGCCCTGGCCGAGGTCATGCTGGCGAACGGCTTCGATATCGTGACCGGCGGCACCGACACTCACCTGATGCTTGTGGACCTTCGTCCCAAGGGCCTGACCGGCAAGGCGGCCGAGGAGAGCCTCGACCGGGCCGGGATCACCTGCAACAAGAATGGCGTGCCCTTCGATCCCGCCAAGCCGACCGTGACCTCTGGCATTCGCTTGGGCTCGCCGGCGGCCACGACCCGAGGCTTCGGCGTTGCCGAGTTCCGGCAGGTCGGCGAAATGATTACCCGTGTCCTCGAAGGCCTAGCTGAAAATCCCGAGGATAACGGCGGATTGGAGGTTAGGGTGCGGGAGGAAGTTCGAACCCTGTGCCACCGGTTCCCGATATACCCGAACCTAATGGCTTAAGGAGGGGCCTGGACCATGCGCTGTCCCTTTTGCGGGAACGACGATACACAGGTTAAAGATTCGCGCCCGACGGAGGACAATTCGGCGATCAGACGGCGGCGGCAATGCGTGAACTGCGGCGCCCGTTTCACGACCTTCGAGCGGGTGCAGATTCGCGAGCTGACGGTCGTCAAATCGACCGGCAAGCGCGAAGCCTTTGACCGCGAGAAGCTGGTCCGCTCTATGCAAATCGCGCTGCGCAAGCGGCAGGTCGACTCCGATCGCTTGGAACGGGTGGTCAATGGCATCGTGCGCAACCTGGAATCCTCCGGCGAGAGCGACATACCCAGTAAAACCCTTGGCAGCTTGATCATGGACGCACTCAAGACCTTGGACCCCGTCGCCTACGTCCGCTTCGCCTCGGTCTATCGTAACTTCCGCGAGGCGCGCGACTTTGAAGAATTTATCGAAACCATTGGCGAAAACGACTAGAGCAGGCGAACCCGACGACCTTGGGCACATGCATGCGGCCTTGGCCTTGGCCGCGCGCGGACTTGGCCGGGTCGCGCCGAATCCGGCCGTCGGCTGCGTTGTGGTTAAGGATGGGCGCGTCGTCGGGCGTGGTTGGACCCAGCAGGGTGGGCGCCCGCACGCCGAGACCGAGGCCTTGGGCCGTGCCGGTGAGGCGGCCCGCGGGGCGTGCGCCTATGTCACCTTGGAGCCCTGCACCCACCACGGACGGACGCCGCCTTGCGCGGACGCCCTGATCGGGGCCGGTATCGTCCGCTGCGTTGTCGCGCTCGAGGATACCGACCCGCGCGTCGCCGGTAAGGGCCTGGCCAAGCTTCGGGCGGCCGGGATCGAGGTCGTCCTCGGGCCGGGCGCCGAGGCCGCGGCCGAGCTGAATGCCGGGTATCTGACTCGGCAACGCGAGGACCGGCCGCTGGTGACCCTGAAATTGGCGACGACCCTGGATGGGCAAATCGGCACCAAGCGCGGTGAAAGCCGCTGGATTACCGGTCCGGCGGCGCGCGCGCGCGGGCATCTGTTGCGGGCTCAGCACGATGCGATACTGGTCGGCAGCGGCACGGCTGTCGCCGACAATCCGCGGCTCGATGCCCGCTTATCGGGACTGGAAGAGGCGTCGCCGATCCGCGTGGTGCTGGACGGCCGTCTGCGCCTGCCACTGACCCACGACCTGGTGGCGCGTGCGGCCCGCCAGCCGACCTGGCTGATCACCAGGGCCGGGAGCGAGGGCGTGCGCTTGCAGGCCTATCGGGACGCAGGCGTCGAGATTATCCAGGTCGAGCTCGATGAGGACGGCAACCTGTCGCTACGCGCGGCCTTGCGGGCCCTGGGTGAGCGGGGCACGACCCGGCTTCTGGTCGAAGGCGGCGGCCGGGTCGCGGCCGGGCTCTTGCGTCTGGATCTGGTCGATCGCCTGGTTTGGTTCCACGGGCCCAAGATCATTGGCGGCGACGGAATTCCGGCGATTACAGGGTTCGGTCTGGAGGTTTTGGCCAAGGCCCCAGCATTTGAACTACATGGGGCCAGGCGCCTCGGTGACGATCTGGTGGCAACCTACGTCCGGGCGCACTAGATTCTCTTTATGTTCACTGGAATAGTAACCGACCTAGGCAATGTACGCGGCATCGAGCGCGCGGCCGACGCGCGCTTTGTCTTCAACACGGCCTACGACCCAAACTCGATCGCCATGGGCGCGTCGATCGCTTGCTCGGGCGCGTGCCTGACCGTGATCGACAAGGGGCGGGGGGCCGAGGGGATGGCTTGGTTCGCGGCCGACGTCTCGGCCGAAACGCTGTCCAAGACCACGCTGGGCGATTGGCAAGCGGGCACACCGGTCAATTTCGAACGTGCCTTACGTCTGGGCGAGGAACTCGGCGGCCATCTGGTTTCCGGCCACGTCGATGGCGTGGCCACGGTCCGCGAGCGGAGCGAGGAGGGCGGCTCCGTTCGCCTGACGCTCGGCGCGCCCAAATTCCTTATGCGCTTTATCGCCCCCAAGGGGTCGGTGGTCCTGGACGGGGTGTCGCTGACGGTCAACACGGTAAACGACACGGGCGGCATCGATGGCGGGTTTTCGGTTAACATCGTGCCGCACACGGCCCGCGTCACCACCCTTGGGGCCTGCCAGCCCGGCCTGCGGGTTAACCTGGAAATAGATATGCTTGCGCGCTACGTTCAGCGCCTCCTGGCAACGGAATAGAACATGGCAGCGGTAACCGATAAACCCTGGCGGGCGACCTTCAGCGAGATCGTTTCGCCGATCGAGGACATCATCGCGGAGGCGCGCAACGGCCGGATGTTTATCCTGGTCGATGACGAAGGCCGGGAAAACGAGGGCGACCTGGTGGTCCCGGCGCAAATGGCGACGCCGGACGTGATCAATTTCATGGCCAAGAACGGGCGCGGCTTGATCTGCCTGGCGCTGACCCGCGAACGCGTCGAGGCTCTGCGCCTGCCGCTTATGGCGCAGAAGAACGAGTCCCGGCACGAGACCGCCTTCACGGTTTCTATCGAGGCGCGCGACGGCATCTCAACCGGGATCTCGGCGCCCGACCGGGCGCATAGCGTGGCGGTGGCTATCGATCCGACCAAGGGCCCCAACGACATCGTATCTCCGGGTCACGTCTTTCCGCTGGTTGCGCGCGATGGCGGCGCGCTGGTGCGCACTGGCCACACGGAAGCGGCGGTGGACCTGGCGCGCTTGGCCGGCCTCAATCCATCGGGCGTAATCTGCGAAATAATGAACGATGACGGCACCATGGCGCGGCGCGACGACTTGATCGCCTTTGCCCAGCGCCACGGCCTCAAGATCGCGACCATCGCCGATCTGATAGCCTATCGCCGGCGTTACGACCGCATCGTTGAAAAGACGCTGGAGGGGTCTTTAGACACGCGTTTCGGCGGCGCTTTCAAAACCGCGGTCTACGTCGACAAGACGCACTATGCCGAGCATTTGGCGGTCTGGACCGGCGATTTGCGGGCGCCCGGGCCGGTGCTCGTCCGGGTCCACGTCCTGAACATTCTGGACGATGCCCTAGGCGACCGGGCGAGCGGCAAGAGCGGCGAGTTGGAACAAATCCTGCGCACGATCAGCGCGGCGGGAAGGGGCGTGCTGGTGGTAATCCGCGAGCCGGTCCCCACTAGCCTGTCCGACATCATGAAATCGCGCGAAGCCGCGCCTGAGAAAACCTTTGGGGAGCTGCGCGATTACGGCGTCGGGGCGCAGATCTTGCTCGACCTCGGGGTCAGCGAAATGATCGTCCTCTCGAACACAAAGCGGACGATCGTCGGGCTGGAGGGCTATGGCCTGAAAATGGTTGAACAGCGCCCAATCCCGATATCGAAAGACTGACCCGTGGCCAAAGCCGACAGCCCCCCTAACATCCTGATCGTAGAAGCACGTTTCTACGAGGACATAGCCGACGAATTGGCTAAGGGCGCAATACGAGAACTGGATCGCCGCGGCGCGACGTATGAGCGCATCGCCGTGCCCGGCGCCTTCGAAATCCCGGCCGCGATTGTCATGAGCGAACGCGCGGCCGATCCTGCCGAGGCCCAGCCGCGCTTCGACGGCTACCTCGCGCTCGGCTGCGTCATTCGGGGCGAGACATCGCACTACGATTACGTATGCGGGGAAAGCGCGCGCAAGCTCCAGGATATTGCCTGCCAAGAGGCGCTCGCGATCGGTTACGGGATTCTGACCTGTGAGAACCGGGATCAGGCCTGGGCCCGCGCAAGCGTCGACGGCAAGAACAAGGGCCGCGACGTTGCCGACGCGTGCCTGCGCATGCTGGAGGTGAAACGTCACTTCCGTGTCGGTTCCAGATGAACGGGTTCCGGCCATGAGCGATTCCGTGACCAAACGCCCGGCCAAGCCCGGCGGTGGAAAGTTGGCGGCGTCCCAGCGCACGGCACGGCAGCGAAGCTCCGCGCGCTTGGCGGCTGTGCAAGCGCTCTACCAGATGGAGATGTCCGGCTCGACACCCGATCGGGTGATCCAAGAGTTTGTCGATCTGCGCCTTAAGGAAGACGTGGACGGCGTGATACTTGCGGAAGCTGACCGGAAGCTCATGAGCGAACTGGTGCGCGGCGTCGCGGAGGGCGCGGGCGAGTTCGACGACATGCTCGCGGCGGTTCTGGACGAGGACTGGCCGGTTGAGCGTCTGGAGACCTTGTTGTTATCCCTGCTGCGCGCCGGCGTCTACGAATTGGCGGAGCGGCGCTCCATTCCCATTCGGGTCGTGATCAGTGAATATATGGCGGTCGCCGACGCCTTCTTTTCGGGCCGGGAGCCGGCAATGGTCAACGGTGTACTCGACCGTGTAGCGCGCGCCTTGAGGCCGGAGGAGTGCGCGCCCGAGCCAGCGGCGCCGGCCAGCTTGGCTTAGGGCTTGTGAACTTTTAGCCGTCATCCCGGACGCGATTTTTCTCCGAATCTGTGATTTGGGTAGAAAAATCAGAGATCCGGGATCTTTGTCCGTCAGGGGATCGAGGCGGTGGCTAAAGATTCCGGATACCTCGGTTCGCCAACCAAATCAGATCCCCGCGTTCGCGGGTACATGATTTGGGCCGAACCGGGTTCCGGAATGACGATTTAAAACTGATAGGCCAAATTCGGGACCGCGTTTCATGACCGGCGAATTCGAGATCATCGCCAAATACTTCGCGCCCCTCGCCGCCGGGGCTCCGGGCGCCGAGGGCCTGAGCAATGACGGCGCATGCTTCACGCCGGGGGCCGGGCTCAGCGTGGCAGTCACCGTCGATGCGATGGTCGCCGGCGTTCATTTCCTGCCCGGCGATCCACCCGAAACGCTGGGCCGCAAGCTGCTGCGCGTCAATCTCTCGGACCTGGCGGCCATGGGCGCGCGGCCGCGCGGCTACCTGCTGGTTACAGCCTTTCCAAAGGATATCGAGGAAGACTGGATTGCCGCCTTCGCGGACGGGTTGGCGCTAGATCAGGCCGAGTTCGGGGTCGATCTGCTCGGCGGCGATACGGTCTCCACGCCCGGGCCTTTGACGCTATCCTTGACTGCCTTTGGGGAGGTCGCCCCAGGCCGGGCCCTATCGCGTTCCGGCGCGCGCGTCGGAGACGAGATTTTCGTTTCGGGCGCGATCGGGGACGGTGTGCTCGGGCTCAAGGCCCTGCGCGGCGAACTCACGCACTTGAGCGAGCCCGACCGCGCCGCCTTGGCTGAGCGCTACCGCTTGCCCGCGCCGCGCGTGTCCTTGGGGCGGGCGCTGAGTGAGCGTGGCCTGGCGACAGCGGCTCTGGACGTCTCCGACGGCCTGGTCGCCGATATGGGGCACATATGCGATGCGTCCGGCCTGGCGGCTGAGCTTCACGCACCGGCGGTACCGCTGTCGGTCGCCGGAGCGCGCGCGCTCGAAGCCGACGGCAGCTTGCTGCCAGGTCTTCTGACGGGCGGCGACGACTATGAGCTTCTATTCACGCTAGCGCCGGACAAAGCCGGCGCGATTGAGGCCTTGGCACAGGACCTAGGCCTGCATCTGACCCGAATCGGGCGGATGTCGGCCGGGCAGGGGGTACGTGTGCTCGACGGCGCGGGAGAGGAAATCGCCCTACCTTCAAAGGGTTGGGCTCATTTCTAGCGAACCCGTGGCAAAAGCCCTTAACGCCATGTTCACTGTGCCGCCTGTATGAGCCTAGGGGAACCTTTCCAGGGCGCACAAGGGTCCAAGCATGAAACGCGTGGTGATACTGGTTGCGCTGGTCTTGATCCTGGCCGGCGCCGGAGGGGCCGGGTGGTGGTTCTTTCTGCGCGAGGCTCCGGCCGAGGATAGCGTAGCGGCGGATGAACCGGATTCCGGTGGCCCGGACAGCGAACGCAGCGTTAAGCTCGATCCAATTGTCGTGCCGATCCTGAGAGAGGGGCAGGTGATTCAGCACCTGACTCTCTTGCTTCAAGTCGAGTTCGCGGCTCCCGAAGCGAAGGAGCACGTCAAGAATATGACACCGCGGTTGCGTAATTCTCTGCTCAAGGAGCTGCACGGCGTGCTCGCCTTCAGGCACATCAACGAGCAAGAAGAGATCCTGCCGATCGTCCGCAAACGCCTGCTAAAGGCGGGGAACGACGTCTTTGGGCCCGGCCGGGTTAGCGCGGTCCTGGTTCAGGGCATGAGCCGGCGGGTGCCCGGCGACGGTTAATATCAAGGGGCCTTGGTATCGACCCGCCCAATCCGGGCATAATCTTCCGAATTTCGATTTACGGCGAGATCTGCGCCGGCGGCGGTTGCCTTTACTCAGCGATTCTGGCATTTTCCGCGCGATTTTTTTGCGGCTGCGAAGCATCGGGGGGTCGTTAGATCGGGCGCGCAGCCGGCTTCTCAAGATCGATCAAAGGGAACCAGAATGACGACGCAGTTGATGTTTGTCCTCGCCTGCGGGGCGCTGGCATTGGTTTATGGCATTTGGGCTTCACGGTCCGTTTTGGCCGCGAGCGCCGGAACGGAGCGAATGCAAACGATCGCCGCCGCCATTCAGGAGGGCGCGCAAGCCTATCTGAATCGGCAATATCGGACCATCGCCATGGTCGGGGTGGTGATTTTCGTGATCATTTCCTATGCCCTAGGGCCCAAAGTCGGGATCGGCTTCCTGATCGGCGCCACCTTGTCCGGCCTGACCGGATACATCGGCATGTTCGTTTCGGTGCGGGCCAATGTCCGCACGGCGGAGGCGGCGCGTACAGGCCTGGCAGAGGGCCTAGCCCTGGCGTTCCGGGCCGGCGCGGTCACCGGGATGCTGGTCGCGGGACTGGCCCTACTTGCCGTGGCCGGATACTACGCGGTGCTGCTGGGCCTCGGGGCCGAGGGTCGCGAGATCATCGAGCCGCTGGTCGGTCTCGGCTTCGGGGCGTCGCTGATTTCGATCTTCGCGCGTTTGGGCGGCGGCATTTTCACCAAGGGCGCCGATGTCGGCGCCGATCTGGTTGGAAAGGTCGAAGCCGGTATTCCCGAAGACGATCCCCGCAACCCGGCCGTGATCGCCGACAACGTGGGTGACAACGTCGGCGACTGCGCCGGCATGGCCGCCGACTTGTTCGAGACCTATGCCGTGACCGTAGTCGCGACCATGGTGCTGGCCTCGATCTTTTTCGCCGGCACCGAAATGGTGGACTCCGCGATGCTCTATCCGCTGGTTATCGGGGGTGCTTGCATCCCCGCCTCCATTCTCGGGACGTTCTTCGTCCGCTTGGGCGGCAACCAGAATATCATGGGCGCGCTCTATAAGGGCTTCATCGCCTCGGCCGTGATCTCCGCCATCGTGCTGTACCCGATCACCGAGTGGGTCATCGGCACCGACACCGTGTTCACTGTTGGCAACCAGAGCTTCACCGGCCGCTATCTTTATTACTGCGGCCTGGCCGGTTTGGTCATCACCGGCGCCCTGATCTGGGTGACCGAGTACTACACCAGCACCGAGTACCGGCCGGTACGCAGCATCGCTCAAGCCTCGACCACGGGGCACGGCACCAACGTGATCCAAGGCCTGGCCATTTCAATGGAAGCCACGGCGATTCCGGCCCTCATCATCGTGACCGGCATCATCGGGACATACCTTCTTGCTGGGTTGTTCGGCATCGCAATCGCGGTCACCACCATGCTGGCCCTGGCCGGGATGGTTGTAGCCCTCGATGCCTATGGCCCCGTTACCGACAACGCGGGCGGAATCGCCGAGATGGCCGAGATGGAGGCCGAGGTGCGCAAGACGACCGACGCGCTCGACGCGGTCGGCAACACCACCAAGGCGGTCACCAAGGGCTACGCCATCGGGTCGGCTGGCCTCGGCGCCCTGGTTCTCTTCGCCGCTTACACTTCCGATCTGGAGCACTTCGCCAAGGCGGGTCTGATCGATGTCGGCGAGGGCATTAACTTCGCGCTGTCCAATCCTTATGTCGTGGTCGGCCTGCTCATCGGCGGCTTATTGCCCTATCTCTTTGGGGCCATGGGCATGACCGCGGTTGGCCGCGCCGCCGGATCGGTCGTTGTCGAGGTACGCCGGCAGTTCAAGGAAATCCCCGGCATCATGGAAGGCACGGGCAAGCCGGAGTACGGCCGCTGCGTCGACCTGCTGACCAAGGCGGCGATCAAGGAAATGGTCATTCCCTCGATGCTGCCGGTGCTTTCGCCGATCGTCCTCTACTTCGTGATCAAGACGATCGGCGGCCAGGCGGCGGCCTTGTCCGCGCTTGGCGCCATGCTGCTGGGCGTGATCGTGACCGGCCTCTTCGTGGCGATCTCCATGACCGCGGGCGGTGGCGCCTGGGACAACGCCAAAAAATATATCGAGGACGGACATCACGGCGGTAAGGGGTCCGAGGCCCATAAGGCCGCGGTGACCGGCGATACGGTCGGCGATCCCTACAAGGATACGGCCGGCCCCGCTGTGAACCCGATGATCAAAATCACTAATATCGTGGCGCTGCTGTTGTTGGCGGTGCTCGCCCACCAATAAGGCGAAACGGGCCGGGCTTCGCTTAGAGGCCCGGTCCCGGAATGCCGCCAGCGACGCCGCCACCGCTCTGATCTTTGAACATCTTGCGGTTGGCGATGCTGCCGAAGAGTTGTTCGACGAAGGACGAGTCCTTGCCGCGGGCCGGCGTCTCATCTTTATAGTAATTGACCACGATGCCGTCCTTCATCCCGTAATGAGCGACCTGTTCGACGGTCTGGCTACCATCAAAATAGACGGCCAAAACCTGCCGGTCGATTTCGTAGGGCTTGAGGAAGGCGACGGTCTTCTGTGTGGTC
>JAJFGN010000011.1 GCA_021776115.1 Kiloniellaceae bacterium | reverse complement strand
GCTGTAACCTGGCCTTGTGTAAACTGCGCGATCGCCACACCGGGGTCGGCTACGAATTCGAACTGGCCGCCCGTTACCCCGGCGACCTCGAAAATCAAGTCCGGATCGGAGTTGTCTACATCGGTCGCACTCAAGTTCGCGCCCGACAGCACGACCGTTTCACCCTCCTCCAGGCGCAGGAGATTGGCGCCAAGAACCGGCGCGTCGTTCACGGGCGCGATATCGAGATCGATCGTGCCCTCGACCGTCACCGTGCCGTCGAAGACCGCGTACACGAACTGACCAGCCAGTCCCTCTGCGTCCGATACAGTGTCGTATTGCAACCCGGATAGCTCGGCCGGGGTCAACGCCTGACCCACGGTCACCGCCACGCCATTGGCCAGGATCACCGTGCCCTTGTCCGGATCGGGCAACGCCATCACCGTGATGGTCAGCGCATCGCCATCCGCATCGCCGGGCGCGCTCAAGCCCAAGGCATTGTCGAGCGAATCCTCGTCCACGGTGCGTTGCTGGCTGTCCACCACAGGCGGATCGTTGAGGTTGGTAAAATCGATCGTCGCGGCGTCCGGAGTCGTTATGAGAACTCCGTCGCTGACCGTCACCGTGTAGGCCGGCGGCGCCTCGCCGCCGTCGTGCACGAACTGCACCGCGCTTGACGTTACGTCGCCTTGCGTGAATTGCGTGATCGCCACGCCAGAGTTGGCCACGAACTCGAACTGGCCGCCCGTTACCCCCGCAACCGTGAAAGTCAGGGCCGGGTCGGGATTGTCCACATCGGCCGCGCTCAGGTTGGCCGACGCGAGCACAACTGTCCCGCCCTCGTCCAAGGTTAGCGTGTTGGTGCCCAGAACCGGGGGATCGTTGAGGTTAGTAAAGTCGATCGTCGCGGCGTCCGGAGTCGTTGTGTTGACTCCGTCGCTGACCGTCACCGTGTAGGCCGGCGGCGCCTCCCCGCCGTCGTGCACGAACTGAACCGCACCCGCCGTAACTTGGCCTTGCGTGAATCGCGTGATCGCAGAACCGGGGTTGGCCACCAACTCGAACTGCCCGCCGGTGACACCGGCCACCGCGAAAATCAGGTCCGGGTCGGGGTTGTCCACATCGGTTGCGCTCAGATTGGCCGAGGAGAGCACCACCGTCTCGCCTTCGTCCAAGATCAGTTCGTTGGCGCCAAGAATAGGTGGATCGTTGAGGGTCCCGATCGAGAGAGTCACGGCACCGTTCACCGTCACCGTGCCGTCGAAGACCGAATACTCGAACTGGCCGGCGGCACCGGTGGCGTTCGCCAGGGTATCGAACTCCAGACCGGTCAGCTGCGCCGCGGTCAGCACCTGGCCAAGCGTCACCGCCGCGCCGCCCGCCAGGGTCACCGTGCCCTTGTCCGGATCGGGCAACGTCACCACCGCGATGATCAGCGTGTCGCCATCCACGTCGCTGGGCGCGCTCAGACCCAAGGCGTTATCGAGCGAATCTTCGTCCACGGTGCGTTGTTGGCTGTCCACCTCAGGCGGATCGTTGACGCCCGTCACCGTTACCGTCGCGGTCGCCGTATCCGTGCCGCCGTTGCCGTCGTCGACGGTGTAGGTGAAGCTGTCGGCTCTGCTCTGACCAACGCCCAAGTCCTCGAACCGGCCGTTCGGATCGTAGTCGAAGGTCCCAAAAGAATTCAGCGTCAGCAGGGCCCCGCTTGCCAGCGCGATCTGCGTGCCCACATTGGCCGCGACTCCATTGACCGCGGTCACCGTCAGAATGTCATTCTCCGGATCGCTATCCGCGCCGCTCCCGTTGTCCAGAAGCACGTTGCCCGCGACCAGGTTATCCTCGTCGGTCGCGATCGCGTCGGGCTGCGCTACCGGTGGCTCGTTGACGTCGGTTACGTTTATCGTGAAGGGGGTGTCGAGGAAGTTGCCGCCTGGATCGGTCGCCCGCACGATCACTTGATGGGTCTCGGCCGCCTCGAAATCCAGCGCGGCGGCGAGCGTTAAGGCGCCGGTCTGCGGATCGATGGCGAAAAGGCCGCCGGGATTCGAGATCAAGCTGAAGGTGTGGCTGGCACTATCGGGATCAACCGCACTGACTGTGCCGACAACACTGCCCAGCGCCGCATCCTCGGCGACAACATCGTTCGTCAGGTTCAGAACGCTCGGCGGCTCGTCGTCGACGTCGCCCACGGTGATCGTAAAGTCACGCTCGACGGACAAACCTCCGGAATCAGTCGCGAGAACCCTGATCACGTGGCTGATATTGGTTTCGAAGTCGAGCGCCGCCTTGACCGACACCTCGCCGGTCTGCGCGTCGATGACGAAACGGCCGCCCGCATCGTTCACGAGGCTAAATGTCTTCGGATCGTTGAGATCGGGATCGACGGCGCTGACGGTGGCGAAGGCCGTCCCCGGCGCTGTATCCTCCGCGACGGTAGCGACATCGAGCAAGAGATCGCTGGGCGGGTCGTTGACCGGCGCGATCGCGATTGTCACCGCACCCTGGACCGTCGCGATTCCATCCGAGACCGCATAAACAAATTGCCCGGCCGGTCCTTCGGCGTTCGGCGCCGCATTGAACTGCAGGCCGGTTAGCTCGGCCGCGGTCAGGGTTTGCCCAAGCAAGACAGGTGTCCCACTTGCCAGGGTCACCGCACCTTTCGCCGGGTCCGGGAGCGAGACCACCGAGATGGTCAGAGGATCGCCATCCGCATCGCTCGGCGCCGTTAAGCCGAGCGGGGTGGTTTGCGGCGCATCTTCAAGCGGCGTTGCAGCCGCGCTCGCGACAACTGGGTTGGTGTTTAGCGGCGGTATAAACGGTAGCGACGTGGGCGTTGCCGGGGTTGCATCAGGCGCGAGTGGAAAGTCCGCCCCGGTCGGCGGTAGCGGGCCGCTTGGGACCGATTGCAGACTCTGCGGCGTAAAGGCAACCGGCCCGGTGGATGGCGCGGGCGGCGGGCTGGTGGTTTGGGTCACTTGCGTGTCGGACCCGGCAACCGTGGGATCGAGACCTCCGACACCGCCCGTGGACTGCCTGTCGAATCCGATACCGCCCGATTGGATTTGGCCCGGCGTCACGCCGGCGGCCGTCTCCAAAGGCGACGGCCCCGAGGCGGTGTCGAGAAGGCCGTCGTTGTTTCCCGTGTCGCCGGCATCGCCCCTTTGATTCAACCCCCCGTCCGGCTGGAAGATCGGCTGGTCGGGCTGGAAACTGAACTGGAAGTCGGCCTGCGTGCCGCGCAGGGCGTTGGACTGCGACTGGAACTCGAACAGTTCCTGTACCGTCGCCGGGCGTTCGAACACCGGGTCGCCGATTCTGGCGATCTGATACACGCTGTTGTTGTTAAAAACTTCGCCGATCGCCGCCCCGGTCAGCGGATCCTCGAAGGTCACGTCCGTCGTCGGCCCACCCTCGGTCCGCGAGGCCATGAAGGACAGCGGGCCAAGCGCGGATTCCAGCTTACCCAAGCCGATGGTTCCGCGAATACCGATGGTGCCCACGGGCGTCTTGACCAGCATCTCGCCAGTTGGCGCGATCTGTCCGGTGACAAAGGAAAACGCGCCCTGCACGACCGAGAAAACAAGCGAGTTGTCGGCGCCGGCCGGATCGTAAATCATGCCGTCCAGCGTGATCCGCGCATTCGACGCCAGCGTGAAAATCGTGTCGTCCGCGAACCCGATTACGAGTCCCGAGGCTAAGCCGGTTTGCACGACGTCGTTCTGAAAGACCGGATCGCCGATCGAGAGTTCGACCGGCACGCCATCGCGAATGACCGCGGCGGTACCGGTGACATCCTGGACCTCGCCAATCGGCGGGGCCGTGTCTATCTCTCCGGCCTGCGCGAACTGGCGCGGCGTCTGGGACGCAACCAAGGTCCCGACAAGCTCCGGCGATATCATCGCCCCGTCGGGCGAAAACAGAATCGGCGCCGCGTCGAGCGCGAAATAATCGGCGATGACGAGCGTCGCGCCGTCGGCGCCGGTCAAGAGCAGATCGTCGCCGACCCGTGTGTAATCCGCCGTGAAAAGAAGTTGCGCGTCGGGGACCACCAGGGACCCACCAGACGCAGCGATCGGCGGCAAGCTCCCGCTCGCCGCGAGGCCATCCGGCCCCGAACCGCTAGCCCAACCCATCGACGACCCACTCCCTGTTTCCGCCGGCTCACTCCCTCATGGTGGCGGCATCCCCGGACGCACGCCGGCCGGCGCATTAATCCCGGAGAAACACGAGGAATAGCCCCCAAGCCAAACCGCGCAAAAAATAAAAAGAGCCTCGCCGGGCGAATGTACTTAACATTATCCTAGCTTTAATCGGGCAGTTGCTGCAATGACGCCCGTCACTAGTTCGCCATAACTACAATCGAATTCGTATGCAGAATTAGGTGGGGTTAACCACTAACATATTCAGTTGTCGCAATATGAGATAGGTAATATATTGGTATTATTATTGTATAAAAACAAACAATTGCACACCAATTTCTGTACCGGCTCAGCGAAGCCGTCGCTGGTAAGAAGCCCCCACGATCATGAACTTCACTATCCCCGGAAGAAATCCTTGGCGCTTAGGCGCCTCACGTTTGCGCGAGGCGCTCCGCTTCCGCCAGATCCTCGGGACGGTTCGCGTTGAAGAAGGGGTCTCGTGGGCCTTGCGTGCCTGCCGACAGGGGGAAATCGACCGTGGCCAATTTGTAGCGCGCGGTCCAGACATCGACCTTGCGAATCCCCTCCTCGACCATGGCCTGGCGCAGATCGTCTTTAAGGCGGACCGGCCAGAGACCGAAAACCGGGTGCGCCCGGCCGGCGGAGGCCGCGCAGGCGAGATCGGCGCCCTCCGCTTCAAGCGCCGCCAGAAACCGCGCCACAAGGTCGGTGGGGAAGAACGGCGCGTCGCAGGCGAAACTTACGACATGGGTGCAGGCCGGCGCATGCTGGGTAGCCCAGTCCAGGCCGGTCAGAACACCGGCCAGCGGTCCCGCGTGGCCCTCGATTACGTCCCCCACCACGGGTAGGCCAAAATCCGCGAAGCGGGCCGGATCGCCGTTCGCGTTCAGGACCAGAGCCTCGACCTGAGGCCGGGCGCGCTCAACGATATGCGCCAGAATCGGCTTACCGGCGAGCGGACGCAGGCATTTATCGCCACCGCCCATGCGGCGCGACTGACCGCCAGCCAGCAAGACACCCGCGACACGCGCGTTCGTCATCCAGGCGCCACGGTGCGCGGCCATACGGCAGGGAAGGTCGGGCTATCCATCGGCGCGCCCGGTTCCAGGGTCACCTCCTCGAAGGGCGGCGACATGTAGCCGTCGCGCCGCGCGAAGCGGGCGTCGTCGCCGGTCCAGCGCGCCGCGAAGGCGCGCCGCCGGCGGTTTGACGAGGTGTTACCCGGCGCACCGTGCAGGGTCAGGGCGTGAAAGGCGATGCAGTCGCCCGGCTCCAGATCCCAACCCAGGATCGTATAGGCGTCCCGCTGGGCCTCGATATCCGGCACCGGTTCGCCTTCCTCGGTCGCGTGATCGGCCTGATCGACAAAGCGCTTGGGCCGGAACCACTTGCCCCAGCGGTGCGAGCCGGCCACGAACTCGACACAAGTTTCGCGCGCCACGGGGTCGAGCGGAATCCACAACGAGCAAACCTGCTGCCCGTCGACCGTCCAATAAGGCTGGTCGTGGTGCCAGGGCGTGGGCTCGCTCGTCTTCGCTTCCTTGACCAGAACATGCTCGTGAAAAACATTGACCTTGCGCGACGCCATCAGGCGCGCGGCGATTCCGGCGGCCGGCGAGCCGGTGACAAAACGCCGGTACTCCTCGATGCGTTGCCAGTTGCAATAATCGCCGAAGAACAGGCCGGGCTTGCCGGAAGCGGTGTAGCGATGCGCGAAACGGCCCGGCTCGGCCATGTTACGTTCAACGCCCGCGCGCAAGAGATCGATCCAATCGGAATCGAAAACTTGACGCAGCACAGTCGCGCCATCGCGCGCGAAAGCGGCGACATCTTCGTCCGCGATCGGCGTCAGGGGCTCGTGGGTCATCGGCATCGCGTCGCTCCGTCTAGCCGCGCCCGGATTTGCGCCGGCATTCCTTCGGTGCTCCCCAAAAGCAGTCACCGTGTTTACCTAATCACGTCTTCCCCGTCACCCCCGCGAAGGCGGGGGTCCAAACCGTTAGTGCATCTCCTCGCGAAGATCGCGCCAATCCGGATTGGCCTCCTGGATCAGTCTGATCTTCCATTCCCTGCGCCACTTCTTGATGCGCTTCTCTCGCAGAATCGCATCCGCCATCGTGGTATGGAACTCGGCATGGACGAGCCGGTGGACGCCGTAGCGCTTGGTAAACCCCTCCACCACCCCACTCTTGTGTTGCCAAACGCGGCGGGGCAAGTCGCTCGTTACACCGACGTAGAGCGTACCGTTACGTGCGCTGGCCAGAATGTAGACGCACGGCTGTTTCATTCCAGGGCCCTCGCAGATTTCAGGCGCACCATGGACCCCCGCCTTCGCGGGGGTGACGCTGGGAGCGCGCGTGCGGGGCGGCAAAAGTAAGGGGCTTGCCCTGTATTTTGGGAAGAACCAAAAAATCGAACCCCCAAACACATCGCTCCGTCTAGCCGCGCCCGGATTTGCGTTGATGGCGCTTGTCTTCCTCGCCAACCGAGGTGGGGTCGTGGTCGCGCACGATCCGCTCGTTACCCGAGAGTACGACAAAGCGCTTGCCCTTGGCCCGGCCAATCAGCGTCAGGCCCGCCTGGCGCGCGAGATCGACCCCCCAGGCGGTAAAGCCGGATCGCGAAATCAGGATCGGAATCCCCATCTGCACGGTCTTGATGACCATCTCCGAGGTCAGACGCCCGGTGGTGTAAAAGATCTTGTTCCGGGGCGAGAGGCCTTCGAGAAACATGTACCCGGCGATCTTATCGACGGCGTTGTGGCGGCCGACGTCTTCCATGTAGATGAGCGGCCGGTCGGCTTCGCACAGCACACATCCGTGAATGGCCCCGGCCTCGAGATACAGGCTGGGCGAGGTATTGATCTTGCGCGACAGGGCGTAGAGCCAGGAGGTTCTCAGCACCGCGTCCTTGGGTAAATCGATATCCTCGAACTTTTCCATCAGGTCGCCGAAGACCGTGCCCTGGGCGCAACCGGATGTCCGGGTCTTCTTCTTCAGCTTGTCCTCGTAATCGGTCTGGCGCTTGGTGCGCACGACCACCACGCCCAAATCGTCGTCATGGTCGATCCCGGTCACGTCGTCGTCCGCGTGCAGCATGTTCTGATTCAGCAGATACCCGACCGCGAGGTAGTCCGGGAAATCGCCGATCGTCATCATGGTGACGATCTCCTGGCGGTTCAGGAACAAGGTCAGGGGCCGCTCGACGACGACGCCGGTCTCGATCGCCCGGCCGTTCTCGTCGAAGCCCTGGACCCGCTCGGTCAGGCGCGGATCGGCCGGGTCCGGACGGACCAGGAACTCGCCCGAACCCGAAGCTTCCGCACGGATCATGGCCTTGACCTTCGCGCCCACACGCTTGAGCGTCCGGGGCGCCTTCACCTTGGTTTTGACCTTCGCCATGGCTGAAATATGCGATCCTCGCGGCGCCACCGCAAGCGCCCCGGTTTGGCTCAAGGCTTGCCCGGGCATATCCTCCGGCCCCAGACTGCGGGCACATGACATAGCCGGAGTGTTCAATCGTGGAGACCATCGATTACTACTATTCGACCCGCTCTTCCTTCGCCTATCTGGGCGCGGCGCGGATCGCCGCCTTGGCCGTGAAATATGGCCGGCGCCTGGTGCACAAGCCGCTCCTGCTATCGGACATTCTTAAGCCGATCGGGGCCCAGCCCTTCGGTAAGCGCCCGCCGCACCGCACCGCCTACATGCGCCGGGACCTGCAACGCTGCGCCGACCATCTGGGCCTGGAGGTCGAACTTGAGCCGGTCCATCATTTGGGGCCGATGGAGCTGCCTACGGGCATCGTGATCGCCGCGCAGCACGCGGTGCGGGCCGGTGGGGAGGGCGACGTCGATGCTCTCAGCACCTCGATCCTGGCGGCCCTATGGCGCGACGACCGCGATATCGCCGATGAGGCGGTCGTCGCTAAGCTATGCCGAGCCACCGGCTTTTCGCCCGAGACGCTAGTCCCCATCGCGACCAACCCGGAAATACAACTGGAAGTTGAACGCAACACGCGCGAGGCGATTATCCGTGGGGTCCTAGGCTCCCCCACCTATTTCGTCGACGGCGATAATTTCTACGGCCAGGACCGCCTGGATTTCGTCGAGCGGGCTCTCGCCAGAACCTAGAGGTGTTCCGAAGATTTAGGCGATTTTTCGCCCTCAAGAGACAAAACTGTAATTCACGCAGGAAATTGCATAGAATTGCAGGATGGATGATCTTGCCGCCGCTTTTGGCCAGGCTGCCAGCCTGCTCCTCGGCTTCGATGCCGAGTTGATCGAAATTATCGGACTGTCGCTCCGGGTCAGCTTCATGGCCGTCGGGCTGGCCGCGTTGCTAGGCTTGCCGCTGGGCGCGGCGGTCGCGCTTTACCGCTTTCCGGGCCGGACCCTGCTCGGCGCCCTGCTCAACGCCTTCATGGGCCTGCCGCCGGTGGTGGTCGGGTTGGTGGTCTATCTAATGCTGTCGCGCGCCGGGCCGCTGGGCGCGCTCGGGCTTTTATTCACGCCGGGGGCGATGATCCTGGCTCAGTGCCTGCTGGTCCTGCCCATCGTTGCCGCCCTGAGCGCGCAAATCGTTGCCGACCTGAACGAAGAATACAACGAACAGTTGCATTCCTTTGCCGCCGGGCCGCTGCAGCGCCTGGCCACCCTGGTGTGGGACGGGCGCTTCAGCCTCATGACCGCGATCCTGGCGGGATTTGGCCGCGCCATCGCCGAGGTCGGCGCGGTCATGATCGTGGGCGGTAACATCGCCCATTCGACCCGGGTTATGACCACCGCGATCGCCTTGGAAACCAGCAAAGGCAACCTGGCGCTGGCGCTGGGCCTGGGCATCGTCCTGATCGCCCTTGCCCTGGCCGTCAATTTCGCGGCCCTGGCGCTGCGCGACGCGGCGCGTCCCCGCTATGGCTGAGCCCGCGATTGAGACCAGCTCGATCTTGCCGCTGCGCCTCGAGAGCGTGAGCTACGAGGCCAGTGGCAAACGCCTGATCGACGGCGTGACTTTCGATCTTCGGGCCGGCACGCGCAGCGTGATTCTGGGTCCCAACGGGGCCGGGAAAAGCCTGTTGCTCCGCCTGTGCCACGGCCTGATCCGGCCGAGCGCCGGAAACGTCTCTTGGGCGGCGGCGAGCGGTGTCGCAGTCCCGTACCGACAGGCCATGGTGTTTCAGCGCCCGGTGCTGTTGCGCCGCTCGGTCGCGGCGAACGTGGCCTATCCCTTACGCCTGCGCAGAACCCCCGCGCGCGAGCGCCATGCACGGGTCGAGGAGGCCTTGTCGCGCGCTGGCTTGAGCGCGCTCGCGGGACGGGCGGCGCGCAGCCTGTCGGGCGGGGAGCAGCAGCGCCTCGCCATCGCCCGCGCCTGGGTCATGCGCCCCGAGGTTCTGTTTCTCGATGAGCCGACGGCCAACCTGGACCCCGCCGCCGCGCGCGCGATCGAATCGCTGATCGACGGCGTGCACGCCTCGGGCGCCAAGATCGTCATGACCACGCACGATCTGGGCCAGGCCCGCCGTCTCGCCGATGAGATCCTGTTCCTGCATCGTGGCCACTTACTGGAGCGCGCCGATGCCGCGACGTTTTTCACAAAGCCCAAAACGGCCGAAGCTTCGGCCTTCTTGAAAGGAGATTTATCATGGTGAAACGGCGATCTTTCGTTGCCGGTGTTTTTCTGGCGGCCGCTGTCGCCTTCCCCAGTCTGGCGGCGGAGCGCAGCATCGTCGTCGCCTCAACCACCTCGACCGAGAATTCGGGTTTGTTCGGGTCCATACTGCCGGTCTTCGAGGCGGCGAGCGGGATTAGAGTCAAGGTCGTCGCGGTCGGCACCGGCCAGGCCATCAAGCTGGCGAAAAATGGGGACGCCGACGTCCTGTTCGTGCACCACCGGCCATCGGAGGAAATCTTCGTCGCCGAAGGCTACGGCGTGAAGCGTTTCGAGGTCATGTACAACGACTTCGTCTTGGTCGGACCGAAGAGCGACCCGGCCGGTGTGCGCGGGATGACCGACGCCCCGGCGGCCTTGGCAAGGATCGCGGCAGCCAAAGCTACCTTCGCCTCGCGCGGCGACGACAGCGGTACGCACAAGAAAGAACTCGGGCTATGGCAAGCGGCCAAGGTCGACGCCGTGGCGGCGAGCGGCCAGTGGTACCGCGAGACCGGCTCCGGCATGGGCGCGACCTTGAACACGGCCGCCGGTCTTGGCGCCTACGCGCTGGCCGATCGGGGCACCTGGATCAGCTTCGCCAATAAAGGCGATCTCGAAATCATGGTCGAGGGCGATAAACGGATGTTCAACCCTTACGGCGCGATCTTGGTCAACCCGGCCAAGCACAAGCACGTCAAGGCGGCGGAGGGCCAAGCCTTCATCGACTGGTTGGTCTCGGACGCCGGGCAAAAGGCCATCGCGGATTACCAGCTGGGTGGCCTGCAACTCTTTTTCCCAAACGCGAAGAAAGCCGGGTCGTGACAGCGTGTGCGGCTGAGAAATGGATACGCGGGTCAAGCCCGCGTATGATAAACAAGAGGGGCAACCGCCTGTTAGTCACAGCAGATCCATGACCCAGACCATGCGCGCGATGGTACTGCGCCGGGCGGGCGCGCCGCTTGAGCTTGAAGCGCGCGCCATCCCGGAGCCGGGGCCGCGACAAGTGCTGGTGCGGGTCCATGCTTGCGGCGTCTGCCGCACCGATCTGCATGTCATGGACGGCGAACTGAGCGAACCCAAACTGCCGCTGGTGCCCGGCCACGAGGTCGTCGGCACGGTCGCCGCGTGCGGCCGCGAGGTCGACCGCTTCACCGAGGGCGTGCGGGTCGGCATTCCCTGGCTGGGCTGGACTTGCGGGGCCTGCCGCTTTTGCCGCGCCGGCCGCGAAAACCTATGCGAGGCGGCCAAGTTCACGGGCTATACCCTGGACGGCGGCTATGGCGATTACGCCCTGGCCGATCAACGCTATGTCTTTCCCATCCAGGGGGCCTATAGCGATGCCGAGGCCGCGCCTCTCCTGTGCGCGGGACTGATCGGTTACCGCTCGCTGGTGATGGCGGGCGAGGCCGAGCGGATCGGCCTTTATGGCTTCGGCGCGGCGGCGCACATCGTGGCCCAGGTCGCGCGTTATCAGGGCCGCCGTGTTTTCGCCTTCACCCGGCCGGGCGACGCGGAGGCCAAAAACTTCGCGCTCGAACTGGGCGCGGTCTGGGCGGGCGATTCGGGTGAAGCGCCGCCAGAGGAACTGGACGCCGCGATCATCTATGCCCCGCTGGGCGCCTTGGTGCCCGCGGCGCTACGCGCCACCGCGCCCGGCGGCACCGTAGTCTGCGCCGGCATTCACATGAGCGATATTCCAAGCTTCCCTTACGACATCCTATGGCGCGAGCGGACTCTGCGCTCGGTTGCCAACCTGACTAGGAAAGACGGTGAGGATTTTTTGGCGTTAGCGCCCAAGGCGGGCGTCAAAACCTCGGTCGAGGTCATGGCCTTGGAACAGGCGAACCAAGCCTTGGCCCGCCTGCGCGACGGCCGCCTGCGCGGCGCGGCGGTCCTGACCATGGGCGATCCCGCTTAGTCCGCCTCCAGCGGTGTATAAGCCCCACTCTCCGCGTCGTACTCCAATAGCAAGCCGCGTTCGATATCGAACCAGGCGCCGTGCAAGGCGAGCGTGCCGGCCTTGAGCCGCGCCTGGATAAACGGAAAGGATTCGAGGTTGGCCAGCGAGTTCACGATCGAAGCTTGCTCAAGCGCGCGCTGGCGATCGTCCGCGTCGTGCGGCGTGCCGGCTTTCGCTAGGCCTTTCATCGCCGGGCGCAGCAAGGACATCCAGCGCGTGATGAAACGGTACTGGGGCTCCGCGTCCGCGCCATAGAGGCCATCGAGAAAGGCCTTCACGCCGCCGCAATAGGCGTGGCCCAGCACAATCACATGCTCGACCTCTAATCCGGTCACCGCGAACTCCAGCGCCGCGCTGGTGCCGTGATAGTCGCCATGCGGTTCGTAAGGGGGCACCAAATTCGCGACGTTACGCACCATGAAGAGATCGCCCGGTCTCGTATTTAGAATGGTCGCCGGATCGACCCGAGAGTCACAGCAAGCGACGATCATTACGCGCGGCGACTGGCCGCGCTCGACCAGATCGCGATAAAGCTGGCGTTGTGCGGGAAAAGTCTGAGACCGGAACAGCCGGTACCCATCCATCAAGCTGGATATGCGTTTCATACGCCCACCCTCTGTTGACAGGGCCGAGAAAGGTCAAGGCCCATTATAGCGCACGTTCCCAAGGCCGGAGATGTTGTAGCCGCCCATTTCGGCCGCTCTGGCGGCAAACTTCGGCGTGCGGGCGAAGGCGAGCAGAGTCTGGATCGGCGCCTCGAAATAGTCGCGCCGGCGCAGCAGGATGTCGTAGCGTTCCTCTATCAGCGGCACGAAGTCCAGCTTGAGCGTGCGGGCCACGGCCTCGACCGCCAGCCCGGCGTCGGCGTGTCCTTCCAGGATCGCCAGGCCCAGATCGGTCTCTCCGCGCGCGGTCTCGGCGGCGCTTTCCAGGTCATCGAGGGACAAGCCGTCGCGCGCCAGGAGATGCGCAAGCAACAGGTGGCTTCCCGCTTCGCGCTGCCGCCGCACAACCTTCAAGCGCTTGGCCTTGAGGTCGCTCAAAGCCGCAATTCCGTGTGGATTTCCACCGCCCACAACCAGCCCCTGACGCCGCCACGCCCATTCAAGAAGAACCAGTCCCTGACGGGCCAACAGCGGCGCCGACAGATTGGCGCGCAGGGCGGGCAGGTTGAAGTCGCCGCTTTCGGCGTCGAAAAGATGCATACCCGCGGCCAGGGCCTGTCCTTCGGCAAAGCGTTTGATGCCGTCCAGGCTGCCCCCGGGCAAGATTGCCAAGCCGCACCCGGATTCCTTCACGGCCCAATCGAGCAGCGGATCCTGGCTACCCGCCAGAACCGGCGGCGGCCGGGCGGGCGTCTCCCCCTCCGCGCTCTCGTTCAGCCAAAGGTCGATTAATGTGCGGGGAAACAACCACTTACCGGTCACCCGCGTGCACGGGATCGCGCGCTGGCGGACCAGCTCGTAGACCCGCCGCTCCTTGATGCGCAGATAGTCCGCGACCTCCTTGGTGGTCAGAAAGTCTGGTTCGGAAGGAATCGGGCTGGGCGGGGACATGGCGCGCAGTATAGCCATCCATTCTCCCCCTTGGCCGCAAACATTTTGGGGTCGATTGCGCGCACCGCATCGCTACAATGCCCGCCAATTGGTAATACCAATACCGAACAGCCGGGTACTCCGGCGGCATGGGTAAGGGAGGTTATTTCATGGAGATGCGCGGCAAGCGCGTCCTGGTTTGCAATTGCGAAGAGACCATGCCCCTGGACGCGGGCCGGCTGGCCAAGGCATGTCAGGCGGCCGGGGGGACGGGCGAGCTGGAGCTGAACAGCCAGCTTTGCCGGGCCCAGCTTGGAAATTTCCAGCGCGCGATCTTGGGCGGGGAGCCGGTGCTCGTCGCTTGCACGCAAGAAGCGCCTCTCTTCACGGAAATCGCCGCGGAGGACAACGCGGCCGCCGAGCTCGGCTTCGTTAACATCCGCGAACGCGCGGGCTGGTCGGCCGAGGCCAAAGGGGCGACTCCCAAGATCGCGGCGCTGCTGGCTGAAGCGGCACAGGATGTCGAGCCAAGTCCCGCCATGACCCTGGTCTCGCGCGGCGTTTGCCTGGTCTACGGCGCGGACGAACGCGCGGTTGAGGCGGGCGCGCAGTTGTCGTCGCGCCTGGATGTCACCGTCTTGCTCAAGCGGCCCGGCGACATCGTGCCGCCCCGGATCATGGACGTGCCGATATTCCAGGGCACGATCACCGGGGCCAAGGGTCACTTGGGCGCCTTCGGGGTCACGGTCGACGGCTATGCGCCGGCGGCGCCCTCGGGGCGCGCCGCCCTCACCTTCGAGGCGCCGCGCAACAACGCCTTTTCGGAATGCGATTTGATCCTGGATATGTCGGGGCAAGCGCCCCTGTTCCCGGCGCCCGAAAAGCGCGACGGATATATCTCTGTCGACCCGGACGATCCGGTGGCGCTCCAGAAAGCGCTCTACGAGCTGGCCGACATGGTCGGCGAATACGAAAAGCCACTCTATATTCGTTTCGACGGCGACCTCTGCGCGCATTCGCGCGCGCGCAAGACCGGCTGCACGCGTTGCCTGGACGTTTGCCCGGCTTCGGCGATCCGCCCGGCCGGCGACACGGTCGAGATCGACCCGCACATCTGCGCCGGATGCGGGGCTTGCGCGAGCGTGTGCCCGACCGGCGCCGCGACCTATCAACTGCCGGGCGGCGACAGCGTGTTCGAGCGCTTGCGCACCCTGCTCGACGCTTTCCGCAAGGCCGGCGGCGAGGCGCCGATCCTGCTGGTCCACGACACCCGATATGGCGAGGACCTGGTCGCCCTGATGGCCCGGAGCGGGCGCGGCCTGCCGGCACGGGTGCTGCCCTTCGCGCTCAACGAGACCACACAGGTCGGAATCGACTTCCTGGCCGTGGCGCTGGCCTATGGGGCGGCGCAGATTTGTTTCCTGATCGATCCCAAGAAGCGCGACGAACTTTCCGGCCTGGCCGGTCAGATAGGCTTGGCCGAAACGGCAATGGAGGGCCTGGGCCACGGCGGCGGCCGGGTCCACGTCCTGGAAGATACGGACCCCGAGGCAGTCGAGGCCGCGCTGTTCGCCCTGAAGCAAAGCGCAGCGCCGCAAGCCGGCAATTTCCTGCCCATGGGCGGCAAGCGCACGCGCACCATGCTCGCGCTTCGGCATCTGCACGACCACGCGCCGAGCAAACCCGATGTCCTGCCGTTGCCCGCGGGCGCGCCCTTCGGATCGGTCGGTATCGACACGGCGGGCTGCACGCTGTGCCTGGCCTGCGTGGGCGCCTGTCCGACCGGGGCCCTGGTCGACGACCCGGACCGGCCCTGGCTCGGTTTCAAGGAAGAGGCCTGCGTCCAATGCGGTCTGTGCCGTGTGACCTGCCCCGAATCGGTCATAACGCTTGAACCGCGTTTCAATTTTTCCGCGGCGGCGCGCGATACTGTCACCAAGAACGAGCAACAACCGTTTCACTGTATCCGCTGCGGCAAACCCTTCGGTGTCGAGGCAACGATTGAAAACATCGCGGAAAAGCTAGCCGGCAAGAACGCCATGTTCGCCTCCCGGGACCAGGTCGAGCGGATCATGATGTGCGAGGACTGCCGTGTCATTGCGCAGTTCGAGAGCCCCGACAACCCATTTCAAGGCGCGCCCCGTCCAATCCCGCGCACCACCGACGACGACCTGCGCGAACGGGACGTCGAGGAAGCCCGCGCCAAACTGCTCGCCGAGCGCGCTGGGACGAACGGCACCGGCGAGAACGGCTAATTTATGAGACGCGCGCGTGTTTCGCCGCTTATTGCGCCCATTTCATAAGATTCTCGCGCAGGGCCTCGAAGCGCGCCGCCGCGGCGCCGAACAGGAGATCTTCACGCCGCCCGACCTCCGCCTCGATCTCGGCCAGGTCGCGGGGGCTTAACGCCTTGGCCGCAGCAGGCAGGAAGACCTCCTCTTCCTTTCGCATGTGGTCACGGTAGTGCTGGATGAAGGACCGTGCTTTCGCCTCGAAGACATCGCGCCGCACCTCGATCTCCTGGAGCACCTCGTCGATAACTGCCGCGAAGCGGCGGGTCTCGGCATTGAGGGCCCTGTGCTCCGCCTCCAGGTCGCCAACGGCTTCGGCGGTCGCCGGGTCACGCGCGCGCAGCCTCCGCATGATCGAGTCTTCCATCGGATGATGATAGAGATCGGGGTAATCGAGACAGTATTCGAGGGCCCCTTGCATCATCTCGTAGTCGGGCCTCTCGCCGCGGTCAAACACGGCCAACTGCCGTTCAACCGCGTCTAAAAGCTCCGCGAGATTGGCGTGGTCGTCGCGAAGGGTGTTGAGTATGTCTGTCATGGCGGCACCTCTGACCCTCATCTCCTCCCTGGAGACGGCGGCAAGCTAACATGGCGGCGGATAACCTAGATTGACATGGCTCAAGGCCACAACAACGACCGGAAATAAGATGGCAACTTCGAATTACGGGATTTTGCGATGAGAATATTCTTCGGGGTATTCTATCCCAAACCGAGCACATAACGCCGTGACGTCGTCCAGCGAGGCACCCCTTGGACCGAAATGCGCGCCGGCTTTTAATAGTTTTCTCAGTATAGGAAGATCTTTTTCTTGAATAACTATGTCCAAGTCTCCGTGCAGACGCGTTTGCTCTCCCAGGAGAGCGTCTACACCCCATCCACCGTCTAGCCAAATTTCGCCCCCTAGACTTCGTAGGCGGCTATATAAATCTATAACATCCCCGGAATTCATTTGAGTCTCGGCTGATTCTTCATCCGTTTTCATGATATTTATTATGCGATAGCTCGGATAGGCGGCGCAATTATGCGAGATGAATTTCTATCCTGTCGTAGCTGCCACATTTCACCTTGAAACCACAGATGTATAACTTGGTGTGCCGTAGTTAGGTATTGTTAACCAATCCCTGCGAGGCTAAATAAGATAACGCTTTCTGAACTTTGGACCTGCTTGAGGGCCGGTCTGGAGCCATCGAAGGACGCGAGGCTTCGACTGACCGATGTCGAACACCGACATGCACGACGCCAACCGCGTCAAGATCTTTGACACCACCCTGCGTGACGGGGAGCAGTCGCCTGGCTGCTCCATGAACTTGGAAGAGAAGCTTCAGGTTGCCGCCGCGCTGGAAGATATGGGTGTCGACATCATCGAAGCCGGTTTTCCGATCGCCTCCAACGGCGATTTCGAATCCGTGCGCGAGATCGGCCGGCGGGTCAAGAATTCAACCGTGGCCGGCCTGGCCCGCGCGACCACGCGCGACATCGACCGCGCTTGGGAGGCCCTGAAGGGCGCCGCCCGGCCACGCATTCACACCTTCATTTCGACCAGCCCTCTGCACATGAAATTCAAGCTGCAGATGGAGCCCGATAGCGTCCATCAGGCCGTTATCGACAGTGTCAGCCATGCCCGCGACCTTTGCGACGACGTCGAGTGGTCGCCGGAAGACGGCACCCGAACCGAGCACGACTTCTTGTGCCGCTGCGTCGAATCGGCGATCAAGGCAGGCGCGGGCACGATCAATATCCCCGATACGGTCGGCTACACCATTCCGGCGGAATTTCGCGGCCTGATAGAGATGCTGCGCAACAGAGTCCCCAATATCGACAAAGCCGTGATTTCCGTGCATTGCCATAACGACCTGGGCCGGGCCGTCGCCAACTCGCTCGCCGCGGTTGACGCAGGCGCGCGCCAGGTCGAGTGCACGATCAATGGAATCGGCGAGCGAGCCGGCAACGCCGCGATGGAAGAAGTCGTCATGGCGCTGCGCACCCGGCGCGATGCCATGCCTTATACGACGGGGGTCAAGACCGAGGCGATCACCCGGGCCTCGCGCCTGGTCTCGGCGATCACCGGTTTCTCGGTCCAGCCGAACAAGGCGATCGTCGGCGCCAATGCCTTCGCGCACGAGTCGGGTATCCATCAGGATGGCTACCTGAAGCACAGCGAGACCTACGAGATCATGACCCCCGAATCGGTCGGGTTGCACCGCTCAACCCTGGTCATGGGCAAACACTCGGGCCGTCATGCCTTTAAGGTTAAGTTAGCTGAGATGGGTTATGGCGACTTGTCGGACAACGCGATTCAGGACGCCTTCCATCGTTTCAAAGACTTGGCCGACCAGAAGAAGGACGTTTTCGACGAAGATATTCTGGCGCTGATAGACGATACGGTGGTCCGCCACAACGACCGGCTGCAGTTCGTCTCGCTCCAGATCGTGTGCGGCTCCAAGGGCCCGCAAACAGCGGAATTGGAAATGACGATCGATGGCGAAACCAAGCACGCCAAGGCGGAAGGGAACGGCCCGGTTGACGCAACCTTTGCGGCCATCAAGGCAATCTTCCCGCACGAGATCAAATTGCAGTTGTATCAGGTGCACGCGGTGACCGAAGGCACCGACGCGCAAGCGGAGGTGACGGTGCGCCTGGAAGAAGACGGCCGGACCGTGAACGGACAGGGTGCCGACGTGGACACCTTGGTCGCCTCGGCCAGGGCTTATATAAACGCGCTGAACAAATTACTTATCAAGCGCGAGAAAACGGCTCCCGCCGCCTTGTCGGCGTGAGCTGAGTAGAGTTTTAATGGATGTGCGGTGCGGGGCACACACTGTGTGTCCCTGGCCGCGACATCGAGAAGTAAGGGGCTGTGAAGTTTAATGTTTTCTGGTTTGCTCGGCATGCTGTCCGCCGATATGGCGATCGACCTCGGCACCGCGAATACCCTGGTTTACGTCAAAGGGCGCGGTATCGTACTCAATGAGCCGTCGGTGGTCGCGATTGCGGAAGTGAAAGGCAAAAAACAGGTCTTGGCCGTCGGCGACGAGGCCAAGCTGATGCTGGGCCGCACGCCCGGCAACATTCAAGCGATCCGCCCCTTGCGTGACGGTGTCATCGCGGATTTCGAGGTCGCGGAGGAGATGATCAAACACTTCATCCGCAAAGTGCATAACCGCCGCAGTTTCGCCAGCCCGCAGGTCATTGTCTGCGTGCCCTCGGGCTCGACCGCGGTCGAGCGCCGGGCGATTCAGGAATCCGCCGAAAGCGCGGGCGCGCGCCGGGTATTCCTGATCGAGGAACCGATGGCGGCCGCAATTGGCGCCGGCCTGCCGGTGACCGAGCCGACCGGCTCCATGGTCGTGGATGTCGGCGGCGGCACCACCGAGGTCGCGGTTCTGTCGTTGGGCGGCATCGTTTATGCCCGTTCCGTGCGGGTCGGTGGCGACAAGATGGACGAGGCCATTATCGCCTACATCCGGCGCAACCATAACCTCTTGGTCGGCGAAGGCTCGGCCGAGCGGATCAAGAAGGAGATCGGCTCTGCCTGCCCGCCGGAAGACGGCGAGGGCCGGACCATGGAGATCAAGGGCCGCGATCTCATGAACGGCGTGCCGAAGGAGCTGATCATCTCCGAGCGCCAAATCGCGGAGTCCTTGGCCGAACCGGTCGGCGCTATCGTCGAGGCGGTCAAGGTCGCGCTGGAGCACACCGCGCCGGAGCTGGCAGCCGACATCGTCGATAAGGGCATTGTCCTGACCGGCGGCGGCGCCTTGCTCAGCAACCTCGACTACGTTCTGCGTGCCTCGACCGGACTGCCGGTCTCGATCGCGGACGATCCCTTGTCCTGCGTGGCCTTAGGCACCGGTCGATGCCTGGAGGAAATGAAGACGCTTAAGAATGTCTTAATTACCATGTATTGATCGTTTAGTTTCTGTTTATTTATTTCATGTATTGAATTAGGTTGCTTTTTAGCGGTACCGATTCGCCCGCTGAGTTCTGTTCGGGTGCCCGCGAACGGGAGGCGACGTGAAGAAGCCATCCGGCTCCATCTCGCACATTACGACGCCGGTCCGGGCGTGGGCGCACCGGTTTGCCTTCCTTCTCCTCGTCGCCAGTGCTTTCGGCCTCATGCTCTTGGGCAAGGCCGACGCCGTGCTTGTCGAGCGCGCCCGTTCAGCGGTCACAGATGCGGTGACGCCGCTGCTCGACGCGGCCTCGCGGCCCGCCGACGCCATCAACGACATGATCGAGTCGCTGAGCGAACTGGCCGATTTGAGGGGCGAGAATGCCCTTTTGCGGCGGGAGAACGAGCGCCTACGCTCTTGGCAAGCCGTCGCGCAGAAACTCGAGGCGGAAAGTACAGCCTTACGCAGGCTGACCCGTGCGGTTCCAGAGTCCAGCCTGCGTTTCGTCACCGCCCGCGTCGTCGGCGACCCTGGCGGGGCTTTCGCGCGTTCCGTCTTGGTCAACGCCGGGGTTCGCGATGGCGTCGCCAAAGGCCAAGCCGCGATTACCAGCGACGGCTTGGTCGGCCGGGTCGCGGAGGCCGGAATGCAATCGGCCCGCGTACTTCTGATCACCGATATCAACAGCCGCATTCCGGTCTTGGTCGGAACCGGACGCGACCGCGCCATCTTAGCCGGCGATAACTCGGCTCAGCCCAAGCTCCTGTACCTCGCGCCGGACGTCGACGTGGCGCCTGGCGACAAGATAATCACCTCGGGGCACGGCGGCGCTTTCCCGCCCGGTCTGCCCGTAGGTGTCGTATCGCAAGTTGGCGAAGGCGCTCTACGGGCCCTACCCTTCGCGGATTGGGGACACCTCGAATACCTCCGCCTGGCCGATTACGAACTAAGCGGCGTGTTAATGCCGCCGGGCGCCAGGGACGGAACCCTGAGCGCCGATGGAAGCCACGCAAGGGAAAATGAGGGCGCGAAGGGTGAGCCCCAAAGGGCGGAGCGTTGAACCAGACAGTCTGGACCCGCCTGGACCTCGTTGCCCGCGGCCTGTTTCCGTTTGCTCTTACCTTACTCCTGGTGATGGGCGGCATGGTTCCACTGCGGGTGCCCGATTTATCGCCGATCATCCCCTCGCTGGGACTGATTTCGATCTACTATTGGGTCATCTACCGGCCGGATTTGATGCCCGGATGGGCGGTTTTCCTCCTGGGCTTTATTCAAGATCTCCTGGGCGGCGGCCCCCTAGGTATTCATGCTCTGGTTTTTCTGCTTATGGCCGCGACCGTCGGCGCCCAGCGCCGGTTCCTAGCCACGGGATCCTTCACCCTCGTTTGGGCGCTTTTCCTGCCGGTTGCGGCGATCTCATTCCTTTTGATATGGCTCTTGTATTGTCTGAACTTAGGCATGCTGATCGATCCGCGATCGGCTATGTTCCAGTACATGACGACCGTCGCGGTCTACCCATGCCTGGCATGGCTGTTTGCCCAGGCGCAACGCGCCTTGCTTCGTTAGCGTGCAGGAAGAATCGCTCTCATGGCGCTGAAACAAGAAGGTCAGGATCGCTCCAAGAGCTTCACCCGCCGCGCCCTCCTGGTCGGCGGCGGCCAGGGCCTGCTGTTTTCCGCCCTCGCGGCGCGCATGTATTATCTGCAAATCCTCGAGGCGGACCGATACGTCACGCTTGCCGAGGACAATCGCATCAACCTGCGCCTCATCCCGCCGCCGCGCGGACGCATCGTCGACCGCTTCGGCACCGCCATGGCGCTCAACCAGCAAAACTATCGCGTTGTGCTGGTCCGGGAGCAGGCGCGCGACGTGAAGAGCACTCTGGATTCTCTGGCCCCTATCATCGACCTGTCGGAGCGCGACTATAAGCGCGTTCTGCGAGAGGCGGGCCGTAAGCGCGCCTTTGTGCCGGTTACGGTGCAAGACTATCTGACTTGGGAGCAGGTCAGCCGAATCGAAGTCAACGCCCCGGACCTGCCCGGCGTCAGCATTGAAGTCGGCCAGACCCGCCACTATCCCTATGACAAAACGCTGACCCACATTCTGGGCTATGTCTCCGCGGTATCGGACGCGGAATTGACCGGCGATCCCTTGCTGGAGCTGCCCGACTTCCGGGTCGGCAAACAAGGGATCGAGAAACAGTACGACCAAGCGCTGCGCGGGGCGGCCGGCAACAGCCATCTCGAAGTCAATTCGGTCGGCCGCGTGATCCGCGAACTGTCGCGGGAAGAAGGCACCCCTGGGCGCGATGTCGTGCTGACGATCGATGCCGAACTGCAAACCTTTGCCCATAAACGCTTACAAAACGAGCTTAGCGCCTCAGCCGTCGTCATGGACGCGCGTAACGGCGATATCTTGGCCCTGGCATCGACGCCGAGCTTCGACCCCAATATCTTCAACGTTGGCATGACCAACGAGACCTGGGACGAGCTTATCCGGGACCCCTTGGCGCCCTTGACCAACAAGGCCATCGCCGGGCAGTACGCGCCAGGATCGACCTTCAAGATGGTGGTCGCCTTGGCGGCCCTGGATTCGGGCGTCGGGACGGATCACCGCGTCTTCTGTCCAGGATACGTGGACCTGGGCAATGCCCGGTTCCATTGCTGGAAGCGCCGCGGCCACGGCTGGCTCGACATGTACGGCGCCATTCGTGAGTCCTGCGACGTCTATTTCTACGACGTGGCGCGCAAGGCGGGAATCGACCGAATCGCGGATTTCGCCAAGCGGTTTGGCCTGGGTGCGGAAACCGGTGTCGACCTGCCGGGCGAGCACGCCGGCACGATCCCGACCCGCGATTGGAAGCTGGCCACCACCGGCGAGCCCTGGCAGTTGGGCGAAACACTGGTCAGCGGTATCGGCCAAGGCTTCGTTCTGACGACGCCGCTGCAGCTCGCGCTTATGACCGCACATATCGCCAATGGCGGCCGCCGTATCACACCGCGCTTCACACGCCCGGTTGGCGACCCAGACGAAACGCCCGAACTGGAATCCCTAGGTATACCCGCGAACCATTTGAAGGTCGTCCAGGACGGCATGGACCTAGTGGTAAACAGCCCGCGCGGCACCGCGCGAGGCGCCCGCATCGATATCGAGGGTCAGGAAATGGCGGGCAAGACCGGTACCGCTCAGGTACGCCGGATCACCATGGCCGAGCGCGCGGCCGGTGTCACCAAGAATGAAGATCTGCCTTGGCGGCGGCGCGACCATGCGCTCTTCGTAGCCTACGCGCCGGTCCAGGCGCCGCGCTATTGCTGCGCCGTCGTGGTCGAACATGGCGGCGGCGGCTCCAAGACGGCGGCCCCAATCGCCCGCGATATCCTGATCGAAACCCAGCGACGCGATCCAGCGGTCAACCCGCCGGTCCAGCTTGTCGCCGGGGAGCGCCCGGGCGAGAGCTGATCGGCCATGGCACAACGCCGCCCTCTACTTTTGATCGGTCAGTCCGCCGGCTGGCGCAACCCGGAAATGTCCCTGGGCGAGAAGATCTGGCAAATCAACTGGACTTTGATCCTGCTGACCTGCGCGGTCGGCGGCGTCGGCTTCGCGATGCTTTATTCCGCCGCTAACGGCAATATGGAGCCTTGGGCTTCGCGTCAGATGACCCGTTTCGGCGTGGGTTTGGGCTTGATGCTCGTGATCGCCATTGTCGATGTACGCTTTTGGTTTCGTCACGCCTATATCGTTTACCTGGTCGCGCTCGCGCTTCTGGTCGCCGTCGCGTTGTTCGGCTCGACCGGCATGGGCGCGCAGCGCTGGATCGACCTCAAGGTTATCCAGCTACAGCCCTCGGAAGTCATGAAGGTCGCCCTGGTGCTGGCCCTAGCGCGCTACTTCCACGGCGTGGGCTTGGAGGAGATCGGCCGCGTCAGCACCCTGCTGATACCTTCCGCGCTGATCCTGGGCCCGATGGTGTTGGTGCTCAAGCAACCCGACCTCGGCACCAGTGTCATGCTTGCCGCCGTCGGTGTCGCGGTGTTCTTCTGCGCCGGCGTGCGTATCTGGAAGTTCGTCGCGGTCGGCGCGATCGGCCTGGCGGCCGTTCCCATCGCCTGGCAGTTCTTGCGCGACTACCAGAAGCAGCGAATCGGGACTTTCCTCAATCCCGAGTCGGACCCGCTCGGCGCCGGCTACCATATCCTTCAGTCGAAAATCGCGCTCGGCTCCGGCGGATTGTCCGGCAAGGGCTTCCTGCAAGGCACGCAAAGTCACCTCAACTTCCTGCCCGAGAAGCAAACCGACTTCATTTTCACCATGTTCGCGGAAGAGTTCGGCATGATCGGCGGGATGACCTTGCTCGGTATCTACGCCCTCCTGCTCGCCTACGGCATCGCGATCGGCCTGCGCTCGCGCAACCAGTTCGGCCGCCTCCTCGCGGTCGGGCTCTCTTGCAACCTCTTCTTCTATGTCTTCATTAATATCGCGATGGTCATGGGCCTGATCCCGGTGGTCGGGGTGCCTCTGCCCCTGATCTCCTATGGCGGCACCGCCATGCTGACCGTCATGGGGGGGCTCGGCCTGGTAATGTCTGTCTACATACACCGCGACGTCCGCATACCCAGGCGCGGCCCAGCCGACGAGATGTGATC
>JAJFGN010000002.1 GCA_021776115.1 Kiloniellaceae bacterium | reverse complement strand
ACAACCCACCCCCTCGGGAGTGGGTGGGACCCGCGCTGCGGGTGGGTGTGGGGTTCGCCCGTAAAACGAAACAGCCGCGCTAGCTGTCGCTCCAGCGGCGATAGGCGTCCAGCATCTCGCGGCTGGTGCGGTCTAGTTCCTCGGCGTCGCTGGGATCGCATCTGGTGGCGCGTTTGTAAGCGTCGCGGGCGTCGACGAATTCGACCAGCAGGTCGGCTTGAGTCATGGCGGTGCTGGAGCGCCGCTGCGGGTGCGCGGCGGCGGCGCTTTGCTCCGCCTCCTCCAAGGCCCGGCGCAGACGGGCCGCGACACCGCGTTCACCGACCTCATAGGCATGGGCGAAGGCCGCCAAGATCTTGTCCGACAAGCGCCGGTCGTACTTCGGCGCCGGGTGCGTGACCAGGATGTCGGAGAGCAGCGGTAGATCGATGGATTGTCTCATATCCGGGCTTCTACAAAGTCTCGATGAGTATCGCGTTCCGGCCGGCCCGAAAAATACGACAGTGCCCCTTTAGGGCCGGTAAAGACGCCGGCCGCCGCTGTTTTTCATGTGCAGAATCAAGGAAATAGAGGGCGCAAATTTGCTTGCCGCCGTTGATTACTTGTTAAGCAAAGGGCGGGCAATCTTGCGTCGTCGAAACATTGAATTGCAGGGGGTACCATGGCCTTGTCCAGGCGCGTCGCCGAGACCTTACTCGACCTCGTCGAGATAAAGCTGAGCTGCATGGAAGTCCACGATCGCGAGGACACGCGTGAAGCGACATGCCTGGAGGCTTGCCGCCAGGAACTGAAAACGCTGATGTCCGGCGGGGCGTCATCCGCCGATAGCGGGGCGGTCGCCGCCTTCGCCAAGCGCGGCAAGGGACGCCGTCGCGCCACGGTCTAACCCGGCCTCAAAACCAACCCACCTTCGGATATCAGGGATCGGGCGGCGTCCAGCCGGAGGGCTTGCCCTCCGGAATCGCCATGCCGCGCTGCACCGCCGGCCGGGCGGCCTGGGCGTCGTACCAACGTTTCACGTTCGGATAGTCCGATAGTTCCACGCCTTGCCAGGGATGGCGCGCGGCCCAGGGCAGGGTCGCCATATCGGCGATGGAATAGTCCCCGGCCAGGTACTCAAACTCGCCCAGACGCTTGTCCATGACCCCGTACAGACGCCTGGATTCATTTGTATAGCGGTCGATCGCGTAGGGAATCTTGTCCTTGGCGAAACGCCGGAAGTGATGGGCCTGGCCCAGCATCGGCCCGAAATTGCCCATCTGAAACATCAGCCATTCCATGACCGCCGTGCGCGCGCGTGGCGCGCTGGGCAAGAACCGGCCCGTCTTCTCCGCCAGGTAGATCAGGATCGCACCGCTCTCGAAGACACTGATCGGCGCACCGTCCGGCCCGTCCTTGTCCACGATCGCCGGGATCTTGTTGTTCGGGCTGATTTTTAGAAATTCCGGCGTGAACTGCTCGTTCTGGCCGATGTTTATGGGATGGACCGTGTAGGGCAGCTCCATCTCCTCCAAGGCGATCGAAGCCTTGCGCCCATTGGGTGTGCTCCAGGTGTAAAGCTCGATGGTCATTTCCGTCCTCTGTCTTTTTGTCCCATTTAAACCCCGGCCAATGCCAGCTCCAGATCGGCGATTAGGTCGCCCGCATCCTCGATGCCGATGGACAGGCGCAGCAGGTCCGGCGGCACCGGACTCGACGGCCCCTCGACGCTGGCGCGATGCTCGATCAGGCTTTCGGTCCCGCCCAATGACGTCGCCCGTATGAAGACCTGACAACGGCCCGCCACTTTCAAGGCCGCGGCCGCACCGCCTTTAACCCGAAAGCTCATCATGGCGCCAAATCCGCCCTGCATCTGATTCTTGGCGATGGCATGACCGGGGTGGCTCTCCAGTCCTGGATAGAGCACCGCCTCGAGCTTCGCATGACCGTCGAAGTGCCGGGCGATGGTCAGCGCGTTGGCGCTGGCCCGCTCGACCCGTAAGTGCAGCGTGCGTAATCCCCGGTGCAGCAACCAAGTCTCGAAGGGACCGAGAACCGCACCGCCCAGGGCCCGGTTGCCGCGAACCCGGGCCCAGAACTCGTCGGCCCGGGCGGCGACCAGCACCCCGGCTACCGCGTCGCCATGGCCATTGAGCGATTTGGTCGCCGAATGCATCACAATGTCGGCCCCATGTTCGATCGGCCGGGTATGCACCGGCGTCGCCACGGTTGAATCGACAACCAGGCGGGCGCCCGCCTTGTGCGTGACCTCGGCCGCCTTGGCGATATCGACCACCTCCCAGGTCGGGTTGCAGGGGGTCTCGATCCAGATCAGCTTGGTCCGCCCCGGCTTGACCGCGCCCGCTAAAGCCGCTGGGTCGGCCGCGTCGGCCAAGTCGAGGCCGAGGCCCCAGTCGGCGCAGAAGGCGATCAGCCAGTCGCGCACGCCCCAATACATGACCTTTTGCGCGACAATATGATCGCCGGGCCGAAGGGCCTGAACCACGGCGGCGGCGGCCGCCATGCCGGAGGCCAGGAGCAGCGCTTCCGCGCCGCCCTCCAAGCGGGCCAGTAATTTTTCGACCGGAAGATAGCTGGGATTGGCGTCGCGGCTGTAACTCCCCGCCGGATTGATCAGTCGGTAATTTTCGTCGCGCGCGTAATTGGTCGAGGGATGAATCCGCGGCGCCACATCACCGCCGTTGTCTTCCGACCGCCGCCCGCCGTGGGCCAAGAGGGTCGCGGGTTTCAGGTCCGGGTTTTCGCTCATACGCCAGGGTTACCCGGCGGCGGCCGGAAAGCCAAGCGCGGGATTGCCGCGCGGCGGGCCCGCCGGCGCCCCGGTGGCGCCGATCACAATCCCAGCCGCTTCATGAAGCTCAGATCGTAGGACTCGCCGCCGGCCATGTCGGTTGCCGGCGCCGGCAGATCGTGGACATGGACGTGCTGGGCCCCACAGCGCTCCAAAATGGCGCGTGCCTTGTCTTCCTGATCCTTGCCGTGGGTCGCGCCCCAGAGCAGCAGGCCGCCATGGTCGAGCTGTTCCTGCAGGTGCTTGGCATGGTGTTGGTCCATGAATCTGGCCAGGACGCCGCCGACAAGACCGCCCACGCCAGCCGCCGCCGCCGCGCCCAGGATCGCCACCCCGATTGTCCCGCCGGTGGCCACGATCGCGCCGACCGTGCCCAGCGCCCCGACGTAAGCTAAACCGCTGACGACCGCGGTCTCAGCCTCGGTCCGCGAATCCTTGCTGACATAGATCGTCCGCGGGATCGACAGGTCGTCCTCGAGTTCGGATACCTTGTTGTACTTGTGGCCCAGCTTCTCTTCGACCGCGTGCTGGCTCGCGAGCAGGCTTAGGCTCGAGCGGTCGAAGCCGGAGATGAGCATTTCGTCGACCGCGTTCTGCAGCGACGCCTCGTCCTGGAATACGCCGACGGTTTCGCGTACGACATTCTCGGCCATGGTTTCGTCCTCCTGGTTCGAGGCACCCGCCCGGCGGTCCACCGGACCCGGCCGGCGGTGGTTCTTGTTCGACGCGCAGTGTAGCGTCAATCGGCCGGCCTGAGAATTGACTTGGCGCAAACCTGCGCGGCGTCTCACCGGCGCTGGTACTGTGTCGAGCCGAACATCATTTCGCGCGCCTCGTCGGTTATCGGCCCCTTGCGCCGGCGGTCGGCCAGCACCTCAAGGCCGCGTTCCACCGCCGGGCGGGCGGCAATCGCCTCGAACCATTGCTTCACATTGGGAAAATCGTTGAGGTCGACCCCCTGGTTCTCGTGCGAGCGCAGCCAGGGGAAGGTCGCGATATCGGCGATGGAGTAGTAATCGCTGGCCAGGTAAGCCGATTCGCCCAGACGGCGGTCGAGGACACCGTATAACCGCTTCGCCTCGTTCGTGTAGCGGTCATAGGCATAATCCAGTTTCTCGGGCGCGTAGATGCGGAAGTGGTGCGCCTGGCCGAGCATGGGTCCGATCCCGCCCATCTGGAACATGAGCCATTGCAGCGTCGTGTAACGCTCATGCGGATCGGTTGGCAGGAACTGGCCGGTCTTATCCGCCAGATAGATCAGGATAGCGCCGGACTCGAACAAGGAAATCGGCTTTCCGCCCGGCCCCTCCGGATCGACGATCGCCGGCATCTTGTTGTTCGGGCTGATTTTCAAGAACTCCGGATCGAACTGGTCCCCGGCGCCGATATCGACCGGGATGACCTTGTAGGCAAGCCCCGTCTCTTCCAGCATTATATGGATCTTGTGGCCGTTGGGGGTAGGCCAAGTGTAGAGGTCGATCATCCGCAATAACTCCGGTGCGAGCGGTTTTGCGCACAGGTGGCGCTTAGCGGCGAGTGAGGCATGCGGACCGGCAAAAAACAAGACCGCACCCCTGACGGCGGGTTTTTCACACGCGCCCTCTAGACAGGACGCCCGCGTCACGCTTATGTGGGGGCATGGACCGACCGCTCAACGCCGATCTCAAACTCCTGGCCTTCGTGGACACCGCAGCCATGGATTGGCAGCCGAGCCCGAGCCCGAGCGTATGGCGTAAGCGCCTCGATCTTTTCGGCGGCGAGCAAAGCCGGGTCACCTCGATCGTGCGCTACGATGCGAAGTCGGATTTTCCCGAGCACGGCCATCCCGAAGGCGAGGAAATCCTGGTGCTGAAGGGTGTCTTTTCGGACGAACACGGCGACTACCCCGCAGGTACCTATCTGCTCAATCCGCCCGGGTTCCGCCACGCCCCGCGATCGCGAAAAGGATGCGAACTTTTCGTCAAGCTACGCCAGTTCGGTGGCGAGCGGCGCAATCACGTTGTCATCGACACCGGAAAAGCAAAATGGGAGCCGGGACCGGTACCCGGCATCGACATCCTGCCCCTGTACCGGCACAGCGCTCAACCCGAGACGATGGATCTGGTCCACGTTTCCGCTGGCGCCACCTTGCCGCGCCGAGCGTATCCTGGCGGCATCGAGGTATACGTGACCCAGGGCGGTTTTAAGTTCGACGGCAAGGAGTACGCGGAGGGCTGCTGGATACGCACCCCCCACGGCGGAGAGTTCGGCGCGCGGGCGACCAAACCCTGTACCTTCTATCGCAAGTGCGGCCACCTGAGGCCAACCATCGATTGAGCATCTAGGTCAAGCAACTGAATCGGCCGCTTAGGTCGCCGATTCAGACGCCGTCGTCTCTAGATGGATTTGCGGCACATCCGACACGATACTGACCTGGCCCCAACTCCCTTCTAAATGGTATGCGCCGTCCTCTTCGTAAAATGAATCGATATTGTCGTAGTCAATAGTCCCATTCAAATCTATGGCCCTAGCCTTCGTCCAATTGAGTTCGTGCCAGATTGCGGATTTGGCCTCTGGAAAAACAATCCGTGCTTTGCAATAGCAGTACTGCTCATTTTCCTTACGTGGAGTGTACAGCGGATGCTTTTCCGTAAGAACACAGTCGACCAAAAACTCAATCCCATTTTCCGCCATTTTAAATCCTAGAACCCAGCTATCTTCGAGGTAAATTTCCTCGAACCCCTCAAGCTCGTGATATTGGCGGCAAGTCATGTACTCATCTTCCAATGTCCTCCTAGAGAGTCTCAAGACATCATATGATGGGACCGGAAAAATGGAGATAGCCTGAATCATGAGTACCTGCGTCAACCATCTGAACCAACCTATCGGCTTTCCCGTGCCGGATTGGTCGCCGCGCCCGCGTCCACCGCGCAGCGCCCTGGACGGCGTCTTCTGCCGGGTCGAGGCGCTGGACCCGGACCGTCACGCGGCAGACCTCCATGAGGCGAACCTAAGCGATGCCGAGGCGCGCATATGGACCTACTTGCCCTATGGCCCTTTCCATGACTTGGCGTCCTATCGCGACTGGACCACGGCAAGTTCCCAGAGCGAAGACCCTTTGTTCCACGCAGTCATCGACAAGCGCACCGGCAAGGCGGCGGGTGTCGCCAGTTATCTGCGGATCGATCCCGCGAACGGAGTCATCGAGGTCGGCCACATCAACTTCGCCCCGCCCTTGCAGAAAACGCCGGCGGCGAGCGAGGCCATGTTCCTGATGATGGCGCGCGCCTTCGACGAACTGGGCTACCGGCGCTACGAGTGGAAATGCGACGCTCTGAACGCCCCGTCGCGTGCGGCAGCGGAGCGTCTTGGGTTCCGCTATGAGGGCCTGTTCCGCCAAGCGGCCATCTACAAGGGCCGCAACCGCGATACCGCCTGGTACGCCATGACCGACCAGGACTGGCCTGCGATCAAGGCCGCGTTCCAGGCGTGGCTTGCGCCTGGCAATTTCGATGCCGAAGGCAAGCAGCGGCAGCGCCTAGGCGAATCCACCCGCCGATCCGATTAAGGCTGGATTGGCTGGCTCCCCGCCCGCTTCGTTTTCACTGCCCCCTTAACGTCATCCCGGACTTGATCCGGGATCTTTCTTCGATCGAGTCTCGCGGCTGGCCGAAGATCCCGGATCAAGTCCGGGATGACATTAATAAATACGAGATGACGCTAAAAAAGGGGTGCTAGCCGACGAGGCTCAGTCCGCATTCCAGGTCGTGGAGACGTAGTCTTCGTCTTCCTGGGTACGGCGCTCGAATTTCAAGAAATCGTAATATCCGCAACGCCCCGGTCCAGGAAACTCCCGGCAGATTTTCGGGCGCGCCTTGTAGACTGTGCAACCGCGCGTCTTGGGATCGATGAAACGGCAGATCGTGCCGTAGTGCTCGTCCTTTTGATGGCGCAGGACGATCTCGCCCTTGTCGTGGCCTTTCTTAGTGAACTTTTTGCGCGCCTTTTCCTCGTCCAGGCCAAAGTGATCGGCGAGACGCGCGATGTCCTTCTGTTTGACGACAATGCGGGCGTACGAACAACAGTACGCCGGACATTTGTTGCAGTTATAAAGATTTTTCGGCGTCTTTTTTTTCTGGGCCATGCGCGCAACCTAATGATTCGCGAGCGGCACGCAAGCGCCGCCTCGCACCCGGCAAAAATTAATTCAATTCAATTAAGTGAGTTTCTTCCGTAGAAGCTGGTTGACCATGCCGGGGTTCGCCTTACCTTGGCTCGCCTTCATGATCTGGCCGACGAACCAGCCAAGGACCTTGTCGTTGCCGGACTTGAACTGCTCGACCTGGCCCGGATTGTCGGCGATCGCGTGGTCCACTATGGCCTCGATGGCGCCGCTATCGGAGATCTGCTTCAGGCCCTTTTCCTCGACGACGGTGGCGGCGTCTTTGCCGCTTTCCCACATGGCGTCGAAGACATCCTTGGCGATACGCCCGGATATCGTTCCGGCCTCTAAGAGGTCGAGCAAGCCGCCCAGCTTGTCCGCGTCGATCGGGGCCGCGCCAATTTCCATACCCCCGCGGTTGAGGGCCCCGAACAGCGCGCCGGTTACCCAGTTCGCCGCCTGCTTGGCATCGCGCCCGCCGCCGCCAGCCACGACCGTCTCGAAATACGCCGCCGTCTCCTGCTCGGCAACCAGCACGCCGGCGTCATAGGCGCTCAAACCGAAGTCGGCCGTGAAGCGCGCTTTCTTGGCGTCCGGCAATTCGGGCAAGCCGCGCTTCAGCTCCGCCACCCAGTCGGGGTCCAGCACCACGGGCAGCAAATCGGGATCGGGGAAATAGCGGTAGTCGTGCGCCTCCTCCTTGCTGCGCATGGCCCGCGTCACGCCCCGGTCGGGATCGAACAGGCGGGTTTCTTGAGTTACCTTGCCACCGTCTTCGATCAGGGCGATCTGACGCTTGGCCTCGTGCTCGATGGCCTGTTTCGCGAAACGGATCGAATTGACGTTCTTGGTCTCGGTTCGGGTGCCCAGGTCCTCGCCGGGATGGCGCACGGAGACGTTCACGTCGCAGCGCATGGAGCCTTCTTCCATGTTACCCGAACAGGTCCCCAGATAGCGCAGGATCGAGCGCAGCTTCTCCAGGTAGGCGCCGACCTCCTCGGCGGAACGCATATCGGGCTTGGAAACGATCTCCATGAGCGTAACGCCGGAGCGGTTGAGGTCGATATAGGTCGCCGTGGGGTGCTGGTCGTGCAGGCTCTTGCCGGCGTCTTGCTCCAGGTGCAGGCGTTCGATCCCGACCTCCTTGACCGCCCCGTCCGGCAGGTCGAGAGTCACCACCCCCTCGCCCACGATGGGCTGCAGGTACTGCGAGATCTGATAGCCCTGCGGCAGGTCGGGGTAGAAGTAGTTCTTACGCTCAAATACCGACGTGAGATTGATTTGGGCGTTGAGGCCCAGGCCGGTCTTGACCGCCTGCTCGATGCTTTTCTCGTTCAGCACCGGCAACATGCCCGGCATGGCCGCATCGACCAGCGAGACTTGCGTGTTCGGCTCCGCGCCAAAGGCGGTCGCCGCACCGGAAAAGAGTTTGGACTCGGCGATCACCTGGGCATGGACCTCCAGCCCGATAACCACTTCCCACTCGCCGGTTTTACCTTGAACTAGGGACATCGTTTTCTGTCCAAAACCAAGTTAGAATTTTTCACCGCAAAGACACTAAGAAGAAAGAAGTGAACTCAAAAGAATCTTACCACAGAGGCACAGAGACACAGAGGATAGCTAAAGATTCGGATTTCTCTGTGTCTCTGTGCCTCTGTGGTTATCCCCATTTCTTCGTCGTGTCTTCGCGTCTTCGTGGTTCAAAAATACCTTGTCATCGTCCCGCGACGAAGGCCGGCTCGGCGTCGAAGCCGGCGGCGTCTTCCAGGACCCCGGCCACGCGCAGCATGGTTTCCTCATCGAACGCGCGGCCAATGACCTGCAGGCCGAGCGGCAGGCCGTCGCCGGTTAGCGCCGCCGGGACCGAAATACCGGGCAGGCCCGAGAGGTTGGCGGGCACCGTGAAGATGTCGTTCAGGTACATGGCAATAGGATCGTCCATTCGCTCGCCGATCGCGAAGGCGGCCGAGGGCGCGGTCGGGGTCAGAATGGCATCGACGTTTTCAAACGCCTCGGTGAAGTCGCGCAGGATCAGCGCACGGACCCGGCGCGCCTTGTTGTAATAGGCGTCGTAGTAGCCGGCCGAGAGGACATAGGTGCCGATCATGACCCGGCGCTTGACCTCGGCGCCGAAGCCCTCGCCCCGGGTCGCCTCGTACATCTCGTCCAGGGTCGCACCGGGCACACGCAAGCCGTAGCGCACGCCGTCGTAACGCGCCAGGTTGCTCGAAGCTTCGGCCGGCGCGACGATGTAATAGGCGGGCAGTGCGTACTTGGTATGCGGGAGGCTGATATCGACCGTGATGGCGCCCGCCGCTTCCAGCCACTTGATCCCGTCCCGCCACAGGGTTTCAATTTCGCCCGGCATGCCCTCCATCCGGTATTCCTTGGGGATACCGATTCTTAGCCCGCGCACGTCTCCGCTCAGCGCCGCCTCGTAGTCGGGCACCGGCGTATCGACGCTGGTCGAGTCCTTGGGGTCGTGCCCGGCCATGGCGCGCAGCATGATCGCGCTGTCGCGCACCGTGCGGGTCAGCGGCCCGGCCTGATCGAGCGAGGACGCGAAGGCAACGATACCCCAGCGCGAGCAGCGCCCGTAGGTTGGTTTCAGGCCGACCAGTCCGGTGAAGGACGCCGGTTGCCGGATCGAACCGCCGGTGTCGGTGCCGGTGGCGCCCGGCGCGCAGCGCGCCGCGACCGCCGCCGCCGATCCGCCTGACGAACCGCCAGGCACCAGCGGGCGGTTTTCGCCCTGCCGCCGCCAAGGGTTCTCGACGTTGCCGTAGTAGCTTGTGGTGTTGGACGACCCCATGGCGAACTCGTCCATGTTGGTCTTGCCCAGCATCGCCGCGCCCGCGCGCCACAGGTTCGCGGTTACGCTCGATTCATAGGGCGGTATGAAACCGTCGAGGATGTGCGAACCCGCAGTGGTCAACACGCCCTCGGTACAGAACAGGTCCTTGATCGCGAGCGGGATGCCCTCCAGCACCCCTACGTCGCCCTTGGCGCGGCGCGCGTCGGAGGCTTGCGCCATATCCAGCGCACGCTCGGGCGTTTCGGTGATGAAGGCATTGAGCGGCCGTACGGATTCCATGGCCGCGACCGAGGCTTCGGTCAGCTCCTTAGCAGAGAAATCGCCCTTGGCCAGGCCATCGCGCGCCACCGCGATGGTCAGTTCGTTGAGGCGCGCCACTACTCGACCACCTTGGGTACGGAAAAAAAGCCGTGCGCGGATTCGGGTGCGTTCGCGATCACCTTGTCGCGGCAGTCGCCGTCGGTCACCGCATCCACGCGCTTCGGCAGGCGCATTTCGACGACGCTGGTCATCGGCGCGATGCCCTGCGTATCCAACTCGCCCAGTTGTTCGACCCAGCCGAGGATACTGTTGAGTTCGCCGGCCAACGCCTCTTGCTGCGCCTCCGGAATACGGATACACGCCAGCTTAGCGATATGCGCGACCGTGGATTTGTCGACCGCCATGGACCATGACCCACCTGATCGGGAACGCACGCGACGGCCGTGACCTCGCCGTGCGAAAGCGGCCGGAAACTAGCACCCGGCTTGGCGGGCGGCAAGCAATGCGGTGTCGGAGTTGCGCCCTTACTGACGCGTCAGAAGGCCGATTTCGACGCGCCTGCGGTTAAGAGTGATGGTATAGCGCATGCTCTCGACCTTGGGCGCCTTGGCCCCGCCTTTCTGTGGGTCGGCATCGCTGTCCGACGTGCCGGCGCTTGCTTTCTGATCCTTGGACATCAGCCGGTAATCCTTGGCCTGCCTGGTCAGATCGCTCGACGCACCCGGAATCGGTTCGGCGGCGGTGAACGCGATGTAGTCCGCCTTGCCGTAGCGGAAGCAATTCGTGAAGGGCACGATATAGAATATGTGCTCGTCGCCATCCGGGCCGCCGTACTCCAGATCGACGAAGCAGCGCTTGGGACTGGAATAAATGAGCTTACCGGCGGTCTTCCCCGGCTCGACCGTGTGTATCTGCAGGCGCACGGGCTGCGGCCGGTCATCGATCCTGATGATGGTCAGCCAGTCTCCGATAAGCAACTGCGGCGGAATCATGTTGCGCGGCGCCGCCCCAATATCCAATCGGGCCGCTTGCGGGTAGGCAGGCACCACCGGCCCAAGCAGACCCAGCAGCACAACCGCCGTGCTCAGAGCCAAGCTTCCGACCCGGCGTTCGATGCTCTTTCGGCCCGCGGACTTCGCCATAACCGACATCCCTTCATTGGCATTGGGGCGTGAGCACGCTAGACCAGAAAGGTAAAGATCGCGGTAATACCTAGGTTATCTTAGCCGACCATGACGATCATCTCCCTTCATACGCTGCCGGGCCTCTTGGCCTCGGGCGATCGCTTGCTTGGCTTGGATGTCGGCGACAAAACCCTCGGCCTGGCGATTTCGGATTCCGCCTTTCGCGTGGCCTCGCCGCTGGAGACCCTGCGCCGGGTCAAGTTCACCAAGGACGCCGAAGCCCTGCGGCGGGTGATAAAGGATCGCCAAGTGGGCGGCCTGGTCATCGGGTTACCGGTGAATATGGACGGCAGCGAGGGGCCGCGCTGTGAGTCGGTGCGCCAATTCGCCGCCAACCTGGAGCAAATCGCCGGGATAACCCTGCCAATGGCGTTCTGGGACGAAAGGCTGTCCACGGCGGCGGTTCAGCGGGTGCTGATCGACGAGGCCGATATGACCCGCAAGCGCCGGGCCCAGGTCGTCGATAAGATGGCGGCCGCCTACATCCTGCAAGGCGCGCTCGACGCCCTGGGGTAGGCGCGCGATACCGCGGTGGATTAAGGGCGCGCAAGCGCAATTACTTATGACAGTATGAGCCAAGTATATCCTAACTGCCTGGGAGCGATCATGAGCGCCGAGTTCCTTCTGACATCCCTCGTCGTGGTCCTGATTCCGGGTACCGGTGTACTCTACACCCTGGCCTGCGGCCTATCGCGCGGCATGCGCTCGAGCATCGCAGCAGCCTTTGGCTGCACGATCGGCATAGTCCCGCATCTCACGGCTAGCGTCCTGGGACTGGCGGCAATCCTGCATACCAGTGCCGTCGCGTTTCAGGTTCTGAAGATCGCGGGCGTGGCTTACTTGCTCTATATGGCTTGGTGCACTTTACGCGAAACGGGCTCTTTGGAGGTCGAGAAATCCGTCACCGCACGCAACCTGCGCGGGGTCGCCGTTAGAGGTGTCCTGATCAATATCCTCAACCCAAAGCTGTCGATCTTCTTTCTCGCATTCCTGCCGCAGTTCGTCTCGGCGGACGCGACACATCCAACGCTGTCGATGATCGGCCTTGCGGGGATATTCATGGCCATGACGCTTGTTGTCTTCGTCGGATACGGCGCTTTTGCCGCTTCGGTGCGCAAACACATCGTTTCCAAACCCTCCGCGATGACCTGGATGCGGCGAATCTTCGCAGGGACTTTCGCGGCGCTAGGACTAAAGCTCGCGTTTGCGGAACAAGAGTAAGCCGCCCCTGTCTGGGACTAGGCTGTCGTTCGGTGCGGCCTTGACGGCCTAGCTCATATAACCGCGAATCGCCGCCGCCATCTGCTCCGGGTCCATGATCGGCGGGAACAGGGTCAGGAGTTTGCCGTCCGGCCCCATCAGGTAAATGAAGGAGCTGTGCTGGACGATCGGCTGCTTCTGCAAGGTCCAGCCGATCCGCTTGGCGGAAATCTTGTAGGCCTTGGCGGCCGCGTTCAGTTGCGCGAAGGTGCCGGTCAGACCGATCAATCGCGAATGAATCTTGGCAACCGCGGGCCCTAAGTTTTCGACGGTATCGCGCTCCGGATCTATGGTCACCAGGATCGGCGCAATTCGTTCGCCCTCGGGACCCAGGATATCCAGCGTGGCAGCCATGCCGCGCAGGCCGGTCGGGCAGATGCCGGGGCAATTCGCGTAACCGAAAAAAACCAGCATGTAGCGGCCGCGAAAATCCCGATCGGTCACCGGCTGGCCCATATGATCGATCAACGCGAACGGGCCGCCGGCCTGAACCGGGACGGCCGCCGCCCCGACAGGCGATTCTTTATCGTGCGCCCATCCCGGCACAGCCAAGAAACCTAGGATCAAGGCCGCGAGAGCTAAACCGCCTCGCAGGGAAGCGATTCCCATTGCCTATTCTCCCAGGAATTCTTTGTCGGCCGCTGTCCCCAAGCCAAGCTTGCCTTGGCGCGCGACCAAATCTTTGACCCGCGGGTCGTTATAGAACCACTGCTTCGCCGCATCGCTGTCCGCCGCCACGTTGTTGCGCTCGGCCCACTTGGCCGTGAAGCGATTGGCGCGCTTCCAGGGGCCCTCCGGCGCCGCGCGGACGAATTGCAGGGTCATGAAGGTATAGCCCCGGTTGGTCACCATCAGGCCGTCCGCGACGACACGCTTGGCGCAAAAATCGATCAACTCATAAGCCGCGCCGGCGAAGGGGACTTGGTTCTTAAGCGGCAGGATCAGGCGCCCCTCGTCGTTGACCAGGCCGAGTTGCCGCTTGCCGCCGCCGCAATTGGCGGGGCAGTCGCCCGAAAGCTCGCACAGAACATCGACCACCTTGGCCTCAAAGCGCACGATCTCCTCGCCCGGAAGGCCCCAGCTCTCGGCGGCTTGCGCGGCCGGCGAGAGAAACGCGAACGCGAGCGCGGCAACGCCAATCAAATTTCGCATATCCCTTACTCCCCGAACGGCTGAATGCCGTATTCGTCGTGGGTTAGATTGACGATACCCTCGTCGTTCACAACCTGAGCGATGGTCAGGTAGTTGATGCCGTCGCGCACATAGAGGTCGGCCTCGACCTTGACCTTGTGGCTCTGAATTTCCAGAATCCCGGGATTGGCGACGCTGGTCGAATCGGCGCCCAGCTTCAGCACCATGTAGACCTTGCCGTCGTCGCCCTTGATACCGACGGGAATACCGCCGGCCGCGCACCAGATGGCGCACTGATGATGGGCGCTGCCCTCCGGATACATAATTTCGGTCAGGTAGCACCAGGAATCGATTATCTCGCCGGTGACTTGTACCCGTTCCGGCGGCGCCGCCTGCGCCGCGGTCGATAGCGCGACCGCCGCGAAGCCCGCCAAGGCCATTGTCCGCATTGTGATACCTCGCCTGTTCGTGCGGCCTGAGCCGCTAATTGGTGTCGCCATGAGATAATAGGAACGTGCACCGGTCAATTCCTCACGCAAACATCACGGCGCGGATCACAACTTCGCTAGTTGACCGCGAGCCACCCGAGAGCTTCCCCGGCGTGACAGCCGCCTTGACGCCCGGCGTGGCGGCACGCCATCTTGCCCCGAACGCTTGGCATATCGGCCGCAAGGAACTCATTTTCATGTCCGGACCGCTTTCCGGCCTGCGCGTCTTCGATTTGACGCGCATCCTGGCCGGACCGACCTGTACCCAGTTGCTCGGCGACCTGGGCGCCGAAGTGATCAAGATCGAACGCCCCGGCGAGGGCGACGATACCCGCAAGTGGGGCCCGCCCTACATCAAGGACGAGAGCGGCCGGGAGACGCACGAAAGCGCCTACTACCTCTCCGCCAACCGCAACAAGCGCTCGGTCACCCTCGACATCGCGCAAGCCGAGGGCCGGGCGCTGGCCAAGCGCCTGCTCACCACCTGCGATATCCTGGTTGAGAACTTCAAGGTCGGCAGCCTGGCCAAGCACGGCCTGGGCTACGCCGATCTCAAGGTAGCGTTCCCCGATCTGGTGTATTGCTCCGTCACCGGCTTCGGCCAGACCGGCCCCTACGCGCCGCGCGCCGGTTACGACTATCTGGCCCAGGGCATGGGCGGAATTATGAGCCTGACCGGAGAGCCGGACGGCGCGCCGATCAAGGTCGGGGTCGGCATCGCCGACGTCATGTGCGGCATGTACGCCTCGACCGCGATTCTGGCCGCCCTGCGCCACCGGGACGCCATGCGCGCCGAGGGCAAGGACGGCGGCCAGCACATCGACCTTGCCCTGCTCGACACCCAGGTCGCCTGGCTTGTCAACGAGGGGGTGAACTATCTGACCTCGGGCCAGGTGCCGCGGCGCATGGGCAACGAGCATCCGAACATCGCACCCTACAATTTGCTGCCCTGCGCCGACGGGCACTTCATCCTCGCGGTCGGCAACGATCCCCAATTCCGAAAGTTTTGCGACTTCGCCGGCGCGCCCGAACTGCCCGACGACCCGCGCTTCGCGACCAACCCGCAACGCACAAAAAATCGCGCGGAACTCTATGCGATCCTGCCCAGCGTGACCGCGAAGAAGACGCAGAGCGAATGGCTCGACGGTCTTTCGGCGCGCGGCGTGCCCTGCGGCCCGGTCAATAATCTTGAGCAGGTCTTTGCCGATCCGCACATCCTGGAACGGGGCATGCGCGTCCGCGTGCCCTTTCCCGGCGCGGAGGGCGGCGCGGTCGATCTGATCGGGAATCCGATCAAGTTCTCCGAAACCCCGGTCGAATACCGCCGCTCGCCGCCCCAAATGGGCCAGCACACGGATGAGGTTCTGAGCGAGCTACTCGACCTAAGCGCTTCGGATTTAGACGGTTTGCGAACACGCGGCGTGATTTAGAGTGGTGGAACAGAAATTCTTCGCATTAAGTTCTCCCCGTCATCCCGGACGCGACTTTCCTCCAAACCTATGGTTTGGCAAGGAAAGTCAGAGATCCGGGATCTTTGGTGAAGGCCAGACTCGGACCACCGGAAGATCCCGGATCGTAAGGCTCGCCCCCCGCAAATCCTAGGATTTGCGGGCTCGCCTAACGTCCGGGATGACGGCAAGGAATTATGACGCGAACTTCAGATTCACCACACTAGGCCCGTTTCAACACCGCCACCGCTCGCCCATCGACCGAAGCCAAGCCGGCGAAGATGAGGCCCATGCCGACGATGGCGGTCCAGTCCAAACGCTCGCCCAGGAGCAGGGTGCCCAAGAGAATGGCACTGACTGGAACCAGAAAAGTGACCAGCATCAAATTGGTCGAGCCGGCCAGGGTCAGAATGCGAAAATAGAGAAAATAGGCCAAGGCCGTGGAGGCCAGAGCCAGACCCAGGAGGGAGGCGATAGCCTCGAAACCGGGGGTCAGGGTCCAGGGCCGGTCGGCGATCAAGGCAAGGGGCAGGATCAGCAGCGTCGAACCGCATAGCATTCCGGCGGCGGGGATGGTCGGCGGCAAATGGCGGAAGCGGCGGCCATAGAGACTGGCGCAGGCATAGGAGGCCGCCGCGCCCAGGATCGCGATCTGAGCGAGACCGGCCGTACCCAGGCCACCCAGGGCCTCGGGCCCGATCAGGACCGCGACTCCAGCCAAGCCGAACAGCACACCCAAAACCCGGTTCACCGTCATCTTCTCGTCACTGGTCACGACGTGGGCCAGCAGCACCGTGAACAGGGGCGTGCTCACGTTTAGAATCGAGGCCAGGCCGCTATCGATATGAACCTGGCCCCAGACGATCAAGCTGAAGGGAATGGCGTTGTTGAGCGCCCCCATGACCAGGAAGGCGCCCCAGAGCCTCGCCTCGCGCGGCAGGTGCTGGCCGCTGATCCGGATGACCGCCAGCAGCGCCAAGGCCGCCAGCCCGACCCGGCCAAGGACCACGGTCAAGGGCGGCAGGGCCGTCAGCGCCACCCCGACGAAAAAGAACGAGCCGCCCCAGACGATGCTGAGCGCCACGATCAAAAGCCATTCCCGCGCGCCCATGGTCATGTGCTGTTTTGCTCTCTGTAATTGGTCCGGGCACTCTAGGCCGTTGGCGCCAACACGATCTATCCGAAACCTGCGCGGGCCCGAAACCTGCGCGGGCCAATGAATCGGTGCGGATATTTTCGCCCCCTTGCCAGACTCGCGCCGCGCTGACATAACCCCCCTTTAATGAGCCCGACACTGAATTCTTCCTCTCCACTTGCTCCCTCCTCCCTCGGCTATCGTCACCGTCATCTTCTTGGAATCGAAGGGCTCTCGGCCCAGGAAATCGGGGTTCTGCTCGATCTCTCCGACGGTTATGTCGCGTTAAGCCGCAGCCAATCCAAGAAAACCGCGCTGATGCGCGGCCTCACGGTCATCAATCTTTTCTTCGAAACTTCAACCCGCACGCGCACCTCTTTCGAGCTGGCGGGCAAGCGCCTTGGCGCCGACGTGATCAACATGTCGGTCTCCTGGAGCTCGATCAAGAAGGGCGAAACCTTGATCGATACGGCCATGACCCTGAACGCCATGCACCCCGACGTGCTGGTCGTGCGCCACCCCGACTCCGGCGCGGTCAAGCTCCTGTCCGAGAAGGTGAACTGCGCCGTCATCAACGCCGGCGACGGCAGTCACGAGCACCCGACGCAGGCCCTGCTCGACGCCTTGACGATCCGGCGCCGGCGCGGCTCGCTGGCCGGTCTGGTGGTGGCGATCTGCGGCGATATCCTGCACAGCCGGGTCGCGCGCTCGAACATCCACCTGCTCACGACCATGGGCGCGACGGTGCGCGTGGTCGCGCCGCCGACCCTCCTGCCCGCCGCGATCGAGCTCTTGGGCGCCGAGCCTTTCTTCGATATGCGCAAGGCCCTCGAGGGCTGCGATATCGTCATGATGCTGCGCCTGCAGACCGAGCGCATGCACGGCAGTTACGTGCCCTCGACGCGCGAATATTTCCGCTTCTACGGCCTGGACCGCGACAAGCTGGCGGCCGCCAAGCCGGACGCCCTGATCATGCATCCGGGGCCGATGAACCGGGGCATAGAGATCGACAGCGAAGTGGCCGACGATATCGACCGTTCGTTGATTCGCGCCCAGGTCGAGATGGGCGTGGCCGTGCGCATGGCCTGCCTGGACATGCTGACCCGCGACTTGCGTCCTAACGATGCCCCGAGGGAATCGGCCCCGGCGGGCGGCGTCTGATGGGCGCGGCAACCAACGGCGCCGGCCGAACCGCCTACCTCAACGCCCGCTTGCTCGACCCGGCCAGTGGGCTGGACGCACCCGGCGCCTTGCTGGTCGAAGGCGCGCGCATCGCCGATCTGGGTCCGCGCTTGTTCAGCGAGGGCGTGCCGGACGGGGTAACGAAAATCGATTGCGCCGGCGCCTGCCTATCGCCCGGTCTGGTCGACATGCGGGTGCAACTGCGCGAACCGGGCGAGGAACACAAAGAGACGATCAAGACCGCCGGCGTGGCGGCGGCGGTCGGCGGCATCACCGCCATGGTCGCCCTGCCCAATACGGAACCCGTGGTCGACGACGTGGCGGGTGTCGAGTTCGTGGCCCGGCGTGCGCGCGAGGCCAAGCTGGTCAAGGTCTATACCTACGGCGCCGTGACCCGTGGCATGGAAGGCAAGGAGATCACCGAGATCGGCTTGCTCGCCGAATTCGGCGCGCGCGGCTTCACCGATGGGCTAAAGGCGGTGGCCGACGCCCAGGTCATGCGCCGGGCGTTGAGTTATGCCAGCGCCCACGATCAGGTCATTATCCAGCATCCGGAAGAGCCAAGCTTGGCCGACGGAGTCATGAACGAGGGCGGGACCGCGACCCGCCTCGGTCTGGCCGGCATTCCGGTCGCCGCCGAAGCGATCATGGTCGAGCGCGACCTGCGCCTGGTGGAGTTGACCGGCGGGCGCTACCACGCCGCTCATGTCTCGACCGCCGCCGCCTTGGAGGCGATTCGCCGGGCCAAGGCGCGCGGCCTTCGCGTGACCTGCGACACCGCACCGCACTACTTCATCTTGAGCGAGGCCGATGTCGGCAATTACCGAAGCTTCGCCAAGGTCTCCCCGCCCCTGCGCGCCGAGGCGGACCGTCAGGCCGTCGCCGAGGCCGTGGCCGACGGCACCATCGACGCGGTGGCCAGCGACCACAGCCCGCACGATCAGGAATCCAAACGCCAGCCCTTCGCCGTCGCCGCCCCCGGCATCGCCGGGCTGGAGACGCTTCTGGCGCTGACGCTCGCGCTGGTCCACGCAAAGCAAGCGAGCCTGCTCGACGCGCTCGCCTGCCTCACCTGGCGCCCGGCGGAGATCTTGAAGTTGGATGCCGGACGGCTGGCGAAGGGCGCGCCGGCGGACCTGACCCTCTTCGACCCGGACCTTGAATGGCGGATCGACCCGGACAGCTTCCGCAGCAAGTCCAAGAATTCGCCCTTCGAGGACTATCCGGTGCGCGGCCAAACCCTGGCGACCGTGGTCGATGGGCGGATAATCTACCGCGCGGAAGGCTTTGGCGGCGAAGCCGGCGCGGAGTAAACTGGCGAGCCGCCGTTAGAAAAGCGATTCGCCATGCCCGATCCGATTTCCTGGGAATTCGCCTGGCCGTATCTTCTGGCCGCGCTGGCCGGCGGGTATTTGCTTGGCTCGATTCCCTTCGGTTTGGTCCTGACGCGGCTAGCCGGGCTCGGCGACATCCGCAAGATCGGCTCCGGCAACATCGGCACGACCAATGTGCTGCGCGCCGGACGCAAGGATCTGGCGGCGGCGACCCTGATCCTCGATGCGGGCAAGGGCGCGGCGGCGGCCCTGATCGCCGCCAATTGGGGACCGGACATGGCACTGACCGCAGCCTTGGGCGCGATGCTCGGTCATCTCTATCCGGTCTGGCTCAAGTTCAAAGGCGGCAAGGCTGTCGCGACCGCGCTGGGCGTGCTGCTCGCGCTTGCCTGGCCGGTCGGCCTCGCGGCCTGCGCGACTTGGCTGCTGGTCGCGGCGTTGTTCCGCTATTCCTCGCTCTCGGGCCTGCTGTCTGTCGCCGCCGCGCCGCTCTACGCTTGGCTGCTCCTGGGCGATCTGCAGATGGTCCAGTTCGCGACCCTGGTCGCGCTCCTGGTTTGGTTCAAACACGACGCCAACATCCGCCGCCTGTTGAAAGGTGAGGAAACCAAAATCGGCCAGAAACCGCCGGAAGGCCGGGTATAGCGAAGTATGGACAAAGAACGATGGCGCCTCATCGAATCCATCTTCGACCGGGCCCTGAAACAGGATGCGAAAGACCGCGGCACGTTTCTCAACTCCGCTTGCCGCGACGATCGCGCGTTGCGCGACGAAGTGGAGCAGCTTCTAAGCCACCATGCGAAGGCGCTGGACCAAGATTTCCTAAGCGAGGGCCCCGTCGCCGAGCAATCCTCGACGCCGGATCGCGAGGCGGAAGACCGCTACATCGGAACGGAATTCGGCCCCTACAAAATCGTTCAGCGGCAGGGCGGCGGGGGCATGGGCAATGTCTACCTCGCCACGCGCCACACCGATTTCCGCCAGCAGGTCGCCGTGAAGGTGCTGAGACCCGGCATGAACACGGAAAGCATCCTGCACCGGTTCCGCACCGAAATTCAGATCCTGGCCGCCCTGGGCCGGCATACGAATATCGCGGGCCTTTTGGATGCCGGCACCACCGAAGACGGCCTGCCGTACTTCGTCATGGAATTCGTGGACGGGGAGCGGCTCGATACCTATTGCGACCGGCACAAGCTTTCGGTTCGTGAGCGGATCGAATTGTTTGGCCGCGTATGCGCCGCCGTACACTTCGCGCACCAGCACATGGTTATCCATCGCGACCTGAAAATGAGCAACATCCTGGTCCGCGCCGACGGCGTGCCGAAGCTGATCGATTTCGGCATCGCCAAGCTGACCGCGCCCGAGCTCATCGGGCAGACGCTCGGCCCAACCCTGGTCGGTCAGCGCCTCATGACCCCGGACTACGCCAGCCCCGAGCAGGTGCGGGGCAATCCCTTGACGCAGGCCACCGATATTTATTCCCTAGGCGTCGTTCTATACGAGTTGATCGCCGGCTGCCGGCCCTACGACCTAAGCGGCAAGCCGGACCAAAACTTCATGGAGGTCATCTGCGACCTCGAACCGCCGCCGCCCAGCGCGACTTTGAAGCACAAGCCGACGGTGCCGGTGCCCGGTGGCAAGGACCCCCATGCCAGCCTCGAGGACGTGGCCCGGTTAAGGCGCACGACACCCAAGGCGCTGCACACCTCGGTCGCGGGCGACCTCGATGCGATCGTCCTGAAGGCCCTGCGCAAGGAGCCGCAGCTGCGCTACCGCAGCGCCGAAGATTTTGAGGCCGATCTGGGGCGATTTCTGGCGGGGCACCCGGTCGAGGCCCGGCCGCTCAAAGCGCCAGAACGCATTTTTCGATGGTCCCGGCGTAACCCGGTGCCGGTCGCGCTTCTCATGACCGTGGTTCTAACGCTCATCCTGGGACTCTGGCATCTTTCGCGGTTGTCCGACCAGATGGTCCAGTCCGCCGCCATCGAAGGGGCCGCCTTCGAGGCCCAGACGCTCGAAGTCGTGCAGGACTTCTACTCGAAGGTGGTCGTGGACAAGGTCAAGGACGTGGTTCCGGTGACCCACCGCTATCAGATGATTCACGGCGCGATCCCGGTGCCCGCGTCCTTCACGATCGACCTGGGCGAGCACCTCCGCAAATCGCAGACCGCGGGTATGTTCGCGCGTCTGTACAGCGACTTTCCCTTCAATTACCGGAAGGGTGGCGGCCCCAAGGACGATTTCGAGGCGGCCGCCCTGCGGGAGTTGCGCCGGGACCCGGTTACGCCCTTCTATCGCTTCGAGCCCTACGAGGGCCAGCCGTCGCTGCGTTACGCGACGGCCCGGATCATGCAGCCGACCTGCGTCGCGTGCCACAACAACCACCCGGACAGCACCAAGACCGACTGGCGGGAAGGCGAGGTCCGGGGCGTGTTGGAGATCATCCGCCCGCTCGACACCGACATTACCCGCACCTCCGAACGCCTGCGCGAGACATTCGCCTACATGCTGGGCATTTCGGGCGTCTTGACCGGACTGGCCGGGTTTTTCCTGTTCCGGGAAAGACACGGCTAGAGCATGACCGCCGTGCGCAAAAAGAAGGCGGGGACCCTGGGGTCCCCGCCTGGCCTTCCGATCTGTGAAATGGGGTCTGCCGTTCGGCCTTAGTTGCTGACGAACTTGGCGCCGGCGCACACGATGCTGGCACGTGCCGTGCTCACCTTGATCGCCATGTTGATGGCCTCGGGGACCGTGGCCGCGACCTTCAGGGCGATCTTGAGCGAATCGGTGGGCTTGATCGCCACGCCGGTCGCGGCCTCGCCGTTGGCGACGGCGGCACCGGCGGAGACACCGGCGTCCACCTTGATCTCAACGTCGGGAATGAAGCCGTCGATCGTATTCAATGCCCAGGCAAGGCCTTCCAACTCGACCTGAACCCACTCGAGGACGGGTTTGTTTTTCTGGTTCACCCAGCCGCACATGGGACTATCCGCGACGAACGTGCCGCCCGCGTCAACGGCCGCCGCGATATCCGACAAATCCACCATGGGAGGCAGGGCAATCAATGTCTGACGAATAGTCTCCGCGGCTGTCCGCACCTGGTCGATCTGATCGCCGGTCGCCTGCCACATCAGGTACAGCGCGCGCGCCGGCACGTAATCGATCAGCCCCGAAAGGCGCTCGATGTTCGCGATCAGGCTGGACCGCTTGCTCAGAACCGGAACCTCCTCTGCCAGCGACAGAAGGTCGCCAAACAGGTTCTTCAGTTCACCGCGGAATGCCTGGCATTCGCCCTCGCAACCAAAGGTACCGCCCGAAAAATCCCGATAATCGGCCTGACCCTGTCGAAGCAGCTCAAGTGTTTCGCGCAGCTGCTCCATGAGCTGCAACTCCTGAGCGATGTCGAACAGCTCGGAACCGGGTAGCTCGCCCGGCAGGTTCTCAATGGGGTTGGGGATGGTCTTAGCTTTCCGCACGATGGAAACGGCGGTGCTCTTGACGGTCTTACGAACCTTCGTAACGTTGCTCTTGGCCTTGTCGAAGACGCCGGCGCTCGCGGCGCCCGGCAGGGAAACGGCCAGCGCCGTGGCGGCGCAAATGGCGGTCCGGCGGATTTGGGTTGAGTACTGCTGCAACATGGGAATTTCTCCGTAAGTCAGTGGGTTGAAACGCTTGTCGGCTCTCGGGTGGCGCTTCGTCGAATTGCGCCCTCACCCCTTAAGCGCCATCCGGCCGGAAACTCCCTCATCATTTTCTCTAAATAATTTCGTGCCGGTCTCAGCGTAGGGCGGTGCTGCCCTATCTATTTGAAATACAAGATTTTATTCGAGACCCTGCGCCACGCTCGCAATGTCCGCTTGAGTTCGAACGGACGGCGGGCGACGATGGCGGCCACGGCCTCATGCCGTCACCGGAGGTGAGCGATGCCGGTCCCGCCGGTCACACAGCTACTGATGGAATGGCGCGGCGGGCGCCAGAGCGCGCTCGAGGAACTCATGCCGTTGGTCCACACCGAGTTGCACCGGATTGCGCGCGGCTACATGCGGCGGGAAAACGCCGGGCACACGCTGCAACCGACCGCGGTCGTCAACGAGGCCTTTCTGAAGCTCGTCGACGCCAAGGTCGACTGGCGCGACCGGGTCCATTTCAAGGCCGTCGCGGCCCAGACGATGCGCCGTCTGCTGGTCGATCACGCCAGAGCAAAGCAGCGCGAAAAGCGCGGCGGCGCGGTTACCATGCTCACTTTGAACGATGAGCTCCACGGTCCGGCGGAATCGGCGGTTGACGTCGCGGACCTCGACCTCGCATTGCGCAAACTGGCCGAGATCGACGAGCGTAAGAGCCGCGTCATCGAACTTCACTATTTCGGCGGGCTCACGTATGACGAGCTTGCGGAGGCACTCGAGATATCCGCGGCAACAATTGACCGGGAATTGAGGCTGGCCAAGGCCTGGTTGCACCGGGAGCTGGACGCTTCGGGCGCAGACTAGCCGCAAGCCATGTCCCTGCCCGTCGCGTGAACGCGGACGCCGTGCCCGCGACCTTGACGCATCGCGCTCCACCCGCCAAAGCTATCCAGATGGATGCTCCAAATGCGCCGCTAAGCCGCGCCGAGCGCTTGGACTGGCTGCGCCTGATCCGCAGCGAGCGAGTCGGTCCGATTACCTTCCGTCAGCTCCTGGCCCGCTTCGGCACCGCTTCGGCCGCGCTTGAGGCACTGCCGGAACTCGCCCGGCGCGGCGGCCGTACGCGGGCGCTGAAGATCGGTCCGAAGGCCGACGCCGAAGCTGAGCTGGAGGCCCTGGAGGCCCTGGGCGCGCAGGCCATTGCTCTGACCGAGCCGGCCTATCCGGTCGCCTTGGCGGCGCTCGACGACGCCCCACCGATTCTCGGCGTCCTGGGCCATACCCATTTGCTGGAACGTAATTGCGTTGCCCTTGTCGGCGCGCGCAATGCCTCGGCCAACGGCCGCCGCCTCGCCCGGCAAATCGCGGCCGAATTGGGCCAGGCGGGTTGGATCGTGGCCTCGGGCCTGGCGCGCGGAATCGACGCCTCCGCGCACGAAGGCGCGCTCAACACCGGCACCGTCGCGGTGGTCGCCGGCGGCCTGGATGTCGTTTACCCGGAAGAGAACACCGCGCTTTACGAGGCCATCAAGGCCGTCGGTGCCATTATATCGGAGATACCGCTAGGCACGGTGCCGCAGGCCCGCCACTTTCCCCGGCGCAATCGCTTGATCTCCGGGTTGTCGCTGGGCACCGCGGTCGTGGAGGCGGCGCCGCGTTCAGGCTCCCTGATCACGGCGCGTTTCGCGGGCGAACAGGGGCGCGAGGTCTTTGCGGTGCCGGGCTCCCCGCTCGACCCCAGAGCGCGCGGTTGCAACCATCTGATCCGCGAAGGGGCGACCCTGATCGAAAGCGCGGCGGACATAATTGAGGCTCTCACCGCCCTGAGCAGCACCCGTGCGATGGAGCGCAAAGCCCCGGAATTCCTGGCCGGCGCCGCCGATTCTCTGGACGAGACGGACTTGTCGTCGGCGCGCCGGGCGGTCGAGGAACTACTTGGCCCCACGCCGGTTGCGGTTGACGAACTGCGTCGGCAGTGCCAAGTGTCTCCCGCGCTCGTGAGCATGGTCCTGCTCGAGCTGGAGCTGGCGGGCCGGATTGACCGGCACCCCGGCAATCGCGTGGCCACGATCGCCGGCGACCCAAGCGGCACCTAGCGCGGGCGGGTCGTCTTCCCAACTCCGTACACAATTATGCTTAGGCTGCACTGCTGATGAAGGTCGTTGTCGTCGAATCGCCGGCTAAGGCGAAGACCATCAACAAATACCTGGGGCAAGATTACCGGGTGCTGGCCAGTATGGGCCATGTCCGCGATCTGCCGCCAAAGGACGGCTCCGTCGATCCGGAGCACGATTTCGCCATGTTGTGGCAGGTTGACGGACGTGGCGAGAAACACCTGAAGGAGATCGCGCGCGCGGTCAAAGGGGCGGAGCAGCTTATCCTCGCGACCGATCCGGACCGCGAGGGCGAGGCGATCTCGTGGCACATTGCCGAAGAGCTTATCCGGCGCAAGGCGCTGGCAAAGACCGACGTCCAGCGCGTTGTTTTCTACGAAATCACCAAAAAGGCTATCCAAGAGGCGATGTTGCACCCGCGCGAACTCAACCGCGAGCTCATTGACGCTTACCTCGCGCGGCGCGCGCTCGACTATCTGGTCGGCTTCACGCTGTCGCCGATCCTATGGCGTAAATTGCCGGGCAGCCGTTCGGCCGGACGCGTCCAATCGGTCGCGCTGCGTTTGATCTGCGAGCGCGAAGCCGAAATCGAAGTCTTTCGGGCCCAAGAGTACTGGTCCGTCGATGTCCGCGTCGCGAACGCAAAAGGCGAGTCATTTTTAGCGCGGCTAACCCATCTCAACGGCGAAAAGCTGGACAAATTCGGTCTGGCGAACGAGACCGCGGCCAAGGCGGCGGTCGAAATCCTGGAATCCGCGAGCGGCCTCAAGGTTTCTTCGGTTCAGCGCAAAGAAGCGCGGCGCAACCCCTACCCCGCCTTCACGACCTCGACCCTGCAACAAGAAGCATCGCGGAAACTAGGCTTTGGGGCCAGTCGGACGATGCGTCTCGCACAACAATTGTACGAGGGCGTCGATCTGGGCGGCGAAACGGTCGGCCTCATCACCTATATGCGTACCGATGGCGTAACGGTCGCCGGCGAAGCGATCGAGGGTGCCCGCCGGGTCATCGCCGAGAGATTCGGACCCAGCTATCTGCCGGCCTCGCCGCGCATCTATAAGACCAAAGCCAAGAACGCGCAGGAGGCGCATGAAGCCATCCGGCCGACCGAGCTCGGGCGCAGCCCTCGCGATATGGCCCGCCACCTCAACGAAGATCAGCGCAAGCTTTACGATCTGATTTGGACCCGCATGTTGGCCAGCCAGATGGAAAGCGCGCGCTTGGACCAGGTTGCTGTCGATATCGACACCGAAGGCGGCGCCGCGCGCTTACGCGCCAATGGCTCCGTGGTCGTCTTTCCTGGCTTTCTGGCGCTCTATCAAGAAGGCCGCGACGATGCCAAGGGTGACGAGACGAAGGGCGATGAAGCCGAGGGCGACCGCCGATTGCCGCAGGTAAACGAAGGCGAAACGATTTCTCGCCAGGAAGTCGTGTCCGAGCAGCATTTCACGCAGCCGCCACCACGCTATAGCGAAGCCAGCATCGTCAAGAAATTCGAAGAACTCGGGATCGCCCGCCCCTCGACCTATGCGTCGATCATCCAAGTGCTTCAGGATCGCAACTACGTCCGCTTGGAAAAGCGCCGCCTGGTTCCGGAGGATCGCGGCCGGGTTGTCACCGCCTTCCTATCCAGCTTTTTCAAGCGCTATGTCGAGTATGGTTTCACCGCCGACATGGAGGAGCAGCTCGACGACATCTCCGGCGGGCGCAAGGATTGGAAAGCGGTCCTGCGACAGTTCTGGGCCGATTTCAGCACCGCGATCGCGGGCACCAAGGATCTCTCCATCACCGCCGTGATCGATGCCCTGGACGAGGATTTGGGGCCGCATTTCTTTCCCGCCGACCCCGAAAACCCGGACAGGGAACCGCGCCTTTGCCGCGCCTGTGGAACCGGGCGCCTGGGCCTTCGCCTGGGGCGCACCGGTGGCTTCATCGGCTGCTCGAATTATCCGGAATGCCGCTTTACCCGCAGCTTGGCGGCGGCCGCGAATGGCGAGGGCGACGCGAACGGCGAGATGACCGGGCCGCTGGAGCTTGGCCCCGACCCGGAAACCGGACTGATGGTCACTCTGCGCAAGGGCCCTTTCGGACTCTACGTCCAACTCGGCGAGCCGGTCGGCAAGGAGAAGCCGAAACGAAGCTCCCTGCCGAAAGGCTTGGCGCTCGAAGATGTGACCTTGGAGAAGGCGCTGGCGTTGCTCGCCCTGCCTCGGACCATCGGTCAGCACCCCGATGACAGAGAACCTGTTCTGGCGGGCCTGGGCCGTTTCGGACCCTATGTAAAGCACGGTTCGACCTACCGCTCGATCCCGGCGGACGAGGATGTAACAACCATCGGCCTGAACCGCGCGGTCACGCTCATCGCCGAGGCCCCAGCACGCCGCGGCGCAGCAGCGGGTAAGGAAATCGGCGTCCATCCGGCGGATAGCAAGCCGATTACCCTGCATAGCGGGCGCTACGGTCCCTATGTCAAACACGGCAAGATCATCGCCTCGCTGCCCAAGAGCGTCGAGCCGGACGGCTTGACCCTCGACCAGGCGGTCGAGTTGATTGCCGCGCGCGCCGAGGCTACCGGCAAGAAAAAACCGGCGAAAAAGGCGGCAAAGAAAAAGGCGCCAGCTAAGAAATCGGCGCCGAAGAAAAAAGCCGCGCGTAAGGTGGGCTGAACCTCATATAAGGCGGGCGCAAGACCCCGGTAAGAACACTGAAAACGAAGACAAACCATCCCAAAGGCCCCGGGCGCCAACGCAAAGCACCCGCAGCCCGAACTAGATCCCTTCCCAGCCGGGACGATGTCCTGACATTTATTCGCGAAAGCCCGGTCCCGGTCGGTAAGCGGGAGATCGCGCGCGCTTTCCAGATCAAAGGCGGCGACCGCATCGCGCTCAAGGCGCTCTTGAAGGAGTTGCGCCAAGAAGGGCAGCTGGAACGCAAGGAGGGCCGCAAGCTGGGGCCGCGCGGGCACTTGCCGGCCGTCGCGGTCATCGAGGTGACCGGTATCGACGAGGACGGCGAGTTGCTCGCCCGTCCGGCGGTCTGGGAGCTGGAAGACCAACCGCCGGTCATTTATGTCGCGCCCGGTACCCGCAGCCGCGCGTCCTTGGCGCCCGGCGACCGGGTGCTGGCCAAGCTGACGCGGGTCGAGGAGAACGCCTACGAGGCGCGCACCATTCGCCGCATCGCGAAGATCGACAAGCGCGTCCTGGGCGTGTTCGAGGCGGCCGAACGCGGGGGCCTGGTTCGCCCGACCGATAAGCGTGCCAAGCACGACCTCGTGGTCCGGCTCGAGGATACCGGCGGCGCGCGCCCTGGGGAACTCGTGATGACAGAGCCCCGCCCCGGCCGCTCCGGCGAGCGGCGCCGGACGGGCGCCCGCGAGGCGCGGGTGGTCGAGCGATTGGGCGACGTCGGCGATTCACGTAACCTAAGTCTGATCGCGATCTTCGAGCATGACATTCCGGTCGATTTCCCGCCCGAGGCCTTATCCGAGGCGGAGCGTGTCGCCATTGCGCCGGACGGCAAACGAGAAGACCTGCGCGACGTGCCTTTGGTCACCATCGACGGCGCCGATGCACGCGACTTCGACGACGCGGTCTGGGCCGAACCCGATGGCGACCCGACCAACCCGGGCGGCTGGCACCTGCTGGTCGCGATCGCGGATGTGGCCTGGTACGTGCGTCCGGACGGTCCGCTGGACCGCGCCGCCTTCAACCGCGGCAACTCCGTCTACTTTCCGGACCGGGTGGTGCCCATGCTGCCGGAGATTCTCTCCAACGGCTGGTGCTCCCTGCGTCCGGACGAAAATAGGGCCTGCATGGTTGCCGAGTTATGGATCGGCGTCGAGGGCGAACTCCGCAAGTACCGGTTCCTGCGCGGTTTGATGCGCTCGGCCGCGCGGCTTACTTACGAGCAGGTTCAGGCGGCGCGGGACGGCATACCCGACGAGACCACCGCCGCCCTTGCCGAGCCGGTGATCGCGCCGCTTTACGGCGCCTATGGAAGCCTACTGAAGGCCCGCCAAAAACGCGGCACACTGGACTTGGATCTGGTCGAACGCCGGGTCCTCATGAACGACGACGGAACGGTCGAGTCGATCGAGCCGCGCGCCCGTCTGGACAGCCACCGCCTGATCGAGGAGTTCATGATCACGGCGAACATCGCCGCGGCCAAGCGCCTCGAAGCCCTGCGCCAACCCTGCATGTACCGGGTCCACGACGACCCCGACCCGCTCAAGATACAGGCCCTGAGCGAAGTTATGGAAACCATCGGGCTGCGCCTGGCGCGGGGTCAAGCCATCCGGCCCGGCGCCCTGACCGCCCTGTTGGAGAAAGCGCGCGGCACCCCGGTCGCGGCCATGGTCAACGGCCTGGTGTTACGGGCCCAGAGCCAGGCCATTTACAGCCCCGAGAATATCGGCCACTTCGGCTTGGCGCTGACCCACTATGCGCACTTCACCTCACCGATCCGGCGTTATGCCGACCTGCTGGTGCACCGGGCCTTGATCGCGGGCCTCAAGCTGGGCGAGGGCGCCCTGGCGGCGGACGCCGGGGCCCACTTCGCCGAGGCCGGGGAGCACATCAGCGCTACCGAGCGCCGGGCCTCAGCGGCCGAACGCGATGCGACCGACCGGCTCACAGCCTCGTTCCTGGAAGGCAAAATCGGCACCATTGTTCAGGGAACCGTAAACGGCGTGACCCGCTTCGGGCTGTTCGTGACCCTGGACGAGAGTGGCGCTGACGGTCTGATCCCGATCAGCAATTTACCGGACGATTTTTATGTCCACGATGAGCGCGCCCACAGCCTCGTGGGACGGCGCTGGGGCCGCCGGTACCACCTGGGCGAACGGCTTAGCGTACGCCTGCGCGAGGTCAATCCTTTGACCGGCGGTATCATCCTGGACCTGGTGGAAAGCGAAACCCTTGAGGACGGTCGCGAGAATGTTAACGCAGGACAGTTGCCCAAGACGGCAAGTTCAGGCAAGGATTTGGCGAAGCCTAGGGAGCGCGGCCGTGGGAAGCGCCCTTTGAAAGGGCGCCGCAATCAGGCAAGTGCTAAGCCGCGAGGAAAAAGCCGGAGAAAACCTTGATGTGAGCAGGCATTAATATTAACAAAGCGCGAGAAACCAGGCGTATTTACTATAATAATTCACAATAATAATAAAAACTACTCTATTAACAGAATTTTTAGATTTATTTCTCGCATATAAAAATCACTTCGAATATTATGTCGCCTCTCCGATAAAAAACCGTATCAAGGATGGAGTGAAGGCGATGGGAGGTTTGGGTCGACGTCACCGGGGAAAGCCGGCCACCAGGGTCTGGCGCCGCGGGGGAACGTTGTTCGCAGCGTTTTTCGTGGTTGCCTGCGCAACGCAGGACAGCGAATCGGCGCCCAGCACGGAACTGAACGAGGCCAACCGGCTGTTCAGCGTCGGGTACCGCGATATCGCCGATATCTACATTCAAGACGTACCCTCGATCGATCGGGCCGTCGCCGGCTTGAATAGCCTGGCTAGTATCGACCCAGAGTTTAGCGTCACCCGCGACGGCGGTTGGTTACTGCTCGCCATCGGTGGCGAAAAGGCGGCCACTCTTTCGGTCCCCGGGCGCAGCGACGCCGAGGGCTGGGGCGATCTGACGGCGGCCGCCTTGGATCTGAGCCGGCGCCGGTCCTCAGAGTTGGGGGAGCTTGAACCGGAGCGGCTTTACGAGGTCGTGTTCGACGGCATGTTGGGCAAACTGGACAGATTCTCCCGTTACTCCGGGCGCGATGAAGCCCGCGACAACCGGGCAAGCCGGGACGGATTTGGCGGTATCGGGGTGCGCATTCGACTGATCGACGAGGGCGTGCGGATTCTTTCCGTCATGGACCGGACCCCGGCCGAGCGGGCAGGCCTGCAGGACAACGATATCATCGTGAGCGTCGACGGCGAAGCGACCCAGGGCCTGAGCCAGCGCGACGTCGTGCGCCGGCTGCGCGGCCCACTCCGTAGTCAGGTGGAGTTGGAGATCCTGCGTGACGGCGAACCGGCGCCCCTTAACCTAAAGGTGGCGAGAGCTCACATCGTACCGCAAACTGTACGCTACGCGAGGCTTGGCCGTGTCGCTCATGTTCAGGTCAGCGGGTTCAATCAGAGCACGGCGATGAACCTGCGCGAGGCAATCCGCCGGGCGAATGAGGATATCGGGCCGGACCTGACCGGATATATCTTGGATCTGCGCGGCAACCCCGGCGGCCTGCTAGACCAATCCGTTGCGGTGTCGGATATATTCGTGACCGACGGCCGCATTGTCTCGACTCACGGCCGGCACCCGGACAGCCATCAATACTTCGACGCCGAGCCCGACGATCTGGCGGCAAACAAGCCGGTCATTGTGCTGGTTAACGGAAATTCGGCTTCCGCCTCGGAGATCGTGGCCGCCGCCTTGCAAGACGCCGGCCGGGCGATCGTCGTGGGCACAAGCTCCTACGGCAAAGGGACGGTCCAAACCGTTCTCAGACTGCCCAACGAAGGCGAACTGACACTGACTTGGGCCCGCTTCCACGCACCTTCGGGCTATGCCCTGAATGGGCGCGGGGTAATGCCGGACATCTGTACCGCGGAACTCGAAGCCGGCGCTGGCATCGATGCCGAGCAAATTCTGGACCGGGTCCGCGTGGGACAGCTTCCCGTGTCGAAGGCGCAAATCCACCGCGAACTGGCAATCGGCGACGAAAGCGGGATCGCCGCATTCCGGGCCACCTGCCCGGCGTCCAGAGGCGAGGCCGGTATCGAACTCGAGGTCGCCCTCCGCCTGTTGGAGGACCCGGAGCTTTTCGCCAAGGCAATCGGCGCCGACGGCCCAGCCACCGCGCAGGCCCTGGCGGGCCCACGTGAGCCGGGTATCCAAACTCAGTAGAGTCCGATCGATCGAGGCGGCGGACCGAGTCGGGCACCCGGATTTCCAGGGTGTCCGATTCGCTTCGCGGCCCGGCCCGCCCATCGCAGGCTTGACTTGCCTGGGCCGGCCGCTATCTTCGCCGGAAATTCGCCCGGCGCGCGGCGCCAAGTATCGTCTCCAAGGATAGTCCTATGGCCAAGCCAGCGACCCAGTTGATCAAGATGGTCAGCACCGCCGATACCGGCTTCTTTTACGTGACCAAGAAGAACCCGCGGACCAAGACCGAGAAGCTTGAGCTGCGCAAATACGATCCACGCGTGCGCAAGCATGTAGTGTTCAAAGAATCGAAGATGAAGTGATACTAAATCGGTAAATCTAGCGCCCGAGGGCAGCCGTATCGCTCGAGGGCGAGTCGCCTTCCGGTTCCGCCGCGCAGACCTTGTTCCGGCCGGCTCGTTTTGCCCCGAACAGGGCGTCGTCCGCCCGCTTGAGCAGACTTTCAGCCGTTTCCATGGGATCGCACGTGGTCGCGACACCCAGCGATGCTGTAACAGTCAGCAACGCACCGCTTTCGGCAACCGCGAAAGCTTCGTCCTCCAGGCTCTTTCGGAGCCGTTCCGCAACCGTCGTGGCGACATCCAGGGCGGTGTTCGGCATAACGACGACAAATTCCTCGCCGCCGTAACGGGCCACCATATCGAAATCGCGAATATTGGAGCTTATGCGGCGGGTGACTTCCTTTAGGACGTCGTCGCCGGCCGCGTGACCATGATTGTCGTTCACGCTCTTGAAGAGATCCAGGTCGAACATGATGATCGAGACCGGCTTTTGCGTGTCGCCGATTTCCATCACCTGCCGGTCGAGGTGGGCATTCATGTAGCGCCGGTTGTAGACCCCGGTCAGCGCGTCCGTGTAGGCCATGGAAACGCTATTATCCAACATACTGCGCAACTGATCGTGATAGCGCCGCCGGCGAATTTGGGTGCGGGTCCTGGCCAGCAGTTCGTTGCGGTCGAAGGGCCGTATCAGATAGTCGGTGACACCGAGGTCGAGCCCCTTGGCCAATTCCTCCAAGTCGTCCGCGCTGATGATGAGAAGAATTGGGATGTGCCGGGTGGCCTCCTTGGTGCGGAACTGCGAGCAAAGCCTCAAACCGTCCTCGCCCGCCAAGCGCAAGTTGACGATGATCAGATCCGGGGCCACCGCGTTCACCAAGCTACAGGCCTCGTCGCCGGTGGAGGCGCGTTCCACAACATGCCCTGCGTCGCTCAGGTAGTCGGTGATCGTCGCCGCCAGGATGTCGTGGCTCTCCAGCAGCAGGATACGTCCCGCCTTCGCATCGGCGTCGCTGGCAATGGCGTCGTCCGAGACTTCGATTCGCCCTGCCGCCGCGTGGCGCAGGCGCAACTCATCCATCATCACCTTCAGGCGCGTCAGAGAGCGCACCCGCGCGAATAGGGCGACATCGTTGACCGGCTTCGATAAAAAGTCGTCGGCGCCAGCATCCAAACCGCGAACCCGGTCGCTGGTGTCGCTTAGCGCGGTCACCATGACGACTGGGATGTGACGGGTCTTGGGATTCGCCTTGAGGCGCCGGGCGACCTCGAAGCCGTCCATGCCGGGCATCATGACATCGAGGAGAATTAGGTCCGGCGCCTTTGCGGCCGCCGCCTCCAGGGCGCCAGGCCCATCGGTCGCGGTCACAACTTCAAAATACTCGGCGCTAAGCTTTGCTTCGAGCAACCGGACATTCGCGGGAATATCGTCAACAACCAGGATGCGAGCCGACATCTGTTCCCGCCGATGGGCCTTTAAGCAAGGAAGCGTTGCACGGTCTGGAGAAAGTGCGCCACCGAGATTGGCTTGGAAATGTAGGCCTCGCAGCCGCCGTCGCGAATCTTTTCTTCATCGCCTTTCATGGCGAACGCCGTCACGGCTATAACCGGAATCTTTTTCAGGTTATCATCCTCCTTGATCCAGCGGGTTACCTCTAGACCCGAAACCTCGGGCAACTGGATATCCATTAGGATCAGGTCGGGAACGTGCTCGCGCGCGATGCGCAGGGCCTCGATGCCGTCTTTGGTCTGCAGGATGTTGTAGCCATGCGCCTCCAGCAGGTCGTGGAAGAGCTTCATATTCAGTTCGTTATCCTCGACCACCAGGACGGTCTTGGCCGCACCATTGACTGCTTGGGACATCAAGTCATAGCCCTCTTGTACTCGCGTAGCCGTCTCCAAAGACGGCCCCCGCGAACCCCGGGATCAGAGGCCGCCGGATTCAACCGATCCGAGACTAGGAGAATACTGTTAACGATTGGTAAGGATTTTCCGCCCGGGCCAGAGCGAGACGCCGGTGGCGCCCCGGGTGTAGACTTGAGGCATGACTGACCCCGCGACGATGCGAATCGGTGTCGATCTGGGCGGCACCAAGATCGAGGCTTTGGCGCTGGATCTGGATGGGCGCCCCCTGCTCCGCCGCCGCGTGCCGACCCCTCAGGGCGACTACGGTGCCACCCTAGGGGCGGTCGCGAAGCTCGTCCGGGCCTTGGAGGAGGAGCTCAAGCGCCGAGGCAGCCTGGGGATCGGGGTGCCGGGCGCGATCTCACCCGCAAGCGGGCTGATCAAGAACGCCAACTCAACCTGGCTGATCGGCCGCCCCTTCGACCGCGACCTCTCACGTGCCTTGAATCGCCCGGTACGCCTGGCGAATGACGCCAACTGCTTCGCCCTCTCGGAAGCCGTCGACGGCGCCGCCGCCGGCGCCGACGTCGTCTTCGGGGTCATTCTGGGCACCGGTGTTGGCGGCGGAATCGTCGTGACGAAACGCCCCATCGGAGGCCCGAACGCCATCGCCGGTGAATGGGGCCACAACCCCCTGCCCTGGCCCCGCGACGACGAGCGGCCGGGCCCCGCCTGCTATTGCGGCAAGCGGGGCTGCATCGAGACTTTCCTGTCCGGCCCCGGCCTAGCCCGGGACTATGCCGCCGCTGCCGGTGAGGCGCTCAATGCCGAGGCAATCGCCACGCTGGCCGACCAGGGCGAAGATCGAGCACAGGCCACCCTGGCGCTCTATGAGGATCGTCTGGCGCGTGGCCTCGCGCATGTCATCAACATCCTGGACCCTGACGTCGTGGTCCTGGGCGGCGGCGTATCCAAGATCGGCCGGCTGACCGATACGGTACCCAAATTGCTCGGACTGTATGTTTTCTCGGATCGGGTCGACACCGCTGTGGTCACCGCCCATCACGGCGACTCCGGCGGCGTTCGCGGCGCGGCATGGCTGTGGGCCGAGGACGAGATGGATCGCGCCCTCGCGGCACCGCCACCATGAACGCGCCATGAATACCTTGTGCCGAAGCTGTTTCGATACCAGCACCATGGATCTCGATGGGCCGCCGGCAAAGGCGCGCTGCCGCGCCTGCGGCGAGCACCGCTTGGTGAGCCATGCCGAGTTGCACGATCTGAACATCGCGCACCTCGACTGCGACGCCTTTTACGCCAACGTGGAGAAGCGAGACCGGCCGGAACTGCGCGACAAGCCGGTCATCGTCGGCGGCGGCCAGCGCGGCGTCGTCACCGCCGCCTGCTATCTGGCGCGGGTCTATGGCGTTCATTCGGCCATGCCGATGTTCAAGGCCAGAAAGCTTTGTCCGGACGCCGTGGTGATACGCCCCGAAATGGCGAAGTACCAGCGTATCGGGCGCCGCATCCGGGAGATCATGCTGGAGACGACGCCGCTCGTCGAACCCCTGTCGATCGACGAGGCTTTCTTGGACCTCTCGGGCACCTCGGCCCTGCATGGCGGCAGCCCGGCGGCGACCTTGGCCCGCCTGGCCGGGCGGATCGAGACCGAGGTTGGCCTGACCGTCTCGATCGGGCTCAGCTACAACAAGTTCCTGGCCAAGATCGCCTCCGATCTGGACAAACCGCGCGGTTTCGCCGTCATTGGAAAACGCGATGCCGAGGCCTTCTTGATCGAGCGCCCGGTCGGCATTATCTGGGGCGTCGGCAAAGCCCTGAAGCGGACCCTGGAGCGCGACGGCATCCGCACCATCCGCGATCTGCGCCAACATGAGGAAGTCGCCCTCATGGCGCGCTATGGCGTGATCGGCAAGCGGCTGTATCGCTTCGCCCGTGGCCGGGATGCGCGCCAGGTCGAATCCAACGCACCGGCCAAGAGCATCTCGGCAGAGACGACCTTTGACCGCGACGTCGCCGAGGCGGAGACCTTAGTAGGCCAGATCTGGCCGCTATGCGAGAAGGTCGCCCGGCGCCTGAAACGGGCCGGGCTGGCCGGGCGCGGCGTGACCCTGAAGCTCAAGACCGACGACTTCAAGCTGCTGACCCGAAGCCGCCGTTTGGGGGACCCGACGTGCCTGGCCGAGGTGCTTTACCGAACCGCCAAGCCCCTGATCGAGCGCGAGGCCGACGGCCGGCGCTTCCGCCTGATCGGTATCGGCGCCTCCGACCTGACGGACGGCGCGCTGGCCGACCCGCCCGACATGCTGGACCCGAACCGGGATCGCCAAGCCAAGATCGAGGAGGCGATTGACGCGGTGCGCGCGAAACTGGGCGACGCCGCGATCCGCAAGGGCCGCGGACTCACAAACGACGCTTGAGCGGCATCTCGAATGTTGGATACTTAAGCATCTCGCTTTCGGTGTTAATCGGGGTCAACGTTCGCCGCCGCGCATGACCTCACATTGCACCACCTAATCCGATTTATTTGGAGGACGAGAATGCCGAAGCAGCGGATCAAAATCCTAGCCGTATTGGGTGGCATCCTTTTGATTGCGATTATAGCGATCTACTTCGGTCCGGATCGGGACCGCGAAAGCTGGCCGATTCAGTTTGAAAGCAACGGCGAGCGAATCTACTTCACCGGCACCAGTGCCTCCGGTTTTCCGATCAATGCGAACGGTGGCGGCATGCATATGCAGATGCACAGCGGCGGTTGCGTCACCTGTCACGGGGCCGACCGGCAGGGGCGGCGGCTTATGCCGAGGTTCTGGAAAGTCGCTCCCCCGCTGACACCGGCAGCCCTATTTAACGAACACGACGAAGCCTCGGAAGAAGGCGGTCATGGGGACCATGAAGGATACGATGACGCCACCCTGCGGCGGGCCATTACCGAAGGCATCGATCCCGGTGGAAGCCTGCTTGACCGGGAGATGCCGCGCTGGTCGATGGCCGCAGGGGACATCGTGGACATCATAGAGTTTCTCAAGAGCCCGGCACGCGCCTCCCGCTAGTGTGGTGAATCTGAAGTTCGCGTCATTAATCCCGCCCGTCATCCCGGACGTTAGAGCCTGCCCCCGACTGGATCGGGGGCGAGCCCGAAAATCCTAGGATTTTCGGGGGGCGAGACTTACGATCCGGGATCTTCCGG
>JAJFGN010000001.1 GCA_021776115.1 Kiloniellaceae bacterium | reverse complement strand
ATGCGGTTCTGCTTAAGGGTGGCCACCTAAGCGGCGAGACGGTGATCGATCTTCTGATCACACACGAAAGCGTGGAGACCTTTGCCAGCCCCCGGATCGAAACCCGGCACACCCACGGCACCGGCTGTACCCTGGCCTCGGCGATCGCGACCGGCCTCGCGCAAGATCTGTCTTTGTCAGAGGCCGTGGTACGCGCCCGCGACTACTTGCACGAAGCGATCCGCACCGCGCCGGGTTTTGGCGGTGGCCACGGCCCCGTCAATCACGGCCATACGGTGAAAGAGTTTCCCTAAACCACAGCACCGAGAGACTCAGGCGGCTCGCTCTCCAGCAGCTCCGCCAGGATGTTGACCGCGCGCTCCAGCGCGGCCATGTCTACCGCGGCGCCGAAGCACACCCTGACCGCGTGGGTCGCATCCTGGCGCTTGATCGCGAAGGCATCCGCCGGGGTGATCGCGACGCCCCGCGCGCGGGCTTCGGCGACCAAGGCGCTGGCGTGCCAGGGGTCGGGCACGCTCAGCCACAGATGCAGGCTGCCTTCGCCGCATTTGACATCGTAGTGGCCGAGGATGGCCAGCGTGCGCGTCCGGCGGGCCGCCGCCTCGCGCCGCCGGGCCGCGAGTATGCGTTCCGCACGCCCGTCGGTTATCCAGCGCGCCCCGACCTCTATGGTCAAGGGCGCGGCCATCCAACAGGCCGTGCGTACCGCGGCCGCCAGCCGGTCCACCGCCTCGGGCGGTCCGGCAACGAAACCTATACGCAGACCCGGGGCCACGGTCTTGGACAGGCTGGTTATGTAATAGGACAGCTCCGGCGCATAGCTCGTTATCGGCGGCGGCGCGTCGGGGATCAAAAGACGCATGAGATCGTCCTCGACGATCGCCACGCCATGGCGGCGCGCGATTCCCGCGATGGCGGCCCGCCGCTCCGCCGGCATGGTGATGGTGGTTGGATTCTGAAGAGTCGGGACGCAGTAGAGCGCCTTGATCTCCCCGCTCCGGCACAGCGCGTCGAAGGCCTCCGGGATAATGCCGTCGTCGTCCATCGCCAGGCCGTCGAGGCGCAGGCCGAGCAGGCGTGCGGCCAGCTTTATTCCGGGGTAACTCAGCGCCTCCGTCGCCACCCGGTCGCCGGGCCGGGTCAGCGCCGCCAGGGCGGTTAGCATGCCGTGTTGGGCACCGCCGGTGACCACGACCCGCTCCGGGTCTACCTCCAATCCGCTAAGAGCAATCCACTTTGCCCCGGCGGCCCGATGGGCGCGGCGTCCGGCGCAGGGCTGATAGGCCAGCAGGGATTGAAGCTCGTTCTCGTCGCCCGCGATCTCGACCAAGGTCTCGCCCAAAACGCCGCCTTCGGCCGCTGGGGGTGGGAAGTTGAAGGTCAGATCGATTAGGTTTTCGGACTCGTCCCTGTCGTGGGCCAAGAGGTTGCCAGCATCCGCAGGTGCCGCACGAATGTAGGTGCCGCGGCCGACTTCGCCGCCGATGAGGCCGCGCCGCTCCGCCTCCGCGTAGGCGCGGCTGACGGTTCCCACCGTCACACCCATACGCCACGCCAAGTCGCGGTGGGTCGGCAGGCGATCGCCGGAGTGGAAATTTCCCGCCGCCACATCCGCCGCCAAGGCGTCCGCGATGGCGAGGTAGCGCGGTCCACTTCGGGATGCCAGATCGGGTGTCCAATTTGTCATGGTGACAATATTCCGTTTGACCGTTTCGTCTTTGGTTCAATACAGTCAATACCAACCAAGATATGGTGTCAATCCGAATAGATGGTATAAATGAATGCATACAATATTGAAACGAAGATCGCTCGGCCTTCCGCTTGGCGATAGCCGGCCACCTAGCTTGGGGATCGGGTTCCGCTTGTGCGAGACCTTGCAGCGGGCGGCGGACACGCTACTGGCATGGCAAGAGAGGAGGGCCCAGCGAATCGCGCTGGCCAAGCTGGAGGACCGCATGCTGAAGGACATCGGGCTGACACGCGCCGATGTGGCCGCCGAGGTGACGCTTCCGTTCTGGCGTCGCCGGGGTCGTGAGTTTTGAGAGCAGGGGAGAAAGTAACAATGGATATACCGATTTATCAGGTCGATGCTTTCGCGTCTGAGGTTTTCAAAGGCAACCCGGCGGCTGTCTGTCCGCTTGAGGCCTGGTTGCCGGACGAAACCCTGCAGGCCATCGCCGCCGAAAACAATCTGTCGGAGACGGCATTTCTGGTGGAGCAGGGGGCCGACTACAAATTGCGCTGGTTCACGCCTGCTGCCGAGGTCGACCTCTGCGGGCATGCCACTTTGGGAAGCGCTTACGTCATCGCCAATCGGTTGCGGCCCGGTGCCGACTCGATCCGTTTTCACACCCGTAGCGGCGTTTTGACCGTGACGCGCCAGGGCGAGGCCTTCACGCTCGATTTCCCGGCCCTGAAGCGCGCGCGCGTGCCGGACGATCCGGACGTGGTCGCGGCCTTGGGCGCCGCGCCGGTCGAAATCTGGCAAGCTATGGACCTGATGGCTGTATTTCAAAGCGAAGCCGATGTGCGCGACATGCGGCCCGATATGACCAAAGTGGCGGCCTTGAAAACGCGGGGCGTCATCGCGACCGCGCCAGGCAGCGAAAGCGATTTCGTCTCACGCTTCTTCGCGCCGCAATCGGGTATTCCGGAGGACCCGGTCACCGGCTCGGCCCACTGCATCCTGACCCCCTATTGGTCCAAGCGCCTGGGAAAATCGAAGATGATCGCGCGGCAAATCTCGAAGCGCGGTGGCGAGCTGATCGTCGAGGACAAGGGCGCGCGGGTTCTCATCTCCGGCCAGGTCGTGCCCTACATGGAGGGGCAAATTCGTGTCTAGCCGCCAAATCGTCATCGCGCCCGCGAAAGGCGCGCAGGCGATGGAGGCGGTGCGCGAACTGTTTATCGAGTATCAGCAATGGCTTGACGTCGATCTTTGTTTCCAGGACTTCGATGAGGAGTTGGCCAGTCTTCCGGGCAAGTACAGTCCGCCGGCCGGCGGCTTGTGGCTGGCTCATGCGGACGGCCGCTTGGCCGGCTGCATCGGGCTGCGGCCTTTGGAAGACGGGGAATGCGAGATGAAACGGCTTTGGATCCGGCCGGACTTTCGGGGGATCGGTCTTGGCCGCCGCCTCGCCGAGACCTGTATCCGCGCGGCGCCCGTCGCCGGCTATCGCACCATGTGCCTGGATACGCTGGGATTCATGGCGGAGGCGCGGGCGCTGTACGAAAGTTTTGGGTTTTGCGAAATTCCAGCTTACTACGACAATCCGCTTGAGGATGTACGCTACCTGTCGCTGGACCTAACCGGCACCGCGGTCTTTCCTGAGGCCGGTTAGGCTACCGCCTGCGGCCCGGTGCCGAGTTCCGATACCTCGCTGGCCACGACCACGCGATTGCGCCCGGTGATCTTGGCTTGATAAAGCGCCTTGTCGGCACGCGCGAGCATTGTGTCCAGACTCTCGTCGGCCGATTGGCTAATTGCGACGCCGACGCTGACGGTCGTGCCGATCTCCGCCTTGCCGGTCGGTATCTTCAAGTCCGCGAGCGCTTGCCGGAGACGCTCCATGGCTTGGCGGGCGCCGGCGAGTCCGGTCTCCGGAAGCAGGATCGCAAACTCTTCTCCACCGTAACGGCAGATCATATCCTGCTCCCGCATCATCTCGTGGCTGCGCTCAATCAGGGCCTGCAATACAAGATCGCCCACGGCGTGACCGTGCGTGTCGTTGACGCTCTTGAATTGATCCACGTCCAGAAGACAAACCGCGACCGAACGTTGATAACGCTGCGCACGACGGACTTCGGCCTCTGCGAGCTCTAGGAAACGGCGCCGGTTCAGCGCGCCGGTAAGGTGATCCGTGGAGGCAAGCCGCTCGAGCTCGAACGCCCGCCGCTTGAGTTCCGTAATGTCGATTCGGAAGCCGACAAGGCCACCGTCCCTGGTCTTGCGTTCCTCGATCCGCAGCCATCGGCCGTTGAGCAGGCGCTGTTCGATCGGGTCGCTTGGGTTGCGATGATGATCCAGGCGTTCGCGGATCCAGTCCGCCTCGCGGCCGATCGCATCCGGGTATTGCCCGCGGGCAACGCCCACGCGGATCACGTCCTCGAAGGCGGCACCAGCGACCAGAAGGTCGGCGCTATCCGCATAGATCTCGCGGTATCTCTCGTTGCACAAGACAAGGCGGTCGTCCCGGTCGTAGAGAACGAACCCATCCGGCAGGGCATCGACTGCGTCCACGAGGCGCGTCTGCGCCAGCCGTTCGGCCTCGGCCAGTCGAAGTAGCTCCATTTCGTCGATTACTATGCGGGCCAGATCCTCGAGTAGCGCTTTATCCTCGTCGGAAAATTCGCGCGGGGCGCGATCGATGACGCACAGCGTTCCCATGTTGAGGCCATCGGTCGTGCGCAGTGGCGCGCCGGCGTAGAAACGAATACTGGGATCGCCGGTAACAAGGGGATTGTCGGCGAAGCGTCCATCCGCCATGGCATCGGGCACGATCATGACCTGTGTGTCACATATCGTATGGGCACAGAACGCCACGTCGCGCGGGGTCTCATTGGCGTCCAAACCGACCTTGGCCTTGAACCACTGGCGCTCCGCGTCCAGGAGTGAGACCAGCGCGATCGGCATCCGCAGGATCCGGCTCGCCAGGCGAGCAACGCGGTCGAAGGCCTCGCTGGGAGGGGTATCGAGAATCCGATAGCCTCTCAACCGCTCAAGGCGCCGGGCTTCGTTTTCGGGTGTCGGCGCGGCTGGGGCCATTGTCCGCCATTTTGAGAAAATACTGGAGCGGCGAGTAAACAACCAATGCTGGCATAAATTGGTTAAAATACAGCGAAATATTGTACCGCTCGGGCGGACCCGGCTCCCCTCGGGGCCGTGCACCGTTCAGGGGCACAGCCCGGCTGGCGATCTCGGCCACGGATCGGCATACTCGCGGCCATCGGGATAGGCGCGGGTCGTGGGAGGGATAGGTCATGACGGTACGTTACTTCGAGGACTTCGAGACCGGCGAGCGCTTCCGCAGCCCTGGGGCCACTTTGAGCGAGTCGCAAATCCTCGACTTCGCACTGAGCTATGACCCCCAACCCTTTCATCTAGATAAAGAAGCGGCGGCCGAGTCTCCATACGGCGGCCTGATCGCCAGCGGCTTTCAAACTCTCGCTCTCGGGTTCCGGTTGTTCTACCAGGCCAATGTCATCAATGCCTGCTCGCTCGGCTCGCCGGGTATGGAGGAATTGCGCTGGCTGGCCCCGGTACGCCCCGGCGACACTCTTTACACAGAGGGCGAGGTTGTCTCCAAGCGCGAGTCGCGCTCACGCCCGGATCGGGGGACCTTGAACATGGCCTACGAAATCAAGAATCAGGCTGGGGACACCGTGATGACCTTCGTGGCCATCCACATCTTTCTCAAACGGCCAGGAACCGGTGACGCCAGCTAAGACGATGCTTTAGGAAGGCCGCTGTTGTTGGCCTCCAGCGCCTGAATCAGGCCGTGCACGTCTCCCAACACCCAGAGATCGGCGACCAGGCCGTCGCGGAAGGTGAAATGTGCGCTGCCGTGCCACGCGACTCGCTTGCCACTGGGGGCATAGCCGAGCATTTCGCCCCGGTGTGAGCCGTGAAACAGCATTTTGGCGACCATCCGCTCGTCTTGCTCCGTGGTCTCGAGGATATCGCAGACAAAGTCCGGTAGGGCCCCTACGACGTCATCGACATAACCCGCGAATTGGTCGTGCCCGACCAGCACCGGGCCCAGCGATCCCCGGAACGTGAAGTCGGGATGAAAGACCTCGGGAATACGGGATTTATCCGCCTTGTTCCACATCTCGTCGTAGAACAGGCGAACGATGTCGGTTTGCGCCGTCATGAGTTTTGAGACCTCCTACAACGGCCATACGACGAGAATGAGCGGGACCGCGACCAAGACAATCAAGATATCGAGTGGCAGGCCCATGCGCCAATAATCGCCGAAACGGTACCCGCCCGGCCCCATGACCAAGAGGTTGGACTGGTGCCCGATCGGCGTCAGATAAGTCGAGGAGGCGCCGACCGCGACCGCCATCAGGAACGGGTCGACGCTAACCCCCAGGCCCTTGGCGATGCCGATGCTGAGCGGCGCCATGATCACCGCCGTGGCGGCGTTGTTCATGATATCCGACAGCAGCATGGTCACGATCATTAGCAGGGCCAGCAACATCCAGATCGGCACCTGACCCTGCAGCGCCAGTATGGGCGCCGTGATCACCTCGGTGGCGCCGGTGGTCTCCAAGGCCACGCCGACCGGGATGAGGGCGCCTAGAAGGACGATAATCGGCCACTCGATAGAATCGTAAAGGTCACGCGGGTTGATCTCGCGGGCCAAGACCAGGCCGATGGCGGCGGCGACGAAGGCGATTTGGGGCGGTAGGGCGCCTCCCACCACCAGGGCGATGGCGACCGCGAAAATGATCGGGGCGGCCCAACGGATCTTGCGCCGGCCAAGCGAAATATCCCGCCCCGCGAGCGTTAGACAGCCGAGCGCCGCTAAGGATTCGGGCATGGAGTCGCGCTCTCCCTGCAAAAGCAGAACGTCGCCGGCCGTCAAGCGAACCCGGCCCAGCCGTTCGGTGATGGGCGCGCCTTGGCGGGCTATGCCGAGCAGATTGAGTCCGAATCGCGTGTGCAGGCGCATCGCTTGCGCGGTCCGCCCCTCCAGGCGAGATCCCGGCGTGATCACCGCCTCGGCGAGCATGACACGCTCGGAGCGCAAGCTTTCGACCGACATCTTCGCGGCGCCGAGCGAGTCGAGCTTGCCCTCGTCGACAACCTTTTGAAGCGCCGCCGGGTCGGCTTCGAGGATCAGGACATCGCCGGCTTGCAATCTCAAATAACCCGATGGCGCCAGCATCCGATCTTTGCGGCGGACCAAGGCGACCACGGCCACGTCGCCCTCGCCCAAGGCCTCCAGGTCTATCAAGCGGCGTCCCACGAAGGGCGATTCTTCTTGCAGGCGCACTTCGGTGATGTAGTCCTCGATATGGAACAAGGACCGGGCGTCCTCGACCGCCTGACCCGCATCGCGCGTGGGCAGAAAACGCCACCCGATGAACGAGACAAAGAGAACCCCGACCACCGCGACACCGATACCGACCGGCGCGAAATCGAACATGGCGAAGGCTTGGCCGGTTTCCGCCATGCGGGCGCTCGCGATAATGATGTTCGGCGGGGTGCCGATCAGCGTTGCCAGGCCGCCCAAAAGAGTGCCGAAACTAAGCGGCATGAGAAGCTGGCTGGGTGGCCGCTTGGCGGCATCCGCGCTTTGAAGGGCGATCGGAAGAATAATCGCCAAGGCCCCAACATTGTTCATAAATGCGGAACAGACTGCGGCCAAACCCGTGATCGCCAGCACCTGTGTGTGCGGCCGATCGGCCAAGGGCCGCAGATAACGCGCGGCCGGTTCGACAATGCCCGAGTCGCGGACCGCGCGCGACAGAACCAGGATCGCCGCGACGGTGATGACGGCCGGGTGACCGAAACCGCTGAACGCCAAGCCGGCGGGAACGATTCCGCTCAGCACCGTTGCCAAGAGGGCGAGGACGGCGACAATATCGTAACGCACCCGGCCCCAAGCGAAGAGGACCAGCGTCGCGCCGAGAATGCCGAAGAGCAGAGCTTGCGTAAGGGTCATGTTACACGAACAAATTAATGAATGGCGACATCGCAGCAATGGCCCTCATACTTCGACAGGCTCAGCATGAGGGCCTCACCCTGAGCCTGTCGAAGGGCGAGGCCCGGAGTTGTTTGTTCGCTCTCTAGCATAAGTCCCGTTTCCCATGCGTTCTTGCATCCGCGTTGACGCACTGCAACATGATACCTAGTATCCGGCCGCGTCGCCTCCTTCATAATTTTCGCGGCGGGTCCCGGTTCCAAGTGAATTGCGGCCCCAGGCGAATCCCAGGCTTGGGCGAATCAATGAGGATACACCCATGACCGTTGCGCAACCGGCCATGCGTCCGCGCAATCCCTGTTTTTCTTCCGGACCCTGCGCCAAGCGGCCGGGCTGGTCCCTGGAGTCGCTCGGCGATGCATTTCTCGGCCGGTCCCATCGCGCCAAGGGCGGCAAGGCGAAACTAGCGGAAGTTATCGAGCGCTCACGCACGATACTTGGCCTGCCGGCGGAGTATCGCCTAGGCATCGTGCCGGCCTCCGACACCGGCGCGGTCGAGATGGCGCTGTGGTCGCTGCTCGGCCCACGCGGTATCGACATGCTTGCTTGGGAGAGCTTCGGTAAGACTTGGATCTCCGACGTAAAGAAGCAACTGAAACTTCGCGACGTGCGCCCGTTGGAAGCCGACTATGGCGCACTGCCCGATCTGGGCGCGGTGGACCCGGCGCGCGATTGCGTCTTCACCTGGAACGGCACCACCTCGGGCGTGCGCGTGCCCGATGGCGATTGGATCGCCGCGGATCGCGAGGGCCTGACCATCTGCGACGCGACCTCGGCCGTCTTTGCGATGGATCTGCCTTGGGCCAAGTTGGATGTTGTGACCTGGTCGTGGCAGAAAGCCCTGGGTGGCGAGGCAGCGCACGGCATGCTGGCGCTTTCGCCCCGCGCCGTTGCCCGCCTGGAAAGTTATAACCCGGCCTGGCCCATGCCCAAGGTGTTCCGCCTGACCAAGGCCGGTAATTTGAACGAGGAGGTGTTCAAGGGCGCGACCATCAATACCCCCTCCATGCTGGCGGTCGAGGATGCGCTCGATTCCCTGCGCTGGGCCGAAGCGGTTGGCGGATTGCCAACGCTGGTTGGCCGTTCGGAGGCCAGTTTGAAGGCGGTCGCGGATTGGGTTGCGGCGCGCGACTGGGTCGATTTCCTGGCCCAGGACCCGGCGAGCCGTTCTTGCACCTCGATTTGCCTGGCCGTTGTCGACCCCTGGTTCACGGCCCTGGCGCCGGAGGCCCAAGCGTCGGCGGCCAAGCGCCTCGCGGCTCTGGTTGAAGACGCAGGCGCCGGCTTCGACATCGGTGCCCACCGCGATGCCCCGCCGGGCTTGCGAATCTGGGGCGGGCCGACGGTTGAGACGTCGGATATCGCGGCCCTGCTGCCGTGGCTCGACTGGGCCTACGCCGAACTGAAGCAAGAACGAAACGCGGCCTGAGGAACACCACATGCCCAAAGTATTGATCGCCGACAAGATGAGCGAGCAGGCGGCCGAGGTTTTCCGCGCCCGCGGCGTCGAGGTCGATGTCGTTACCGGCCTGAAGCCCGAGGAATTGAAACAGCGTATCGGCGGTTACGACGGGATCGCCGTACGCTCGGCGAGCAAAGTCACGGCCGAGATCATCGCCGCGAGCTCGCTGAAAGTGATCGGGCGCGCGGGCATCGGGGTCGACAACATCGATGTCGAGGCCGCGACGCAACGCGGCATCGTGGTCATGAACACGCCGGGTGGAAATTCGGTGACCACCGCAGAGCACACCCTAGCGCTTTTGATGTCCCTGGCCCGGCAGATACCGGCCGCCGATCGCTCAACTCAGGCCGGCAAGTGGGAGAAGTCCCGCTTCATGGGGGTTGAGTTAACCGGCAAGGTCCTGGGCATCATCGGCTGCGGCAATATCGGCGCCATCGTGGCGGAGCGGGCGATTGGCCTGCGTATGCGCGTGATCGCCTACGACCCCTTTTTGAGCCCCGACCGGGCCCAGGATCTGGCGGTCGACAAGGTCTCGCTGGACGATCTGCTCGCGCGCGCCGATTTCATTACCCTGCATGTGCCGCTCACCGATCAAACGCGCGGCATTCTCAACGCCGAATCCTTGGCGAAAACGAAAAGGGGCGTGCGAGTCATCAATTGCGCGCGCGGCGGTTTGGTCGTCGAGCAAGACCTCAAGGCGGCCATCGAATCGGGCCAGGTGGCCGGTGCGGCGCTGGATGTCTTCACCGAGGAGCCGGCGCGCGACAATCCTCTTTTCGGTATGGATCAAATCGTCGCGACTCCGCACCTCGGGGCCGCGACGACCGAGGCCCAGGAAAAGGTCGCGCTCGGGATCGCCGAACAGATGTCCGACTACCTCTTGACCGGCGCGGTGCGCAATGCGCTCAACATGCCTTCGCTAACGGCCGAAGAGTCTGCGCGCCTTGGCCCTTACATGAAGCTCGCGAATCAACTCGGCAGCTTTGCCGGACAGCTTACGCGCAGCGGGTTGAAGGGCGTTTGCATAGAATACGAAGGCCAGGTTGCGGCCTTGAATTGCCGGCCCTTAACACAGATGGCCCTGGCCGGTCTGCTGGCGCCAATTCTCGATAGCGTCAACATGGTCAATGCGCCGGTCCTGGCGCGTGAGCGAAACATCGACGTGACCGAGATGAAGCATGAGCGCGATTGCGGCTATCAAACGCTGATCCGCTTGACGGTCACGACCGAACGCGGACCGCGCAGCGTGGCCGGCACCTTGTTCGGCGGCACCAAGCCGCGGATCGTCGAGATCAAGGATATCGCGGTCGAGGCGGAGCTTGGCCCGCACATGCTCTATATCTCGAACGCGGATCAGCCCGGTCTGATCGGCGATCTGGGCCGGACCCTGGGCGACGCCGGGGTCAATATCGCGACCTTTCATCTGGGCCGCACGGCGCCCGGCTCCGATGCGATCGCGCTGCTGGAAATCGACGAAGCCCTACCGCTCGAGGTGCTTGAGCGGGTGCGTGGCCTCGCGCACATCAAGCAGGCCACGCTTCTGAATTTCTAGATGAAGCGAGGCCGCCCGATGCGCAGCGTTGTCATCGCAGTCGGGTTGCAGGTTGCGATTGGATTTGCTGGAGCGGCCTGTGCCGGAGATCGCCTGGCCGAGTTGGGGATACGTGTTTCCACTCTGTCGAGCGGCGTTGCTGAGCTGCGCCCGGAACCTGTCCTAGCTCGTCCACCGGACGCGCTTCCCGACGCTAGACCAGGGCAGGGCGCGAACGACATCGCCGAGGCTTGGCTGATTGGGCCAAGCGTGCGTTACGATCACGGAATTCTCGGCGACGCCATCGAGGCTTCCGGCCTGCGTGTTGTATTGCGCGATGGTAAGGTTCTGGAATACGGGCTCGACGAAGACTCGGTCTTCGAGGATCTCATGCCCCGGATCGCCGACCTCGACGGCGATGGCCGTGACGAAGTGATTGTTGTGCGCACGTATCTCAACGCGGGTGCGGCGCTTGCCGTCTTTGGAGTTACCGGGGACCGCGTGCAAATTCGCGCCGAGACACCACCCATCGGCCGGCCGCACCGTTGGCTCAATCCAGTGGGTGTTGGCGATTTCGATGGCGATGGCGCGCAAGAGATCGCCTATGTCGAGACCCCGCATATCGGGGGTATCCTGCGCATCGTCTCGCTGCGAGAGGGACGCTTGCTTGAGGAGGCGGCCGAACACGGCTTCTCCAATCATGCCATCGGCTCGCGCGCGCTCGGCCTCTCGGCGATTCTCGACGTCGATGGCGACGGCCGCGATGATATCCTAGTTCCGGCGAACGGGCGCAAGTCTCTGCGGATCGTCAGCTTCAGCGACGGGACGTTCAGGGAACTGGGTGCCATCGCGCATCCGGCGGCCATCGTGAGCGACTTCGAGATAGCCGATCGCGATGGTAACGGCCGCGTGGACGTGACCTACGGCCTCGCCGATGGCAGCCTGGTCGTTCTCAATCGTTGAGCGCCGCGCGCCGCGCGAGGACGGTGAGCCGGCGGACGCCCAGCATCGACATCACGACCGCCGCGGTAAAGACGTAAAGCCCGGTGTGCGTGGTTACCTCGCCAATCAGCGACACCTGGATCGCGACGATCGTGAGCGCGGCCAGGAAGACATCCAGCATCGACCAACGGCTAAGCACTTCCAGGCGATCGAGCGCGCGGTGCAGACCCTCGGCCCTAGCATCCACGGCGTACCAGAGCCAAAGCGCGGCGGCGATCTTGAGCGCCGGAAACACGATGGAGAAGAGGGCGACGACCAGGCATAAAAACACCTGGTCCTCGCGCCAGAGGACCGCGATGGCGTCCAGGATAGAGAGCCGCTCGGCGAAGAAAACCAGCTTGCTGATGGTCATGATCGGGAGGCTCCAGCCCGCGATCAACATCAGCCCGATGACTGCAAAGCCCGGTCCCAGAAGGCGGTCCGCGCCGGATGCGCTCGCCGCGAGCGATCGGGGGTGAGGCAGATCAGGAAACATGAGGCATGCTGGAGGTAAATGACCTAAATGGGGCGCGCACGATAGCAAGCGCCGTCTTCCTGGGCGAGCCTAGTGGCGAGGCTCCTCCGATTCCCATTTGAGTTTTCCGGGAAAATGGCTTTACTAGCGCCCGGTTAGCCCCACAGAGACAACGAGTTTACCCTGGCTATGACGATCGCTGGAGAAAAAGGCCTGCTGCCCGCCGGTCTTACCGATGGCTTGCCGCCCTTCGCGGCGCAGGAAGCCGACGTGGTCGAGCGTCTGATCGCCTGTTTCGCGGCCCAGGGCTACGAGCGGGTCAAACCGCCGCTCCTGGAGTTCGAGGACACTCTCCTGGCCGGCGCGGGCAGCGATGTGGCGCAGCAGACTTTCCGCCTGATGGACCCGGTCAGCCAGCGTATGATGGGCCTGCGCGCCGACATGACGCCGCAGGTCGCGCGGATCGCCGCGACCCGCTTGGCGAAGACGGCCCGGCCCTTGCGCCTGTGTTACGGGGGGCAGGTCCTCCAGGTAAAGGGTAGCCAGATGCGCCCGGAGCGGCAGTTCGGTCAGGTCGGGGTCGAACTGATTGGGGCGCCGCAGGAGCGGGCCGATGCTGAAGTCATCCTGCTCGCGGCCGAAGCCTTGGCCGCTGTCGGCGTTGGGCGGCTTTCCGTCGACCTGAACCTTCCGATCCTGGTGGGCGCGCTGGCCAAGGAGTTGAGCATGGAGGAGGGCAAGATCTCGGCCCTGCGCCAAGCCCTGGACCGTAAAGATGCGGCGGCGATCGGTTCGATTGCGGGGCCCCAGGCGCCGCCCTTTACCGCACTGCTGCGCGCGACCGGGCCGGCGGGGGCGGCCCTTGAGGCGTTACGGAAGATCGAACTGCCGGACGCCTTGGCGGCGGAGGTTGCCCGGCTACACCGCGTGGTCGACGTTATTCGCGCCGCGGCGCCGGAGCTGACCCTAACCGTCGATCCGGCCGAGCATCGCGGCTTCGAATACCACAGCGGAATCAGTTTCATTGTTTTCGCGCGCGGCGTGCGCGGCGAGTTGGGACGGGGCGGGCGCTATAACGCCGTCGCCACGCCGGGTGAGGCGGCGATATCCTCGACCGGCTTTACCCTCTATATGGATAGCGTTCTGCGGGCCCTGCCGAAGCTCGACTCCGGGCGCCGCTTGTACTTGCCGCCCGGCTGTGCGCCTGAGCGGGCCAGGAGCCTGCGCAGCGAAGGCTGGATCACCCTCGCCGGACTGGACGAGAACGCAGTGGTAGAGGCCGAGGCCGCGCGCCTCGGATGCAGTCACATTCTTCTGAACGATCGAATCGAGAAACTGGAGGGCTAACAGACGATGGCGAATGTCGTGGTGGTCGGCTCTCAATGGGGCGACGAAGGCAAAGGCAAGATTGTCGATTGGCTGTCCGAGCGCGCCGACGTCGTGGTGCGCTTTCAAGGCGGGCACAATGCCGGCCACACCCTGGTTATTGGGGGCACGACCTATAAGTTGTCGCTTCTGCCCTCCGGCGTGGTGCGGCCGGGCAAACTGTCGATCATCGGCAACGGCGTCGTGGTCGATCCCTGGGCCCTGGTCGAGGAGCTTGAGCGCGTCCGCGCGCTTGGCGTGGACTTGACCCCGGAAAACCTGCGTATCGCGGAGAACGCGGCGCTGATCCTGCCCTCGCACGGGGCTGTCGATCGGGCGCGGGAGGCGGCGAGCGGCGGCAGCGCGATCGGAACCACAGGGCGCGGCATCGGACCGGCTTACGAAGACAAGGTTGGGCGGCGCGCGGTGCGCCTGTGCGATCTGGCCGACGAGGCCGCGTTGCGCGAGCGCCTGGATGCCCTGCTGCTCCATCATAATGCCATCCTGCGTGGCCTCGGCGAGGCGGAGTACGGGACCGAAGAGGCGATGACCCAACTGCGCGAGGTCGCGCCCAAGATTTTGCCCTTTGCGGACCGGACCTGGCAGTGCCTCTACGATGCCCGCAAAGCGGGCCGGCGGATTCTTTTCGAGGGCGCGCAGGGCGCGATGCTGGACGTCGATCACGGGACCTACCCCTTCGTGACGTCCTCCAACACCCTGGCCGGTCAGGCTTCGGCGGGGGCCGGCGTCGGCGTCGGCGCGATCGATTATGTTCTAGGTATCACCAAGGCCTATACAACCCGGGTCGGGGCCGGGCCGTTTCCGACCGAATTGCATGACGAGACCGGCCGCTTACTTGGCGAGCGCGGGCACGAATTCGGTACGGTGACCGGCCGCCGACGGCGTTGCGGCTGGTTCGACGCCGTGCTGGTGCGCCAGGCCGTGCGCATCGGGCAGATCGACGGCATCGCCTTCACAAAGCTCGACGTCCTCGACGGCATGCCGGAACTGAAGGTCTGTGTGGGCTACAAGATCGACGGACGCGCCTATGACCATTTGCCGGCGTTGCCGTCCCTGCAGATCCGGGCCGAGCCGGTTTACGAGGTCCTTGAGGGCTGGAGCGAAAGCACGCGCGGCGCGCAGAGTTGGGCGGACTTGCCGGCCACGACGATCAAGTACATCCGCCGGGTCGAGGAACTTATCGAAGCGCCTGTCGCCTTGCTATCGACCAGCCCAGAGCGCGACGACACCATCCTGGTGCGCGACCCCTTCGCGGATTAGGTGACATATTGAAAGGAATTTAGCCCGTGCGCGACCTAGCGATCTTGACCTTCGTGACGCTGGACGGCGTCATGCAGGGGCCCGGCTTACCGGAGGAAGACACAACGGGCGGATTTAAGCACGGTGGCTGGGCGGCCGCCTACTGGGACGAAGTGATGGCACAGGTCAAAGACGAGGCCATGGCCGCGCCCTACGATCTCTTGCTCGGACGAAAGACCTACGAGATCTTCGCGCCCCATTTTTCCAAGAATGGCAACGACAGCGCCGAAGCCGGAATGTTGAACAAGGCGACGAAATACGTCGCAACGAATACTCTGACGGCCCTTACATGGCAAAATTCAATCCCGATTTCTGGAGACATCGCGGCGGCACTCGTACAGCTTAAAGAACAATCCGGTCCATTGTTGCAGGTTCACGGTAGTTGGCGCCTTATCCAAACGCTGCTCGCGAATGACCTTATCGATGAATTTCGACTTTGGACCTTCCCAGTTGTGCTTGGTTCGGGAAAACGCCTCTTTGGCCGGAATTTTGACCGATCGCGGCTGAAGCTCAAAAAGTCGGGAACCACATCGAACGGCGTGGTTATGAGCATTTACCGGCGCGGCGGTTAGAGCCGGTTACCGGATAGCAGGCTTGAGGGCGAGCGGTAGCCGTCGCTGGGGACGACCCAGATGATGCTGTCCGGGCCGTCGGAAAAGATGTCGTAGCAGTCCCAGCCCGTGCCTTGCCACCAGGAACAATATTGATTTTTGGCCGGGTCGGCCCGCCACTTTCCGGGCGATGGGGCGCTGCCCTCGGCGGCGTAGGTGGTGGTGCCGTTCTTGGCGAAGAACTGCTTGAAGGGGGTGCCCTTCCAGTTGCCATCGACCGTGTTTCCGGCCAGGGCGGCCTCAATCTCGGCAGCGCTCAGTTGCCGCTCACCGGCCGACACCGGGGCGATGGCGGCCATAGCGAAGACGGTGGCGATGACCGCGAGAAGCTTCTTGAGCATGGGGACCCTCCCTCCAATTGTTGTGCAACGACCCATGGTGGCGCGCCGCCGGGCCGCACAATTTCAGTCACAGGAATTCAGGCAGGCTTCAAGCCCACGATCAAGCCCCTAGGCCGACCTTAAGACTTCACAATTTCTTGGGTTTGAGACTTCGGGCCCGCGTCAAGCCGCGGCGTCGGTTTCCGTCGTGCTGGTCCGATAGACTGTCTCGCCGGTCAGATTGTCGACGCCGCGCAAGACCACGTCGTAACCCCAAAGGCGCCGGATGTGCTTCAACACCTCGTCACGGCCTTTGTCGGCCAAGGCGATACCGTCGCGCACGGTATGCTGCAGGCACAACTGACGATCGCCACGCAGGTCCAAATCGACGACCTGTATATTCGGCTCGACCATACCCAGATCGTAGTTCTTGGAAATGGTTCGCCTGACGTTCTCGTAACCGCGTTCGTCGTGGATCGAGGCGACTGTGTAGTGATCGTCTTTTTCGTTATCGCTCAAGACGAAGAGGCGCATTTTGCGAATGAGATGGGGGCTTAGGTACTGCTGGATGAACGACTCATCGCGGTGATTCGCCCAGGCATCGCGCAAGGTGCCTCGCCAGTCGCCGTTCCCGGCGATCTCCGGCAACCACTCCCGGTCTTCATCCGTTGGGTCCGTGCACACGCGGCGAATGTCCTGCATCATCTCGAAACCGAGCGCGTAGGGATTGATACCGCCGTAACGCCGGTCGTCGAAGGCCGGCTGAAAGACCACGCTCGAATGGCTGTGCAGGATCTCCAGCATGGTCCCTTCGGTGATCCGCCCCTGGTCATAAAGCTCATTTACGATGTAGTGGTGCACGAAAGTCGCGCAACCTTCATTCATGACCTTAGTCTGCTTTTGCGGGTAGAAATACTGCGCGATCTTACGCACGATATGCAGGATTTCGCGCTGCCAAGATTCCAGAACCGGACTATTTTTCTCCAAGAAATAGAGGAGATTTTCTTCCGGCAAACGTAGGTTTTTCTTTCGCTTCGCGATTTCGACCTCGGCCTCACTGGGCTCGACCCCACCTTTTGGACTGGGCAGGGTGCGCCATAAGTCGTTGAAGGTGCGCTCCTCATATTCTTGGCGCTCGCGGGCGCGGGCCTTTTCCTTGTGCGGGGCGCCGCGCGGCGTCCGCCGGTAGCGGAAGACGCCGTGATCCATCAAAGCGTGAGCCGCATCGAGAATTTCTTCAACCGCCGCGTGCCCGTGACGTTCCTCGCACTTGGCGATGAAGCCTTTGGCGAACTCCATATAGTCGAGGATCGCGCCCGCGTCGGTCCACTGCTGGAACAAGTAGTTGTTCTTGAAGAAGTGATTGTGCCCGAAGGCGGCGTGCGCGGTCACCAGGGCCTGCATGGCCATGGAATTTTCTTCCATATGGTAACTGATGCAGGGGTTCGAATTTATGACCAGCTCGTAGGCCAGGCCGCGCGCGCCTTTGCGATAGAGCTGCTCCTCGCGTACGAAGTGCTTCCCGAACGACCAGTGCCGGTACATAAGCGGCATGCCGATCGAGGAGTAGGCATCGAGCATTTGCTCTGAGGAAATAATCTCGATCTGATTTGGGTATACCTCGAGGCCCAGATCTTTGATCGCAATTTCTTCAATTGCGTCATAGGTCCGCGACATGGTGTCGAAGCTCCAGTCCGACCCTTCAAAGAGAAAGGCGTTTTTCTTCTTTCTGGTTTGCTTGGCCATGCTCGCCTTCTCCCCGGTCAGGCTCTCGCCTTGCCGGACGTATCCGCGCTCTTGTTTTGCTTGGCAAAGAGCTCACGAAAGACCGGATAGATGTCGCTGGGCCGAGAAATTCGCTTGGCCTGGAAATTGTCCCAGCTTTTTCCGGCTTCCTGGTACGCGCGCCACAAGGCAGTTCCGTTGTCGGATGACTTGAAGATGTCGGCTTCGCGATCGTCCAAAATCTCGACATAAGCGTAATACTGGCACAACGGCATGACGATCTCGTCAAGCATGCGGACGCATTTTTCCGAGTCACCGGAGAAATTGTCGCCATCGGAGGCCTGGGCGGCGTAGATATTCCACTCCTGCGTAGGGTACCGTTCGTAGACGACGCGCAGCATCTCTTCCAGCGCCGTACTCACGACGGTGCCGCCGGTCTCCCGGCTATAGAAAAATGTGTCTTCGTCGACTTCCTGAGCCTCGTGCGTATGGCGGATGAAGACGATGTCGATCTTGTCGTAACGGCGCTTGAGGAAGAGGTGAAGAAGGATAAAGAACCGCTTGGCCAGTTCTTTTTCGCGCTCGCCCATGGAGCCCGAAACATCCATGAGGCAGAACATGACCGCCTTGGTGTTGGGCAGCGCCTGACGCTCGAAGCGGTTGAAGCGGATGTCAATCGGATCGATGAAGGGCACGACCTTGCGCTTGCGTAGAAGCCGCGTCAGCTCCTCCTGCAATTCGGCCATCCGTTGGGTGGCTGTGTCGTCTTGGTCGGAACCGCGCTCAAGCTCTTCTATCTGCGCGACGATCGCGTCCAGATCCCGTTGCTTGGGACGGTGGAGCGCGATACGCCGGCTAAAGCTGTTGTGCATCGTGCGCAACACATTGATATTGGTCGGCGCCCCAGAAACCGTATATCCGGCGCGGCGTGGCTTGAAGGCGATGACTTCCTTCAGATTCGTCTTCACCAGGTCCGGCAGTTCCAGGTCTTCGAAGAACAGTTCCAGGAATTCCTCGCGCGACAGGGTGAACTCGAAATCGTCCGTTCCCTCGCCGCCGTCGGCCGCATCTTTTCCGCCTCCGCTCCCAGCCCCCTGCTTGGGTTTGGACAACCGGTCCCCGGCCGAGAACTCCTTGTTGCCGGTAAAAACCTGGTCGCGTTTTCCGCCTTTGGACGAACTTTGAAACCTGGGTTCGCCGATGCCTCTGGTGGGCACGCTGACAACCTGACGGCCGTCCACGTCGGCGATCCCCCGATCCTTGACGGATTGGTTGATGACGTTCTTGAGCTGCGCCCGCGCCCGGCGCAAGAAGCGCTGGCGGTTGCTTAGGCTCTTGTCTTTGGGGTTGAGGCGCCGGTCAATGAAGTTGGGCATGCCGCTCTCACGTGCGTTTTATGGTCCTCAACCGGCCTTGTTAACCCGCATGTACCACTCGACCAGACGGCGAACCTGCCGCTCGGTATAGCCACGCTGCTTCATGCGGCGCAGGAATTCGTGGTGCTGTTTGTCGGTCACGCTGTCCTTTTTGGTGCCAAAACTGATGACAGGCAGCAGATCTTCGACCTGGCTGAACATGCGCTTCTCGATAACCTCGCGCAGTTTTTCATAGCTGGTCCAGGATGGGTTCTTGCCCGCATTCTTGGCCCGAGCGCGCAGCGAGAATTTGACGACCTCGTTGCGGAAGTCCTTGGGATTGGCGATGCCGGCCGGCTTTTCGATCTTGGAAAGCTCCGCGTCCAGGATTTCCCGGTCAAAGACCTGACCCGTATCCGGATCCTTGTAGTCCTGGTCCTCGATCCAGGCGTCGGCGTAGGCGATGTAGCGGTCGAAAAGGTTCTGGCCATATTCGGTATAGGATTCGAGATAGGCCTTCTGGATTTCGTGGCCGATGAACTCAGCGTAACGCGGCGCCAACTCGGACTTGATGAAGTCCAGGTATGTGGATTCCACGTCGGAAGCGAACTGCTCGCGCTTAATCGACTGTTCCAGAATGTACATCAGATGAACCGGGTCGGCGGCGACCTCTTCGTTATCGTAGTTGAAGGTCTCGGACAGCACCTTGAAGGCGAAGCGTGTGCTGACCCCCGTCATACCCTCGTCGACGCCGGCTGTGTCACGATATTCCTGAACCGATTTGGCCTTGGGGTCGACGTCCTTCAGGTTTTCGCCGTCGTATACCCGCATCTTCGTGTGCAGCGGGGAGTTCTCGTGCTCGTGCATCCGGGTCGAGACACAGAAGCGGCTCAAAGTCTCTAGGACTTCCGGCGCGCAGCCGCTGTCGTCCAACTCGCTATCGCGGAGCAGTTTATCGTAGATCCTTTTTTCTTCCGAGAAACGCAGGCAATAGGGCACCTTGACCACGCAAATGCGGTCCAGGAAGGCCTCGTTGTTCTTATTGCTCTTGAACTGCTGCCACTCAGCCTCATTGGAGTGAGCCAAGATGGTGCCCAGGTACGGGAAGGCGCCGAAATTCTCCGTGCCCAGGTAATTACCTTCCTGTGTCGCGGTCAGGAGCGGATGCAAGACCTTGATCGGCGCCTTGAACATCTCGACGAATTCGAGCATGCCCTGCGTGGTGCGGTTCAAGCCGCCGCTGTAACTGTAGGCGTCCGGATCGGCCTGGCTATAATGTTCCAGCTGGCGAATGTCGACCTTACCCACGAGGGCGGAGATGTCTTGGTTGTTCTCATCGCCCGGCTCGGTCTTGGCCACGCCGATTTGGCGCAACCTCGACGGCATGATCTTCACGACACTGAATTTCGAGATGTCGCCGCCGAACTCGTCCAGGCGCTTGGTCGCCCAGGGGGAAATCAGTCCGGTCAAGCGCCGCTGTGCGATCCCGTATTTTTCTTCTAAGAGTCCGGCCATACGTTGCGGATGAAACAGACCGAGGGGCGATTCGAATAGAGGACTAATCTGGTCGCCCGCTTTCAGGACATAGATCGGCCGTTCTTCGATGAGTTGCTTCAAGCATTCCGCCAAGGATGACTTGCCGCCGCCGACCGGGCCCAACAGGTAGAGGATCTGCTTGCGCTCCTCCAAACCCTGAGCCGCGTACCGAAAGTAGCCGACGATCCGCTCGATCGTGTCTTCCATGCCGAAGAATTCGCTGAACGCCGGGTACACTTTTATCGTCCGGTTCATGAAAATCCGGCCCAAGCGCTCCTCGGTACTGGTATCGATCAGCTTCGCTTCGCCGATGGCCGCGATCATGCGCTCCGGCGCGGAGGCGTACATCGTGGGATCCTCGCGGCAACCCAGCAGGTACTCTTGCAGGCTGAGTTCCTCTTGCCGCTCACGGTTATAAATCTCGGCAAAGAGATCGAAGACATCGGGACTGTGCACGTTCATGGCGGACCCTCGTGGTGGCAATATTTGGTGCTGAAAAGCAGTACAATCTAAGGGTGCGGCTATATGGTTAAGAACTTCTTGCGAACAAAAGAAATGTTGTTGCGATTTATTTCTTTCCGGTGTCGACGACTCATTTAGGCATTCGCGCGGCACGGCGCGTATGACGGGCGTCACACTTCAAGCGATCGTGATCCCAGGGGGTAGTCCAGGGGTAGGCAGGCGCGGGAGCCTGTCCGCCGCGGTTGAGAATCCGGACGAGCGCCCAATAACTTAACGGACTGGTAACTTAGCACCGATTTGGTTTAGCCAGTTCGGGAGTACGTAGCAGTCACGCTAAATCCTATGTTTACAAATCGCAGATAATAATACTTAACGTGCAGCCTTTGGTTGAGAGGGGCTGCCTAATACCAGGTCAATTTCCAATCCCAGGGCCCGCAGCGCCTCGACATGCAAGCTAGGGGTTTGTTGGGCCACAGAGATTTGGAGACTAAGCAGTGCGAAAGCTGGCCAAGAAACGCATCTCTCGATCGATAGTTCTTGGCACCATCCTTAGCACTTTGTTTCCGGCGGTAGTCTGGGCCGCAACGGTCGTGGTAGGCGGCACAGGTGCGGCCTTGGGCGCCATGCACGTTTTGGCGCACACCTATATGCGGGATAACCCCGGCGTCAAAATCGAGGTTCTGGCCAGCCTGGGCAGCAAGGGTGGCATCCGTGGTGCGTCCAGTAGTGCCTTGGATATAGGGTTGAGTTCGCGTCCTTTGAAGGACAAGGAGCGTCAGCCAGGCGTAAGCGCACGCGCGTATGCTAAGTCGCCCTTTATATTCGTGACCTCGAACACCCCGGTTGATCCAAATCTAACTCAAGAGGAGTTGGTTGCGATCTATAGTGGCGACCACGTAATTTGGAGTGACGGTTCGCGTATCCGCCCTATTCTTCGGCCTGAATCGGACGGCGACAGCAAACTATTGATCGGTTACATCGGTGGCATGAAAGCTGCGATCGCGAAGGTACACGCAATTCCTGGGATGCCCGTTGCAGTCACAGACCAGGAGGCGATGTCTGGGGCGGAAAAAACCCCCGGCTCTATAACCACAGCAACTCTGACAGCGGTTCTGGCCGAGGGCCGCAATCTAAAGCCGGTCAGCGTGGACGGTGTGGCGCCGACCACAGAGAACTTGGCCAACGGCACCTATTCCATGTCGAAAACGCTCTATATCGTGACTGGGCCCGATTTGAGCAGGACCGCGAAGGACTTCATTCGCTTCGTTCGGTCGCCGGCCGGCGCCGAAATCCTCGCGCGCACTGGAAATATAGCGGTGCCCGATGGCGGGTGATCACGTGAAATCGGAGCCGATCGGCGGTTATCCGGAACTTGACGAGCTCTCGAACTTGAAGAAATCGGTGACGGCCTTCGCGTCATGTATTGCCGTAGCTACCGCCGTTATCATCCCACTGCTATTTTTCTCCACTGCCTACTATTACGAAATGGAGCGGGTCGAGGCCAACGCGAAAGTTGTCGCCACCCGGTTTTCCGCGATGGCCAATGCGAACCCGAAGACATGGAAACTCGCGGAGCATAGGTTTCAGGACGCGGCACTCCTCGATCCGGAGCGGCAGGCCGTGCGCTTCTATGAGTTGTTCAATGTTGACGCCTCGCTTCTCGGTAGCTGGGGCACGATGCCGCTTGGCCCAACCGTGTCTCAAACCGCGAGTGTATTCAGCTATGGTGACGAGGTTGGGCGCGTGAGGATCGCCGAGCCTTTGGAACCGGTCATCGTCGCAACAGTCTGGGTGTCGCTGCTCGGTGCCGGTCTGGCGTCCGGTATTTTCATCGTTTTGCGGTCGCTTCCCTTGAGGGCCTTAAACAAGGCCTTCGACGAGCTAACCCGCTCGAGGACCGTGTTGAAGAACCGAGTCGAAGACCTGGAAGCGGCAAGACTGACTCAGGAGCGGCAGAGCAAGCAGCTCGCCGATCTAAGCGAAGTGTTAGCAGTGGCGCGGGACGAAGCCAACTTGGCCAACCGCGCCAAATCGGAATTTCTCGCCAATATGAGCCACGAGCTGCGGACTCCCCTGAACGCCATACTCGGGTTCTCCGAAGTGATGCGGTCCGAAACCTTCGGCCCCATCGGGATCCCAAAATACCTGCAATATATCAACGACATCAACTTATCCGGCGCACATCTTCTTTCTTTGATCAACGACATACTGGATTTGTCGAAGATCGAGGCCGGGAAAATCGATCTTCATGAGGAAACGATTGACGTTTATCAGGCCGCCAAATCCTGCGTTGCACTGGTGCGGGAGCGCGCGGGGGAAGCCAGTATCACGCTTGATTTCGATATAGCCAAGGATCAGCCGCCCTTGCGGGCGGACGCACGTATGTTCAAGCAGATCCTGATCAATCTTTTATCCAACGCCGTGAAGTTTACGCCTGCTGGCGGTAACGTCAGGATTCGGGCCTGGGGTCGCACCGACGAGGGGTATGTGGTTCAAATCTCAGATACAGGCATCGGCATCGCCCGTGGGAACATTTGCAAGGCGATGATTCCCTTCCACCAAATCGACAGCCAGCTCGATCGAAAATACGAAGGAACCGGGTTGGGTCTGCCTTTGACCAAGTCGCTCGTGGACCTACACGGTGGTTATCTGGACCTTCAAAGCGATCTGGGTACCGGCACGACCGTTACTGTACGTTTCCCGCCGGAGCGTATCGTGAGAATCGCCGCGACCGGCACGTGATTTGGAAAAAGTCGCCAGCCCCTACTATAGTTTTGCGTTTGCACCGTATTCGCACGCCGCGTCTTCGAGCCAGAACCAGACATACTCAGCGAAACTGCGCGCGACATAAACGTCGAACGCAAGCCCCCCTTGTGCCGATTCATCCGCGGTCAGGTGTATCAGGACGCTCGCCTTGGCCAGCCGGGTTTGCGCGCATTGTCCTTGGCGGAACGCGCGAGGGTGTAGATCCAACGGGCAGCCTTTCTGTAGGGTGGCGCGCGCCTTGGCGCCCGATATCTGGATGCAGGCGCGGCTCTCGCTAATGTCCGTAACCGCTGCCGGAAATCCGGCCAAAGCCGCCCGTAGACGGCTAGCGATGCGTGGCCCCGCATCTGGCTCGCCACGCGCATCCACGATCGCCCACTCCCTTGGCCCCAGCCACAGAGCGGTCGTATTGCCGCCGACACTGCTGGCGCCGGCCGCGGTTGGCAGGGCATACTCGGCGGCTGCTTCGAAGGCGTCGAGGAAAGTCTGGTCGGCGCCCGGGCCGCGCAAGTTTACGAGGCCGGAAAAAGGCCGCTCGGCGAGTCGGACTTGGGCCGGCGCGCCGTCATCTTGGCCCCGGCCGCTCAGACCGAGATGGGCGAGCGGACTTTGCCGCAGATATCTCTCAATCATTGAGTCGCGTCCCTTCGGGATCGAGGAACACCGGGCCGGTGACGGTGCAGGCGATAGTCCCGCCGTTGGCCAGCGAGGCCTGCACCTTTTGACCCATGCGGGCGCGTCCGCCCTTGATCAAGGCTAAGGCGATGGAGCGGCCAAGGTTGGGGCTTTCGTAGCTGGAGGTTACGTGGCCGATCATAGGCATCGGCGGCGCGGGTAGCACACGCTCGACCAATTGCGCGCCCTCGGCCAGTATTTCCTTGGGGTCGTCGGTCAGCAGGCCGACAAGTTGCTTGCGGTCGGACTTGATCATATCCGGCCGGGTGAGCGAGCGCTTGCCGACGAAGTCCTTCTTTTTCGAAACGATCCAGTCCATACCCAGGTCGATGGGTGTTACCGAGCCGTCGGTTTCCTGGCCGACGATGATGAACCCCTTTTCCGCGCGCAGCACGTGCATCGCCTCGGTCCCGTAGGGGGTAATGCCGTACTTCGCCCCGGCGGTCATGAGCGCTTGCCAAAGCGCTAACCCGCAAGAGGCCGGGACGTTGATCTCATAGCTCATCTCGCCGGTGAAGGAGATACGGGCGATACGCGCATCGATTCCCGCGACCCGGCCGTCGCGGATCGACATGTGCGGAAGGGCTTGGGGCGCGAGGTCGATACCCTCGGCCAGTTCCGCCAACAAAGCCCGCGCGTTCGGCCCGGCGATGGTGGCGGTTGCAAACTGTTCGGTGACGCTGGTCAAGTGTACATCGAGGTCCGGCCACTCGGTTTGCAGGTATTCCTCGAGATGCGCCAACACCGGCGCCGCGTTGCCGGTGGTCGTAGTCATCAGGTAGTGGAAGTCGTCCAGGCGCGCGGTCACGCCGTCATCTATCACCATGCCCGCTTCGTTCAACATCAGACCGTAGCGGCAGCGCCCAACCGCCAGCTTGGACCAGGCGTTGGTATAGATCCGGTTCAAGAACTCGGCCGAGTCCTTACCCTGGATATCGATCTTGCCCAGGGTCGTGGCATCCATGATGCCGATCGACTCACGTGTCGCCTTGACCTCGCGCTTGACCGCTTGGGACATGGATTCACCGGCCTTCGGGAAATACCACGGCCGTTTCCACTGCCCAACGTCCTCGAACACGGCTCCAGCCTGCTCGTGCCAGGAATGGATCGGGGTCTTGCGATTGGGGTCCAAGAGGCCGTCTACGTCGCGCCCGGCGAAAACGCCAAAGGTGACGGGCGTGTAGGGGGGGCGAAAAGTGGTCACGCCGACATCGGGAATCTCCCGGCCCTGGGCCGCCGCGACGATGCCGATGGCATTGACGTTGCCGGTCTTGCCTTGGTCCGTTCCCATGCCGGTGGCAGTGTAGCGCTTGACGTGCTCGATCGATTGGTAGCCTTCGCGCAGCGCCAATTTCAAATCGTTCGCGGTGACATCGTTCTGAAAATCCACGAAGGCCTTGCCGGCACGACCGCTGGGCTTATCCGAGGGCACCTCCCAGGTCCAACGGGCAGGCAGAAAATCGTCATTCCCGGCGCGGGGCGTAGCGCCGGCTTGTCGGCCAATCTTTAGGCCGGCGTCCTTGACCGCTTGCTTGCCGGCGGCAAAACCTTGAGCCAGGCAATCGCTTAGTCCAAAGGCCCCGTTGCACGCGCCTGCCGAGCGCTCCGCCTGGGCCGAGGCGCCGGGTACAAAGCAGCCAAGATCGGCATCGAAACGCACCTTGCCGCGCGATTGGCTGAACAGATGCAAGGTCGGGCTCCATCCCCCTGACATGGCCAGGACGTCGCAATCCAGGGTTTCACCGGCGGCCAGGGCTTGAGTGCCGTCCGCGTTCAGGCGTGCGATATGCACCTGCTTCACGCGCCGCTGGCCCCCGGTGCCGACCACGGCGCTGCCCGGCACAACGCGCAGTCCGGCCGCTTCCGCCCGCTCGCTGGCCGACCCCATCGGGTCTTCGCGCAAGTCGACGATGGCCGCGATATTGATCCCAGCTGCCGCCATGTCGAGCGCGGCCAAGTGGCCGCTTTCGTTGTTCGTGAATACGACGGCCTTTTTCCCGGGCCGGACGGCGAAACGATTGACGTAGGTGCGGCACGCGTCCGCCAACATGATGCCTGGCCGGTCGTTGTCGGCGAAGACGAGCGGCCGCTCGATCGCACCGGTGGCAAGCACCACTTGCTTGGCGCGCAGTTTCCATAGGCGCTGGCGTGGGAGCGCGGCCGGGCGGTCGCTCAGGTGATCGGTCACCCGCTCAACCAAAGCGACGAAGTTGTGATCGAAGTAGCCGTAGGCGAGGGTGCGGGTCAGGATCGTGACCTCCTCCATACCCTCTAGCTCGCGCCGTGTCGTGGCGATCCATTCCTGCACCGGCTCGCCGCCGATCGTCTCTCCGCTGCCGCTCCACAGGCTGCCGCCCAAAATCGAGTCTTGCTCAGCCAAAATAACCCGGGCACCGCTTCGCCCCGCCGCCAAGGCGGCGGCCAGTCCGGCGGGACCGGCGCCGACCACCAGCACGTCGCAATGCGCGAAGGTCTTATCGTAGTGGTCCGGGTCCCGCTCCCGCGGCGCTTCGCCCAGTCCAGCGGCGTGGCGGATGATATATTCGTACTTCATCCAGAACGAGGCCGGCCACATGAAGGTCTTGTAATAAAATCCAGCCGGCAGGAAGCGCGACAGTCCGTTGTTCAAGGCGCCGATATCGAAGTTCAGGCTCGGCCAGCGGTTCTGCGAGCGCGCGCGCAAGCCGTCGAAGAGGTCGATCTGGGTGGCGCGCAGGTTCGGTTCGCTGCGCGCGCCTTCGCCCAGCTGGACAAGGGCGTTCGGTTCCTCCGCGCCGGCGCTGAGGATGCCGCGTGGCCGGTGGTACTTATAGCTGCGTCCGACTAGGTGGACGCCGTTGGCGAGCAGGGCGGAAGCCAAGGTATCCCCAGCGTAGCCCATGTAATCGCGCCCGTCGAAGCGAAAGCCGAGTCGGTGGCTCCGGTCAATCAGACCGCCTTCTGGCAAACGGAAACTTTGGGTCATGCCTGCCCGCGCCCCTAAACTTGAGTCACGAAGTCGAGCTTGGGCGGTTTCGCGCCGGTCTCGTAGGAGGCCAGGATTTCATAGGTCACCGTGTGGCGCGCGACGTTGAACCATTGGCGGCAGCCGTGCGCGTGAACCCAACGCTCCAGGAATACGCCCTTGGTGTTATCGCGCAGGAAAACGTAATCCGCCCAGGTCTCATCGCTGATCGCGGCCGAGTCCTCGGGCCGGGCGATATGTGCCTGACCGCCATAGGAGAACTCGATCTCGCAGCGGGGTCCGCAGTAGGGGCAGGGGATGACCAGCATGTCCTGGGCCTTTTCCTTGGTACTAGTGCGCCACGGCCGCCGCGCCGTGCTCGTCGATCAAGTAGCCGGTGCGGAAACGGTCTAGCGAGAAAGCCGCGTTCAATTCGTGCGGCATGTCGTTCGCGATCGTCTGAGCGAAGGCCCAGCCGGAACCCGGCGTGGCCTTGAAGCCGCCCGTGCCCCAGCCGCAATTGATGAACATACCCTCGACCGGGGTCTTGGACAGGATCGGACTGGCATCGGGGCAGACGTCGACGATACCGCCCCACTGGCGCAGCATGCGCATGCGGCGAAACATCGGGAACAACTCGCAGATCGCGCCCAGGGTTTCCTCGGTGACCGGCAAACTCCCGCGTTGACCGTAGCCGACGTAGGAATCGACGCCGGCGCCGATAACCAGCTCGCCCTTGTCCGACTGGCTGATATAGGCGTGTACGGCCCCCGACATGATGACCGTATCCAGGACCGGCTTGACCGGTTCCGACACCAGGGCCTGCAGGGGCAGGCTGTGTATTGGCAGCCGGAACCCGGCCATGCCGGCGAGAACGCTGGAATGGCCGGCGACCACGATGCCGACTTTCTTAGCCTCGATCGTGCCCTTGCCGGTCTCGACCGCGCGCACGCGGCCGTTCTCGATCTGGAACCCCGTGACGGGGCACTGCTGGATGATATCGACGCCAAGCGCGTCCGCCGCCCGGGCATAGCCCCAGGCGACGGCGTCGTGCCGGGCCGTGCCGCCGCGCCGTTGGATCGAGGCGCCCAGAACCGGGTAGCGCCCGCCCGCCCGCAGATCGATGATCGGCACGAAGGTTTTGATCTCCTGCGGGGTCATGAATTCCGAGTCTATTCCGTTCAGGCGGTTGGCATTGATACGGCGCGAAATCTCTCGTAGGTCGTGCTGGTTGTGCGCCAGATTCATCACACCGCGCTGGCTGAACATGACATTGAAGTTCAGGTCCTGGCTGAGCCCCTCCCAAAGCTTCAAGGAATGTTCGTAGAGGGCCGCGCTCTCGTCCCAGAGGTAGTTGGACCTGACGATGGTCGTGTTGCGCCCGGTACTGCCGCCGCCGATCCAACCGCTCTCGATCACCGCGACATCCGTGATCCCATGATTCTTGGCCAGGTAGTAGGCGGTCGCCAGACCGTGCCCGCCGCCGCCGACGATGACCACATCGTAGGAGGACTTCGGTTCCGGGCTACGCCAGGCGCGCGGCCAGTCCTCGTGGTAGTTCAGCGCATTGCGCAGCAGGCTGAAGATGGAATAACGGGTCATGTCCGGTCGAGTTCCTAGGCCTCTTTTGCTCGGGAGAGTGCGTACCAATCCTGGCCGCCTCAAGGCCCCGAAAGACAAGCCGCGGTTCGGCTGTGCGCCCCGCCAAAAGCGGTCCTGGAGGCCGTCGCAGCTTGCGGGTTCACGGCATCAAGTTTTCTATTCGCGACATGACGGTTTTATGCCAAAGTCGCCTGACAATAGACCGGAATGAAGCCTGAGGGTAGGGCAGGGAGTCCATCGATCCATGCTTGGTAATCCTGCGCACGAACTGCCGCATCGTATCGGGTTCTTGGTGGTGCCGAAGTTTTCGATGATCGCCTTTGCTGGCGCCGTCGAAACCTTGCGGCTGGCCAACCGGACGAGCGGGCAGAACCTTTATCAATATCGGGTTCTGTCGCCCGGTGGCACGCCGGTATGCGCCTCGAATGGGATCGAGCTTACGCCGGACGGGGGCTTGGATGAGGCGTCGTCGCTCGACACCGTCTTGGTGTGTTCCGGGGTCGATGTGCAGCGGTATCGGAATAAGGCCGTTGACTCATATCTGCGCCGTATGGCGCGCAAGGGCGCCGACATCGGGGCAATCTGCACGGGTAGTTACATCTTGGCGCGTGCGGGGCTGCTGGACGGGTATCGCTGCACGATCCACTGGGAGAACCTTGCCGGATTCATCGAGGAGTTTCCGCGGGTCGAGATCGCCAACGAGCTCTTTGAAATCGACCGCAATCGCTTCACCTGCTCGGGCGGGACCGCGGCGATCGACCTGATGCTCAATCTTATCGGGCGCCAGCATGGCCATACCTTGGCGGCCGCGATCGCCGATCAATGCATGCACGACCGGATCCGCGACCAGCACGACCGGCAGCGCATGTCGCTGCCCGCGCGCCTGGGCGTGCGTCATCCCAAGCTTCTGGCCGTGATCGAGTCTATGGAGCAGAATTTGGAAGAGCCCTTGACCCGGACGGAGCTGGCCCAAAGCGCCGGTCTATCGACCCGGCAGCTCGAGCGCCTGTTCCGCAAGTATCTGGTCCGCTCTCCCGCGCGTTACTATCTGGAACTACGCCTGGACCGCGCCCGTCTGTTGCTGCTCCAAACGAACATGTCGATCATCGACGTGGCGCTCGCCTGCGGTTTCGTTTCGGCCTCGCACTTCTCTAAATGCTACCGGGACTTTTTTGGCCGCACCCCGCGCAAGGAGCGAGGAGTGCCGTCTGAATTCGATCCCGCCGACGGGGCGCCGGATACGGTAACTGCCGGAGCGAAATGATTGCTCGGCCGGCCCCGTAGTTAGAACCGGCGCTATGATCCCTATCGCCTTCGTGCGCGCCCACGGCCGGCTGCTCGGTTTCGGCCTGGTCATGGCATTGTCATCCAGTTTTGGGCAGACCTATTTCATCTCGCTGTTCGGGGGCGAGATACGCGCCGCGTTCGGCCTCTCGCACGGCGGTTTCGGCACGCTTTATTCCCTGGGCACCTTGGCCAGCGCCGCGCTGCTGGTTTTCGGCGGACGCCTGATCGACCGCTGGCCACTGGCCCTCTTTGCCGGGACCGTACTCGGCGGGCTGGCTCTAGGATGCCTGGCAATGTCCGCGGCCGAGTCCGCGGCTGCCGTAGCTCTTGCCGTGTTCGGCTTGCGGTTCTTCGGCCAGGGGCTGTCGAGTCACGCCTCACTGACAGCCATGGCGCGTTATTTTGAGCACGAGCGCGGCCGCGCCGTCGCTATTGCCTCGCTCGGGTATCCAGCCGGCGAGGCGATCTTTCCGCCGTTGGTCGTGGCCCTCTTGGCAGGATTTCCCTGGCGCACGCTTTGGATTGGAGCGGCGCTCGCCCTGTTGCTCGCTGCCTTGCCGCTGATGATCTGGCTTTTGAAGGGACACGGCGCGCGCGACGCCGCGCTGAAGGCGGCAGGGCCCGGCCGGGCGCGCGACGCGACCCTGGGCCAGGCGCTGCGCGATGGCGGGCTGTGGCGGCGCATGCCGGCCCTGCTCGCGCCCTCCTTCATTTCGACCGGCCTCGTATTTCATCAGGTCCACATCGCTACTAGCAAGGGCTGGCCCATGACTCTCATGGCGGGATCCTTCAGTCTCTATGCCCTGGGCAGCGTCGGCAGCGTCATGCTCGCCGGCGGTCTCGTCGACCGCTTCAGCGCGCGCCGTCTGGTACCCTTCTTTCTGGCACCTCTGGTGGTCACCTGCCTGGCTCTGGCTTCAAGCGACGCGCCCTACGTGGCGCCGGTTTTCTTTGCCCTTCTGGGTGTTGGCGCGGGGATGACGACCGCGATCCTGGGCACGCTCTGGGCCGAGCTTTACGGTGTTACGCATTTGGGTGCGATCCGCGCCTTCGCCCAGGCGGCCATGGTGTTTTCGACCGGCCTGGCGCCCGCCTGCCTGGGCATCCTGATCGACGCCGGTGTTGGCGTCGACGCGATCGCGCTCGGCGGCGCGCTCTATTGTATCGGTGTCTCGGCGCTGGCCTTTACGGCCCACTCTGGCGGACCGCCGCGCGCCCAAACGACCGCCTAGGTCAGGTGCGTGCCGAAGAGCGCGAGGGTGCGTTCCTCGGCCAGCTTCGCCGCCTCGGGGTTGTACGACTCGCGCTGGTCGCAGTTGAAGCCGTGACCGGCGCCATCGTAGGTATGGATCGCGATCTCAGGATAGGTCTTGCCGATCAGCTCGACCTCATCCATGGGGATTGACGCATCCAGTGTGCCGAAATGCAGGGCCAGGGGAATGGTCGGCGTCTCGTCCAGGAAGGCCTTGATATTGCCTCCATAGTAACCCGAGGCGGCCGTCAGCTTGTCGCCCAGGCGGCAGGCCGAGATGTAGACCAACTGGCCGCCCCAGCAATAGCCAACAATGCCGACCTTGCCGGCGCTTGCCGCTTCGTCGGCGGCGGCCGCGATATCCTCGATCGCCGCGCCGGTACCGCATTGGCCGCGCAGCTCGCGCCCGCGCGCGATGTCCTCGGGCGTATAGCCGAGCTGGACGTCGCGCTCCGCGCGGTCATAGATGGCTGGCGCAACCGCCAGGTACCCGGCGGCAGCATAGCGGTCGCACACGGCGCGAATATGGCTGTTGACGCCAAAGATCTCCTGCACCACGACGACACCGCCCTTGGCGGCCCCGGCCGGCGCCGCTTTGTAGGCGCCGAACTTGTGGCCGTCGCTGGCGGTCAAGCGGATGTTTTCGCCCATGATGTTGGCTCCTATTCGGTTAGGCGAAGGCTTGCGGGGCGCGCGCGAAGAGACGGCGCACGGCGGGTTCGAAGGCGCTCAAGGGCGCGGTTTCATAGTCGGGGTCGAAGGAGTTTTGGTCCCAACGCTCGCAGAACGCGGCGCAAGCCTCGAAATGGGGATGCCCCCGGTAGCGCTCGCGCGCGTCACGGTCGCCCCCTGTGTGGTGAAAGAAGTAATAGCCTTGAAACACACCGTGGTGCGCGATGATCCAGTGGTTCTTTTCGCCGATGTAGGGCCGCAGGTTGGCGGCCGCGGCCGCGCTGTGATTTTCCGGCGCGATGCTGTCGCCAATGTCGTGCAGCAAGGCGCAGACCACGGTTTCCTCGTCCGCGCCATCGGCTTTGGCCCGGGTCGCGCTTTGCAGGCTATGTTGATAGCGGTCGATCTTGTAGCCGAGCGTGGGCCCTTGCATGGCCTTAAGCAGGCCGAGGACGTTGTCGGCCAAGGTCGCCTGGATATGCGCCTGCCAGAGGCCGCCCAGGAACTCATACTCCTCGCGGGTGCCGTCCTTCATCTGAGTGAAGCCGATGCTGTCCATCGTATCAATCGTCCTTGGTTCGCAGTTTCCCAATCATTCTCGTCCTCGGCGCGGCCCATTGTCCAGAGGCCGTGGCCGGGCGCCACGTCAATTCTGCCGCGCCGCCGCCACCCACTCGTTAAGCGTGATCGCATAAATGAAGATCGTGGTCTTTGGAACGCGGGCGGTCCGCTCGACCCTAAGCCCCAGCTTTTCCATGATTCTGTGGGAGGCGTGGTTGGGCCCTTCGACCACCGACACGATCCGCTGCAAGCCAAGGGATCCGAAGGCGTCTTCAATCGTCGCCAGGACAGCCTCGCTGGTCAGGCCCTGACCCCAATAGGGCGGTAGGAGGGCATAGCGCAATGCGGCTTCACCGCTGCTCTCGAGGGTGAAGAAGCCACATTCGCCGGCGAAATCGCCGCTTGATTTGAGGACCATCGCGCGCATCCCGAAACCTTTTTCGCGCCAGTGCCGCAAGTGCTCATCGAGGACAGCCCGCGATTGGGCGCGGCTCAGACGGCCAAGCTTCGTGAACTGGGTAACCTTGGGATCGCCGTAAAGGGCGACAGCCGCATCCAAATCCTTTGCGGTGTAGGGGTGCAAGACGAGACGTTTGGTTTCGAGCTGGGACAAGTTCAGTCAGCCGTCAGCCGTTCTTCGGCCGCCGCCGGCGCCGGCCGCCGTTTTCACCGTTCGTCCCCGCATCGCGCGCCTTGGCGGCGGGCAGGGCTACCGCCGCGGCCAGGTGGGGGAAGGGCGCTGTGGAATGGGGCAGGCCCATGGCCTCGATGAAATGCTCCTGGAAGCGCGGCTCAACCGCCGTCTCGATCTTCTCGACCCGCTTGATGACCTCCGCGATATCGTCGCGGGCGCGCTGGTTCAGCAGGGCGATGATGGCCCCCGTGCCGGCGGCGTTTCCGGCGGCGGTGACCTTGGCCAGGTCGCAATCGGGGATCATGCCCAGAACCATGGCATATTTGGTGTCGATATGGCTGCCGAAGGCGCCGGCCAGCACGACCCGGTCCAGTTGTTCGATTCCCAAGCGATCCATGAGCAGACGTGCCCCGGCATAGAGCGCGGCCTTGGCAAGCTGGATCGCCCGCACGTCGTTCTGCTGGATGCGCAGTTCCGGCTCACCCGCGCGCAGGAGGTAGGAGAAGGTGCGCCCGTCGGCCTGAACCCGCGCGCTGCGTGCCGCCATGGCGCCGTCGATGGTGCCGTCGCGCATGAGGATGCCGGCCAAATACATTTCCGCCAGGACCTCGATGATGCCCGAGCCGCAAACGCCGGTGACGCCGGTCGCTTCGGTCTCAGCGTCGAAACCTTCCTCGTTGGACCAAAGGTCGCAGCCGATGACCTTGAATCGCGGCTCCAGTGTTTCCGGATCGATACGCACCCGCTCGATGGCGCCGGGCGCGGCGCGTTGTCCGCAAGAGATTTGCGCGCCCTCGAAGGCGGGGCCCGTGGGTGAGGAGCAGGCGAGCAGGCGCTTCTTGCTGCCGAGCACGATCTCGGCATTGGTGCCGACGTCGACCACCAAAACGATATCGTCGCTCAGGTGTGGGCTTTCCGACAAGATGACGCCGGCGGTGTCCGCGCCGACATGGCCGGCGATGCACGGCAGAACGTAAACCCTGGCTCCGCGGTTCAGTGCGGTCAGATCGATCTCGCTGGCCCAAAAGGTCAAGCTCGAATTGGCCGCCAGCGCGAAAGGCGCGCCCCCCAGCTCGGTCGGGTCGATCCCGAGCAACAGGTGATGCATGATCGGGTTGCCGACAAACGTCGCGTTCAGGACGTCGTCCTTGTCGATACCGGCTTCGGTCGCAACCTCCTCGAATAGCGTGTTGACCGCCTCGCGCACGGTGTCGGTAAGTTCTACCTCTCCGCCCGGGTTCATCATGACGTAAGACACCCGGCTCATCAGGTCTTCGCCGAAGCGGATCTGCGGATTCATGATGCCGGCCGAGGCAACAACTTCACCGGTCGCGAGCCGGCACAAATGGGCCGCGATGGTGGTCGAGCCGACATCGACCGCCACACCGTAGGCCTGGTCGTGAAAGCCGGGCCAGGCGGTGGTCAGAACCTGGCCCCGGTGGACGGCGACCGTGATCTTCCAGTCCCCGTCGCGCAGGACCTTTTGCAGGACCTGAAGCACGCGCAAATCGCACTCCAGGCCGTCGATCTCCCACTGCTCCCGAAGCGCTTTCATCACCCGCTCCAGATCGCCGCTCGGATTGTGCATGTCCGGTTGCTCGACCACGATGTAGTGCAGGCGAATCGCTGGATCGAGCTCGAAATCGCGGGCCTCGGCCCGCTTGCGCACGACCTGCTTGTGGACCTGGCTTTCGCGTGGCACGTCGACGACGAGGTCGCCCAAGATTTGTGCCTGACACGACAAGCGTTGGCCGGCGCGTATACCGCGCTTGGTATCGTAACGCGCTTCGACCTGGTTGATGCCGCTCAGGTTCTCGCTGCGGCTGACGATGCCGTGCTTGGAGAACTCGCCGGTGCTCAGGCGGACCTGGCAGCGGCCGCACAGGCCGCGCCCGCCGCACACGGAATCGATATCGACGCCCAGGCTGCGCGCCGCCTTGAGGACCGGTGTCCCGGTCGGGAAGCGGCCACGCCGCCCCGAAGGCGTGAAGACGATGAGCGGGTCTTGGGCCAAGGTCAGGAGTTGCCTCTCTACCCTCTCCCGACGGGAGAGGGAGGGACCCGCAAGGCGGGAGGGTGAGCGGACTTTGGTTGCAGGAGGGCGGACATTGGAGATCGGGTCTGGTTTCTGGCAATCGGTGGCGTAAGAAACAACGGCCCCTCACCCTGTCCCTCTCCCGTTGGGAGAGGGAACGCTGGTCTCACGGCACCACAAAACCAGTAGCAATCGAGTTTTCGCGCCACTGCCTGTGCCTATCCCCGGCGGCGGCGGCGCTCGCGCCGGGCCTCTTCCTGACTTCCAGCCGCGGGCGGCTCGCGGAACTGTCGTAGCCAGCGTGCGCAGTTGGTGTCCACGCCGTTCAAGACGTTGGCCGCCATAATGCCGGTCATCTCTTCCGGATGCAGTGGGTTCATGATCGCTGAGGTCATGCCATTGCTGGCGGCCATGGCCAGGAAATGAGCGTTAAGGGCGTGCCGGTTGGGCAATCCGAAGCTGATATTGGAGGCGCCGCAGGTCGTGTTGACACCCAGTTCCTCGCGCAAGCGGCGGATCAAGCGGAAGGCGGCGACCCCGGCCTGACCGAGCGCGCCGATCGGCATGACCAAGGGATCGACCACTACGTCGCTGGCCGGGATTCCGTAATCGGCGGCGTGGTGTACGATTTTCTTGGCGACCTCGAAGCGCACATCCGGATCTTCCGAGATACCGGTTTCGTCGTTCGAGATGGCGACCACGGCCGCGCCGTATTTCTTGATCAGCGGCAGGACACTCTCCAGGCGCTCTTCCTCGCCGGTGACCGAATTGACCAGGGCTTTGCCTTGATACACTTCCAGGCCGCGTTCCAGCGCTTCGACGATGGAGGAATCGATAGATAACGGCACCTCGACCAGGGACTGAACCAGCTTGATGGTTTCGGCGAGGATCGCCGGTTCGTCGGCGAGCGGGATGCCGGCGTTGACATCCAGCATGTTCGCGCCTGCCGCGACCTGGGCGAGAGCATCGGCCTCGACCGTGCTGTAGTCGCCCGCGGCCATCTCGGCGGCCAGCTTCTTGCGCCCAGTCGGGTTGATGCGCTCGCCGATCACGCAGAACGGTTTGTCGAAGCCAATGATGACTTCCTTCTTGTGAGAGCTGACAACGGTGTGCGTCATGGGTGGCGTACTTTCTGGGTTTGAGGCAGGCGGGGCGGGCCGCTTTCGGACCGCCCCCGCACTTCGTCATTCACTTCGTCAGTCTATGTCCCGGGTCACTGAGAAACCCTTACCCTGCTTCGCCATGGTGAAGTCGCCATCCGCGACGCTGTAGCTCCACTTGGCCGAGCGGCGCAGGCCGCCCAAGGGATAAACATGAATCTTGGCAATGGCGGAGAGCGGGTTGGTGGCCTTGTGGTGTGCCAAGTCGATCAGCAGGCGGTCAGGTTGCTGCACGGTCAAGAGCTTGGCGATGTGGCGCGCCTGACGCGTAAGCACGCGCATCGAAGGGCCGATACCGCAGGCCTTGGCGTGATTGATCAAGGTCTTCAGCGTGGCTAAACCGGGCACGCCGATATGGATCGGAAGGGCGTTGCCGGCTTCCCGGATCGTCTTCTCCCAGGCAATGATCGGCGCCGCTTCAAAGCAGAACTGGGTGGCGATGTAAAAGTCAGCCTCGCTGTTGCGTGCGAAATCGTTCTTCCACTGCAAGGCCTCGAGCGCCTGCGCCGACGGAATATCCGGGCTGCTTTCGGGGTGACCGGCGACGCCGATACGCTTAATGCCATAGGTCTCAAAGAGGCCGGTTGCCAATAGCTCCATGGAGTTGTCAAAGTCACCGAGCGGCGTATTGACCCCGCCGGCCAGCACTACCGCTTCCTCGATCCCGACATCGCCCTGTAGGCGTTTCAGGTACTCTTCCAATGCCGCCTTGTTCGGGATCGAGCGGGCCGCGAAGTGTGGCGCCGGAACGAAGCCCTCGTCTTTCAGGCGCTTTGCCGTCGTGATGGTATCGTCGAAATCGGACCCCGGTAAAAAGGTCACACTGACCGTGGCGCCCGCACGCAGATGCTCGCGGTAATCCGGAATCTTCAGGGCTGAGCCCGGCGTGGTTTCAATGGAGAATCCGGCGACCAGATCCACGATCTGCTGCTTGGCGGGGTCCATCTCTTCCGGCTCCCACTTTGTGGCCGCGGTCATAGTGCTTGAACTCGCCACGATTTCATTTCCTCTCAGGCACTATCGGACCCGCCGGATTGGACCAGCGCGGCCAGCCGGGCTTCGTCGAATTCGGCTTCAAGATTTTGCGCCGCCGCCGTTGCCTCGGCTTCCAGGTCGTCGCCGCAGTCGACCGGGTCCGCGCGCCGCCACTCCCCCAGGTAAGAGTCCGTATCGCGCAGCTTGGCGCGCATGGCGGCCCGGTCGATCGCTTTTTCGAAGCGCTCGCTCAGTTGGCGCTTGGCGGCTTGGCGCCCGGCCTTGACGATGACCTGCGCGGGAATATCACGCCAGTAAACTACGGTCAGTTTTGCCATCCAGCGATCCTTGACTCGCCCCGTCTAGTTCGCTCGGCGCAGGAAGTCGCCAAGCTCGCCATAGCCGGTGAAGCGGTATTCGAAGTCCAATCCCAGTCGTACCGCCGCGGCGCGGGCGCGTTCCATGAGCGCGGCGTCCTCGCTCTGCGCCAGGTAGACGATCTTGGTGTAGTTGCCGAAGTAGTCGGCCAGGAGCTCCGGGTGCCGGTCGATGCCTAAGCCCTGAACGATCAGGCGGTCGAAATGCCGCGCCAGATAATCGGTCAGGTAGAAACAGGTCGGGTCGGCGTCGGCCCGGCGCACAAAATCGTCCACACCAGAATAGAAGGCGTAACAATGGGGCCCGCCAAGGCGTTCGACTCCTTCTTCTTCCAACACCCGGTCTAGCAAGCCGCCGGTGCCGCAATCGCCGTAGGCAACGAAGACGCGGTCACAGCCCTCGGTCTTGGCGGCGCGGATCTTGGCGCGCACGGCTTCCGGGATCTTCGCCGGCGTGTTGTGCCAAATCGCCGGCAGGCAAGTCACAGACATCCCGCGCCAGGCGTTGACGCGAATAAGCTCCACGATCTCATGGGCCAGGGCACCACAGGCGATAACCCGCGTGCGCGCTTCGGTCGGATTCGCCGGCATGGCATCCGTGTTCCTCTTGTCCTGCCGTGGTCCCGTGGTCGCCGTCAGCCCGTCGCGCCGCCGCGCACGTTGTGCTTGCGATGCATGAACTCCTTGGCGGTCTCGACCGCGACGGCGGCATCCCGGCAATAGGCGTCGGCGCCGATGGCGTCGGCGAAGGCCTCATTCAAGGGCGCACCGCCGACCAGGACGATATAGTCGTCGCGCATGCCTTTCTCTTTCAGGGTATCGATGACCACCTTCATGTAAGGCATGGTCGTGGTCAGCAGGGCCGACATGCCCAGGATGTCGGGCTTGTGCTCGTCGATCGCCTCCAGATAGGCCTCGACCGCATTGTTGATGCCGATATTGATGACCTCGAAGCCGGCGCCTTCCATCATCATGGAGACCAGATTCTTGCCGATGTCGTGGATGTCGCCCTTCACCGTGCCGATAACCATCTTGCCGACCGCCGGGGCTCCCGTCTCGGCCAGCAGGGGCCGCAGGATCGTCATCCCGGCCTTCATGGCGTTGGCGGCCAGCAAGACCTCGGGCACGAACAGGATGCCGTCACGGAAATCGATACCGACGATCCGCATGCCCTCGACCAGGGCCTCGGTCAGCGTCCTGTACGGCGTCCAACCGCGTTCGAGAAGGATGTGGACACCCTCCTCGATCTCCTCCTTCAGGCCGTCGTAGAGATCGTCGTGCATCTGCTGCACGAGGTCTTGGTCCGGAAGCGCGCGGAGATCAAGATCGTCCGAATCGGACATCGGTAAAACCTCAAAGTAACGCGGGGCCGCGAATGGTCCGCAGCCCAGCGGGAATTGCTCTCACTCAAGGTATTTCCATCGAAACCGGGGCCCCCAGGCTTCATCCGGCGCGACGGATCATGTCTGAATCGCGACAAAGCAAATGACCCCGCAAAATCCTTGCTATTCCGGGGTTTGCCGCATGGGGACGCCCTCGTCAGCCATGCGATGCGGTCTGTCCTAGGGCTCGGCGCTTCGCAAGTTGGGAAAGGTCAAGTTGGGAACAGCAGGGGGCCTTAACGGACGAGCGTGAGGTCGCGGCCGAAGATCGACAAGACTTCGCTCATGCTTGCCGCCTGTTTCAGCGTCTCGCGTCCGCGTTGGACGACATATTTGCCCCGGGCCGCATTGCCGTTGGCGCGCTTGGCGATGCTGAACAAGGGAGCGTCGTGGCTATGGCGAAAAACCGAGAATACGGCGCTGCCGCTCTTTTGGTCGATGGCGTAGTCGCGCCACTCGCCGCTAATGACCCTGCGACTATAAAGGGATAGCAGTTGGCCGAGTTCGTTGCGGTCGAAAAACGTGGGCCCGGCCTGACGCCGTGCATCGGCGATTCGATATACCTTCGCCATGAGATTGGCGCGTCTCCCCAGTATTGGTCTTATTTGACCATATCTTTCCCGAAATCCGCCGGCTCGTCTAGGGGCGGGATCTAAGAACGCCCGCTGGTGCCCTCCTGGATACCTGGACTAGTAGGTTCCTTGGCCCGGCAGTGTGACGAGTGGTGGGACTTGGGCCAGCGGTATGCCAGGTATCCGCGGGTCGTCGGGGACCGCGGTCGCAGCGAGCGATACCTTGGTCGGGACCGCCGCGTCCTTGTGGGGCGGAGTTGCCTTGCCGGCCTTCTTTTTCTTCGAGATTGGGGCGGCGAGGGCAGCAGGCGCTTTTTTGGTGTCCTTGGCGGCCGGCATGCTCTTTCGACTGCTCTTTACCGCTGGGCCGGAGGCCTTGCCACTGCTTGCTGCCGGAGTCGGGGCTGGAGAGGCAAGCAGTGGCGGTTCCGCAGGCGCTGGAATGCCGGCCATGGGCACCCCCTTCGCTTGCCGTTGCGCCATAGATGCTGGCTCCCGGTTGGACGGGAGATAACCGGTCGCGAAGTTGACCCGGGTGTGTCCGCTGGCCAGGAAGTCAGGCCGGTCGTAACAATCGATCCGGCCCAGGGTACGGTAGCAGTACCGGTTGTCCGCCAGCTCGGCCAGGGTATCGGTCGGGTCGGGCGGCGCCGATTGGCAGTAGGGCTCGTTCCGCGACGCGTGCAGCAGGCTGCAATCCTTCCCCCGCTGCGAGCTGAGCGCGATATCCGGGATCGTCTTGTCGGTGTGGATCAGGGTGGCCATGTTGGCGCCGACGAACGACACCGCCATGACCTCGCACCCCGAAAGGCCGATTAAGCATGCTAGAAGGAATGCGGCGCGCGCCATACCTTGACTCCCGCTACCGACACTTTCGCATTCTAGATCCAAGAGTGGAAATCAACCCCTTGAATTAGAAGGATTATGCGGTTCTAGCTCATCCTGAGCCACCATATGCCCGGGTCCGGTCAGGGAATCGGGCACTTGAGCTAAATCATCGGCAATTCACGTAAATATCGGGTAAACAATTGTTTGGCTGGACCGGCGCTAAGAAGGGGTTTCCGGGGCCAGCGGCTTGGCAAACCTGGGAGGACACTAAGGATGGCTGCGCAAGCGCCGGTATGCGATTTCGGCTGGACGGCGGCGGATTTTGAGCTCGAAGGCATCGACGGCCAAACCTATTCGCTGGATCGGGTTCGGGGTCCAAAGGGCACCCTGATCATGTTCATCTGTAATCACTGCCCCTATGTGAAATCGGTCATCGGGCGGATTGTCCGTGAGGTGGCCGATCTGAAGCCCTTGGGTATTGGTGCGATCGCGATCATGTCCAACGATACCGAGGCCTATCCCGAGGATTCCTTCGAGAATATGCAAGCCTTCGCGGCCGAGCATGGCTTCGATTTCCCCTATGCGATTGACCGGACCCAGGCCGTCGCCCGCGCTTACGGCGCCGTGTGCACGCCCGATTTTTTCGGTTTCGACAAGGACCTGGGCCTGCAATACCGGGGCCGCTTGGATGAGTCGAAGACCACACTGGTCGAAGGTGCGCGGCGGGAGCTTTACGAGGCCATGGTTCAGATTGCCGAGACCGGCGAGGGCCCAAAGGACCAGATTCCCTCCATGGGATGCTCGATCAAATGGCGCGCCGCCTAGAGCAAGGCATAAAGGGGCAGGAAAAGGCGCCTGCGGAAGAGTCATAAGCCGATAGCGGTTGATTGGTGGGCTGCTTCCCGGTAAGCAACCGGATTGGCCGGGCCCTCGCGGAACCGGCAGGTGTCGCGTGCGCCTAAAGCCCCGCGACCCGAGACGAGGAACCGATACGTGGCCGACCTGTTCAGAGAAGTCGAAGAGGATCTCCGGCGCGAGAACCTTGAAAAGCTCTGGAAAAAATACGGCAAGCTGGTTATCGCGTTGTCTGTCGCCGTTGTCCTGGCGGTCGGCGGGGTCCAGGCCTGGCGGGTTTACGACCAAAAGCGTCAGGAAGAACTGTCGGATCGTTTCGCCGCGGCGCTGGCAGAGGCTCAGGGCGGCGGCGCAGCCGCGGCAATCGCGGCCCTGAGCGAATTTGGCTCGCCGAGCGATGGCGGCTATGCCGGTTTGGCGGCCTTGGAGCGCGCCCGCCTCCTGGCGGAAAGCGGCGACCGGGACGGTGCGGTCGCCCTATGGGACCGCATCGCGGCGGATAGCGCGCTTGGGCCGGGGTTCCGCGATATCGCGGTTCTCCTATCGGTGTTGCATCAGATCGATACCGCCGATCCGGAGGTGTTGCGGGCGCGGCTCGAACCCCTGGCCGGCGACGCCAAGGCGTTTCGGGGCTCGGCTTGGGAACTGATGGCGGTTCTCGCGTTGCGTGCGGGCGATAAGGCGGGGGCGACAGAACTTTACACCAAGATTTCCGATGACCGCGAGATTCCCGCCGGCCTGCGCGCCCGGGCGGCACAGATGCTCGCGGCCTTGAAGGGTTAGGGGGCATTCGTGGGGGTTAAGACGTTACGCCTAGCGGGGCTCATTGTTGGCGCGGCCTTTCTGTCTGGGTGTGAAACCTTGGGCGATCTGTTCGGCTCGCCGCCGGAGGAAATCTTGCCGGGTGAGCGAATCTCAATCCTCACGATCGATCGCGGCTTGAGCCCGGACGCTTCGGTGGCGGAAGTTCCGGTGCTCCTCTCCGAGCCCTATGTTAATGGGCGCTGGACCCAATATGGCGGCAGCCCGGACCACGCCATGTATCACCTTGCGCTGGCCAAGGAGCCCCGACGGGCATGGACCAGCGACGTGGGCGCCGGGTCGGCCAGCGACCGCCGCATCCTGGCTCAGCCGCTGGTGGTCGACGGCACGATTTACACCATGGACGCGCTATCTACCGTGACCGCTTTCGAAGCCGAACGCGGGCGAGCCCTGTGGCGCCAGGATCTTGAACCCGAGTTCGAGGACCGCGGATACTTTGGCGGTGGCTTGGCTTACGAAAACGGCCGGCTGTTCGTATCGACGGGGTTCGCCGAGGTCATCGCGTTGAATGCCGCCGACGGCCAGGTCGTTTGGCGCAAGAGCGTGCCTGGACCGATGCGGGCCGCGCCAACCGCGGCCGGCGGCCGGGTTTTCGTGGTGACGACCGCTAACCAAACGATCGCCATGAGCGCCGACGATGGCCGGCAGCTATGGGCTCATAGTGGCATTGAGGAAACGACTGGCCTGCTGGGCGGGGCCAGCCCCGCGGTTTCGGGTTCTACCGTGGTGGCGCCTTATTCGTCCGGCGAGATTTTCGGATTGTTGGCCGAGAATGGCCGGCCGCTATGGAGTGAAAGCCTGGCCGCCGTTAATCGGACCGACCCGCTGGCCGATATCGCGCAAATTCGGGGCGCGCCGGTTATCGATAGGGATATGGTGTTTGCGGTTAGTCATTCGGGGCGCATGATCGCGATCGATTTGCGCCGGGGCCTGCGCGCCTGGGAGCGTGATATTGGCGGCGTCGAAATGCCCTGGGTTGGCGGCGACTTCGTCTTCGTTCTTAGCAGCGACGCGCAACTCATTTGCTTAACGCGCAAGGATGGGCGCATACGCTGGGTTCTGCCGCTTGAGCGCTTCGAGGACCCTGAAGATCAGGAAGATCCGATCCAGTGGACCGGGCCCGTGCTCGCGGGCGACCGCTTGATCGTCGCCGGTTCACACGGCAAGGCGCTGTCGGTGTCGCCCTACACGGGAGAGGTGATCGGCGCCATCGATCTGCCGGGCGCGGTGAGCATCGCCCCCGTTGTCGCGGCGAACGCGCTTTACTTCGTGACCGATAGCGGCAGCCTGGTCGCCATGCGCTGACGCCCGGCGGCTCGCGGGCATGCCCCTCGGCCGATACCGCGCCCTTTGGCCGAATGATATCGACATGAGCTTTACTCTCGCCATCCTGGGCCGGCCGAACGTCGGTAAATCCACCCTGTTCAACCGCCTGGTGGGCAGGCGCCTGGCCTTGGTCGCGCCGGAACCGGGGGTGACCCGGGATCGGCGCGAGGGTCAGGCGCACCTCTACGATCTGGACTTCACGGTGATAGACACCGCCGGGCTGGAGGAAGCCGCCGAGGACGCCTTGGAGCGGCGTATGCGCGCGCAGAGTGAGCGCGCCTTGGCCGAGGCGGACGTTGCCTTGCTCCTGATCGACGCGCGGACCGGGCTAACGCCCCTCGACCGGCATTTCGCCAATCTGCTGCGCCGGTCAGCGACCCCGGTCATCCTGGTTGCTAACAAGTGCGAAGGCGCTGCGGCCGAGGCTGGCGCGGCGGAGGCCTTTGCACTCGGCCTGGGAGAGCCGGTAGCCCTCTCGGCCGAGCACGGTCTGGGCCTAGCCGATCTTCACGAGGCTCTCAAGGATAGGCTTCAAGAGCTCGAGGCGGAACCGCAAGAAGAAACGTTTGAGGCGGAGGGTGAGGAACCTGAGCCGGACACCGGCGTTCTGCAGTTGGCCATCGTCGGCCGCCCTAACGTCGGCAAGTCCACCTTGGTCAATCGCCTGCTGGGCGACGAGCGTGTGCTGACCGGCCCGGAAGCCGGTATTACCCGCGACTCCATCGCCATCGAGTGGTCCTACAAGAACCATCCGATCCGTCTGATCGACACGGCGGGCCTGCGCCGGCGGTCGCGGGTCGGCAAGGGATTGGAAAGGCTCTCGACCGCCGACACCATACGCGCGGTCAAGTATGCCCAAGTCGTGGTCCTCATGGTCGATGCCGGCATGCCGATGGAAAAGCAGGATCTGACCATTGCCGCCCATGTGATCGAAGAAGGGCGGGCCCTGGTCATCGCGGTGAACAAGTGGGATGCCTGCGCCGAGCGCGAGGCGACGATGAGCGTGGTCCGGGACCGGCTGGAGCGCTCGCTGCCGCGCGTGCGGGGTATTCCGGTCGTTACCCTCTCCGCGCTCAGGGGCGAGAACACGAACCGCCTGCTCGATGCCGTACTCGATATCTACGAGATCTGGAACCGGCGGGTCTCGACCCCCGTTCTCAACCGTTGGCTGGCCGCGATGACCCAGGCCCATCCACCGCCGGCGCCCGGCGGGCGGCGTATCAAGCTGCGCTACATGACTCAGGCCAGCGCCCGGCCGCCGACCTTTGCCGTCTTCTGCTCCCGGCCCAAGGATTTGCCGGACTCCTACCTGCGCTATCTGGAGAACGGCCTGCGCGAGGATTTCGACCTCCCGGGCACACCGATTCGCGTCAACTTGCGCAAGGGCGACAACCCCTACGCGCCCAAGGATCGCCGCGCCCGCAAACCGCGCTAGCCGGTTCGCTGGAGCGCGCTTGCGGTCCTCCTGGACGGCCGCTAGCGTGCAAGGTCCCTTACATGCTGAGAGGCTGGCCCCGTGCGATTTGGCGAAAGACGCGAGCGGTTTCGGGTCGTCCTGGGTGGCGACAGATGCGTTCATCCGGGCTCTGTCTTCGATCCAATCTCGGCGCGGATCGCCGAGGATCTCGGCTTCGAGCTGGGTATGTTCGCGGGCTCCGTCGCCTCCATGACGGTTCTCGGCGCCCCGGACCTCATCGTGCTGACCTTGAGCGAGTTCGCGGCGCAGGCTCAACGAATTTGCCGCGCCGGTAATCTGCCCCTGCTGGTCGACGCCGATCACGGCTATGGCAACGCGCTCAACGTAAAGCGCACGGTGGAGGAGTTAGAGGCCGCGGGTGTCGCCGCGCTGTCGATCGAGGATACGCAGCTGCCGCGAGACTTCGGCGCGGACGGGAAATCGCGTTTGATCGCGCTCGAGGAAGGCGTGGGCAAGATGAAGGCCGCGCTCGCGGGCCGGCGCGATCCCTCGCTGGTCATCGCTGGACGGACCAGCGCCACGGCGGCGACCGGTCTGGAGGATACGCTCGCGCGCGTGAAGGCCTACGAGGCGGTGGGCGTCGATGCGATTTTCCTGGTCGGTGTGCGCACCCGCGCCGAGCTTGAGGCGGTGTCGGAAGCTGTGAAGCTGCCCCTCATCGTCGGCGGCGTGGGGCCGGAGCTTATGGATCTCGACTACCTGAGCACGACACGGACCCGCGTCTGTCTTCAGGGGCATCAGCCCTTCATGGCCGCCGTCGCGGCCGCGCACGCGACCTTGAAGGCCTTGCGCGACGGCACGCCCCCGGCCGAGATCGCGGGCATCGCCTCCGGCGATCTGATGAAGCGGGTAACCCGCGACGCCGACTACCGCCGTTGGATCAAGGACTTCCTGGGCGGTACTTAAGCCGACACCACTTCGCCGCTCTTATCGCACGCCGCTTCCGCCAGTTCGACGAAGGCCTCGGTGATGTCGCCGGGCGCGCGCAAGGTCTCGGCGTCCTCGCCGGGGAAGGCTTGGGCGCGCATGACGGTGCGCACGACGCCGGGGTCGAGGATGTTGGCGCGGACGTTGGTTTTCTGGATCTCGGCCGCGTAAGTCTTGACCAGTGTTTCCAATGCCGCCTTGGAGACGGCGTAGGGGCCCCAATAGGCTTGGGCCCCCGCGGCCGCGCCCGAGGTGACGAAGATCGCCCGCCCGGCATCCGAGCGCCGCAGCAGGGGGTCGAGGCTGCGGATCAAGCGCCAGTTGGCGGTCAGGTTGACGTCCATGACCTCGGCCCAGCGTTGGGGTTTGACGTGGCCGAGCGGCGACAGGTCGCCTAGTATGCCGGCGTTACCGACCAAGACATCGAGCTTGCCGTAGCGCTCGTAAAGCGAGGCGCCGAGCTGGTCGATGGCGTCGAACTCGCGCAGGTCGAGCGGCACCAGCAGGGCCTTCGGGGCGCCCGCCGCCCGCACCGCGTCATCGGTTTCCTCCAACCCACCGACCGTGCGGGCCAGCAGAATGAGTTGCGCGCCCTCGGCCGCGAAACGCGCCGCGACCGCCGCACCGATGCCGCGCGAGGCCCCGGTGACGAGGGCGATACGGCCCGCCAGACGGCCGCCCCGCGTTGCTGGTGTGCTCATGCTGCCCGCCGCCGCCGGCGCGCGAGGGCCGAGATTGCCCGTCCGCTTATCCTGGCGCCCAGGAGGCCGCCTAGCATGCCGATAAGGGCGTAGGTCATACCCTCGGTGCCAAGCGGCAGGGCCGGCTGGAAATCCGCCAAGGCGGCGCGGGCGGTATCGTTTTCGACGTGGCTGGCGAAGCGCAGCGGCCGGGCCGCGGTAGAGGCGTCGCGCAAGGCGGCGAAGGCCGCTTCCAGGCCCGTGAACGCGCCGAGCTGCGCTTGCATGACATGACCCTGGCGGCGCACGGGGGATTTTGCATCGCCCAGAAACACCGCGACGTAAGCCTCGACGCTCAGGCGCTCCTGGCGCGCCGCGTCCTCGATCCGCGCGATCTCGATACGGGCCTGGTCGAGCCGCCCGCCCAGGCGTTGCAGATACTGGTCGTAGAAGGCCGGGAACTGCGATAGCAGGACTGCCCCGGCCAGGGCCGCGAGGGCGCGGATCGACTTAGTCAACATATCTGTACCGTGCGTTGGCGCGGCACCTGAAGAGGGTTCAGTTCGGTCATGTCTTTCCATGGCCACGGCGTAAGAGAGACTCAGCATGAGGTCCCGGTATTTAATTTTCGAAGAATGAGGCCGAACTATGGGCGATGATGGGCCAGACGTCAGGCCATCTCGGCCAGCAGGGAGAGCTGGCGGCCTTCCCCCGTGCCTTCGGAGTCCGTCAGGCGGGTCGGATACTCGCCGGTGAAACAGGCGTCGCAAAATTGCGGGTGTTCCGGGTCGCGCCCGGGCTCGTCCATCGCCCGGTACAGCCCGTCCATGGAAATGAAGGCCAGGCTGTCGACCCCGATGTGATCCGCCATTCCCTCAACATCGAATCGCGAGGCGAGCAGTTCGCTCGGCTCCGGCGTGTCGATGCCGTAAAAGCAGGGATGCGCGGTCGGCGGCGCGGCTATGCGCATGTGAACCTCGGTCGCGCCGGCGGCGCGTACCATCTCCACGATCTTGACCGAGGTGGTGCCGCGCACGATGGAGTCGTCGACCAGGATGACGCGCTTGCCGGTCAGGCTCGCACGGTTGGCGTTATGCTTCAGCCTGACGCCCAGATTGCGGATCTGTTGCGCCGGTTCGATGAAGGTGCGCCCGACATAGTGGTTGCGAATGATGCCCAGATCGAAGGGGATACCCGAGGCCTCGGCATAGCCGATCGCGGCCGGCACACCGGAATCGGGCACCGGAACGACCAGGTCCGCCGGCACCGGAGCCTCGCGGGTTAACTCAACGCCGATCCGCTTGCGCCGTTCGTAGACGCTTGCGCCTTCGATCAATGAATCGGGACGTGCGAAATAGATGTACTCGAAGACGCAAAAGCGCTGCCGCATCGCCGGGAAGGGGCGCAGGCTGTGAACCCCGGAGGCGTCGAGCACGACCATCTCGCCCGGCGCGACTTCGCGCACGAACTCCGCACCGATGATGTCGAGCGCGCAGGTTTCCGAGGCGAGAATATGGGTCTTGCCCTTGCGCCCGATGACCAGGGGCCGGACACCGAGCGGATCGCGTACGCCGATGACACAGGAATCTGTCAGCGCGACCAGAGAGAAGGCGCCCTCGACCTGATGCAAGGCGTCGGTCAAACGCTCGACAACGGGTTTTTTGGCGGAGGTCGCCATGAGATGAATGAAAACCTCGGTGTCCGAGGTCGAATGGAACAGCGATCCACGGCTTACGAGTTCTTGGCGCAAGGTGAAAGCGTTGGTCAGATTGCCGTTGTGGGCGAGAGCGAATCCGCCGAATTCAAGATCGGCGAAGAGGGGCTGCACGTTGCGCAATGCCGTTTCGCCGGTGGTGGAATAACGCACGTGACCGATCGCCAAGCGGCCGGCCAGGCGGGCCATGACCTGCTCGCTGGCAAAGATGTCGCCGACCAGGCCCTGGTCCCGGTGTGCATGAAATTGCTGGCCGTCGAAGCTCACCATTCCAGCGGCTTCCTGGCCGCGGTGTTGCAGGGCGTGCAAGCCTAACGCCGTTAAAGCCGCTGCGTCTTCCTCGGCTCCGAAAACGCCGAACACACCGCACTCCTCGCGCGGTTTATCGTCGTCTGGATCGCGCAAGAAGGGGGGATCGCGGAGGAAGGGGTGGTCCAGGGGATGGCTCGGCATCATCGTCCGGCTTCCTCGGCGGTCGTATTGTCTTGCGTGGCGGCTTCGATCAACTGCTGCATGGCGTCGCGTTCCGCCCCTTTATATCCCGGCTTCTCTTTGATTACGCTGCCCTTTGTGTTGGGGCTTAGCAGTTCTTTATAACTGTCGGCGGCGATCTTGCCCGGTTTGTCGATTTGCGCGGCCCGTACCGCGTCGCCACCGAGATTGCGGGGGATTAGACGCGTCAAAAGGTCGCCACCCCTTTCAACCAGGGGCAGGCCGCGCGCCTCGGTAATCCAATCGGGATGATCTTCGCGCGGCACCACCCACAGCAACATCAACCAGGCGATGCACACGAGCACCGCGCCGCGCAGCGCGCCGAACAAGAGGCCGAGCGAGCGATCGAGCGGCCCCAGGCTGCTGTCCCGCACCCGGCGCGAGAGCAGCCGCGTCGCGATCGACAGCACGATCAGGACAATCAGGAATACCGCGATACCAGCCACCATATCGGCGATCAGCGGCGAGCCGATATATTTGCGGGCCTCGGGCTGGGCGACGGGGAAGCCGTAGAGCGTTACCACGCCGGCGCCGATCCAGGAGCCGATCGCCAGAAGCTCGTGCACGAAGCCGCGAAAAAAGGCAAAGGCGGCCGAGAGCCCCAGGATCACGAGGATCGTGAGATCGGTCACGTTGATGGGCAGGTTGTCCATACCGGGCCCTAGGGCTCCTAGTCGACGTCCGCCGCCGCGCGCGCCGCCCGCCGGGCGATCCGCTGCGCCGCTTGCGGGGCCAGTATTTCGATCAGATCGTTCAAGTGGGCGATCTCCTGTATCTCCAGGCCCGGATGGGCCGCCTTTTTGCGGTCACCATTTCCGGCCTTGTTCCGCCCCTTGTCCCGCTGTTCCGAGGCGCTGCCCCGGCGTATCGGACTTATCGCCCGCTCGAACCCTAGCTTGGCCGCCTCTTTCAGGCGGGCCTCGCTCCGCCCCACGGCCCGTACCTCGCCGGACAGCCCGATCTCTCCGAACACCACCGTTCCTGCCGGCACCGGCTCGTCGCTGACCGCCGAGATCAAGGCGGCCGCCACCGCGAGGTCGGCCGCCGGCTCGCCGATGCGCAGGCCGCCCGCCACGTTTAGATAGACCTCCTTGCCCGTGAATACCAGCCCGCAGCGCGCCTCCAGGACCGCTAGGACCATGGCCAGCCGGGCGGTATCCCAGCCGACCACGGCCCGGCGCGGGGTGGCCAGAGGCGAGGGAGAGGCAAGCGCTTGAATTTCAACCAAAACTGGCCGCGTGCCCTCGATTCCGGCGAACACCGCGGTGCCGGCCACGTTGCCGCGCCGCTCGGCCAGGAACAGGGCCGAGGGATTGGCGACCTCGCGCAGGCCGTCATCGCCCATCTCGAAGACCCCGATTTCGTCGGTCGGGCCATAGCGGTTCTTGCTGGCGCGCAGGATCCGGAAGGGGTGGCCACGCTCGCCCTCGAAGGTCAGAACGGTATCCACCATGTGCTCCAGGACCTTAGGCCCGGCCAGTTGTCCGTCCTTGGTGACATGGCCGACCAGCAGGAGCGCGAAGCCGCGCCGTTTGGCGAGGCGGATCAGCTCCTGGGCGCTGGCGCGCACCTGAGTCACGGTGCCGGGCGCCGACTCCAGGGTATCGACATACAGGGTTTGGACTGAATCGACGACCACGGCAGGCGGCGGCTCTGCGGTATCGAGGCTGGCCATGATGTCGCGCACCGAGGTCGCGGCGGCCAGTTCGACGCGTGCCGCGCCGAGGCCCAGGCGGTGCGCGCGCAGGCGTAACTGTTCGACCGCTTCCTCACCGGAAATATAGGCGATGGGCGGCCCCACCGACCCTGGGGCGCCTAGGGCCGCCGCAACCTGGATGAGCAAGGTCGATTTGCCGACGCCGGGGTCGCCGCCGATCAGAACGGCGGAACCGGGTACCAGCCCGCCGCCGCATACCCGGTCGAATTCCGCCAGGCCGCTCGGGCGGCGCGGCTCGCGCAGGGTCGGGCCTTCCAGGCCAACGAATTCGATCTGTGCCGTGCGCCGGCTGCTGCTTTTGCCGCTGGCCTTGCCGAGTCCGCCCGGCGCGGCCTCGCGCGGAATTTCCTCGACGATGCTGTTCCATTCTCCGCAGGCGTCGCAACGCCCGCCCCAGCGCGCGGTGACCGCGCCGCAGGTCTGACAGACATACCGATGTTGGAGCTTGGCCAAGTTAGTTTCGGCCTCCTGTGGGCCACCTCCTGTGGGCCAGGACGACCCTAGTCCGCGCGGACCTGCATCTGGATCGGGCCCTCGGCGCGGCCGTGGATAAACTGGTCGACGTAGTCGTTGCCTGAACCGTCGATGTTCGCGACCGGTCCGGCCCAAATGATCTTGCCGTCGTATAGCATCGCAACCCTATGGGCGATCTTGCGCGCGCTCGCCATATCATGGGTGATCGACAGTGTGGTCGCACCCAGCTCTTGCACGCATTTGACGATCAGGTCGTTGATCACATCGCCCATGATGGGGTCCAGGCCGGTCGTCGGCTCGTCGAAAAAGATGATCTCCGGCGCGGTCGCGATCGCCCGCGCCAGACCGACGCGCTTGCGCATGCCGCCCGATAGCTCGGCCGGCGAAAGCTCGCCCACCTCGGCGGTCATACCGACCGCGGCCAGTTTTTCGATCGCGACTTTCTTGGCGTCGGTCCGGTCCATGCCTTCCCCCTGAATGAGGCCGAAGGCAACGTTCTCCCAGACCGGCAGCGAATCGAACAAGGCGGCGTTCTGAAACAGCATCCCAAACTTGCGCAGGACGCGGTCCCGATCCCTGCTGCCTAGGCCGACGACTTCCTCACCATCGATCTTGATGCTGCCCGAGTCCGGCGTCAGAAGGCCCAGGATGCACTTCAACAGAACCGATTTGCCGGTTCCCGAGCCGCCGATGACGACGACCGATTCGCCGACGGCGACATCGAGGTCAAGGCCGTCCAACACGACCTTCGGGCCAAACGATTTGTGCAGGCCACGGATCTGGATCTTCTGGGCCGCCCCGTTTGTCCGTGGGCTCATCGGGCGAAGAACATCTCGGTAATAAAGTAGTTGAAGCAGAGAATAAGGATCGAGGCCGACACCACCGCGTTGGTGGTCGCCGCGCCCACGCCTTGCGCGCCGCCCTTGGAGTTATAGCCGTGATAGCAGCCCATAAGTGTGATCAAGAATCCGAAGACCGCCGCCTTCACCAGGCCCGAGGCCACGTCCTCCACCTCCACGAAGTCGATCGTGTTTTTCAGATAGATGGAGGGGTTGAAGCCCAATTTGTAGATCGAGACGACATAGCCGCCGAATACACCAATGATGTCGGCGACGAAGACTAGAAGCGGCAGCGTCGTGATACCCGCGATCAAACGCGGCGCGACCAGGTATTTGAAGGGGTTGGTCGCCAGCGTGTCGAGCGCGTCGATCTGCTCGGTCACGCGCATGGTGCCGATCTCGGCCGCCATCGCTGCGCCAACCCGCCCGGCAACCATCAAGCCAGCCAGGACGGGACCTAACTCGCGCGTGATCGACACGACGACGACGTTGGGGATCGCGCTTTCAGCGGCGAAGCGGGCAAAGCCGGTGTAACTTTGGAGGGCCAAGACCATGCCGGTGAAGATCGCGGTCGAGCCGTCCACGGGCAGGGAGTAATATCCGATATCGATCATTTGCCGGGTGATCAGGCGCATATAAATGGGCGGCCTGACGCTATGAGACAGGCCGTTGGCCGCAAAAAGACTCAGACGCCCGGCGGTCGCGAGAAATATCAGAAAGGTACGGCCTATCGGTTGCAAGATCGGCATGTGAGGAGTTCCGTCAGCCGCCTAAGAATACCCGATGATAACGCGCCCCCAGCGAGGTCAGGATTTCGTATCCGATCGTTCCTGCCGCGCCGGCCAGGGTATCGACATCCTGATCGGGGCCGATCAAATCCACGAGCCCGCCAACATGCGCATCTCCGGCCGGTACGCCGGTCACGTCGAGCGTAATCAGATCCATCGAGACTCGTCCAATGACTGGAACCCTTCGATCGCCGATCCAAGCGCTGGCCCGGTTCGACAGAGACCGCAAAAACCCGTCTGCATAGCCAAGCGCCACGGTCGCGACTCGACTGCCCCCCGACACGCGGTGCGTGGCACCATAGCCAACGCTCTGGGGAGCGTCAATCTGGCGCACCTGCAAGATTCTGCCTTGCAAGCGAACCACTTGGCTCATGGGGTTTGGTCTGTCCGGAGTCGGGTTCACGCCAAAAAGAGCGGCGCCGGGGCGGGCGAGATCGAAGTGATAGTCCGCGCCCAGAAAGATGCCGGAGGAATTGACCAGGCTGCCCGGCGCGGCCGGCAGGCGCGCCCGCGCTTCCTCGAACAGGCGAAGCTGCGTGCCGTTGAGCTCGTGTCCCGGCTCCTCGGCGCAGGCCAGGTGACTCATGATGTAGCGCAGCTCGATCCCCGCCAGTCGATCCGGCTCGGCGATCAGGGTTTCCAGTTCGCCGTGCGGCAGACCGAGCCGATTCATGCCGGTGTCGACATGAAGCGCGGCGGGCAGGGTATGGCCCGCGTCACCTGCGGCGGTTGTCCAGGTTTCGACCTCTCCCAGGCTGTTCAGCACCGGCGTGACGCCCAGGGCGGTGAATGCCTCCACCGGGCCCGCTCCGGTCCCGTTCAATACGAAGATGTCGGCCGACGGCCGGGTCTTTTCCAGCGACGCCTGCACCGTGGCCGCCTCGTCCAGGGTCGCGGTGAAGAAAGTTCGCGCGCCCGCCTTCGCGAGCACCGGGGCGACTCGCGCGGCGCCCAATCCATAGGCGTCGGCCTTGATCACGGCCGCACAGGTGACCGGTCGTATCTCCTGGCGCAAACGCCGGTAGTTGTCCTTGATAGCTTCTAAGTCGATGGTCAGGATCGCGCCGGCGCGCGCGGCCGCGGAGTCGTCCAAGCCCGGCTCGCGGGCCTCAGTCATGGGGCAAGTGGTCGTCGCGTACCAGATCGTTGAATTGCGTGAACTCGCCGATGAAGTGCAGTTCGACGGTGCCTATCGGGCCGTGGCGCTGCTTGGCGACGATGATCTCGGCGATATTGCGGCAATCTTCAAGGCGCTTTTCGTAACTTGCCAGACGCTCGTTGAATTTGTCGCTGCTCTCGGTCATCTTGTGGCTGGGCTTCTCGCGCGCCAGGTAATATTCCTCGCGGTAGATGAACATGACCACATCGGCGTCCTGTTCGATCGAGCCCGATTCTCGCAGATCCGAAAGTTGCGGCCGTTTGTCGTCGCGTTGTTCGGTCTGGCGCGACAACTGCGATAGCGCGATCACGGGGACGTTTAACTCCTTGGCGATCGCTTTCAGGCCACGCGTGATTTCGGAGACTTCCTGCACCCGGTTCTCGTTACGCATGCCAGCCGGGCCCTGCATGAGCTGAAGGTAGTCGACCACGATCAGGCCCAGGTTGTGCTGTCGCTTCAAGCGGCGCGCCCGGGTGCGTAAGGCCGGCACGCTCAGCGATGGGGTGTCGTCGATGAAAAGCGGAAGCTCGTGCAAGTGGCGGCTGGTCTCGAAGATACGGTCGAATTCGTCGTCGCGAATCTCGCCGCGCCGAATCGAATCAGAGCGCACGTGCGCCTGCTCCGAAATAATGCGTGTCGCAAGCTGTTCGGCCGACATTTCGAGTGAGAAGAAGGCGACGGTCTCCACAAGATCGACCGTGTCGCCGTCCGGTCCTTTTTGCCGGCGTTTCGTTGCCGCGGCGTTATAGGCGATGTTGGTGGCAAGGGAGGTTTTACCCATCGAAGGGCGTGCGGCGAGAATGACCAGGTCGGAGGGATGCAACCCGCCGAGCAGGCGGTCCAAATCTTTGAATCCGCTGGAGACGCCGGCGACATGGCTGTCGCGCTTCAGCGCCTGTTCGGCCATGCTGATCGCTTCGACCACGGCCGACTTAAAGGACTTGAAGCCGCCTTCGGACGCGCCGGCCTCGGCCAGGTTATAAAGACGCTGCTCCGTCGCTTCGATCTGATCCGTCGCCTTAATATCCAAATCCGGCTGAAAGGCGTCGTTGACGACGTCCTCGCCCAGCGCGATCAACTCGCGGCGCAGAAACAGGTCGTGGATCGTGCGGCCGTAATCCGCCGCGTTGATGATGGTCACGAAATTCTTTTGCAGATCGGCCAGATAACGCGCGCCGCCGATGTCGGCCAAGGCTTCGTCGTTGTCGAACAAATGCTTCAGCGTGACCGCGTTGGCGATCTGTCCACGTTCGATCAGTTTGCCGCAGGCTTCGAATATACGGGCATGCGTTTCGTCCGCGAAGTGGTCCGGCTGCAGAAAATCCGAAACCTTCTCGTACGCGCGGTTGTTGGCCAGGATGGCGCCGAGCAGGGCCTGCTCCGCCTCGAAATTGACCGGCGGCTCTCTTAAGGGGCCCTCGCTGTCGGAGTCGTCCGTGCGCAGGGGGGTGACGACGTTGGAGGAGGCGTTGCGTTCCATCAGGAGGCGGACACTAATTGACGAAGCTCGCATTTGTCAGGGGTAAGGGAGAAATTAGCCCAAATCAGAACGGGGAACACGGGGATAATATTCCGCGATGTGCGATGAAGGCAGAGTCGAAATGCAAAACGACGGCCAAAAGGCCGCCGCTTGCGTCGCGAAGATGTCGTATCCAAGCGTTCAGGAAGCCGCTTCGGTTTTCTCGTCCGAGTCGCCAACCTCGGCTTCGGCCTCTTCGGCCTCGATCTTGGCCAGTGCTTCCTCGGCCTCGGCTTCCGCCGCTTCCTCCGCCGCGCGCTGCTCGCTGGGACTGACCATGCGGCCGGCTTCGGCTTGCGCTTCGGCTTCCGCCTCGGAGCGGGCGACATTGACGGTGATGGTGACCGTGACCTCAGGGTGCAAGCGCACAGTTACCGGATGCAGGCCCAGGGTTTTGATCACCGTGGTCAACTCGATCTGCGAGCGCCCGACGGTAAATCCGGCCGCGCTTACCTCGGCCGCGATGTCGCGGGCGTTGACCGAACCGTAGAGTTGTCCCGATTCGCCCGCCTGGCGAATCAAAGTGATCGTGAGACCGTCGAGCTTCTCGCCGACCTTCTCGGCCTCGCTGCGCTGTTCCAGGTTATCGGCCTCGAGCTGGGCGCGATGTTGCTCGAAGAGCGCCAGGTTTTCCTTGGTCGCCCGCCGCGCCTTGCGTTGCGGCAACAGATAATTGCGCGCGAAACCCGGCTTGACGGAGACGATTTCGCCCATTTGGCCTAGCTTCTCGATACGCTCCAAAAGGATGACTTGCATCGTGCCGCTCCCTTCTACTGGAGGAGGTAGGGAATCAGGGCCAGGAAGCGTGCGCGCTTGATGGCCTTGGCCAACAAGCGCTGCTTCTTGGTCGAGACGGCCGTAATCCGGCTCGGTACGATCTTGCCGCGCTCAGAAATGTAGCGCTGCAGCATGCGCACATCCTTATAGTCTATTTTTTGCGCGTTCGGGCCCGTGAAGGGGCAGCTCTTGCGGCGGCGGAAGAAGGGCCGCCGGCCACCGGCGCTCTTGCTGACGACTTGAATCTCGGTCATGCCGGCGTCTCCTGTTTTTCTTCGGCCGGTTTTTCTTCGGCCGACTCAACGCGCGGGGGTCGATCGCCCCGGTCACCCCTATCGCCGCGCGGGCCGCCGCCATCGCCGCGCGGACCGCCACGGCTAAACCGGCCGCCGTCGCGTCCACCGCGATCGTCGCGCCGCTCACGTGCCTGGAGGACGATTGACGGCCCTTCCTCATGCTCGTCGACCCGCAGGGTCAAATATCGAAGCACGTCCTCGTTTAGGCGCAGGTTGCGCTCCATCTCGGCCACTGCGGCGGGCGGCGCATCGAGGTTAAGTAGAGCGTAATGCGCCTTGCGGTTCTTTTTGATGCGATAGGCCAGCGTACGCAGGCCCCACATCTCTTTTTTGGTGACCTTACCGCCATTGGTTTCGACGATTTCGGAAAATTGGTCGACCAGGCCTTCGGCTTGGTTGGACGAGATGTCTTGGCGCGCAATTAGCACGCACTCATAAAGTGCCATGTTTTACTCCTCACGGCTGTTCCCGGACCGGAGCTGACGGTGGCCAAGAGGCCAGATCGTTCAGCCGATCGGTCCTAACCGGCCCCGTTCCGGGCGTATCGCCCCAGGTGCCGGCAAGGAGTTGTCTCAATTCGCTTGAGGCGCGCGACTATACACATACCAGGGAGGCGTGCAAGCGCCAGAGGCGTCGGCGCCGGCGTCTGCCCGCCGCGCGCAGGCGCGCCCGCGTACGGCGCTTGACAGGCTGGCGGCGGACGGCTTTCTCTGTCCCGCCAAAAAGGGGCGGAAGCCAAGATCCGCAGCCAGGATTAATCCAAGGGGGAAGGCGAGATATGAGCCGCGCATTCGTGTTTCCGGGCCAGGGCTCGCAGGCGGTCGGCATGGGCGCCGCGCTAGCCGAGGCGTTTCCGGCCGCGCGCGAGGTTTTCGAGGAAATCGACGAAACCTTGTCGCAGCGCCTGTCGCGCCTGATGTTCGATGGGCCGGAGAGCGATCTGACCCTGACAGAGAACGCCCAGCCGGCGCTCTTTGCGGTCAGCATGGCCGTGGTTCGGGTGCTGGAAAAGGAAGGCGGCCTGCGGCTAGCCGATAAGGGCGATTTCGTGGCCGGGCACTCCTTGGGGGAATATTCGGCCCTGGCCGCCGCTGGCGGCTTGTCTTTGTCCGATGCGGCCCTGCTCCTCAAGCGGCGCGGTCAAGCCATGCAGGAGGCGGTGCCGGTGGGCGAGGGGGCAATGGCGGCCCTGCTCGGGCTCGATCTCGATGCCGTTCGCGAAGTGGCCGCCGCCGCCGCGCAAGGCGAAATCTGCGCGCCGGCCAACGACAATGCCCCCGGACAGATCGTGGTCAGCGGCGCCAAGGGGGCCGTGGAACGGGCGATCGAGCTGGCGAGCGAAAAAGGCGCGCGGCGCGCGATCCTGTTGCCGGTCAGCGCACCTTTCCACTGTGCGCTTATGGCACCGGCGGCCGATGTCATGGCCGCCGCCTTGGCCGAAACCGCGATTATGCCGCCCCATATCGCCCTGGTGTCCAACGTGACCGCCGAGTCGGTTCAAGAGCCCGAGGATATCCGTCCCCTTCTGGTCCGGCAGGTGACCGGTATGGTGCGATGGCGCGAATCGGTTCTCTATATGAAGCAACACGGTGTCGATACTCTGGTCGAATTGGGCGCCGGTCAGGTGCTGAGCGGCCTTACCCGGCGCATAGACCGCGAACTCGGCAGCCATAAGGCGGGCACGCCGGCAGAGATCGAAACCTTAATCAAGTTGCTTTGAGATTCGAGAGGTGAGCGTCCCGGAGACCGGCGCATGATTGGGTGGAGGAAAGCAAGATGTTCGATCTGAGTGGAAAAGGCGCGCTGGTAACGGGGGCTTCCGGCGGCATCGGTGGCGCCATCGCACGGGCCCTGCATGCCCAGGGCGCGTCGGTTGCCTTGTCCGGGACCCGGCGCGAGGCGCTGGATACCTTGGCCAGCGAGCTGCGGCAGCGTGTCCACGTCCTGCCGTGCGACTTGGGCGATCCGGCGGCCACGGCGGCCCTGCCGGGCGCGGCGGAGGCCGCCCTGGGCGCTCTCGATATCCTGGTCAACAACGCCGGACTCACACGAGATAACCTGGCCATGCGGATGAAGGACGAGGAGTGGGACCAGGTCTTGGCGGTCAATCTCAGCGCCGGATTCCGCCTGGCCCGGGCGTCTTTGCGCGGCATGATGAAGCGCCGGTGGGGCCGAATCGTGGGCATAACTTCGATTGTTGGGGTGACCGGCAACCCGGGTCAGGCGAATTACGCCGCCTCAAAGGCCGGGATGATCGGCTTGTCGAAGGCGCTGGCCCAAGAAGTCGCTTCACGCGGTATTACGGTCAACTGCGTCGCCCCCGGGTTCATTGAAACCGCGATGACCGGCGCCTTGGGCGAGGCCCAGCAAGAGAAGCTTCTGAGTGCCGTGCCGCTAGGGCGCCTCGGCTCGCCGCAGGACATTGCCGCTGCCGTGGTCTACCTGGCGAGTCAGGAGGCCGCCTACGTGACCGGCCAAACCTTGCATGTCAACGGCGGAATGGCCATGATATAGCGGGTTGCCGGGGGCATTTTTCGGACCCGGTCCCGAGCGTTGGCAAACTCCAATGAACTGTGTTAAGAGGCGGCGCCCCGCGCGCTTGGGGAATAAAGCGGCAAGCCAACTTCCAGATTCTAACCCGATTCTAAGCTGAAAAACGCTGGCCAATCTGAGGACATAATCAATGAGTAATGACACTGCCGAACGCGTTAAGAAGATTGTCGTGGAGCATTTGGGGGTGGACGAGTCCAAGGTCTCGGAAAACGCCAGCTTCATTGACGATCTGGGCGCCGATAGCCTCGATACCGTCGAACTGGTGATGGCGTTCGAGGAAGAATTCGGATGCGAGATTCCGGACGATGCCGCGGAAAAGATCGTGACCGTTAAGGATGCGGTCGATTTCATTCAGCAGCACGCATAATTTGGCGGCCCGTTCGGGCCGTCCTGAACAAATTTTCGGCGGGCGCGGGTTATGAGGCGAGTTGTCGTTACCGGGCTCGGTTTGATCACGCCTTTGGGCTGTGGCGTGCCCCATGTCTGGGAGCTTTTGACTGCCGGGCGTTCGGGATTGCGCGCGATTCAGAGTTTCGACGTTTCCGACATACCCTCGAAGATCGCCGGTCAGTTGCCGCACGGGGAAACCGCCGCGGGCGGCTTCAATGCCGACGACTACATGACCCCGGCCGAGCGGCGGAAGATCGACCCCTTCATCGCCTTTGCGATCGCGGCGGCGCAGCAGGCGGTTGAGGATTCGGGGTGGGTCGCCGAGAGCGACGAGGATCGCGAGCGCACGGGCGTCATGATCGGGTCCGGTATCGGGGGACTGCAGACCATCTGTGAAGGCGCGCTTACCGTGCATGAGCGGGGGCCGCGCCGTCTCTCGCCATTTTTCATTCCCGCCGCCCTGATTAATCTGGCCTCCGGTCAGGTCTCGATCCGCTATGGCTTCAAGGGGCCGAACCATTCGGTTGTCACGGCGTGTTCTACCGGTGCGCACGCGATCGGCGACGCGGCGCGTTTGATCGTGTTGGAAGATGCCGACGTCATGGTCGCCGGCGGCGCCGAGGCGGCGGTTTGCCGCCTGGGTATGGCGGGCTTCGCGGCGTCGCGGGCCTTGTCGACCAAATACAACGATACTCCGGAAAAGGCATCGCGCCCCTGGGACGAAGGCCGTGACGGTTTTGTCATGGGTGAAGGGGCGGGCGTCGTCGTGCTGGAAGAGCTCGAACACGCCAAGGCCCGTGGCGCGAAGATCTACGCAGAAGTCATCGGCTATGGCATGTCGGGCGATGCCCATCACGTTACCGCCCCGGCGGCGGACGGTGACGGGGCCTATCGCGCCATGTCGGCGGCGCTGAAGCGCGCCAAGCTGAACCCCGAGGATATCGATTACATAAACGCGCACGGAACCTCGACTCCGATCGGCGACTTGATTGAGTTGGGAGCCGTGAGACGATTGTTCGGCGCACACACGTCCAAGCTCAGCATGTCATCGACCAAATCGGCGATTGGCCACTTGCTGGGCGCGGCCGGTGCGGCGGAGGCGATATTCTCCGTTCTTGCGATCAACAATAATGTTGTGCCGCCGACACTCAACTTGGATGACCCCGCGCCGGAATGCGACGGTATCGATCTCGTTCCGCACAAGGCAAAAGAGCGCCCAGTGCGCGCGGCCCTATCGAATTCCTTTGGCTTTGGCGGCACGAACGCAAGTTTGGTGCTTGCCCAGTACGGTTGATCGGGACGATGCGCCGGCTCGCCATTCTGGCCGGCTTCGCGGTCGCTGTCTTCCTCACATCCGCGATCCTTGCGCTGTTCGTGGTCGACCGCTTCGATGGTCCCGGTCCCCTGCAGGCCGACACCGTGATTTTTATCGAGCCGGGGATCAGCATGGGAGATATCGCGCGCAAGCTGGAAGCTGAGGGCGTGATCGAGGATTCTCTCGTCTTTCGCCTGGGCGTTCGCTTGAAGCGTGTCTCACGCGATCTGAAGGCTGGGGAGTATCTCTTTCCGACCACGGTTTCGATGCGCGGCGTGGTCGATATCCTGTTAAGCGGGAAGACGGTACTCCGCCGCCTGACTCTGCCCGAGGGCGTCACGAGTGCGGAAGCAGCCGCCCTGATCGAGGCGGCGGAAGCGCTCGAAGGTAAGCTGGACATAATTCCGGCGGAGGGGTCTTTGCTGCCCGAAACCTACCACTACGGTCGCGGCGACACGCGTGCCGAATTGGTGGGCCGTATGCAGGTGGCGATGCGTGAAGCCGTGGCTGAGTTGTGGGAGAAACGTGGCGCCGGAATACCTCTTGAATCCCCCGAAGAGGCCCTGATTCTGGCTTCTATTGTCGAGAAGGAAACCGGAGTGCCGGAAGAACGCCCCTTGGTCGCGTCGGTATTCGTGAACCGCCTTCGGGCCGGCATGCGCCTGCAATCGGACCCGACCGTCACCTATGGCATCACCCATGGAGTCGCGCCCTTGGGACGCGAGTTGACGCGCAAAGATTTGCAGACGGATAGCGAATACAACACTTACACGAATGGTGGCTTGCCGGCCGGGCCGATCGCCAATCCGGGCCGCGCGTCGATCGAAGCGGTGCTGAATCCGGCCCTGAGCGACTATCTTTACTTCGTCGCCGCCGGCAATGGCGGGCACGCCTTCGCCAAGACTCTCGACGAACACAACAGCAACGTCGCGAAGTGGCGCAAGCTGAAGAGCCAAGCCAACTAATTCAAAAACCGATCTAATATCAACGACCCTTGGTATAAGCTGCTCTAAAGTGCCAGATAGGCGTTTCGCTCGCCGTTTCGGGGGCGCGCATTGCGCTGGGTGCGGGACTCGGTTATGAGAGCCCCCTAGGGGCAGAGGGGAATTGGGAAGGTGGGCTCATGCCCGTTTCCATCGCCGTCGTTGGAGCCGGACCCAGCGGCTTCTACACGGCGGCCGCGCTGATCAAATCCGGTCAGGACTGCCAAGTCGATATCGTCGAGGCTCTGCCGACCCCTTTTGGATTGATTCGGGGCGGCGTTGCCCCGGACCATCAGAGCACAAAGGCCGTTTCGCGGGCGTTCGCCAAGACCGCCACGCACGAACGGATTGCCTATTTCGGCAACGTCCATCTCGGCCGCGATGTTTCCCTGGTAGAGTTGCGCAGTATATACGACGCCGTTGTCCTCGCGCTCGGTGCGCCCGTGGATCGGGAATTGGCGCTTCCGGGTGGCGGCAAGGCGGGCGTATATGGCGCCGCCGCTTTTGTCGGCTGGTACAACGGTCACCCGGATTTTACCGATTTGAATCCCAACCTGAATGTCGAACACGTCTGCGTTATCGGGAACGGCAACGTAGCGTTGGACGTAGCGCGCGTTTTAGTCAAGACACCGGCCGAAATGGCGTCCAGCGACCTGCCCGACCATGCCGCCAAAGCAATTCACCGCGCGCCCATCCGCGAGGTCACTGTTATTGGTCGCCGGGGCCCGTTACAGGCCAAGTTCACGAATAAGGAGCTGAGCGAGCTCAACGATTTGATGGATTGCGTGCCCCTGGTCGAGGCCAAGGACCTGCCGGACGAGGTGACTGGCCGGATGAGCGACCGGACCCACCGTTTGGCCGAAAAGAATCTAAAGACCCTTCGTGGTTTCGCGCAAAGGGACGTGGCGGAGCGGCGCAAACGCCTGCGCTTCCTCTTCAACGCCAGGCCGGTGGAGATTCTGGGCGGGGACCGGGTCGAGGGTCTGCGCCTCGAGCGCACCAGTCTGCAGGATGAGCGGGCCGTCGGCACAGGCGAGTTTATCGACCTTCCCTGCGGCCTTGTGGTCTCGGCAATCGGCTATCGCATGGCGCCGGTCGAGGGCGTCCCGATCGATGCGGAGAGTGGCGTCGTTCGTAGCCGGGATGGCCGGGTCGAGCCCGGTTTATATGTTGTCGGGTGGGCCAAACGCGGGCCCACAGGCGTCATTGGCACGAACAAGACCGATGGCGATGAGGTCGCAGCTCAGATCGCGCAGGATGCCGGGCAGGGCGGTAAGCCGGGACGGCGTGCCTTGGAGGCGCTCTTGCGCGGGCGCGGTGTCCGCCGGGTTACATTTCGAGACTGGCAACGTATTGAGGCCGCCGAAATCGCTGCCGCTTCAGTAGGTGCGCCGCGCCGAAAGTTGGTCCGGATCAATGACATGCTGGAGATCCTGGCCAAGGAATTCAGCGGATCACAAACAAATGAGCCCGCGTGATCGTTGAACCGGGCAAAATCCGCCAAGATATGGCAGGCTAGTTGATATGGAGCTGGCATGTCCTCAAATATTCCGGGGATGAACTAGTTCTCTCGGCAAGGTAAAAAGCAGCATTGAACTTGCGGTTAAAGAAGCAGACATATATAGGGCCGATCCGGGTAACGGCTTGCCGATACACTCCGGTGGCCGGCAGATGAAAAAAGGATATGACACTATGGAGGGATCGGCGGCGCTCAAAGACGGGCGCAGGCAGAAGCGAGAGCTCGAGTCCGTCGTGGTCCGCTTCGCCGGGGATTCCGGTGACGGCATGCAGCTGACCGGCGGACGCTTCACGGTCGAAACCGCCCTGGCGGGGAACGATCTGGCGACATTTCCGGATTTCCCGGCCGAAATACGCGCCCCGATCGGCACCACATTTGGCGTATCCGCCTTTCAGATCAATTTCGGCGGTCGCACGATCATGACCTCGGGCGATCAGGTGGACGTCCTGGTCGCTATGAACCCCGCCGCGTTGAAGGTCAATCTGGCCGATGTCGCGGCGGCTGGTTTGTTGATCGTCGATACCGGCGCTTTCGGCGACAAGAATTTGCGCAAGGCCGGATACGAGTCCAATCCCTTGAAGGATGGCGGTCTGGGCGACCGGCGTGTGATCGAAGTCGACATGTCGCAGCGCACGCTCGAGGCGCTCAAAGAGAGCGGCCTCAACAAAAAAGATTCCCTGCGCTGCAAGAACATGTGGGCCCTAGGTCTGGTCTATTGGTTATTCGACCGGGACCGGAGCTCCACCACCAAGTGGCTTGGCGACAAGTTCGCCAAGCGGCCGGAACTGGCCCAAGGCGCGATCGCGGCCTTGAACGCGGGTCATGCCTTTGGCGAGACGGCGGAGCTATCCGGCGAACTGAACGCCTACAGCGTGCCCGCGGCGCACTTGGCGCCCGGCCTTTACCGCAACGTGACCGGGACTCAGGCCATGGCCTGGGGATTGATCGCGGGAACCGCCCTGGCCGAGATTCGAATGGTTTTCTGTTCTTATCCGATCACCCCGGCCTCCGGACTTCTTCATGTGTTGGCGGCGCAAAAAGACCGGGGCATTGTGACCTTTCAGGCAGAAGACGAAATCGCCGCCGCGTGCAGCGCTATCGGCGCGTCGTATGCGGGCGCCTTGGGCGTCACCTCAAGCTCGGGCCCCGGTGTGGCATTAAAGACCGAGGCCTTGGGTCTGGCGATCGCGACCGAGCTGCCCCTGGTTCTGATAAACACCCAACGTGCCGGCCCCTCGACCGGTCTGCCGACTAAGACCGAACAATCGGATCTTTTTCAGGCCGTATTCGGGCGCAACGCCGACAGCGAACTGGTGGTCATCGCGGCGCGTTCGCCGTCCGACTGCTTCGAGTGCGCCATTGAGGCGGTTCGCCTCGCCACCAAATACATGACGCCCGTTATCGTTCTATCGGACGGTTATATCGCGAATGCCTCCGAGCCTTGGGCCTTGCCGGACGTCGAGTCGTACCCAAAGTTTCCGGTAAAATTTAGGCGAGAACCGGAAGGATTCCATCCCTTCGTGCGCGACCCCGAAACCCTGGCCCGGGCGTGGGCCGTACCCGGCACCCCAGGGCTAGAGCATCGCATCGGCGGATTGGAACGGGACGCCGACAGCGGCAACATTTCCTACGACCCTTCCAACCACCAGCGCATGACGGATTTGCGTGCCGCTAAGATCTCGGGCGTTGCCAAGGATATTCCTGAGCAAGACTTCGAAGACACGCCGCGCGAGGGTGGGGTGCTGGTTGTCGGCTGGGGCTCCACCTACGGCCCGATCAACCGCGCGGTCAACAATCTTCGCGATAGTGGCATGCCGGTTTCGCACATACATCTGCGCCACATCTGGCCCTTGCCACGCAATCTGGGCGACTTGCTGCGGCGCTACGACCGGATCCTGGTGCCCGAAATGAACCGGGGTCAACTCGTTACCCTGCTGCGCAGCGAGTACCTGGTGCCGGCCGAGAGTTTGAGCAAGGTCAACGGCAAGCCGTTCCTGATCGCCGAGCTGGAAGCCGCGATCAGGGCCCGATTGGAGACCTGAGATGAATATCGCCGTTCCCGCCGAAAAGCTAACGCCCAAGGACTACGCCTCGGACCAGGAAATTCGCTGGTGCCCTGGCTGCGGCGACTACGCGATTCTGAAGGCCGTCCTGAAAACCCTCGCCGATGTTGAGGCTAAGCCGGAGCAAACCGTTTTCGTCTCCGGTATCGGCTGCGCCGCACGGTTCCCCTACTATATTTCGACTTACGGATTTCATACCATTCATGGGCGTGCGCCGGCCGTCGCAACGGGTATCAAGCTCGCCAATCCGGAACTGGACGTATGGGTCGTTTCGGGCGACGGCGACGCCTTGTCGATCGGCGGCAATCATCTGCTGCACTTGCTGCGCCGGAACGTGGATGTGCAGTTCCTGCTGTTCAACAATGAGATCTACGGGTTGACGAAGGGGCAATACTCGCCGACGTCGCATGTCGGCACGCGCTCCCCCTCCAGCCCCACGGGCTCGGTGGAATCCCCGGTTTCGGTCACCGCTCTCGCGCTTGGCGCCGGGGCGCGTTTTGTGGCGCGTGCGATCGATACGGCGCAGGCGTACTTACCGGGCGTCCTAAAGCGAGCGCACGCGCACCGCGGCACCTCGTTCGTCGAGATATTTCAGAACTGCATTGTCTATAACGACGGCGTGCACAGTGCTTTCGCGGATCGATCGGTCGCGGCGGAGATGCAGGTTATGGTCGAGCATGGCAAGCCGATGCTATTCGGGAAGGAGCGTGACAAGGGTTTGCGCCTGCGGCCCGGAACCCTCACGCTTGAAACGGTCAAGCTAGATGAGGATGGGATCGGCGAGGAAGACGTGCTGGTTCACGACGAAACCAACCGTACTCTGGCCGGTATGCTGGCGGCGATGACGCCACCGGCCATGCCGGTGGCGCTGGGCGTGCTCTATTGCGACCCGGCGCCCAGCTATGACAGCGCCATTTCGGCCCAGGTCGCGGCGGGCCAGGCGCGGACAAAAAAGGGTGGCATTTCATCTGACCTGAACGCAATCATGCGGGCGGGAAACACTTGGACCGTTAAGGGCTAGGCCCTGACTCTAGACAATCCGCTTTAACAGCGCGCGAAGGTTCAATTGTTCTTCGGCGTTTAGTGGCGCAAGGATCTTGTCGGCCATCTCGTCGATGCCGGCGCGCAGCCCATCCACCAATGCGATACCTTCGTCCGTCAGATGCAAACGCATGCGCCGGCGATCGCTTCGGTCCGGCACCCGACCGACCAAACCTCGTTGTCCCAGGCGCTTGACGACGCCTTGGATCGTGGCCGGGTCCATGGCCGCCATCCGGCCCAAAAGATTCTGCGATACCTCGCCTTTCTCGCGCAGTCTGGTCAGGGCGAAATATTGGGCCGGTGTCAGGTTATCGCTTGCCAAGACCGCCATAAATGTTGCCGAGGCGCGTTGATGGGCCCGCCGGATCAAGTGGGCTATATCGTCGTCCAAGCCAGCCACGGTTTCTTCGTCACCCCGCGACCCTCCGAAACCTCGGCTATCTTCTCCTGCGACCACTAGGGGTGCGCTGGATGTACTTCCATCTTCGGTAGAATTAGTAGCAGCAAATGTGTATTCACGGTCTGGCATTGTCGGCCTTTTCTATTGGTATGATGTTTATACCAGCTTGTTAATTAGAGCGCGCATAATATCTCTGGGTCTATTCGTCGTCCAGGTGTAATGAAACCTGCCTCCTAATCTTTGTGAAACATGCAAGCCAAGACCGAAGTGTCTTTGGAATTGCTCACTGCCTGGCCAAAACGTCCGGCGGCGACCAGTTCGAACACCGCCGCGATATCCGGCGCCATGACGCGGTCTCGCTCCAGGAAGGCGGCCCGCTCCCGCACCGCTGCCAGGGCGTCGGCGAGAGGCGGGCTGGTTAGCAGGGGACGGCGCAGGTCGATTCCCTGGGCCGCGGCCAACAACTCTATGGCTACGACGTGGCCGCTGTTCCAGGCGATGTCGCTCAAGCGCCGTGCCGCATGGGTCGCCATGGAGACGTGGTCCTCTTGATTGGCCGAGGTCGGTAAGCTGTCGACCGAGGCCGGGTGTGCCAGGATCTTATTCTCGCTGGCCAAGGCCGCGGCCGTGACCTGGGCGATCATGAAGCCGGAATTGAGGCCGGGCTCGGCGACCAGGAAGGCGGGCAGGGCGCTCATATGCGCATCGACCAGCAGGGCTATGCGCCGCTCGGACAAAGAGCCGATTTCCGCCAGGGCGACGGCAAGGGCATCCGCCGCAAGGGCGACCGGCTCGGCATGGAAATTCCCACCGGAGAGGATCTCGCCTTGCTCGGCGAACACCAGCGGGTTGTCCGATACCGCATTGGCCTCGCGCAGCAAGGTGGCCGCCGCGGTCTCGAAGGTGTCCAGGACGGCGCCCATTACCTGGGGCTGGCAGCGCAAGGAGTAGGGGTCTTGAACCCGGTCGCAATCCAGATGGGACGCGCGGATCTCGCTGCCGTCGAGCAGGTCGTTTATCAGGCGCGCGACCGCGATCTGACCGGGTTGGCCGCGGACCTCGTGAATACGTGGATCGAAGGGGGTATCGCTGCCCAGCATGGCATCGACGCTCATCGCGCCGGCGGTCAGGGCGGCGGCGAAGACGTCCAGACCGGCAAATAACCCCTCCAGGGCCAGCGCGGTTGAGACTTGCGTACCGTTCAGGAGCGCCAGGCCCTCCTTGGCCGCGAGCTCAATCGGCTCCATCCCGACCTGGCGCAGAACTTCCCTCGCCGGCCTCCGCACGCCGCCGAGCGTTGCTTCGCCTTCGCCCAGCAGCACGGCGGACAGGTGGGCGAGCGGGGCCAGATCGCCGGAGGCGCCGACCGAACCCTTGGCCGGGATGACGGGCAGGGCGTCCGCGTTGAGCAGGGCCAGCAGAGCATCGATCACTCGGCGCCGAATGCCCGAATAACCACGTGCCAAAGCATTGATTTTCAGAAATAGGACGAGGCGCACAACGCGCTCGGGCAGGGGGCCGCCGACACCGGCGGAATGCGACATGACCAGGCGGCGCTGCAATTCGCTGAGTTGGCTGCCCGCGATCGTGGTATTCGCCAGGCTTCCGAAGCCCGTGTTGACGCCGTAGACCGTGCGGCCTTCACGTACGATTTCCGCCACCACCTCGGCGGCAGCATCGATCGCCCCACCGCACGCGGGATCGAGGTCGACCCGGCGCGGCACCCGCCAAAAGGAATGCAGATCGGCCAGGCCGATCTGGCCTGGGCTTAAGACAAAGGATGATGAGTCAGACATGGCTCGCTTTCGTTATCGGGTCCCGGTCGACGGGAGCGAACCCGGTATTATCATTGAATCCTTAGGCTCAAAAGCGCCGACCCGACGCGCCCATGTCCGACAGCGTCAGGACAAGTCTCTCGGCGCCGACACTTAACCGGCGTCGGAGCGATCCTCGCGCGGCGTGCGTTCGAAGTAATCGCGGTAACACTTGGAAAAATGCGATGCCGAGACAAAGCCGCAAGCCATGGCGACATCCAATACCGACATCGACGACTGGGTTAAAAGGCCGCGCGCGCGCTGTAGCCGCAACTCCAGATAGTACCGGGTCGGGGTGCGCTTCAAATAGCCGCGAAACAAGCGCTCTAGCTGACGGGTCGACAGCCCGACGCGGCGAGCCAAGTCGGCGCGCGCCAGAGGGTCCTCGAGGTTTTCCTCCATCAGACCTACGACGGCCAGAAGCTTTGGGTGGGCCGTGCCCAGCCGGCTCCTCAGGTCCATGCGCTGCGGCGCCCGCTTGTCGCGGATAGGGCCGTGGATAAACTGTTCGGCCACGGCGGTCGCGAGGTCACGGCCGTGGTCCAGGCCGATCAAGCCCAGCATCATGTCGATGGCCGCGGTCCCGCCCGAGCAGGTCATGCGGTCGCGGTCGATCTCATAAAGCTCCTGGGTCGCCTCCAGCTTGGGAAATTCCTCCCGGAACGAATTCAGGCTTTCCCAATGGATCGTGCATTTGTAGCCGTCCAGGAGACCGGCCTTCGCCAAGATATAACTGCCGGTCGATACGGCGCCCAAGCGGCAGCCCTTTCGGGCCAGGCGGCGCAAGCGCGCCAGGACGGCAGTCTGGGCGTAACGATGAGGCTCCATGCCCGCGACAACCAAAAGGTTGGCGGCACTCTCCAAGTCTGTGAGCAGGCCGTTGGCGACCAGGTCCACGCCACTGGAGGCGGGGACCCGGATATCGTCCATGGCGTAGGCGCGCCATCGATATAAGGTTCGGCCGGTTAAGCGGTTGGCGGCGCGCAGGGGATCGCTCGCCGCGCCGAAGTTCAACAGCGAGAACTGTGGAAGGACCAGGAAGGCAAACTCTTGCGGCGCCTCTTCCGGCAGGCCGGTCATGACAACTCCACCCTTTGTTCCAGCGTTCTGGCCTAAGTCCCTGAGGCCCTTGCCGCCGGTTAAGGTCATGCGAATGAACCCAATCCGCGTCGGCGTCAAGCATTGCTGGCGCCTTGGTAGGTAGGCGGTGATATTCTCGGTCGATTTCGAAATACCGTTGGGCCCCCCGGGCTTGCTTCCGTGCCGGGCGGGCCTCAGCATGCAGGCAACATTTTCCAAGATGGAGCATCGCGATGATCGCGGTTATTTTCGAGGTCGTGCTTAAACCTGAGCGGGCCCAGCGTTATTTCGATCTGGCGGCATCCCTGCGTGCCGAGCTGGAGGCAATCGACGGCTTCATTTCGGTGGAGCGTTTTCAAAGTCTGAGCACCGAAAATAAGTATGTCTCGCTTTCGTTCTGGCGCGATCGCGATGCGGCCGAGACCTGGTACCGGCATGGGGGCCATAGGGCGGCTCAAGCCGAAGGGCGGGCTGGGAAACCGGAGCGGGTGCTCGAGGATTACCGGATTCGCGTGGCCGATGTTTTCCGCGACTACGATCTGGCGGCAGGGCGGCCGGCGCTCTAAGTAACCACCCATGGATTTCTCAGACATCGAGACCGCGCTGACCCGGCAGGGCTTGATCGCGCGCGGCGGTTTTCACCCGGAGGCTGAGGACCGGGTGCCGGCCTTGCCTAGCGGCCAACCGGCACACACTCTGATTCTGGCCGGCAACGCCGGGCCCGCCATGTGGAGGGTCTGCGCCAAGGCGCCTGAGTTCGCGGACGCAAGCTCCGACGCCCTGGATCGCTGGAGCACGCGGGTTCTCTCGGCACTGGCGGACCAGCTTGGTGCGATGGCTCTCTTTCCCTTTGGCGGGCCGCCCTACCTGCCCTTCGTGCCTTGGGCTAAGCGCGCCGGGCCGCTTGCCGAATCGCCGCTGGGTATTTTGATCCACCCCGATTACGGACTATGGCATGCTTATCGCGGCGCCTTGGCCTTTGCCGAGCGGATCGATCTGCCACCGCGCGACGGGCGCGTACGCCCCTGCGATACCTGTGTGGACAAACCCTGCCTGACGGCGTGTCCGGCCGGGGCCTTTTCCGGCGCCGGTTACGACGTGCCCGCCTGCGTTAAGCACATTTCCAGGCCTGACGGCGCAGACTGCATGGACTTGGGCTGCCGGGCGCGGCGGGCCTGTCCGGTCGGGCGAAGCTACGCCCACGAAACGGTGCAGGCACGGTTTCACATGGATGCCTTTTTACGTGCCCGGCAAAACGATAAGGTGGCGCTATGAGTCAGAAGGTTATTCTGATCGACCACGAAGTCGGCATGCGCGACGACCGGGCTTCGGCGCGCCTGGCCGAGTGGGGGTTCGATATACAGTGGACGTGCCCGGCCCGCGGCGAAACTTTGCCCGATCCATCCGCCGATTCAGCGGCAGTCATTGTCTATGGCGGCGCGGAGAGCGCCAACGACGACATCGAGAAGCCCTATATCCGGGCCGAGATGGATTGGATTGAAGGTTGGTTGGAAACCGGCAAGCCCTTTCTAGGTCTGTGCCTGGGCGCGCAGCTTGTGGCCCGCGTGCTGGGCAGCAAGGTCGAGACGCACCCCGAAGGCTTGTTCGAGATCGGTTATGTGCCGGTCGAAGCGGGGCCCGCTGCTAACGGGTTTCTGAACGGTGTCAGCCACGTCTATCACTGGCACAAGGAAGGCTTCGAAGTGCCGAAAAGCGCTACCAAGCTGGCGCACGGCCCGGTGTTCCCCGACCAGGCCTTCCTCTACCGCGACAATGTCTACGGCTTGCAGTTTCATCCCGAAGTCACGATCCCGGTCATGAGCCGCTGGATGGAGAAGGCCGCCCACATGCTAGAGAATCCGAACGCCCATCCGGCCGACCGGCAACTAGCGGACGCCGCGCGGCACGACGCGCCGCTGTCGGACTGGCTCGACCGTTTCTTGAGAGATTGGTTGAAGTTTCCGGCCTAGGACTGGACTGTCCACGCGCGGCCAGGTGTCCGGTGCGGAACAGGCTTCCCTTAGGCGCCAGGCACTGGTTATTCTTTCTGCGTTAGAGGGCGCTATGATCGTCGCGCGCAATCTAGGTGACCTTGCGGCCTTCGATGAGATTGCCGACGGCTTGGCTGAGGCGCGATTGCTTCAAGCGCGCGCGAAACTTGGGAAAGGGATGTCGCGATGACCGTGACCACACTGCGGGATAACCGGCGCAACAGCGACCCGCATTGGGAAGCGCGGGTCGATCTGGCCTGCGCCTTTCGCTGGACCGCGCGCCTCAATATGCACGAGGGCGTCGCGAATCATTTTAGCCTCGCCGTTTCCGACGACGGATCACAGTTCCTGATGAATCCGAACGGCCGGCATTTCGCGCGCGTGCGCGCCAGTGAACTGCTGCTGCTGGATGCGAACGATCGCGAGACCATGAATCGGCCCGATGCGCCGGACCCAACCGCCTGGGACATTCACGGCGCGCTGCATCGTCTGTCGCCGCAGGCACGATGTGTCCTGCACGTCCATTCGAAATACGCCTTGGTTCTGGCCACGCTAAAGGACCCGCGCATGCTGCCCATCGACCAGAACACCATGCGCTTCTATGACCGGATCGCCTACGACGACGGTTTCGATGGCATGGGTCTGGGCGAGGAGGCGGAGCGTCTGGCGACCAAGCTGGGCGACAAGACGGTCCTTGTCTTGGGCAACCATGGCGTACTTTTCGCCGGGGCCAGCGTGGCCGCGACCTTTGACGAGATGTACTATTTCGAGCGCGCTTGCGAGACCCTCGTCACGGCCTACATGACCGGGCGCGAGCTCAAGGTCGCCTCCGACGACGTGGCGCGCAAGACCGCGCGGCAATGGATGGAGTACCCAAGTTTCGCCGGCAAGCACTTCGCTGAGCTCAAGGCCACCCTGGACGAAGAGGACCCAAACTACAGAACCTGACCGTCGAACCGGCGATTCCGTTTCGTCCGGCGTCACTCCAAAAAAATAAAAGGCCCCGCCGTCCTGGCGGGGCCTCCCCGTGGCCGGATCGTCCGAGTACCTTCGAATGACCCGACACTCACGGACATTGAGCGGCTACAAGCGTGGCCAAGCGTACCTGCGGCCGTCCGGTATTCCGATCTGCCGGGGATCGTGACCGTCCGCCCACGCGTCGCTCCCCGCGTCGCGCGTGGTGGGCGATCGAACCGCGATCGTCGCGGTCGGTTCCCTTGTCATGGCTGGATCGACTGAATACCGCACGCCGGTAACCTCCCTGTGGCTCGAAGCCGTCACCCGCGCCGGCCGTCTTGGCTGGCAGTGGACCGGGTGGGGCCCGAGTAAGCGTCCAACTTCCTTTGGACGCCTTTGAATTTAGGGATGCTTGGCCGGGGCCGATGTGATGGTCATCACCAAAACGTGAAGGCCGCGTGTGACGAAGGTCACACCTGGGCGTTTAGGCGACGCCTGAGTGGGCGATAGAGGCGGAAAAGCGGCTAAACCTTGGGTAGGGTAGGGCTGGCGCTGCCGCCGGCGCGGCGCACCACGAGCCAGAGGGCGTGAATCACGCCGGGCACGAAAAAGAACAGGGTCAGTAAGATGTTGAGCCAGAAATGCAGGCCGATGCCGACGGTTAGAAAGGCCGCTAACGGCGGCAGAAAGATCGCCAGGATGATACGGATGATGTTCATGTTGTCCTCCCCCAAGGATTCAATTGCCGAGCGGCCGGCCGAAACGGCAGTAGTTTAACTGGTCTTGCCAATCAACTCCAAGGAAAGGGGCTGTTGCTGGTCGGGTGCAGCTTGCCTTCGGCGTAGCGCGAGAAGCGGAAGGGCTCGAGCAGGCGGCTCTTTTCGCCGCACAGTTCCTCCGCGACCAGCTTGCCGACGCCGATCATCTTGTAACCGTGGTTCGAGTCCGCGATGACATAAACGTTCTCGCGAAACCTATCGAATACCGGGAAGGAATCCGGCGTGAAGCAGCCCAGGCCGCCCGAGGCTTCCTTCTTGTAATACTTGATCTGGCCCTCGAAGCGCTTTTGGCAGAACGCCAGCGCGGAGCACCACATGTGGGCGAAATTATCGTCCACAATGAACTCCGGCGACTCCGGGCCGTAGGGGTCGAGCGCGACCTTGTCGACCGGGGTCTCGACTTTGTAGGGCATGGCGCCGCCCTGTATGCCGCCGAAGTTGAAGTCGGGCTTGTAGTAAAGGCCCCACATCTCCTCGGTGATGAGCGAGCCGTCGACGTCCGAATACAAGGGCGCGTCGGTGTCGACATGAATGACCGGCGGCATCTTGCCGTCGTTGGTCTTTTGCAATTCCGGATCGACACCGAGCGTGCCTTCCTCCAGGCACCAATAGCGCCAGGTATCGATCCCCTCGTGCAGGGCGCCGTCGCTTCCCTTGATCGAGACTGTCTTAGGCAATTCCAGCATGTTCCAGATCTGGCTCACCCAAGGACCGGCGGCGACCACGACCTGATCGCATTCGATGACGCCCTTGTCGGTCTCGACCGCGTTCACCGCGGCGGAATTATGGCCGGCGCGGAAGCCGGTCACCGTGACCCCCGACAGGATACGCACGCTCAGGTTCTCGGCCTTGGTTGCTAAACCGTAGACAGCCGCCGTGTTGTTGGCGTAGCCGCCTTTCTTTTCGTGCAGGACCGAGGTGATGCCCTTGGCCTGCCAATCGTTGAACAGGCCCTTCATGTAGTCCATCGACTCGCTCTCGCCCTCGACAAAAACGGACTCGTAGCCGATGTCTTTTTGCTGGGCGTGGATGCTGGCGACGTCCGCGCGCATCGATTCGGGCGAGATCTGCATATAGCCAACGGGGTGGTAGCTGAAGGCTTTGGGGTCGCTTTCCCAGACCTCGACGCATTGCGCCATCAGCTCGCGCATCGCCGGCTGAAAGTAGTTGTTGCGCACCACGCCGCAGGCGATACCGCTGGCGCCGGCGCCGATACCGGTCTTGTCGATCACCAGAACGTCCTGACCGCCGCCTTTGCCTTGGGCCTCCAGCTTCGCCGCCAGGTGCCAGGCGGTCGAGAGGCCGTGAATGCCGGCCCCGATGATGACGGTTTTCACGTGGGTCGGCATGGCCATGGTCGGACTCCCTAAAACGCAGGTCGTTGTTGCGCGCAACGATAGGAGCGAGGCCAAAGCCCGCTTAGTCCGCACCCGACGCCCACTGACTGCGATTCGACAGAACCAGTCCGTCTTGCCGCCGCGCTTGGCGGCTACTTGCGCTTCGGCTTTGGCAACGTCAGCGCGTAGGTCAGCGATCGTTTGGCCCAATACTTCAGCTTGCGCTTGTCATCCCGGATCGACGGCGGAAGGACGACGTAGTCTTTCTTGATCGGGCCCTTGGGGAAATACCGCAAGGCTTTGGCGCCGGTCTTCAGCAACCGGGTCCGGCTGTTCTCCGGCAACTTCATTGCCAGACCGACGGGCGTTAAGCTGATACAGATTCGACCGTCGGCATAGGCGGCTGCGCCGCTGAAGAAGTGTTTGATCTCGACAGGGACCTGGCCGTCAAGCGCCCGAACCGCAGGCTGTAACATCGCCTCCAAGCGTTCCAAGTATTCTTTCGCCATCGGCCCTTCTCCATCGCGCGTGGTCCTTGCATCTTCGGGCGCTTCGGCCTTTCATTCGACGCCTGACCAGGGAAGAAACCATGACAGACCGCGACTTCATTGGCTACGGTGCCGCGCCGCCCGATCCGCGTTGGCCCGGCGGCGCGCGTGTGGCGCTCAGCTTCGTTGTCAACCTGGAGGAGGGGGCGGAGACTTCGATCCTGGATGGCGATCCGCATGGCGAGACGATCCTCTCCGACCTCGCGGTGGCGCCAGCGGTGCCCGGCCGCCGCGACCGCTTGATCGAGTCACTCTACGAGTACGGGAGCCGGGTCGGTATCTGGCGCGTGCTCGATCTATTCCAGGCGCGCGGCGTCGCCCCGACAATTTATGCCGTTGGCTTGGCGCTGGCGCGCAACCCGGCGGTGGGCGAAAAGATCGCGGTTATGAATTGCGATCTTGCCGGTCACGGCTGGCGCTGGATCGATTACGCCGACATGCCCGAAGACGAAGAGCGCGCCGATATCGCGCGCACGGTCGAGACCATCGAGCGTTTGGCCGGCAAGCGTCCGCTCGGCTGGTATACGGGGCGCCCCAGCCTGAACACCCGCCGCCTGCTGATCGAACACGGCGGCTTTCTTTACGACTGCGACGATCACAACGACGACTTACCTTTTTGGGTCAGGCATGGCGGTCATAACCATCTCGTCGTTCCGCACAGTCTCGATAACAACGACAGCCGTTTTTCCCGCGCGCAGGGCTTCAATCTGGCCGGTGATTTTTTCACCTACATGAAGGACGGTTTCGATTGGCTCTACGAAGAAGGTGCGGTAACACCGCGCCTGATGACCGTGTCGCTGCATCCGCGCTTGATCGGCCATCCGGGGCGGATCGGCGGCTTGGCGCGCTTTCTGGATTACGTGCTGGAGCACGACAAGGTTTGGATTGCCGGGCGCAGTGAGATCGCGCGCCATTGGCGAAAAGTGCATCCACCCTCTTAAGCGCCGGCGAAGGGAGTTCCCATGAAGGCATACGAGATTCGTTCGGCCGATGGCATCGATGCGTTGCACTTGGCCGAGCGCCCCACGCCGCGGCCCGGTCCGGGCCAGGTTCTGGTGCGGATGCGCGCTAATTCGATCAACTACCGCGATCTCCTAAACATTCTGGACCCGCCGGCCCGGGGCATCGCCTATCCACGCATTCCCAATTCGGATGGCGCCGGCGATGTCGTTGAAGTGGGCGAGGGGGTCACGCGATTCAGGCCCGGCGACCGTGTGGTTGGCATGTTCTTTCAGAACTGGATCGCGGGCGGCATCACGGCCGAGGCCATGGCCAGCGCCTTGGGCGGACCCATCGACGGGGTTTTGTGCGACCACGCCGTGCTGGAACAGGACGGCGTGGCCTCAATTCCGGCGCATCTGTCTTACGAGGAGGCCGCGACCCTGCCGTGCGCGGGTTTGACCGCCTGGCACATCGTGGTCGGGCTCGGCCAGATCAAGGCGGGCGATAGGGTTCTGATTCTCGGTACCGGCGGGGTCTCGATCTTTGCGTTGCAATTCGCCCGCCTGCACGGCGCCCGCGCCATCGTGACATCGAGCAGCGACGAGAAGCTGGCGCGCGCGGTCGAGCTTGGGGCTTGGCAGACGATCAACTACCGCGCCGAGCCCGATTGGGAAAAGAAGGTCTTGGAATTGACCGATGGGCGCGGCGTCGATCTGGTCGCGGAGGTCGGTGGGCCCGGCACCTTGGAGAAATCGATTCAGGCGGTTCGGGTCGGGGGCGCCATCGGCCTGGTCGGCGTGCTGACCGGGGGCAAGATCGACCCCACCGGCGTGATGCGCAAATCGCTTCGCTTGCAAGGCATCTATGTCGGTAACAAAATCATGTTCGAGGACATGGCCCGCGCCCTAACCGCGCACGAGACCCGCCCCTTGATCGATTCCCGTGTCACCTTCGAGGATGCCCCGGCCGCGTATCGCCGCATGCAGGGTGCGGCTCACTTGGGCAAGGTTGTCATCGCGATTTAATCCCCGACCCGGAGTCTGCCATGGCCAAAGAATTGACCGACTTTAAGGTTCTCACTTTCGATTGCTACGGCACTTTGATCGACTGGGAGAGCGGCATTTGGGACGCCCTGCAGCCGCTTCTGATGGAAAACGCCTATGACAACGTGACGCGCGGTCTTGCCCTGGGGGCTTTCGCGGAGGAGGAAGGCACGCAGCAGAGGCGGACCCCGGATATGCTCTATCCGGAGGTTCTCAAACAGGTGCACGGCGCGCTTGCCCGCCGTTTCGATCTGCGGTCCAGCACGGAACTGGATGCCGCTTTCGGAGCGTCGGTTCCGCACTGGCCCGCGTTTCCCGATACGGCGGACGCACTGCGGATCCTGAAAAAGCACTACAAGTTGGTCATTCTTTCCAACGTGAACCGGGCCGGGTTCGCCGCCTCGAACCGGAAGCTGGGGGTCGCCTTCGACGCCGTCTATACGGCGGAGGACGTCGGGTCTTACAAGCCGGCGCCGGCGAATTTCGACTACCTGCTAAAGCATTTGCCCGAGGACTTGGGGCTTAAGGCCGGCGATATCCTGCACACGGCCCAAAGCCTGTTCCACGATCACGTGCCGGCCAGTGCCTTCGGGCTCGCCAAGGCTTGGATCGACCGTCAGGGGCTGTCACAGGGCGGCGACTGGGGGGCGACCGCGCTGGTCCCGGAGCGTCCGGACGTGGACTTCCTGTTTCCGACAATGGCCGCGATGGCGGAGGCGGTCGAGAAGCCCTGAGCCCCGCTTGGCGGGGGCATTGCCTCGCCGTCGTCGATTTCATTAAATATTCCGGCGCTTTCGTGGCAGACGAGGGGCGCGGGACCGGGCAGCACTGGCCCGGGACAACGAAAGATGGGGCAGGCTATGAAAACGGACGTTCGGGTGGCCGTCATCGGTGGCGGCGTGGTCGGTTGCAGCGTTCTCTATCATCTGACGAAGCTAGGCTGGAAAGACGTGGTCCTGATCGAGCGCTCGGAGCTGACCTCGGGATCGACCTGGCACGCGGCCGGTGGGTTTCACACCATCAACGCCGATCCAAACATCTCGGCGCTGCAGGGCTATACCATCAAGCTCTATAAGGAATTGGAGGAGATCAGCGGCCAGCCCTGCGGCTTGCATCATGTCGGCGGCCTGACCATCGCGACCGCGCCGGAACGTATGGACTACCTGAAGGCCGAGCGCGCCAAGCACCGGCACATGGGACTGGAGACCGAGCTCGTCGGTCCGGACGAGATTCGCAAGCTCAGCCCGATCACCAATACCGAAGGCGTCCTGGGTGCGCTTTACGATCCGCTCGACGGTCACCTCGATCCCTCGGGTACCACGCACGCTTACGCCAAGGCGGCGCGGGCGCAGGGCGCCGAGATCACCCTGCGCAACCGCGTGTTGGAGCTAAATCCATGCGCCGACGGGACCTGGGACGTGGTCACCGAGCAAGGCACGATCCATGCCGAGCACGTCGTCAACGCGGCCGGCCTATGGGCGCGCGAAGTCGGCGCGATGGCGGGTGTCTTCCTGCCGCTCCACGCGATGGAGCACCAGTACCTCGTGACCGGCGACATTCCGGAAGTCTATGAGCGCGACCACGAGCTGCCGCATGTCATGGACCCGGTTGGCGGCACCTATTTACGCCAGGAAGGCCGTGGCCTGGTTATCGGGTTCTACGAGCAGGACGCGACACCCTGGGGAGTCGACGGCACGAGTTGGGACTTCGGGCACGAGCTTCTGCCCGACAACCTGGACCGCATCAGCGATCCTATGGAGAATTCCTTCCACCGATATCCTTGTCTGGGCGAGGCCGGCGTCAAGCAGGTTATCAATGGCCCCTTCACCTTCGCACCCGATGGCAACCCCCTGATCGGCCCGGTGCCGGGTTTGCGCAACTACTGGTCGGCCTGCGCGGTGATGGCCGGGTTCTCGCAGGGCGGCGGCGTCGGTCTGACGCTCGCCGAATGGATGGTGGAGGGCGAGCCGTCGCGCGATGTCTTCGCGATGGATGTCGCCCGCTATGGCGACTACGCGACCCACACCTTCACACGGATCAAGGTGACGGAGAATTATCAGCGCCGCTTCGCGATCACCTACCCTAACGAGGAACTGCCGGCGGGCCGGCCTCTGGAGACCACACCTGCTTATGGCATATGGAAGTCGAAGCGCGCCGTCTTCGGGTCCGGCTATGGACTTGAGCACGTCAACTATTTCGCGCCTGAGGGTGAGCCCCGTTTCGAGACGCCGTCGTTCCGGCGCTCCAACGCCTTCGGGCCTGTCGGCGCGGAATGCCGCGCGGTGCGTACCAAGGTCGGCATCAACGAGATTCATAACTTCGGCAAATACGATGTCACCGGGCCGGACGCCGAGTCTTGGCTCAATCACATCATGGGCAACCGTATGCCACGCGAGGGGCGTTTGGCCCTGACCCCGATGCTGGCCAAGAGCGGCCGGATCATCGGCGACTTCACGGTGGCCAAGGTGGCGGAGGAGTGTTTCCAAGTCACGGCCTCCTATGCCGCGCAGGCCTATCACATGCGTTGGTTCGAAGCTCACCTGCCCAAGTCCGGGGTTGCGATTCGCAACGTTTCGCGGGACCGGGTCGGCTTTCAGATCGCCGGCCCCAACGCCCGCGCGCTGCTGGAGCGGGTCACGCGCGACGACGTTTCGAACCAAGCGTTCTCCTTCCTCTCGGCCCGCAGAATGGAAGTCGGTCTGGTGCCCGCGCTCGTGTGCCGGATTTCCTATACCGGGGATTTGGGCTACGAGATCTATGTCGATCGCCGCCATCAGGTGGCGCTTTACACGGCCCTGGAGGAAGCCGGAGCCGACCTGGGGCTGACCCCCTTCGGCATGCGGGCCATGATGTCGCTGCGCCTGGAGAAGTCGTTTGGATCTTGGTTGCGCGAATTCAAACCCGACTACACCCCGGCCGAGACCGGGCTGGACCGCTTCATTTCTTTCAAGAAGAACGATTTCATCGGGCGCGACGCGGCCGTCATCGCTCGTGACACCCCCCCGGAACGGCTTCTGAGCACCTTTGTGGTCGACGCCGAGGACGCGGATGTGGTGGCGGACGAACCGATTTGGAAGGATGGCAAGGTCGTGGGCTTCGTGACCTCGGGTGGCTATGCCCACTTCGTGGAGAAGTCGGTCGCGCTCGGCTTCGTGCCCGTGAGCATGATCGCGGAGGGCGCCAAGTTCGAAATCGAGATTCTAGGCGACATGCGCCCGGCTACACTGATCACTCAACCCTTGCTCGATCCTGAGGGCGCCAGGATGCGCGGCTAGAGCGCCTTCCGTTCATATTGAACCATTTGATGGCGCCAAATCAGCCCACTCGGCTAGGCGCGGAACGCGGCGCGATGTGGGGCATCGGGCAAGTTTCGTAACGACGACGATGGGCTGATTTGGCCCACCGGAGGCCGGTATTTCGCGCCCGCTGGACGTCGTTACGGCCCACTTGTGGTCATAAAGACCACGGCGTAGCCCGTGCCTAGCCAGCAGACGCGAAAAACCGGTCAAATGATTCAATATGAACGGAAGACGCTCTAGCTTTCCGCAGCGATGAGTGACGGAAGAATCAGAACTGCGCGCTGATCGCGAAGAAGAAGCGGAGATCCCGATTGCCGGTCGTCTCGACCCGGCGGTCCAAGGGTTTCGCGACCTCGATACTCGCTAGGGTCCTGCGCAATACGCTCAGGCGAAGGCCGCCTCCGGCAGAGGCCAGGGTTTGGCTACGCGACCCGCTCTCCGTATTTCGGTTTCGCAAGGCGCCGCCGTCGAGGAAACCGTAGACTTCATATCGGGTCAGAACCTCGCTTTCTCGATCGCGGCCGAAGCTTAGCTCGGCGGAACCGGCGAGACCGTCCTCGCCGGAGATTTCGCCAAAATCGTAACCGCGGCCAAACTGCGATCCGCCGAGGAGGAACTCCTCCGACGACAACAAAGGATCCAAGGAGGCTTGCCCTTGGCCTGCCAACCGCAGGGAGACAGGCCCCCAGATTTGCTGCAACCTGATGATATCCAGCCGGAACTTGGTAAAGGTTCCCTCGCCGTCCACGCGCGACAGAGGCATGTCGCCGGTCTTCGAGGCATTTAGGATATCGAAGCCCTGGCTGGCCTCAAGGGCGATGTAGCTGGTGCCGCCCAGGTCGTCCTGGAGCGAGTAATCTGCCTGCACGCGCGCCACGCTAAGCCGATCGTCGATGGTCGAGGTGGCGAAGCGATCCTCGTTGACACTACGGACCTCGAAAGAAGTTTGCAGGTTCATGGCCTGGCGGCGGGAGAGGATTACGGGATGCCGCAATTCGGTCTTAGCAGTGAAGCTGCGCGATTCGGTTTGTTGGGCTGCTAGATCGGAACCGGCGTCGACGGTGCTTGCGGCCAGGCTGACACCGAGCACGGTGCCACCGGTGCCCAGCGGCTGCTCGTAGCCGAATTGGCCATAGACGAGCTCCTCCGTCTCATCCGGCACGGTGGCGAAAGAGACCTGCACTTTCTCGCCTAGGCCCAGGACCGAATTGAACGCCACGCTAGTCCAGCCCTGCAGTCGGCCGACCTCCGGGGTGCCCCGGTTATCCAGGTTCGCACTGCCGGAAACGGTACTGTGTGTGGTCGAGATCACGAGTTCATAAGCCCCGTCTTCGTCCAATTTCGCGACCTGGACATCTCCTACCGCCATACCGGGCAGTCCGTTTACCAGGAGGAGGCCGCGCTCAACGGTGCTCAGGCGGGTCGGGCGTTCGCGTGTGAATTTGTCGCGATATCCTTCCAACAGGCCGTCTTGCGCCGAGTCGCCCTGATACCGGACCTCGGAAAGATATCCTTCGACGACACGCACGCGTAGAACGCCGCCTTGGATTTCCTGGGGCGGAACAACGGCACGGGACAAAAAGTAGCCGGCGGCGCCGTATTTGTTGGTTATGCGGAGTGCGATCTCTTCCAACTCCGCTGGCCCGACCTTGCGGGCCAGAAACTCGGCGTAAAGCGGACCAAGCTGCGCTGCGTCGAATGCGGTCGCGCCTTGAATGGTAACCGCTGTGAGCACAAAGGATATCTCGGCGCCGGTTTCCACCTGCGGCGCCGCGGTCGGTTTTTGGAGTGTTGGCTGGGCCTTTGGTATCGGCGTTGGACGAAGCTGTTGTATGCGCCGCTCGATTTCGCCCGCGTCCGCTTCCTGTGCAAGGGTTTCCTGTGCGAGCAAACCGCATAGGGCACCCAATACCAAGCCTAGGACATATGGTTTACGCACAACGAACTCCTGGTATTACTCCTGCTGTCATAAATCAAGGATTTGTTTTAAAATATCATTAAATCAATTACTTAACTATACTTGGTGCTTGATTTTCACGTTCTAGTTATGTTACTTTTTGTTCATAAGAATTACTCAACTTTTATCTATTTCGTCGAAAAGATCTGGAGAAAACCATGGCTCAACTCAAACGAATGTTTCGCAACCTGGCTCTGGCGGCTTTTGCCACGGTGTTGGTCGGTCTGGTGTCCGGAGAAGCCCGGGCCGAGCAGGCGCGTTCGTGGACCCTGGAGAGCCAGTCGGGGCAAGTGCACTTGGCGAAGCCAGGCATTGCCCCGATCTCCCTCTCGACGGGCGACGTTTTCTCGGATGGCGATTGGATACAAACGGGCCCGGATGGCCGGGCCATGTTGCGGCGCGGGGAAGAGACGATTGTTGTCGCCCCCAACAGCCGCATCGGGCTGCCCAAAAACAACGACGGGCCGTATGCGACACGCATCTTACAAACGCTCGGCACGATCCTGCTTACGGTGGAGAAAAAGGCCGCGCAGCATTTCCAAGTTGAGACGCCTTACCTGACCGCTGTCGTGAAGGGCACGACCTTCACCGTCGGTATCCAAGACGGCCGCTCGGTCGTCCACGTTGTGGAGGGCCTAGTCGAGGTTAAGAATCTTTCCAGCGGCCGCAGCAATCTTGTCCGTCCCGGCCAGACCGGTTCCGTCGTGCGCGACGGCGGCGATGTTGAACTCGGCGGTGGCGATGTCAAGAATACGTCCGCCAGTGCGGCGGCCGTGCCGGCACAGGGCGAGAATCAAGAAAATGCCCAGGTCGCAAGCCAGGCCTCGCCGGTTGCCGTTGTAGCCGTGCCGCAAGACACCTCAGGCAAGGTTAAGGCGGCCAAGGTTAAAAAGGCGGTCAAGGTCAGAATCTTGCAGGCCCTTGGCCCCACGACCCTCGACCTGAGCCGATCGACCAAGGGCTTAGTGCGCGCCGCCCGCGATGGCCAGGGTAACGCCCTGGGCAAGGGTTACACAGCCGGCAAGAAAGCCGACGCCGGCAGCGGTTTGAAGGCCGGGAGCAAGGCTTCCAAGGTTGGTAAGGGTACCAGTGTCGCCAGCGGTTTGAAGGCCGGGGGCAAGGGTCCCAAGGTTGGTAAGAGTGCCCGTGCCGCGAGTGGGCTGGGCAGCTCTGGAAGCACGGCTCTTGCGCTCAGCAACAGCGTCAGCGCCGGCCTGACCAGCCCTGGGAGTAGCAATGGCCTCGACGTTGGCAAGGAGGCCAAGAAGGCAAAAAACAAGAGTAAAGGCCGCGGCAAAAGCAAATAGGTGGAATCCGCCCAGTACCAAGCCTCAATACACTTTCGGCCCAGTTCGCCATCATGAAATGAGCCGGCCAGTTTGAGGCTTGGTATTTGAGGCCAAGTCGCGCTCGCGGCGCCCAAGTTCCTTGGGGCCGCTCCACGAAACTCAAGATCATATGCCGTCCGCCCGCACCTGACGTTGCGGCCGAGGAGCTGGTGCGCACGAACGTCGCCGTATTAGCTCTAAGTATAATACAATTAGAAAATAAATTTAAATATAAGTAACTGTGTTAATTAGTTATACATAATACTTGCGATCTTCAGAAACTGTGTTACTATATGTTCATAACAATTTATCGTTATTTACCAATACTGAAACACGTCGTGAGAGTGCAATGATCAAGCTTTTCCAGAGAGCCCGGCTGAGGACTTGTTTCGCGCTAGCCATGCTTGCGAGTGGGCTTGGCCAGGCCTTAATGCCTGCCACCGCCCTGGCGGAACCGGTTCGCCAGTGGCTGCTCTCGGATAGTTCAGGTCAAGTCCGCTTGGTGAAGTCGGGCGTGACCCCCATTGCCTTGACCGTCGGGGACGTCTTCGCCACCGGGGACTGGATTGAAACCGGGCCGGAGGGGCGGGCGATCTTGCAGCGCGGGTCGGAGACAATCGTGGTCGCGCCCAATAGCCGCATTGGCTTGCCGGTGAAGAACGACGGGCCTTTCATGACGCGAATCCTCCATACGCTCGGCACCATCTTGCTAACGGTCGACAAGAAGGCCAGCCAACATTTTGAAGTGCGGACGCCTTATATGGCTGCGGTGGTCAAGGGGACGACCTTCACCGTTGGTATCCAGGGCCAGCGTGCTGTCGTTCACGTGGTTGAAGGTCTAGTGGAGGTGCAGAATCTGACTAGCGGTCTAAGCGGTTTGGTCCGGCCTGGCCAAACAGGCTCGGTGTTTCGCAATCGGGGGCCGGGCGTCAGCATCGACGGTGCTCAGCCGGGCACGGGCGCAGCGACGCCAGCGTCTCCAACACCCGGTCCAGCGCAGGAAAGCGCGGTTGAACCGGATTCTCAGTTAGCGGCTCAAGAGCCGGCGACGCCACTGGCTGAGACGGTCTCAACGGCCCAGCCGGGCTCGGTTGTCGTCACTGAAGCTCTGGGGCCCAGCGATATCAATTTGGCGGCGGCGACCGGAGGTCTGGTTCGAGAAGTCGCGCCGGACGGCGTTTCTGCAGCCAAAGGTAGTGATGGGGGTGCTTCTATGCCTATCGCTACGGATACGGCCTCTGCTTCTTTGTCGATGCCCAACGATCTAGCAACAACCCTGGTGTTTAATGGAACTACCGGCAGCACACCTACGGGCACAGCGGCTTTAGAGGGAGTTAGCCTGGGGAGCGGTGCCCCTGGCGGTAGCGGCGGCGGCGGTGGCGGCGGTCCTCCGCCCATAGTCCCTGACGATGGCTGAGGCTGTGGCCGTGATAGTGCTCAATTCTGCTTGTTTTGTTGTGTGGCTCCCTGGGGGGCCACCGCATCAACGGATACGGTGTTAGATGTGGAACCTGTCTAAAATGTCGGCCCGTTGGATTGGCGCCCTGGTAATCCTCACCGCGGTCTCGGTGTTGGACGTTACCGGGCTGCTGGGGCCGATCGACCGTGCCCTGATGGATATGCGTTTTCGGTTCCTTGAGAGGCCGGCCAGCGGCGATATCGTCATCGTTCAGATCGACCCTTACAGCCTGCAAGAGCTCGACGTTTGGCCCTGGCCGCGCCGCTACCATGCAGACTTGATCGACAAGCTGGTCGCTGCCGGCGCCCGCGAGATCGCGATCGACATCGATCTCAGTGCGCGCCGCACCGAGGCGGGCGACCAAGCCTTCGTAGCGGCCCTGGCGCGGGCGCAAGGCCGGATCATCCTGCCGGCATTTCGCCAGGCGGCGGCACCCGAATCCGCCGGCGGTCAGCTTTTCGACACCTTGCCGCGGCCGGAATTCGGTGAGCATGCCCAGATTGGCAGTATCAACGTTTCACCAGCGCCGGACGGCCTGGTTCGGCGTATGTCCGGGGTGCACAAAGTAGGCCCCCGGCAAATGCCGGCGGTCTTCGCGCTTCTGGCCGGTCCTGAGGCCATCAACGAAACGCCTTTCTACATCGACTTTGGTATCGATCCGAACACGATCCCAAGGATCTCTTACGTCGATGTCTTGCGTGGCCGATTCGAGGCCGGGCAACTGGCAGGCAAGACGGTAATTGTCGGGACGACGGCGGCTGAGCTTGGCGATGCGCTGCCGGTGCCGGTCTACCGCTCCATGGCAGGGCCCGCGGTCCAGGCCTTAGCCTATGAATCCATCCGGCAGGGGCGCGATATTCATACCTTCGGTTCCGCCCTCTCGGTGCCGGTCAGTGCCTTTGTGGTGGTTCTCTTAACAATCCTATTTGCCAAGCGGCGCTGGCGCTGGGCCGTGTTCTTTTGTGCCGCCACTGTTGTCGGCATGGAGGCGCTCGCCGTTGCCGTACAAGCCAACGCGGCGATCGCGCTGACCACGGCGCCTTGGCTAATAGCAGCGCCAGTGTCGTTGCTGTTTGCCCTATCCAGGCAGATCGAAACCCAGGCCCGTCAGATTCTGGAACAGAGAGAAACCATCGCCACGCGCCGCGCGCTGATGGACCGCATGGTCGAGAACAGTTTCGACGGTATCATCATCGCCGACCACGCCGGCAAAATTCATGTGATGAACAAGGCGGCCGAAGCGATCTTGCGTTGCTCGATCGAGGACGCGGCTGGCCAGCCGATTGACGATGTCCTGCCGGGGGCCGGGGAATTGGCAGCACAGTTCTTGCCGGTCTTGGATGCGGAAACCAACCAAGACGGCGGCCCTAGGGTCCCACACGAATGCATTACGGCGCGGCGCGATGGTAGTCGTGTGGCTATTGAGCTAACTGTCGGCGCCGTCGATCTGGCATCTTCAAAGCTTGGCCGGCGGGAGACCGTGCCTGAGCGGCTTTATCGCACCTTCACATTTCGCGACATCTCCGAACGCAAAGCCACGCAGGACGCGCAGCAGCGTGCGGTCGAAGAGGCCTTGGCGGCCAACCGCGCCAAGACAGAGTTCCTGGCTAATATGAGCCACGAGTTGCGTACGCCCCTAAACGCCATCATCGGGTTCTCGGACACGATCCGCAGCGAAGTTTTCGGTCCGGTCAACCCGCCGCGTTATGGACAATACGTCGATGATATCCACAACAGTGGCACTCACCTGCTGCAAGTCATCAGCGATATTCTCGATGTCTCGCGCATCGAATTGGGCCATTACGAAGTTGTGGAGGAAGAGTTCGATCCGGCCGAGGCTCTGGCGAGCTGCACTAAGATAGCGACCGGCTGGCCCAGCATTGCCGAACGCGATTTTTCGGTCGAGATACCGGCCGACTTGCCTGTTGTTCGGGGCGATGAGCGGGTCATCAAACAGGTTGTGATAAACCTGCTCTCTAACGCCTTCAAATACAGCCGCGACGGTGACCGGATAACAATTTGCGCCAAAATGGAAGAGCAAGGAAGCTTGGCGATCTTCGTTGAGGACACCGGCATTGGCATCGCGCGCGAAAACATGCCCAACCTCACGACGGCGTTCTACCAAGTGGGCGGGGCCTTCGCACGCGAAACCGAAGGCGTTGGCCTCGGGCTATTCTTGACCGCTAGCTACATCAAGCTGCACGGCGGTGAATTCTCGATCGACAGCGAACTGGGCGTCGGCACAACGGCCACAGTACGCTTGCCTGCCGCGCGGGTTGGCACGGCTTCAAGCAACGCGGCGATCTCTGCCTGAAAGCTCGGTCCAGGGCTCATACGGACATTCTCGGAAGTATAGGCTGGCGTCGCGGCCAGATTCCCCCTTGACGCGATCAAGTCGGAAGGTGTCGAGTGCCGAACAGTCGCCCGCTTGGGCCCCCTTACCTTGCACAGCACCATGCCGCTGGGACTCCTCAAATACGGATTCAGTCGCCGTTATCCGGCGCGCCAAGACATACCGCCGCAAAAGGACCTCAAGCCGTCCTACGATGTGGTGATCGTCGGCGGTGGTGGGCACGGTTTGGCGACCGCCTATTACCTGGCCAAGACCTGGGGCGTCCGCAATGTCGCGGTCTTGGAGAAGGGCTACCTGGGGGGTGGAAATACGGCGCGCAACACAGCCGTGATTCGGTCTAACTACATCACGCCGGAATCGGTACGTTTCTACAAGGAAGCGGTCGAGCTATACACCGGCCTGTCGAACGAACTCGGCTACAACATGCTGTTCGCCCAGCGCGGGCAACTGACGCTGGCGCACACCGACGCGACCGTGCGCACCTTCCGCATGCGCGCGGAGGTCGGCAAGCTGTGCGGCACACGTATCGAGATGATCGACCGCGAGCAGATTCGCGAGCTCGTGCCCAGCTTGAACATGAAGCACGAACGCTATCCAATTCAGGCCGGCCTCTGGCATCGCGACGGCGGCACCGGGCGGCACGATTCGGTCGCTTGGGGTTATGCCGCGCGGGCCGCGGAGATGGGTGTCGAGTTGCATCAGCGTACCGAGGTGACAGGTTTCCAACGTGACGGCGAGACAATTACAGCGGTCGAGACGAACCGGGGCACGATCAAGTGCGGCCAGGTGGTTCAGGCGGTCGCCGGCATGTCGTCGGTGGTCGCCAAGATGGCGGGCCTGCGCCTGCCGATTCGGACCTTTCCGTTACAAGCCATGGTGACCCAGCCCCTCAAACCCTTTCTCGACCCCCTGGTCAGTTCGACCGCGCTGCATTGCTATGTGTCGCAAACCGGGCGCGGCGAGCTGGTCATTGGCGGCGGCTCGGACCCCTACGAGCTCTATTCGACGCGCTCGACCCTCGATCTCAAGGAAAGCCTGATCGCGCACGCCGTGGAGATGTTCCCCTTCCTCTCTGGGGTCCGCCTCTTACGTCAGTGGGCGGGCATGACCGACATGACCCCCGACTACAGCCCGGTCATGGGCGCGAGCCCGCTAAAGAACTACTGGTTGGACGCGGGCTGGGGCACTTGGGGATTCAAGGCGACTCCGGTGTCCGGCAAGTACATGGCCGAAACCGTGGCCAAACAGAAAGTCCCCGCCATGATTGAGCCGTTCAGGCTGGACCGCTTCGCGACCTTCGATCTCGTGAACGAGATGGGCGCGACGGCGGCAAGCCACTAGCGAATAGAGTCACCGCTCGATGAAGATCATGCCCTGCCCGCTCAATGGCCCGCGTAACATCTCGGAGTTTGCCTGCTTGGGCGAGGTCACGGAGATGCCCGATCCGAATGCCGTCGATGACACCGCTTGGGCGGAGCATATCTGGTTCTCCAACAACACGGCCGGGGTCGTGCGCGAGTGGTGGTGTCACGTGCCGACCAGTTATTGGTTCATCGCCGAGCGCGATACCGTGACCGACGAGATACTGCGGACCTACCCCTCGGGTGGGGTCTTCAAGGACCGGGTCGAATTCAAAGCCAAGAACGAGGGAGCGGGCGCTTGAGCGGCACCGCCCATCGCCTGCCTGGAGACACGGGCCTGTTGGTCGACCGCGGTAAGCCGGTGAGCTTCAGCTTCGAGGGCACGGCGTATGGGGGTTTCGAGGGCGATACCATCGCCAGTGCCCTGGCCGCGAACGGCGTGAAGGTGTTGTCCCGCTCGTTCAAGTATCACCGGCCGCGCGGTATCCTCACCATGGCGGGGCAGGATGCGAACACCCTGGTCCAGCTTCCGCACGAGCCCAATATCCTGGCCGACCGGCATCCGATCTCGGAGGGTTTGGAGGTCATGGGCCAGAACTACAGCGGTAGTCTGAAGCACGATCGGGGCGCCGCAATGAGCCTGGCCGCACGCTTCATGCCGGTCGGGTTCTATTACCGCGCGTTGTACAGGCCGAGGCGAATCTATGAGCGATTCTGGGAGCCGATCGTGCGCAAGTCGGCCGGGCTCGGCAAAGTGCGCCTGGACACGCCGCACGGCTATCACGACAAGGCCTATGCATTTTGCGATGTCGCCGTGGTCGGCGGCGGGCCGGCGGGCATGGCGGCGGCGCTGAGTGCGGCGGGTGCGGGGGCGAAGGTCTGGCTGATCGAGGAAAATCCGGTTCTGGGCGGGGCTTTGAGCTATGCCCGTTTCGACCTCGAGGGCACACGCGGCGAGGCGTTGCGCACCGAGTTGATCGCCGCTGTCGAGGCCGAGGCGAACATCGAGGTCATGACCGACGCGGTCTGCAACGGCTGGTTCGCCGACAACTGGCTGCCGGTCATCCGGGGCAAGCGCCTTTACAAGCTGCGCGCCAAGGAGGTCGTGCTTGCGACGGGGTGCATCGAACAACCCGCGCAGTTCCGCAACAACGATCTGCCGGGCGTCATGCTTGGCTCCGCGGCGCAACGGCTCATCCGCCTCTATGGCGTGCGTCCCGGAAGCGGCGCGGTGGTAATGACCGGCAACGCGCACGGTTACCAGGTCGCACTCGATCTTTTGGAGGCCGGGGTCGAGGTTCCTGCGGTGATCGACCTGCGTGCCGCGCCGGGCGACGATCCCGCGATGAATGCGCTCTTGGAACGCGGCGTCCGGCTCCTGAGCGGGCATACCGTGACCGAGGCTTGCGCGGGCCAAGGCAACCGCTCGATTGCCGGTGTGGTCATCGACAGCATCGTTGGAGCGGGCACGGTCGCGGGCCAGCCGGAGCGGATCGATTGCGATGTACTGGCCATGTCCGTCGGCTACACGCCGACGTATCAGCTCGCACTCCAGGCCGGTGCCCGCCTGGGCTATGACGATAGCGAAGCCATTTTCTCGATCACCGGGCAGCCTGCGCAGATGCAGCTGGCCGGGTCTGTGGATGGCGCGCATGATCTGGATGCCGTCGTGGCCGAGGGCCGCCGGGCCGGATGGCGTGCGGCGATTGCGCTCGGCCTAGACGCCGGGGCGGAACCCGCAGCGTCCGGCGAGCGCGGCGCGGCTGGCGTCAACTTCCCCTGGCCAATTTTCCCCCACCCCAAGGGCAAGGACTTCGTCGATTTCGACGAGGACTTGCAGGTCAAGGATATCTTGAACGCGGCCGCCGATGGCTACAGCGAGTTGGAGTTGGTCAAGCGTTTCTCGACGGTCGGCATGGGCCCCAGTCAGGGCCGGCATTCGGCGCTGGCGACGGCGCGCTTGATCGCCAAGGCCACCGGGCGCAGCGTGGCGGAGACCGGCGTGACCACGGCGCGACCGCCCTTCAGCGCCGAGACGCTGGGCGTTCTATCCGGACGCAGCTTCGAGCCGGAGCGTCTGACCGCCATGCATCACCGCCACCTGGAAGCGGGCGCGCAGATGATGACGGCGGGTCTTTGGTGGCGCCCGGCCTTCTATGGCCCAAAGGAGCGGCGCGAGGCGGCCATTGCCGAGGAGGTCACGGCGGTGCGTCAGAACCTGGGCCTGATCGATGTTTCGACCCTGGGCGGGCTGGCGGTCCGTGGCCCTGACGCGGCCGAGTTTTTGAACCGCGTCTACACCTTCGCCTATGCCAAGCAGCCGGTCGGCCGCGCGCGCTATGTCCTCATGACTAACGAAGCCGGCACGGTCATCGACGATGGCGTCGCCTGCCGCTTGCGTGAAGATCATTTCTACGTCACCGCGACAACCGGCGGCGTCGATCGTATTTACCGCAGCATGTTGTGGTGGAACGCGCAGTGGCGCCTGGACGTGGATATCTCGAACGTTACCGCCGCTTACGCCGGCGTCAATATCGCCGGACCCAAATCGCGCGAGGTCATGGCCGCGTTGACCGAAGGGGTCGACGTCTCGGCCGAGGCTTTCCCCTACATGGGCGTGCGTGAGGGCCGTGTCGCCGGGATTCCGGCGCGCATCCTGCGGGTCGGTTTCGTCGGCGAGCTAGGCTATGAGGTGCATGTCCCGGCCAGTCATGGCGAGGCTTTGTGGGACGCCATGATGGCCGCGGGTAAGGCGGCCGCTATTCGGCGCTTTGGGGTCGAGGCCCAGCGCGTCCTGCGCTTGGAAAAAGGTCACATCATCATCGGTCAAGACACCGACGCCATGACCTTCCCGCACGAGGTCGACATGGTCTGGGCGATCGCCAAGAAGAAGCCGTTCTTTGTCGGCGGCCGTTCGGTCGAGTTGCGCGCGCGCCGGCCCATGGCGCGCAAGCTGGTTGGCTTCACGGTCGAGAGCGGCCCCGCACCCAGCGAATCGAATTTGGTGCTGCGGCGCGGTGAGATGGCGGGCTTTGTCACCTCGGTCGCGCATTCGCCGTCGCTCGGCAAGACCGTCGGCATGGCCTATATTCCCCCCGAGGATGCCGAGCCCGGCAGATCTTTCCAGGTCAAGCTCGACAACGGCGCGATGATCGATGCTCAAGTTGTTCCGCTGCCGTTCTACGATCCAGACAACGCGCGTCAGGAAATGTGATCCATGAGCGCCGAGCAACAGATCCAGCCAGAGCATTTCGCACGCCGCAGCTTCCTCTACCGGACCCTGGTAAAGGCCGGTGCGCGTTTCGTTGAAATCAATGGTGCCGCGGTGGCAGAGGACTTCGGTGCCCCCGAGGTGGAGGTGCAAACCGCGAGGCGCATGGGCTTGGCGGACTTATCGCCCTTGCCGCGCAGCGGCTTCAAGGGCCAAGGCACGGTGGAATGGTTGAGCGCGCAAGGCGTCGATGTGCCTGGCGAAAGTAACCGTGCCCTGCGTCAGTCCGATGGCGCTCTCGCCCTGCGCCTCGCCCCGAGTGAGATCATGATCCTAGGGGATCTGGCCGGTCAGGGCGATCTGCCCGCCAAGCTAAACCAAGCTTGGGATAGCGAGGCGTTGCCACCCAAAACACCGCGCGGTTTTCCCTTACCGCGCGATGAGACCCATGCCTGGTTTCTGGTCATGGGCACGCAGGCTTCGGCTATGTTCGCCAAGCTCTGCGCTGTCGATCTGCGCCCTCAGTCCTTTCCCGGCGGGCAGGTCGCGCAGACCTCGCTCGCCAAGATGACCGGTACCATCCTGCGTGACGACAAGGGCGAGACTCCCGCTTTTCACGTCCTGGCCGACAGCGCCTCGGCCGATTATCTCTGGGGTTGTCTTCTGGACGCCATGGCGGAGTTCGAAGGCGGTCCGGTCGGCCTCGCCGTGCTGCGCGATCTCTGACCAGATAAACTTCGACATAAATTTTGCACAACACTCAGATAGAGTAAAACGCTGTTATTTCCGCATATTTGTATTCGACCGGACTATTGTTTCGGATTCGATGTATATTTCACTGCTTGTAAAGAGGCTCCTTGGCATAGTACGACTGTCTTCAACAAATAAGAGGGGCTTGTGCGATGAAGCGGGTATTGAAAATCTCCCTGCGCGCCGCCGCTGGTTTAGGTTTCCTAATGTTTGCGGCGCCGTCGCAGGCTGGACAGGCAGGCGCGTTCGACTTCGTCACCTCGTCCGCTGCGACCGCCGAGAGATCCGACTACATTGCGCGGGATCCTCGTCTCATTCAGATCGCGAGTCACATGAATTCCCAGACCGCCAATATGCCGGTCGGGACGATCCGCCTGCGCGTGATCCCGGAGGTTGGCGGTAAGGCGATGCGCGAGCGGATCCGCTGGCGGGTTATGACCTACGGCAAGGACGCCAGTGGCAAGCGCCACCAGGTCGCCGAAGTGACCGAGGCGACACCGGAGCTCACGCTGCCCGCCGGGTGGTATGTCGTTCATGCCCAGATGAAGGGTAAGACGATCAAGCATCCGGTCGAAGTGACCGCCGGCAAGACCTTCAAGTACACCCTGGTCAAGCAGTAGAGCAGGCCGGAGGGATCCGCGCACTGCCTGAGAAAGCGGCGCGCCGAGAACCAAAAAGGGTCGTGCCTTAAAGGGCGCGGCCTTTTTTTCTGTCCGCCGGTTATTTCCCGATCATCGGCAGGTTCAGGTCCTGCTCGCGGGCGCATCGAATCGCGATGTCGTAGCCGGCGTCGGCGTGGCGCATGACGCCGGTGGCGGGGTCGTTGGTCAGCACTCGCTCCAAGCGCCGCGCGGCGTCTTGGGTTCCGTCGCAGACGATGACCATGCCGGCGTGTTGCGAGAAGCCCATACCGACCCCGCCACCGTGGTGCAGCGAGACCCAGGTCGCGCCGCTGGCCGTGTTCAATAGCGCATTCAGAAGCGGCCAGTCGGAGACCGCGTCGGAGCCGTCTATCATGCCCTCGGTCTCGCGGTTGGGACTGGCGACCGAACCCGAGTCCAAATGGTCGCGCCCGATCACGATGGGGGCCGAGACTTCGCCGCTCGAGACCATCTCGTTGAAAGCGAGTCCCAGGCGCGCCCGCCCGCCCAGGCCGACCCAGCAGATCCGCGAGGGCAGACCCTGGAACTGAATCCGCTTGCGCGCCATGTCGAGCCAGTTGTGCAGATGTGGATCGTCGGGAACAAGCTCTTTGACCTTGGCGTCGGTCTTGTAGATGTCTTCCGGATCGCCGGAGAGCGCGACCCAACGGAACGGCCCAACCCCACGGCAAAACAGTGGCCGGATGTAGGCGGGAACGAAGCCTGGGAAATCGAAGGCCCGTGCGACTCCGACGCTCAGCGCTTCCTGCCGGATATTGTTGCCGTAGTCGAAAGTCGGCACGCCCATGTCCTTGAAATCCAGCATGGCGCGAACTTGAACCGCCATCGATTCCCGGGCCGCCTTGACGACCGCCTCGGGATCGCTCTCCTGCAGGCGTTCCCACTTGTCCAAGTCCCAACCCTGGGGCAGGTAACCGTGCAGCGGATCGTGTGCGCTGGTCTGGTCGGTCACCATGTCCGGCTTGACGCCGCGCCTGACCAGCTCGGGGAAGACATCGGCGGCATTGCCCAATAGGCCGACCGAAACCGCGTTTCCGGATTTCTTGGCCTGGTCGAGAATCGTCAGGGCCTCGTCCAGAGTATCCGCCTTGCGGTCGAGGTAGCGGGTCTCCAACCGCCGCTCGATCCGGCTTGGCCGGCACTCGACGGCCAGCATGGAGGCGCCGGCCATGGTTGCCGCCAGGGGCTGGGCCCCGCCCATGCCGCCCAGGCCGCCGGTCAGGATCCACTTGCCGGCCAGGTCGCCGCCGTAATGTTGGCGTCCCGCCTCGACGAAGGTTTCGTAGGTACCCTGCACGATGCCCTGGCTGCCGATGTAGATCCAGGACCCGGCGGTCATCTGGCCGTACATCATCAGACCGGCCTTATCGAGCTTGTTGAAGTGCTCCCAGGTTGCCCAGTGCGGCACCAGGTTTGAGTTGGCAATCAGGACGCGCGGCGCATCCGCGTGGGTCTTGAAGACGCCGACCGGCTTGCCCGATTGCACCAGCAGGGTTTCGTCGCCCTCCAATTGTTTTAGGCTTTCCACGATCGCGTCGAAGCAGCGCCAATCGCGCGCCGCCCGGCCGATGCCGCCGTAGACGACCAACTCATGCGGGTTCTCCGCGACCTCGGCGTCCAGGTTGTTCATGATCATGCGCAACGGCGCCTCGGTCAGCCACGATTTGGCTGTCAGCGTGGCGCCGCGCGGCGCGCGGATATCGCGCGTGTTGTCCAGTCGGGGATTGCCCGAGGTTCCGGCCATGGCCATTATACCAAGTCTCATTCTTCTTGTGTAAATCGCGGCCCAAATCCATGGGAGTCTAAGCTCCCATCCGAACCGGATCGCCTCAAGTCTATATAGAGAATTCGGTGGCGCGCCGCCAGGGGGGGGAGGGCGTGCGAGAACAGCCTGGTCTAGGCCACGGAGTTGTCGAGGCAGCCTAACCGCTCGCCCGGGAACCAGACGGTCACCGTGGTTCCAACGCCGATCTCGCTTTCTATCCCCAGGGCGCCACCGTGCATTTCGGCCAGCGCCTTGGACAGCGGGAGCCCTAATCCCGTGCCTTCGTAGGCTCGGCTTAGCGTACTGTCGACCTGAGCGAAAGGCGCTACAATTTTCTGCAGATTCTCTTCAGCTATACCGATCCCAGTATCGCTTACTCGAATCGTCAGACCGTCCACAAAGTTCGCGTCCACGGTCAGTTCGACGGTTCCCCCAGGCTCGGTAAATTTGACGGCGTTGGACAGGAGATTGAGTATGATCTGCTTCATTTTGAGTTCGTCGGCATAGATTGTCGGCAGGTCGGATGGCACATGGGACTCAATCTTCAGGTTGCCCGACTCGGCCCTTTCCTTGATTAGAATCATGCTGGAGCGAACAACTATTTCTAAATCGACAGGCGCCTCAAAAAGCTCAAGTTTGCCGGCCTCGATCTTCGACAAATCGAGTATGTCGTTGATTAGCTGCAGCAGGTGCTGGCCCGAATCGTTTATGTCCTTCGCGTAATCGACGTATTTCAAATCTCCGACGGGGCCGAAGGCTTGAGTCCAGGTCAACTCCGAGAAACCTATGATGGCGTTGAGGGGCGTGCGGAGTTCGTGGCTCATGTTGGCCAAGAACTCGGATTTTGCCCGGTTCGATAGCTCGGCTTCTTCTTTGGCTTGGCGCAATTTTTTTTCGCTGAGCTGAACCTCCACGACTTTTTGCTTTAGCGCGTCGCGCGCGTGACGTAACTCGTCCTCGCGCTGTTCAATGGTAGAGATAAAGCCCTTTAGCGCCTCCGCCATGCGCGTAATCTCATCGTTACCGCCGGAGGGGATTTCATGGGTTCCGCCCGATGCGTGGACCGCCATGCTCTTCTGCAGCGCCACCAGTCTACCGCCTATATTGCGGCTGGTATGAAGAGCCAGTATGGCCGCGCCAAGAACACAGCTAGCGGCGATCGCCGCGAGGATCCAACCGTAGATTTTCAAGTTAGCGCGCGATGTTTGCGTGGCCTCGTCGATATCTGCCTGCGCGGCCTGGATCAGTACATTCGCCGCGAACACCAGAGACTTGCCGTTCTGGTTGTAGGCGTAAACCATCCGCTCCGCGGCGGCGCCCGCCTTGAGCTCCCGTTCGCGAAGTTGGAACAGGTTTTGCTCACCGGACCCAAAGAGCTTCAGCTCCTGAAACGACTTGGATGCGCGTGTGGCCACGCCCTTGGGCAGGTTAGCGATCTCTGTTTCGGCTTGCTTGGCAATCGCCTGAAACTCGTCCTGAGATTTCTTCAGGCCAAAGGGAGTTGGGGCGTTAGCCGCCGCGAGTAGGCTGTTCTGGACGGCCTTGCTGAGATTCCGGACCATGGCCAGGGTGTGCGCAGGCAGAAAGTCGTGCGCGTCCACAGTCGAGTTCTTGCTGAGCTCGGCGGGCGCCGCGTCGATCATATCTTGAAAGGCGCGGGAAGAGGTCATGAGCGCACGGGTCGCATTTTGCCTCTCGATCTGTGCGGCTATTCGCGACTGAACCAAGATGTCGAGCGTCTTGAAGGTATCGACGAGCAGAGCCTTCTTACGTTCGATGTTGGCTACGGCTTCGACGCCGCTGCCTTCCAGGCGCGCCACCAACTCTCCAAGCCAATTTAGCTGATCCGAGATTCTGTTCGCGACGGACAGATGCTGGGTCTGCGCCGTCGAGGCCAGGAGAGTGGGTGCCGTCGCCGCAATGGCTTCTGTCTGTTGGGCGATCTGGTACGCCGTGGTCACCATAGGCAGGCGCGACAGGGTGATATGGTCCAGTGCGGCCCGGCTTTGAACGAACGCGGCTATACCCAGGGCGCTGGCCAGCACCGTGAATGCCGCGGCGCCGCCAAAGCTGACAATGAGGCGGTTCTTAACGCTGAGTGATGCCTGGATCATTCTGATGAACGATATCCGCCGTCCCGCCGGGTGTGTTTCTCCCTTGGCCGGTCACCATCGGGTTGGCAAACGGATTAACCGGAGCAAATTACTGGGCAAAAATATCGCCAAGTATCGTTAACATATAAATAATCGTCTTTCCTCATAGTACATCTCGAACCGGCAAGTCATTGGCGCGAAGTAACTTCTGGTGGTGTAAGTCCACTGGCCATGTATCGCGCATGAAGTGGATTCAATTAGGACTTGTATAACGCAAGACGATTTCGTCGCGAGCGGGTGGATGTTGCCCAGGAAACCTCGCTAGAAATACGATGAAAGGTATAGCCATGAGAATCAGCCTTCTCTTTGCCCTTGCCGTGGCATATTTCGCCACCGCCGCGGCGCCGGCGGCTGCTGGTCCGACTCTTGCGGCGGTGAAGGAGCGCGGTTTCCTTAAATGCGGTGTGAACAACGGTCTTTTGGGATTCTCCGCCATAGATCAGAGCGGCGAGTGGTCGGGGCTGGATGTGGATTTTTGCCGTGCCTTTGCCGCCGCGGTCTTGGGCGACAAGAGCGCCGTTGAACTCATCCCCTTAAACGCCAAGGCCCGCTTTGCCGCTCTGCAACGGAATGAGATCGATATCCTGGCCCGGAATACGACCCGGACATTCAAGCGCGAGACCGCCTTGGGGTTGGATTTTACGGAGGTCAACTACTACGACGGTCAGGGGTTTCTGGCGCGAAAATCCTTGGGTGCGAAAAAGCTGAGCGATCTGAAGCCAGGCATGAGCATTTGCGTTTCCACCTTTACCACCACCGAAACCAACCTTGCCGCCTATGCTAAAGCTCACAACTTGAACTACAAACCGGTTCCCTTCGGATCCATAGAGGAAGCCAAGGCTGGGTTGTTCCTCGGGCGGTGCGATTTATTCACGACCGACCGTGGGGCGTTGGCCTCGATCCGGGCGACCGAGGCGCCGAATCCGGACGATTTTGTTATCCTGGATGACGTCATCTCGAAGGAACCTCTTGGCGCCTATGTTCGCGACAACGACCCACAGTGGCGCAACATTGTGCGCTGGGTGATCCTTGCGACGATAGAAGCGGAAGAATCGGGCATCAGCTCGGCTAACGTAGATGCCGCCAAAGCGGGGTCGGACTCGGTGATAAAGACCATGCTAGGCGCTGAGCCCGGGGTTGGCGAAAGCCTTGGACTGGGCGACGACTGGGTGTACCAGGTGGTTCGTCAAGTCGGGAATTATGGCGAAATTTTCGCCCGCAACCTGGGGCCTAATACGCCCGCTTCGCTGGAACGCGGCCTCAACGCCCTGTGGCGTAACGGTGGCCTTATGTATTCGCCGCCATTGCGGTAGGGCTGGGTCAAGCCACGCGGTATAGCAGGACACGGCTTCCGTCCCGAGTCCAAAGCTGTCGGGGTCACCGTTGCTGCCAGACCTGGCCCAGTTTATCGTGCCGGTCGATTTTGCCGGAGCGCCCGATCAGAATGACTCCCCACTACCGCGTTCTTAAACTTTGGGCTCTTTCACTTGCCCCGCCGGCCTTCGCACACGAAGGACGCGGTCTGGAGGCCTGTCTCCCTGGAGCGGGGCGTGCATGAGCGAAACCTATCGCTTCGCCGCCGGCTCCGCGCCAATGCTCGTTTCCATCCCGCACGCTGGGACCGGTGTGCCGGACGATATAGCCGCGCGCTTCACGGATACTGCCAAGAGCTTGCCGGATACCGATTGGCACGTTGATCGGCTTTACGACTTCCTGGACGAGCTCGGCGTATCGGTCATTGCGGCGACGCAATCCCGATATGTCGTCGATCTCAATCGGCCGCCGGACGGCCGGTCACTCTATCCTGGCGCCAATAATACCGGTTTGTGCCCCACAACGACTTTCGACGAAGCGCCAATCTACTGCGACGGCGCGGCGCCGGACGCGGCCGAGATCGCGGCCCGGCGTGCGGCCTTCTGGCAACCTTATCACCAGCGCCTGGAGGCGGAACTCGCGGCGATCCACGCACGCCACGGTATTGCCGTGCTGTGGGACGCGCACTCAATTCGCAGCCAGGTTCCGCGCTTTTTCGAGGGCCGCCTGCCGGATTTGAATTTTGGCACTGGCGGCGGAACCAGCGCCGATCCCGCTCTGATGGAACGGCTCGAAGATGTGGCTGCCGGGGCGGCGGTCTATAGCGCGGTCAGCAACGGCCGATTCAAGGGCGGCGCGATCACGCGCACTTACGGCAACCCGGCGATGGGCTGCCATGCGGTCCAACTCGAGCTCAGCCAAATCACCTACATGGACGAAGACCCGCCCTACGGCTTTCGCGAAGACCTCGCGGCGGGCGTTCGTCTCCCTTTGCGCCGTTTGCTTGAAGCCGCCCTCGTTTGGGCAAAAGAGCGTGCAGGGGCTTAGGGACCCGGCGGATGCGGTTCGTACATGGGATTAGATTCGATAATCTGCGCAGCGATATTTATGGCGGCATAACGGCGGCGGTCGTCGCCCTGCCACTCGCGCTCGCCTTCGGCGTCGCTTCGGGCGCCGGGCCGGTCGCAGGTCTTTACGGTGCGGTTCTGGTCGGATTCTTCGTGTCCGTCTTTGACGGTACGCCGGCGCAGATTTCGGGTCCGACCGGCCCGATGACCGTGGTCATGGCCGGACTGTTCCAGATCCTCTTCGGCGTTATGAAGATTGGCCGTTACATCAGCTTGATGCCGTTTCCCGTCGTCTCGGGCTTCATGACCGGCATCGGCTGCATTATCATCATTCTGCAATTGGCGCCCTTGATCGGCCATCCGACGCCGGGCGGCGGAACGCTATCGATCCTGGTTGCCCTACCGGAGTTGCTGGCCGCGCCGAAGGCGGACGCGACGATCGTCGGCCTGCTTGCCCTGGCGGCCGTCTATCTGGTCCCGGCGCCCGTCGATCGACTCCTCCCACGGCCGCTGATCGCTCTGGTTGGCGGCAGTCTCCTGGCCGCTTTCCTGTTCCAGGGGGCACCAGTCCTGGGTGAAATTCCCACCGGCCTGCCGACGCCTCATCTGCCGAAATTCGAGATCGAGGCAGTACCGCAGATGGTGCAGGCCACCTTGGTGCTCGCCTTGCTCGGTTCGATCGATAGCCTGCTGACGTCGCTGATCGCGGACAACGTGACTCAAACCACGCACAAGTCCGACCGTGAGTTGATCGGCCAGGGCATCGGCAACGCCATCGCCGGATTGTTTGGCGCTATCCCGGGCGCCGGCGCGACCATGCGCACTGTGGTCAATGTGCGGACCGGCGGACGCACGCCGATCTCCGGCGCCCTCCACGCGCTGGTATTGCTGGCGGTCGTCCTCGGCCTCGGCGGCCTGGCGGAGCATATTCCGCATGCGGTGCTGGCGGGGATCCTGATCAAGGTTGGGATCGATATCGTCGACTGGGACTACCTGCGCCGCTTGCGGGAGGCGCCGCGCGCGGGCGTGTTCTTCATGTTCGTCGTGCTTCTGCTGACCGTCTTCGTGGACCTGATCACGGCGGTCGCGGTCGGCATCGTACTGGCCAGCTTGCTGTTCGTGAAGCGCATGTCGGACCTGCAGCTCGCGAACATCAAGACCATCACGCAGGATAGCGACGAGCCTTCGTTGAGCGACCCGGAAAGGGCGCTGTTGGTTGAGGCGGGCGGGCGCATCGTCCTTTATCATCTGACCGGCCCATTCAGCTTCGGCGCGGCCAAGGGCATGGCGCGGCGACTGGTCGCGGCCTCCGACAAGCCAACGCTCATAATTTAGCGGAGACGGCATCGTGATTTTGGAATCGGCGCTCCTGAACGTGAAACCCGGCCGGGAGTCGGAGTTCGAGACGGTCATGCGCGCGGCCCGTCCCCTGATCGCGGCGACCCCGGGTTTTCAGGGCATCGAGGTGCGGCGCTGCCTAGAGACGCCGAATCGCTACATCTTGCTCGTCTGGTGGACGCGGCTGGAGGACCACACGCAGGGGTTTCGCGGCTCCGACCGCTATCGAGATTGGCGCGCGCACCTACACGATTTCTACGATCCCTTTCCCACGGTCGAGCATTTCGGCGCGCCGATCCATGACGGCGACCCGGACGCGCCCTAACAAATACCCGTGCCGACCTGCCAGCCTCAAACCTGAGACAGTTTCAAATTATGGGCGGCGGTCTTGTCCGCCATGTCGCGGCCTATGGCGGCGTGAAGCGTGTTAAGCAGGTTGGGATGACGATCTAGCGCCCTTTTAAGATCGGTCGTTGGCCACACGACGCAGCGCAGCTCCTTGACCACGACCACCGAGGCGGTCGCCTGGTCTCCGGTTGCGAAAGCTGGCGGGGCGAGGGGCATCATTTGCCATCGGCGTCACAGAAACGACCTGGCGGCGATATAAAGGCCGAATCCGAACAGCAAGCAAAAGAATACCTTACGGAACGTGGCCTCGGGCAAGAGGCGGCGAACTCGTTGCCCCGCGGCCATGCCTAGGGCGGTCGGAATTACCGCCGCGGCCGACAAAGCGCCTAATTCGGTGGATAGCAAGCCGTGGCCCGACAAGGAGATGCCCAGTGCCACGGTCAAGACGACAAACACCACACCCATGGCCTGGACCAAGATGTCGCGCGCCAGCCCCAAGGCTTGAAGATACAAGATTCCAGGCACGACAAACGAACCGGTCAGACCGGTGATCGCGCCGGCGATCAGACCGATGGCTGGCGATAGCCAGGACTCATGCCGGCCGGGCGGCCGGATCTGTGGTGTCGCCAGGCTGTATCCGGAATAGACGCACAGGAGCGAGCCGAAAAGGCCTGCCACGAAGGCAGCGTCGGCGCGCGCCAAGAGGGCGCTGCCGAACCAGATCCCGATGCATGCCGCAGCCAGCAGGCTCCACAACCGCCGGACGATGTCCTTCAACGCCCCCCCCGCCAGGGCCTGCCACAAATTCGTGGCGAGCGACGGCACAAGCACCAATGCGATGGCCTGTTTCACGCCCAGGGTAGCGGTCAGGAGGGCGAGGGAGACAGTCGGCAGGCCCAACCCGATGACACCCTTGATCAGGCCGGCCGCCATGAAAACAGCGCCAATCAGGATCAGAACTTCAAGCGGCATGTTTGACATAGATCCCCGGCGGCAGTGCGGCGCCTGAGTATCGGCATAGCACGGAACTGGCGTCGTTGCCGAGCCCCCGCGCCTGTGACGGGCGGTCCTCGGTATAAAGGCCGCATTAACCGTCTGTTTTCCGTATTCCGCCAGAATGAGCAGCGCGCCGCTGTGCGCTTGAAGTATTGAGCATTTGGCCAAGGTTGTCGGCATCGAGGACGGTATGACTGAGAATTCGAACGGCCCGGGGGAAGATCTGACCCTGGCCGGACGTTACCTGATCCACCCCGACAAGCCCCTGCCGGCCTACGATCACGCGACCGCATTCGCCGTCGACGCTACCGACCAGCGCGCACCCACGCGGCGTCTAACAGCCATGGTTTGCCGGTCCGGCCTGGTTCCACGCCTCGACATCATTCCGCAGTTGTCGCGCCTGATGCGTCTGCCCATGATTACCCCGATCGAAGCTGGTCCCGTTAGGTGGCCGGAAACGGGTGGCCGCCGCTTCGTTGTGCTGTTCGAGCGCCCGTTGGGCGATGCGCTGGCTGGAAAATTAGGTACGAAATTCGAGGCGCTGCGCGAAGATCAGATTACTCATAAGATCATCAAACCGATTCTTCCGGCCCTCAAGGAGATGGGCGGGCGGTCGATCAAGCACCGGGCGATTCGCGCGGACAATATCTTTTATAAAGACAGCACCTGTCAGAGCGCCGTACTGGGCGAGTGCGCGAGCGGCCCCGCAGGTATGTCGCAGCCGAAACTCTACGAACCCGTCGATGCTGCGATGGTACTCGAATCGGGGCGAGGTCAAGGGACGCTTGCCGACGATATGTACGCTTTAGGCGTCACGATCGCGGTGCTGCTCACCGGCGGCAATCCGACTGAAGGCATGACAGATGAAGAGGTGGTCGCTACGAAAATCAGGCGCGGCAGCTATATAACCCTGGTCGGGGACCTTCAGTTGTCGCTTCGCATGATCGAACCATTGCGCGGCCTCCTTTGCGACGACCCCAACGAGCGCTGGACGGCCGATGACTTGGAATTGTGGGCCAATGGGCGGCAGCTTAGCCCGAAGCAACCCATGCTACCTACCAAGGCCAGCCGGGCGATTCAATTCGGCGACTCCGAGTATCTGACAAGGCCTAGCCTGTCCCACGCCATGGGATGCCGTTGGGGACAGGCGGCAAAGCTCATAACTAGCGGTGAAGTGACGAACTGGCTGCGGCGGTCTTTCGGCGATGAGGAAAGCGCAACCGCGATCGAGTTCCTGATCAACAGCTCGGGCGGTGGAAGACAAGCCGAGGACCAGCTCATCTCCAACACCCTGGCCGTGCTTGCGCCCAATCATCCGATACGCTATCGGCAGATATCGGCCCGGATCGATGGGCTCGCGGCCGCGCTTGCCGTCAATTACGGCGACGAGGATTTCCGGGCCTCGTTCGTCGAGATGATAAAGGCCAATTTGCCCCAAACATTCTTGAAGTCCGCGGGCAGCAGTGGGAAGTCCGACCGAGCGGCTCTGACGAAAACTTTCGACATGTTCTCCTACTTCCTGGACCGCCGGCAGCTCGGAAACGGTCTGGAGCGGGCCCTTTACGAAGCAATTCGCGGGTGGCCGTGCCAGAGCCCGCTTATCGCGGATGATTATGTGTGTGAGCTGGACGATCTTTTACCGGCGCTTGAGCGCGTGGCACGGCGGGGTTCGGCCAACGAACAACTCATCGACCGCCACATCGCGGGGTTTTGCGCGGCGCGTTCGAAGACGCTTGCCGAGTGCGTTCCGCAGCTCCTTGCGCCAACAACCGACTTGGCCAAGGAACGTTTGGGAGTCCTGGCCATCTATGCAGAGGTGCATCGGATCACCGGGGTCTCGCAACGTTTTCCGGCCCTGACGGCGTGGCTCGCCGCCATGGCGACACCAATCTACGAAGGTTATCACAATCGGGTGATGCGCGACCGATCGCAGAAGGCCGTCGATCGGGTCGGCAGCAAGGGCGACCTGTCAGCGCTATTCGCCGTACTCAACGATTCGACAACAAGGACAGCCGATGTTGCCGGCTTTGCCGACGCGCGCACGGAGTATGGAAGGCTCGAAAATAACATCAATTGGTTGATGGGCGGCGGTCTCGCGGCGCCGGACTACGTACAGGCCAAAAGCCGGCAGGCCGCGACGTTCTTGTCTGCTGTGATCTCCAGCTTTGCCGTGCTGGCCTTGTCGATCATTTTCGTCACTTGAGGAGCCGATCGACGTGATGTTCGCCGTTTATTATTCATGGTCAACCCCTTGGGGTAAGTCGGCATTCTCCAGCGCCGCTGGGCCGCAGGCCACCATGAGACCTTGGGAAAACCGGTAACGCCGAAGAAATGTCAGAACAAGTGGGCCAGAAAACACCAAACACGCCGCGCAAGGCGAGCGGCGGGCGGTCGGTCATGACCGGAATTCTTCTCCTGCCGGTTATCGTGGTTCTATTTCCCTCTTGCATTGTGCTGTTCGCCGGCATGGTGCCCAGCATTGTCGCCTACATGGTGGATCGGACCAAGGGTAAGTACTTGGCTATCACGGTCGCACTCATGAATTTCTGTGGGACGCTGCCTGGATTGACGAAGTTGTGGCAGGCGGGTCAGGCCTATGACGCCAGCCTGCGCATAGCGGCCGATCCGGTTCATTGGTTGGCGTCCTACGGCGCCGCCGGAAGCGGCTGGCTCATCTACCTCGCCGTGCCGCCTATCCTGTCCGTGTATTACTCAAGCATCTCGGCAAAGCGGATTGAGACGCTAAGGCGCAAGCAAGCGGAAATAGTCGAGATTTGGGGGTCCGAAGTCGTGCCCGGTGGCGCGCAGGAGTTGTCCGAAGAATAGCTGGCGCTTCGGTTTTCGGTCCTGGCGGCGCGGTAAACGGCGGTTATTCGGTGGCGAGGCGCTGCTCTATCGCCGCATTCCGGATCGCTTTCTGAAGCTTCTCGAATGCGCGCACTTCGATCTGGCGGACCCGCTCGCGGCTAATTCCATATTCCTGGGAAAGATCCTCGAGAGTCGTTGGGTTTTCGCTCAGGCGGCGCTGCTCGAGTATGTGCCGTTCGCGTTTATTGAGGGTCGTCATCGCCGATTGTAGCAGGGCCCGGCGTTGCGTCATCTCTTCCGATTCGGCGAGCAGAGTTTCCTGATCGTCCCCCTCGTGAACCAGCCAGTCCTGCCACTCGCCGTCGCCATCGATGCGCAACGGCGCGTTAAGCGAGTGATCCGGCGCCGCCAGGCGGCGATTCATGTTGACCACGTCGGTTTCAGGCACGTTCAGGGCGGTGGCAATCTTGGTCACATGCTCGGGGTGCAGATCGCCTTCTTCGATCGCCTTCATCTGCCCCTTCAATTTTCGCAGATTGAAGAACAGCTTTTTCTGCGCCGCCGTTGTACCCATCTTCACCAGCGACCATGAATGCAGGATGTATTCCTGTATCGCGGCGCGAATCCACCACATAGCATATGTTGCCAGGCGGAAACCGCGCTCGGGGTCGAATCGCTTGACCGCCTGCATCATGCCGACGTTACCCTCGGAGATCAGCTCCGCGACCGGCAGGCCGTAGCCGCGATATCCCATGGCGATCTTGGCGACCAGGCGTAGATGCGAGGTAACCAGTTTGTGCGCCGCCTCGAGGTCATCGTGCTCGCGCCAGGATTTGGCCAGCATGTATTCCTGGTCCAGCTCAAGCATGGGAAATTTGCGGATCTCCTGAAGATAACCGCTTAGGTTCCCTTCAGACACGATCATCGGCACTTTCGGCGCTACCATACCAAGTTCTCCTTCATATCCCGGCGGTTTCGCCGCTGGGCCGCAAATTCGAGGCGGGACCTTAATTCAGTGAATGCTGATATATCTATACCAGGCCAGCATCGTGCCAACAAGGAAACATGACGAATTTGGTCGTGATTTCCTTATAGTGATTCTAATGTGGTTATTAATTCACTCATGTCACCGGATAATACGCTATCAAATCTGATGACATCCCCGTTAGTGGGGTGTTGAAATCCCAAGGTTTTGGCGTGAAGCGCTTGGCGGCCCAAGGATTTGACGGCGTCTTGCGCGGCCTGTGGCAGCGCGCGCAGCCGTGAGTCGCCGCCACGGCCATAGAGCGGGTCGCCGAGTAGGGGATGCCCCGAGGCCGCCATATGAACGCGAATTTGGTGCGTCCGGCCGGACAACAATCGGCATTCGACCAAGCTCGCACGTCCCCCGGCCAATTCGCGCAGGACCCGGTACCGCGTCGTTGCTTGCTTGCCGCCGTGGCGCAGGATCGCCATTTTCTTGCGATTGCGCGGACTGCGGCCAATGTTGCCGGAGATCTCACCGCTCTTGGGCGCTGGTACTCCCCAGACAACCGCCCAGTAAGTCCGCTCGACCTCACGCGCCGCGAATTGAGAAGCCAAGCCCGCATAGGCCGAAGCCGTCTTGGCCACGACCATGAGACCGCTGGTGCCTTTATCCAAGCGGTGCACGATGCCGGGGCGGCGCACGCCGCCGATGCCGGTGAACTCGGGGCCGCAATGGGCAATCAAAGCGTTAACCAAGGTTCGGTCCGGATTCCCCGGTGCCGGATGGACGACCAGTCCGGCGGGCTTGTCGAGCACGATCAAGTATGGATCCTCGGTAACGATATCGAGCGCGATGGCCTGCGCTTCTGGGATGGCAGGCGTAGGGTCGGGCACGATGATGGCGAAAATTTGGCCGGGTTTGACCCGGTATGCGGGCTCGACTATCGTCGCGCCGGCCGAAGACAGGCAGCCTTGCTCGATCAAGACTTTAAGGCGGCTGCGCGACAGTCCTGGCAGATGGGCCGTAAGAACTTGATCGACCCGCCGGCCGGTATCGGCCAACGTGGTCTCGATTAGTTCGGTAGGTCCAACGGGCTGGCTCATAGCCGGACGATGGCACAGAAGATCGGTGTGGTGAAGGTCGGCGTAGCAAGGGACAATTCGCAAGACATGCAGGCGCTCAAGATACTCGTGATCGGGATGGGAATTCTCATCGTGTTGGGCCTAGGGCTGGTTGCTTACGAGTTGGTGGACCGTGTCCCCAAGGCCCTCAAGGACGAGCAGGCAGTCGGTGACGTCGAGTTGAAACTTCCCCCCGGATGCGTCATCGCCGAGGCGGAAGGTCTCGATGACCGTCTGATCGTACGCACGGAAGGGCCCATGGAACGCGGTTGTCAGCAAGTAATTTTGATCGATATGGCGACCGGCAAGATACTTGGGCGGGTACTTGGTTCTAATTGATACAAGGCTGAGCGATGGTCAATTTTTGCTCCGATAACGCGACCGGCGTGGCTCCGGAAATTCTGCGCGCCCTGGAGGCGGCCAATACCGGAAACGCAATGCCCTATGGCGAGGACGAACTCACCCGCGGTTTGCAGGCGAAATTTTGCGAGATCTTCGAGACCGAGGTCCTGGTTTTCCCCGTCGCTACCGGCACGGCGGCCAATGTTCTCGCACTTTCGGTCATGACGCCACCTTACGGTGAGGTCTTTTGCCATGAGAACTCACACATCAATGTGGACGAGTGCGGCGGCGCGGAATTTTATACCGGTGGCGCGAAGCTCCGCGCCTTGCCCGGCGCGGCCGGTAAGATCTCTGCCGGCGCGCTCGAGGCTGCGATTGCCGGCGTTGGCGATTCGCATCACGCTCAGCCGGCGGCGGTTAGCCTGACCCAGACCAGCGAGTCCGGGACGGTTTATACGCTGGACGAGATCGCCGAGATAGCGCAGGTCGCGCGCGACCACAACCTGAACCTGCACATGGACGGCGCGCGTTTCGCCAACGCGGTCGTATCGCTAGGGTGCAGTCCGGCCGAGGTGACCTGGAAGGCCGGTGTCGATGCCCTCTCCTTCGGCGCGACCAAGAACGGCGTGCTGGGGGCGGAGGCGGTTATATTTTTCAAGCGCGAACTAGCCGAAGGTTTCGTTTACCGGCGTATGCGCGGCGGGCACCTGGTCTCAAAGATGCGTTTTCTCTCGGCCCAGCTCGATGCCTATCTCGATGGCGATCTTTGGCTGCGCAACGCCCGCCACGCGAACGCCATGGCGGCACGCATGGCCGAGGGATTGGCGGCGCTCAATGGCGTCTCGATCGTTTCCCCGGTTCAAGCGAACGAGGTCTTCCTTCGTTTGCCGGAGGCCATGATCCAAGGCCTCTTCGATCGAGGGTTTCAGTTCTATCGCTGGGGCGCGGCGGCCGATAGCGAGGCACGCCTCGTAACCGCCTTCAATACCGTCCCGGCGGATGTCGACGCTCTCCTAAGCGCCGCGCGAACCTTGGCTGGATAGGCGGGTATAACTCAAGCAGCCCTTGTCAGACGATCCGCCATTCGCTATGTGAAGGGCCTTCCGGCCAACTAGCTTGTCCCCTTCGTCTAGTGGCCTAGGACGCCGCCCTCTCACGGCGGAAACAGGGGTTCGACTCCCCTAGGGGATACCAGGCAGCGAACGCTTCGTCCGGCGCTAGATTTTCGACCCTATCGGTCATTGAACCCCACAGGTATTGCATGCGGGTCGCTGTCATTGCGAGACGCATCGCTGTGGGCTGACGACTCTCCGTCATTCGATCTTCCGTTTCATGTCGCGTGCGGTGGCATTAGCGAAATTACACCGGCTGCGACGAGCTCCAAAGACGTCACATGGTGACGTGCGCGGGGAGGTATGAAGTGGAAAATAGAACCGGATCGATGTCGCGCGGATAATCCTCTCGCCGCTAGGCCGCTACGAAAATCAAACGGTGGTTCGGGTCAAACGGCGGGAATGAAACGCGCGCGCGATTTGTGTTCGTCCCGGACACCGTGATTCGCGTCGCGTATTCGTAACTCATGAATCTACATTTTGTGTTTGCGGGAATCGGCAATGCATGTATAAGCGAATGTGCTACGCACGAGATATAGTAGCTAATGTCCGAGTGGTTACTAACTAGAGTACATTTTCACGTAACTTCTAATCCGCTTCGGATGACGATAATGCACTCAACCACACAAGATCTGGATCCTGACGAGAGGTTGGCAATGTCCGATGAACAAGATACCGCTCCGACTGCAGAGTCCGAGCCCGAGCCGGTAAAGAAGCCGGCACGCAAGAGCGCTGCGAAGAAGGCAGCGAAGAAGGCCGTAAAGAAGAGAAAGAAGGTCGCTAAGAAGGTCGCTAAGAAGGCTAAGAAGAAGGTAGCCAAGAAAGCGAAGAAGGCTAAGAAGGTCGCCAAAAAGGCCAAGAAGGCCGCCAAGCGCAAGGTCGCGAAGAAGAAGCCGGCCAAGCGCAAGGCCGCGAAGAAAAAGCCAGCTAAGCGTAAAGCGGCGAAAAAGAAGCCTGCTAAGCGTAAGGCGGCGAAGAAGAAGCCTGCCAAGCGTAAAGCGGCGAAGAAGAAGCCCGCTAAGCGTAAGGCCGCGAAGAAGAAACCCGCCAAGCGCAAGGCGGCGAAGAAACCCGCTAAGCGCAAGGCGGCGAAGAAGCCTGCCAAGCGTAAGGCCGCGAAGAGGCCTGCGAAGCGCAAGGTCGCAAAGAGGCGCACCTCCAGAAGGTAGGCGCCGGGTTGGTTCAGGTCGTGGCATGGAAGCTTTTCGATGCCGGAGCCGACCAGCGCCAGTGTGAGCGCCGAAAGCTAGACAACGGGGGCAGGTATGCCCCCGTTCTTCTTTTCGCGATCTTCCACGGCGATATGTGATACCAAGTCTCCCCGATATCGGGCCGTTTCATGGCGGCCTATGGACCGTCCGGCCGCGTTGCGCGGCCTTTAAATGCGCGGAGGAGCTTGGAAGCCGGTGCAATTCTTTTTTTTCGGCCTCTTGTCCGATCCGGAAATCCTAAACCTGGTTGCCGGGCGGCCGGTCCCCGGAGATCCGTTTCCACCCGCGCGGCTGCTTGGACATCGGCTAGTGCACATGCGGCGCGAGACCTTTCCCGTCCTCGTCGCGGCGCCGGGCCGGCAGGTGCCCGGAGTCTTGGTCGATGGCCTGACCGAGGCCGACGTCGGGCGGATCCTGTTTTTCGAGTCCGTCGAATATGAGCCGCGCCCGGTCGCCGTCGACTACAACAGCGACACGCTCGAGGCGCTCGCGTTCGCGACCACGGCCCACGCGTTACCCGACCAGGAGCCTTGGACGTTCGAGGATTGGCGGACCCGGTTCAAGGCGCACGATTTGCGCGAAGCTGAGTTATGGATGTCACTTCACGGCATTGTCGATGTGGCCGAGGCGGACCGCCTGTGGGAAGAAGCCCGCGCCGCCAAGCGCCCCTTCACCGATCTTGTGGCCGAGGTTTGCGGCGCCGCACCCAGGAAGGAGACGGGCGCGCGCTGAAAACCGCGTGGCGCCCGCTGGCCGCCGAACCTATTCACCGGACAGGAGCTTACCGGTCATGAGCTTCGCCAAAGCACAACGGTGCGGATAAGTGTCTCGCGCTTCTGCCAAGGCCTTTGAGGCTGCGATGTCGGCTCTGGCGCGCAAGGATCTGGCGCGCGCGCGGCCGTTACTGGAAAAGGCTCTTGAGCGCCGTCCTCGCGATGCCGAGATGCGCCACAACCTTGCCGGCGGTTTGCTTCATGCCGGCGATATTGGACGCGCCCTAGTTCTGCTCTCGCAGGCCCTTTCGCTTCGGCCGACCCAGCGTGTCTCGGCTGAGATGCTGTCGGCGCACCTGAAACATGCCTCGCCCAAGGATGTGGGGGCGATGAATGCGCGTGGGCTCTTGGCCGCGCTGGAACTCCGCGACGTCGATCCCCAACCCCTGGTCAGGACGGCCATCGCCTGGCTGGTTCAAGCCGAAACAAAGGCAGGTGGCCTGGCGGAATTTCTCGATATTGGCCGGCGAGAGTCCTGGGCCGACGCGGCGCAGGCGTTTCTGGGACGTCTCGGCAAGCGGGCGCCGCACCACGCCCTGCTATGGCGCGCCTTGACGCGGGGTATCAACACCGATTTAGAAGTCGAGCGCTTGCTGACCGCCGTGCGCCGGCACTTGATGCTCTTGTCGAAGGCGGGCGATTTATCTAACCGCGCGCTGGAACCTTGTGTGCTCGCGCTCCTGGCGCAGGCGCATAACAACGAGCACGTTTGGCCGGTGGGTGACGACGAGGCAGAAGCGCTCTCCGCCCTTGACTTGAACCGCGCTGCGCTTGAGGCCGGAGACGCTGCGGCCTCGCACGCGCTGGCTTTGCGCGGTCTATACGAGTCCTTCGATAGGATGGATGTCTTCGCGCAAGGGTGCGGCGATCTAACGGCGGTCCGGCCCACCGCCTTGACCGAATTCGTACGCGGGATTGTCGAGGGCCGCCGCGACGAACGCGGTATCGGCGCGGCCATACCCAGCCTAGGGCCGATCCGGGACGCAATCTCGGCGGAGGTCGCGGCGCAGTATGAGGACAACCCCTATCCGCGCTGGCAAAACCTGAAGCCGCCAAGTCCAGGCGCCCTGCGCGCCCAGATGGCGGATTACGTTCCGCCAACCAGCCTTAGCTTCTTCGAGCAACCCTTCGACGTTCTTGTGGCCGGCTGCGGCACCGGCCGGGAGGCGATTCAAGCGGCCCTGGGCAGCGCGCCGCACGGCCGCGTCCTCGCGCTCGATCTCAGCCTTGCCAGCCTTGCCTACGGCGCTATGGCAGCAAAGCGCCTTGGCGCGCCTAATCTCGAGTTCGCGCGCGCGGATATTCTAAGTTGGCCGGACCCGGGCAAACGCTTTCGGGTCGTCATCTGTTCCGGCGTCTTGCACCATCTTGGCGATCCTCTTGCGGGTTGGCGCGCGCTGCTGCGCGTCCTGCATCCCGATGGCTCGATGCGGATCGGGCTCTACAGCCGCTTGGCGCGGCAGGACGTCGCGCGGGTGCGCGACCTGTTGGGGGCCGCGCGACCCCGAACGCCGGCGGCGATACGCGCCGCGCGGGCGCGTTTGATCGAGGACCATTGGGCCAGTCTCGGCACGCAGTTCCGGACCTCGACCGACTTTTTCTCCAGCAGCGGGTGCCGCGATCTGTTCTTCCACGAGCAGGAGCATCAATTCACGATCCCGGAAATTCGCGCCGCCCTAGATGACTTGGGATTGGCGTTCCGCGGCTTCGTGCTGCCCCGGGCAATTCGCGAGAGTTTCCAGCACTGGGCGCCGCCCGGCGCCTCAATGACCGATCTGGGCGCCTGGTGGGACTACGAGCAGTCGCATCCGCGCACCTTCTCCGGCATGTATCAGTTCTGGTGCCGCCGACGGACGTAAGCACACTTAGCGATAGCTGAGGCTGTCCACTTGAAAACCCCAGATGCCGCGCCCCTTGACCCGCGCGATCTTTTCGAAGGTGTGATATTCGAAGGGCGCTTCCGGCCGCGCCACGGCCCAGCCTCGACGCAGCAGGCGGGCGGCTAAATCTTCGCGGCGGCCGCGTGACGAGGGACCATCGGGCCGCACCGTGCAGACCGCCGCGATGCTTCGATCCGGATTGCGCGCGATCTCCTTGCAGGTCACGAAACCATGTATGGCCCGCTCGAGTTCCAATACCGCGCGCGATCCGCAACGAACGGGCCGCAAGGTCGTATTGCAGGTTCTTCCGCTTGGTGGCAGGTAAATGCCGTACAGACGCAAGATCTTGGTGCCGATCTTGAGAGTCCCGTCGGTCTGGACGAATGCCAGCCCTTTGACCTCGGCATGTGCGGGTCCAGGGAAAGCCGCGCTAAGGATCGCAAGGAGAAGCAATGCCGCGGCGGGGCCGGCCAGACGGCTCCTCGATCGGAAATTCCGAAACATGCTTCATAGTACGCCAAGGGAGCCGGCGGCATCCCCTTTTCATCGCTGTTCCACGCAGGCTCGCCAAGGCGGGGCGGTGGGGTTACCTTGGCGGTCAAAGTTTCTAAAACACGAGATTGGCGGGGCGCCAAGACCATGATCGATGCGCGCGTGAACGAGGACCGGCTGTGGCACAGCCATATGGTCATGGCGAAGATCGGCGCGACGCCGGGCGGTGGGGTGGGGCGTCTGGCGCTGACCGATCTCGATCGCGACGCGCGCGATCTCTTCGTCGGCTGGTGCCAGGAGGCGGGGTGCCGGGTTCGGGTCGACCGGATCGGCAACGTCTTCGCGCGCCGCGCCGGCACCGACGAGAGCGCGGCCCCGGTCATGACCGGCAGCCATCTGGATACCCAGCCGCTGGGCGGGCGTTTCGACGGCATATTCGGCGTGCTGGCCGGCCTTGAAGTCGTGCGCGCCCTGAACGACGCGGGCATAGCCACACGCCGGCCCCTGGACGTCGTGGTTTGGACCGACGAGGAGGGCGCGCGTTTCCGCTCCGGGGTCATGGGCTCCGGCGTCTTCCGCGGCCTCGGGACGCTGGAGGACGCCTTGGCGATGACGGACGAGGCAGGGTGCAGCGTCGGCGATGAACTGGCGCGCATCGGCTATGCCGGGCCGGAGCCGGTCGGCGGCTTTCCGATCCACGCCTATTTCGAGGCGCACATCGAGCAAGGCCCGGTTCTGGAAAGCGAAGGCATCGTCATCGGCGTGGTCGAAGGCGCGCAGGGCAGCCGGCGCTTCCGTGTGACCGTCGAGGGCGAGGAGGGCCATGCCGGCACCCTGCCCATGACCCTGCGCCGCGACGCGCTTCTGGGGGCGGCGCGCATGATCGATGCGATCAACAAGGTCGCCTTCCGGCACCAGCCGCATCCGGTCATCACCGCCGGGGCGATTCACGTTCGGCCCAACTCGCCGAACACCGTCCCCGGCCAAGCGGTCTTCACCATCGATAGCCGGCATCCCGACGCGGCGGTCCTGGCGGCCATCGACGAGGAGATGCGCGCGGCCTGCGCCGCGATCGCCGAGGCCGGCGGCCTGCCGTTGCGTATCGAGCAGACAAGCGACAACCAGCCGGTGGCCTTCGACCCGCGCTGCATCGATTCGGTGCGCAATGCGGCCACGGCGCTCGGTCTCTCGCACCGCGACATCTATTCGGGCGCCGGCCACGATGCCTGCAACCTCAGTCACGTCGCGCCCACGGGCATGATCTTCGTGCCCTGCGAAAAGGGCATCAGCCACAACGAAAAAGAAAATGCGAAGCCGGAAGACCTGGCGGCGGGTGCCGCCGTGCTGATGCAGGTCCTGGCCGAGTGGGCGGCGTCTTAACCCGCAAGCGCGTCATCCCGGCCGAGCGCAGGCGAGAGCCGGGATCTTCGCCGCATGGGGGAAGCGAAGATCCCGGATAAGCGCCTTGCGGCCCTTTCCGGGATGACGAGTGAAGCGCGTCGAAAAACGGCGCTAACGAATTCCCTGTTATTCCCTCAGAACAGGGAAATATTTTTTTGGGTTTAACGAGAATTTCCGCCGGATGAGTCAAGGCGTGGTTGAAAGGGCGGTCAGTGATTGTCACGGGGATTCGCTCCTAGCAGCATCGTCGCTTCCGCCGAAGCCTAGCGCCCGCCCGGCCCTGCGCAACACAAAGGCTGGGGAAAACGGGAAGGTAAAATTGTGGACCCGCGCGACCGCCGCCGCCCGGCGACGGCGTGGAAGGATCAACCCCTAAGGCGCTAAGACACGAAGGGGCGCTAAGATCATGATTCTTCTTCTTCGCGCTGCTTCGTGTCTTCGCGGTGAAAACTGCGGCGGCCGAGCGTCGGCGTAACCGCCATCACCCTACCCGAACAGAATCGAAACGATGACCACGGCGGCGACGATGCCGGCTAGGTCGGCGGTTAGGCCGGCGGCGAGGGCGTGGCGGATGCGGCGCACTTGGACCGCGCCGAAGTAGACCGCGATCACATAGAAGGTGGTCTCGGTCGAGCCTTGCAGGGTGCTGACCAGATAGCCGATGTAGCTGTCCGGGCCGATCGCCGGGTCCTCGATGATCGAGGCGACGATGCCATAGGCGCCCGAGCCCGAGAGCGGGCGCAGCAGGGCCATGGACAAGGCCTCGGGCGGCAACCCGAACAGGCCGGTCACGGCGCCCAGCGGGGTGAGAAGCAGGTCCATGGCGCCGCTGGCGCGGAACATGCCGACCGCGACCAGGATCGCGACCAGATAAGGAATGATGCGCAGCGCGACCTGGAAGCCGTCCTTGGCGCCCTCGACGAAGACCTCGTAGACCGCGACCCTGCGCAAGACCCCGAAACCCAGCAAGGCGATCATCAGACCGGGGATGATCCAGGGCGAAATCTGCCGGCCGTACATCAGCGTGAGTGGAATCAGCGCGGCGATCGCGGCCAGCACCGCCAGCGAGACCCAGGCCGGGTATCCCCGCGAGGTATCCGTGTGCAGCGAAGCCTCGTCCTGGCTCTGCGCCCCGCTTTGCGCGGGGCCGTCTTCGTCCGCCGCCTTGGAAGACACGGGTGTGGGCTCGGCGGTGAAGCGCTGATAGGTCTTGCAGGCCAGGATCGCCACGGTGGTCGAGCAGATGGTCGCGAAGAGCGTGGTCGGCAGAATGCCCGCCGGGTCGCTCGAGCCCGCCGCGGCGCGCAGGGCGATGATCCCGGTCGGCAGGATCGTGACGCTGGAGGTATTGATGGCCAGGAACAAGGCCATGGCGTTGGTCGCGGTGCCCTTGTGCGGGTTGAGCGAGTCGAGTTCCTGCATGGCGCGGATGCCGAAGGGCGTGGCCGCGTTGCCCAGGCCCAGCACGTTGGCCGAGATGTTCAGGATGATGGCGCCCATGGCCGGGTGATCGGCCGGCACTTCCGGGAACAGGCGCACCATAAGGGGCCGCACCGTGCGCGCGATGATGACCAGAAGCCCGCCGGCCTCGGCCACCTTCATCAGGCCCAGGAACAGGGCCATGACCCCGACCAAGCCAATGGCCAGGGTCACGGAGGCGCCCGCCGAATCGATCATGGCGAGGGAGAGCGTTTCCATCGGCGATTTCTCGCCCGCCGCACCGGCGAGCCAGGTGACTTCGCGAACCCCCGCGACCGCGAAAGCAACCAGAACCAGGGCGAAAAAGACAGCGTTCAAGGCACGGCTCCAGGCGACCCGGCATACACCGAAGGCAGAGGCCGCCATGCTGAGGGGATTCGCGCTCGAGGGGAAGCGGAAAGCCGGGTTTCGCCGTTATTCGGAAAAACGATTTTCTATGGGTCGCGGCTTGCCGGAACAGATTGGGGACTGTAAACGATTGCGCAACCTGTAGCTGTAACACTGAGGCTCAACGCGCATCGCCTTCGGCACCGGCCGATGGACGCCGGTCACGCGCCCGGAGATTGCCATGGCCCGCAGTACAGAATCTTTCATTCGGCGTATCGAGGACTTGTTCGGCGACATCTATGCCGCCGACGAGGTTCAAGTATGGCTCGAGACGCCGCAGGCGGCCCTGGACGGCAAGCGGCCGATCGAGCTTATCGAGTCGGGGCAGGGGGATGTGGTCGTCAAGGCCGTCAACGAGATTGTGGACGGCATCCTGGTTTAGGCCAAGGCTGGCGGAGATCTTACTCCGACCACATACGCAGCAGGTTGGAGTAGGTCTTAAACGCGAGATCGGTCTCCGCTTCATCCGGCGCCAAGGCCGCCAGCTTTTTCTGCACCGCCAGTAAGTCCGCTAGCATCTCACGCTGCGCCGCATCGCGCACATAACTGCGCGCCCAGGTGACGGCGGCCAAGCGCTCGCCCTCGGTCACCGGCGCGACCTGGTGCAGCGTGGCGGAGGGGTAAACGACCGCCGCGCCCGCGGGCAGCTTGACTTCCTGTTCGCCAAAGGGGCTGGAGATAATCAACTGACCGCCGTCGTAATCGGCCGGGTCGTTCAGGAAAACCGTGATCGAGAGATCGCTGCGGACCTTGGGGTCGCCGGCCATCAAGGCGTCGTCGACATGCCACCCATAATTCATGCCCTCTTGGTAACGGCTGATAAGGGGGGGGCGGATCGTGCGCGGCAGGGCCGTGTCTTGAAACGTCCGGTTGCGCTTTAGGCCAGCCACAACGATGGATTTGACCTCTTTCGCGCCCGGCGCATCCTTATCCAATTGCAGGTTGTTCTTCACCAGCTTGGCGCGATAGCCGGCGGTCAGCTTGCCATCCTTGAATTTGCCGCCGCCGATCAAGCGGCGGATCTCTTTCAGTTCGGCGTAGTCTAGTACATCTGAAATGCAAAGAAGCATGGCCTTGGCATCACTTTCCGACTGTCGTCCACACACCGTCTTGGGTTCGGCAGGCCGTGAGATCCCGCGACGCCATCCGGCGATCGGCAATCGCTGTTTCGCGGTAGTCGCGGCAGAAATGTCCGGTCTTAATTTTGTAGGTGCGAAGCGGCATGAACGAGCCCGAACCTTCGCTTAGGTCGTTGCGCCAAAAGCGGGGGTTGCCGCTGCGGCCCGATTCAAGAGTTTCCTGCATGACTCGCGCGGCAAGCTGCCGGTCCGCTGCATTTTGGCGATCGAAGACACCATGTTGCGACGCCAGAAGGCGGTTCGGAAGAAGGCTCAAACCAAGGCCCAGAATCACAAGCGACCCCACCGCACAGGCGTGGCGCGCCCGGTGCGTGGCGATCATTCCCAACCCTTCGAAATCGCGGCCGCCTCTTCGTCGCTGCTCAAGTCCGGGCCGACCTGATCGACACCGCCGAAGGAGGCATCGCCGGAACCGCGACCGCCGGACCCGGAACTGCCGGACCCGGAACTGCCGGATTCACCGGATTCGCTGCCTTCACTCGACTCGCCGCTTTCGCCTGACTCGCCGCCCCCAGGCCCGCTGTTCCCGCCAGACTCGCCGCCTTCGCTGCCGGAACCCTCGCCTTCACCGCCGCCTTCACCGCCACTGCCGTCGCCGCCGGAGCCCTCACCTTCGCCGTCGCCGCCACCTTCGCCGCCACTGCCGTCGCCGCCACCGTCACCGCCGCCGTCACCGCCGCCGTCACCCCCACCTTCGCCGCCTTCGCCGCCCTTAGCCTGAGCGGTTTTGAGGACGGGCTTGTGCAGGTCGAAGTCGATCGCGATTGGCGCCATGGCCAGGCCGAGCGCCAGGATGCTGGTCGTTGTCAGCAGGGTCAGGGTACGGTTGTTCAAACGAAGCATGGAACGCGGGTCCTGCTGCCTTGAAACGCCTGTTGGATCGGCACAGATATTTTCCCTAACAACCAAGATACACAACACCAGGGCGGGCGGCGACCCGGAATCCGGGCACGCCTCGATCCAAAACTTAACCTTGGATCTTCACCCGCGCTGGTCAAGCGGCTCTCCGGACCTTAAGTGCGTGCGTTCGAGCTGGAGGAGCCGTCGTTACCGCTTTCACCCGATTCGCTGGATGAATCGCCGGACTCGCCGCTTTCCGGTCCCTCGCTTTCGGAGCCGTCGTTACCGCTTTCGCCCGACTCGCCCGATCCGCCGCTATCGCCGGATTCGCCGCCGCCGGGGCCGCTGTTGCCGCCCGGGCCGCTGTTGCCGCCGTGGCCACCGCCTTCACCACCTTCGCCGCCGCTGCCGTCGCCACCTTCACCTTCGCCGCCTTCACCACCTTCGCCGCCACTGCCGTCGCCACCGCCGCCATCGCCATCGCCGCCACCTTCGCCGCCGCCATCTCCACCGCCGTCACCTCCGCCTTCGCCGCCTTCACCGCCGCCCTTAGCCTGAGCGGCCTTGAGGATGGGCTTGTGCAGGTCGAAATCGATCGCGACCGGCGTCATGGCCAAGCCGAGCGCGAGGACGCTGGTCGTCGTCAGCAGGGTGAGAGTTCGTTTCGCCGAATTGCTACGCATTTTGCACAAATCCTTGTGTTGTTGGGGTTCGCATTGGCCGATTTCCGCCGGTTCCGTTAGCATTACTGCACCGACTGTTATGAAAACACTTCGGCTCGGTGTTTCTTCCAGTCCGGACGCCAAAATATGGCCCGGCACCAATTTTTGCCGTATCCGGGAAGAAACTCGGCGCCGAGGTGTTATCTTCTTGAGATCGCCCTCGCGCGTCCGGGCACGGGCCTCGGCATCTGACGGATGGTTAAAGAAAAGTGGACGAATCACTCCGTCGGGAGATGCTCGCTTTGCTGCCGCGCTTACGGCGATTTGCCTATGGGTTGACGGGCTCTATCGACGAAGGAGACGATCTGGTGCAAGCGACCTGCGAACGCGCCATCCGCAGCATCGATACTTGGCAGGCCGGAACCCGTCTGGATAGCTGGATGTATAGGATTGCGCGGAACCAGTTCTTGAATCAGATCCGCGCCAACAAGGTCCGCGGTCAACGGCTGGAGGTCGCGAGCATCGACCACTACACCTATGTCGATGGCGCCCGGGCCATGGAAGCCCAACTGACCCTGGAGGCCGTGCGCGGGCTGGCCGCGCGATTGCCGGAGGAACAGCGCAGCATCCTTCTGCTCGTTTGCGTCGAGGGACTCTCCTACAAAGAGGTATCCGAGGTCCTGGATATTCCGATGGGCACGGTGACCAGCCGGCTGGCGAGGGCCCGCGCGACCTTGAAAGACGGTCTCGACGGACCTGCCGCGCCGGAGGAAAAGACTAGCGGGAGTCTCCCCGAATGACCCGGCAAGTCGATGACGAAACCTTGATGGCCTATGTTGACGGCGAGCTCGACGAAACGGCGGCGCACGCCGTCGAGGCCGCGATTGCCGCCGACCCGGACTTGGCGGAGACGGTGCGGTCTTTGCGCGAAGGCGCCGCGTCGCTGCACGCGGCCTTCGCCGAGCCGATGCGCACCCAGGTTCCCGAGTGCTTGATCGAGACCGTGAATGCCGGCTTCGCGGCGAGGCAGAGAAAGAACGGTAAGACTCCATGGCATGGCCGGCCAGCCTTCGCGGCCATGGCCGCCTCGATAGCGGTACTGATCCTTGGCCTGGGCGGCGCCTATGTCTTCGTCGACCAGCAAGTCGAGCAACGCCTGGCCCGCCTGGAGGCAGCCCGCGCCGCCGACCGGGATATCATTCAGGCGACGATCGCCACGGCCCTGGAAAAACACCTCAGCGGCGTGCCGGCGGCTTGGCATAATCCGCAGAGCGGCAGCAGCGGCCGGGTCGAACCGGTTCGAACCTTCCGCAGCGCGGCCGGCCTGTGGTGCCGCGAATACGTTTTTGAGGCCGCCTTTCGTGCCGGGGACGGGAGAAATGAAACCCGCCGCGCCATCGCCTGCCGGGATGCCGAGGGCCGTTGGCGGACGCGCTTGGAATTGACCAGCGACAGTTAGCCGCCGTCCTTATTCAGCGTTTGCGGCGACCCTGTTAACCAGCCCCGTCTCACCGAAAATAGCCCTAATACTCCCTTAACCGGGCCCATGGTATCCAACCTTGGGACAAGAATCCGCGTGTCGGTAGAGCAGCACCGACATGCCACCAGGGCTCCCCCCGGGGACGAGATTTATAGAAAGAGGGCTTCCTATGGCACAACCGGCAGGATCCACAAGTCGCACCGGCGCATCGGGCGACGCTTCCGCGGAGGCCTCTGGCGACGTACTGGATCAGCTTCGCCAGGAAATCGACAAAGTCGCGGAGGTGGCCGAAACCATCCAGGCGATTGCCAGGCAGACCAACCTTCTGGCCCTGAACGCGACGATCGAAGCGGCGCGCGCGGGCGAGCTGGGGAAGGGCTTCGCGGTCGTGGCCGGCGAGGTCAAGCAACTGTCGGGCCGAACCAGTCAGGCGACCAAGGAAATCGCCGGGCTTGTCGAGCGGCTTCGTGCGCAAACCGAGAGTCTCTCGGCAAGCAATCTTGCTTCGGCGAGCCAGGCTCAGCCAGAGGCGATCTACCAAGCCCCCAGCCCGGCGTTCGCGCCGGCCCCGGCCCCGGTGCACGTCAATCCAACTTTCCCGGCCCCGGCCAAGGTCGCAGCGCCGCCAGCGAGCGATGGACCGGTCTCGCCGCGCGAACGGCAGATCGTGCAAAGCACCTTTGCCAAGGTCGAGCCGATCGCGGCGGTTGTCGCACGAACCTTCTACGAGCGGCTGTTCGAACTGGATCCGGCTCTGAAACAGCTCTTCAAGGGCGATATGGAAGCGCAGGGCCAGAAATTGATGTCGACCCTGAAGGTTGCCGTGAAGGGTTTGGACAACCTAGCCAAGCTGGTTCCGGTGGTGCAGGATTTAGGCCGGCGGCACGTCGGATACGGGGTAAAGGACGCCGACTACGACACGGTCGCGGCGGCACTCATTTGGACCCTGGGACAAGGCCTGCAAACCGACTTCACACCGGAGGTCGAAGCGGCCTGGACCAAGGTTTACACGGTCGTGGCCGATACCATGAAGGCGGCGGCAGCCACGGTGCCGGCACCATCGAAGCCCGCCGCGCCGCCAGCACCTGCCAAGGCGGAATCGCCCGTCAGCAACGACGACGTGAAGTTGGTTCAATCGACCTTCGCCAAGGTGGAACCGATCGCCGAGGCAGCGGCCGAACTTTTCTACGGCCGTTTGTTCTCGCTCGACCCCTCCGCTCAAGGTCTCTTCAAGGGCGATATGAAGGCGCAAGGCCGCAAGCTCATGGCCATGATAAAGACGGCGGTGAAAGGCCTGGACGATCTAGAGAAATTGGTGCCGGCGGTTCAAGAGCTGGGGCGTCGTCACGTAAAGTACGGGGTCGAAGACAAGCACTACGACTCAGTCGGGGCGGCACTTCTTTGGACTCTAGGGCAGGGGCTGAAAAGCGACTTCACATCGGAAGTCGAAGCGGCCTGGACCAAGGTCTACACCGTCTTGGCCGACACCATGAAAGCGGCGGCGAAAGCCTAAAGCCTCACTCAAGTTCCAAGCGATCCAGACGCAGGCGGTGGCGCGTATCCGATAGGCGCGCGGCGGCGGCGTGCACGGCGATCACCACCCCGATCCCGGTGCCGCCCGCGATCAGGAACATCACCAGTATCTGATACTTGATGGCTTCCAACGGCTCGACCCCGGACAGGATCTGCCCGGTCATCATGCCGGGCAGCGAGACGACCCCGGCCGCCGACATGGCGTTGACGATCGGAATCAAGCCATTGCGTACCGCGCTTCGAACCAGGGGACGCAAGGCCGCACCCCGGGTTTCGCCCAGCGCCAGCATGGTCTCGATCGCGTTTTTGTCGCGCGCGACCCGCTCGGTCAGGGTATTCATGCCGACCGCGATGCCGGTCATGGTGTTGCCCAGGATCATGCCCAACAGCGGAATCGCATAGCGCGGGTGATACCAGGGATCGGCCTGTATCTGCGTCGCCAAGGCGAACAGCATGACCAGCGTTCCGGCGAACAGAACCGAGCTGGTGCCCAAGCCATAGGCCCAAAAGCCTTGGAACTTCCGTTCCTGGCGGGCCATGATTTCGCGTCCCGCGAACAGCACCATGACCAGCACCGCCAGGCCAGTCAGAACCGGCGAGACCAGCGCGAACAAGGTCTTGAGAACCAGCCCCATGAGGCCGAGCTGCACGCACATGCGCAAGGCGGCGATGAGGAACTGGCGCTCCATGCGCAGGTGCAGCCAGATCGACAAGACACCGTTCAAGATCACCAGCAGCGCCGCCAAGATCAGGTCCATCCAGTCGAGCGTGATGTAGGACGCGGTCATGCGATTGCGCTTTCGGGTTCGAACGACGCCCGGCCGTTCTCCATACGCAAGCGCCGGCTGGCGAGGCGCTTGGCCAAGCTCTCGTCATGGGTCGAGAAAATCAGAGCCGCCCCGGCATCCAGGCGCGCGCGCAGCACCGCCTCGACCGCGCGGGTCGTCTCCTGGTCGAGAACCGAGGTCGGCTCATCCAGGAGCATGACCTGGGGCGATTGGATCAAAACGCGGGCCAGGGCGATGCGCTGCCGCTCGCCGGTTGACAGTTCCGCGATCGGGCGGTCCAGCATCTCGGGCGCGAGCTTCAAGGGCGGCAGCAGGTCGCGCGCCGCCGCCGGGTCGGCAAAGTGATCGGCCGGGCGTGCCGACCACCAGCCCGGTTCCGCGGCCAGGTAGGTAACTTGGTGGCGCCATTGCGGCGCGGTCATTGCATTGCGGTCGCGCTCGTCCAAACCGACACTGCCGTCGTTCGGGTCGAGGTCGGCGATGGCCCGGAGCAACAGGGTCTTGCCCGAACCCGAAGGGCCGAGCAGGGCCACCGCCTCGCCCGCGGCGAGGTCGAGATCGACAGGTTCCAGGCCGGGACGGGCGAGAGCGCGAATCTTCAGCATGAGCCCGGCCACCATACCCGTCCGCGATAGGCGCGGAAACGAGCTTTCGCACCGATTCAAACCGGGGCTGTTTGGAGCCTGTGCTTGTTCGACATCAGAAGGACGAGAATACCTGCGACTATGGAGAGCCACAGGGAGCTCGTCCAGACCAAGCCATAAGATGCGGAGACATCGAATATGTATCCGCCGAGATAAGCGCCGAGGGCGCCGCCGATCGAATGCCCGGCGGAGATCAAACCCATGGCCAGGCCCATGACGCGCAAGCCCAGATGGCTCGCGACCAGACTTGCGGTAACCGGAACCGTGGCGTAGTCGACGATCCCGAATAGGGCGGCGAAAAGGTAAAGGGACTCGACATTGGTGCCCAGTTTCATCAGGACAATGAAGGTAAGCGCCCGCAAAAAATAAATGCCAGCCAAGAGCATGGGCCGGTTCACTCGATCGGTCAGCCAGCCCGCGCCGATCATGCCCAACATGTTGACCGCCGATAGCAGCCCGTAAGCGCCGGCGCTGGGAATCGGCTCGAAACCGCGAAACGAGGCGTAGGGTAGGAAATGCGTTTCGATTGCGCCGGTCGTCGCATAGCCGCAAATAAGAAAGCTCCAAAAAAGCAGGTGGAATGCCGGCTTGGTGAGCAGGTATCGCAAGTCCGTTCCAAGCGGCGCCGCACGACCTGGCACGTCGTGAGTGACTGCTCTAGGCTTGGCGGGCGCCGCCATGAACCGCAGAATGCAAGGCACCAAGAGGGCGCAAACGACCGCGATTCCGGCAAAGCTCCAGCGCCAGCTTGCGAAGGTGAGCAGGCTCGCGATCATCGGCACGATCAGGAACTGCCCTCCCGTCGCGCCGGAGGTGGCGGCCCCGGTAGCAAGGCCGCGATGCTGGTCGAAGGACCGCGCGATGGCGGTCGAGACCACATGAGTCGCGACGATGCCGAACCCCACGGCGGCAATGCCACCGAAGCCGATCAGGAACACGGCCTTATTGCCGGTCGTCGCGATCAGGGCACAGCCGAAGGAAATAGCTGCCAGGCCAAGGGCCAGCGTCAAGCGCGGTCCTTTCTTGTCGGCCAGCCGCCCGGCGAAAGGCGCCACGGCGGCCATGACGATCAACGCCATCGCACCGGCGCCCGACACAAAGCCGCGCGACCAACCGAGCTCGACTTCCCATACCGGCATCACGAGGCCGAGGGCAGCTCGCGCGGAAAATGCGAAAGCCAAGGCGAGGAACCCAAACCAAACGATCAGGCCCATCTGAAGGCGGCTTTCTTGCGCTGGTGGCATCGCGGGAGTCCTGCTGGGATCAAAGCCGGAATTTGAGGGCGCGGCGCCCCGGTGGCAAACGATCCCTGGCGCCGGTAAGTTTAGCTGAGCTAAAGTGAAACCATGACGCCGCGCCTTCAGGACCTTTACACCTTTGTCGTCGTGGCCCGCGCGGGCAGCATGAAGGATGCCGCCGGGGCGCTTGGCGTGACCCCTGGCGCGGTTAGCCAGCGCATTCGCGACTTGGAATTGCGCCATGGCGGGCGGTTGTTCGAACGAAACCGGGCGGGCGTTAGTTTGAACCGGCCCGGCAAGCGGCTTTATGCACGGCTCAACGGCGCCTTTGAAATTATTGAGGAGGTATCCGGCCAAGCCTTGCAGGCGGATCGGTCGAATCGCCTGGCCATCAGCGTCGCCTCGGGCTTCGCGACGTCCTGGCTCGTGCCTCGGCTGGGCGATTTCACCCAAGCCAATCCCGATACCTCAATCTCAATCGAGACGAGCGCGCGGCTGGTCGACTTCAAGCGCGAGCCGGTAGACCTGGCGATCCGGCACGGGCTGGGCCGTTACCCCGGCCTAGAGGTGCACTGGATCGCCTCGCCGGAAATGATTGTTATCGCGAACCCAGGCTTGCTCGAAGGTGGTCCGCCGCTGCGCACGCCGGAGGATTGTCTGCGCTTTCCCCTGCTTCAGGATCACGACCGAAAGGACTGGCCCCTGTGGTTCGAGGCGCTTGGCGTCGAGGCAAGCGGCGCGCGCTACGGTCCATCCTTTTCGGACGACTCGCTTTTGGTTCGCGCGGCGGCGGAGGGGCAGGGTCTCGCACTGGTTCGCGAATTTCATGCGGCCGACGATTTCATGAAGAACAAGGTTCGGCGTGCGCTCGATATTAGCTGTCCGGCCGAATTCGCCTACTACCTTGTCGGACTGCCGGAGGCCTTCGAGCGGCCGGCGGTCAAACGATTTCTGGCCTGGCTGATTCCGGCGGCGAGCCAAGGCTTCGAGTCCCGCCGTCCTTAGAGGAGCGACTATAGAATGTCAGAGAAGGCTCCCAACATTCTGATAATCCAGGCCGACCAGATGGCGGCCCCGGCCTTGCCGTTTCACGGCCACCCGGTCGTCAGGGCCCCGCATATGGCCGCGCTGGCCGAGGCCGGTGTGGTTTTCGATAGCGCGTACTGCAATTCGCCCCTGTGCGCGCCCTCGCGCTTTTCGATGATGAGCGGTCTCATGCCGAGCGAGATCGGGGCCTACGACAATGCCGCGGAGTTCCCGGCCACCATTCCGACCTTTGCGCATCACTTGCGCCAGCTCGGCTATCGTACGGTTTTATCGGGAAAGATGCACTTCGTCGGGCCGGATCAGTTGCACGGTTTCGAGCGCCGGGTGACGACCGACATCTACCCGGCCGACTTCGGCTGGACGCCCGATTGGGAACGGCCCGGCGAACGCCAGGACTTCTATCACACCATGCTCAGTGTCGCCGAGGCCGGGCCGTGCGAGCGCAGCCTGCAACTGGACTTCGATGAGGAGGTCGCGCATCAAGGCATGCGCGCCCTATACGACCTGGCGCGCGAAGGCGGGGAGGCGGGGGCGCGGCCGTTCTTCCTGCAGGTGTCCTTCACCCATCCCCATGACCCCTACACCATCACGCGGGAGTATTGGGACCGCTACGAGGATGCCGAGATCGACCTGCCGCGTGTGCCCGCCATGCCTAGGGAGGCGCTGGACCCGCACAGCCGGCGCGTGTTCGATGCCTGCGGCATGGCCAAGTACGACTTGAGCGCGGCGCGGGTGCGTGCGGCGCGGCGGGCTTATTACGGGGCCATCTCCTACGTCGACGATCAGGTCGGACGGCTTCTCGCGGCCTTGAAATCGACGGGCCTGGCAGACGACACGATCGTGATCCTGACCGGCGATCACGGCGACATGCTGGGCGAGCGCGGTCTTTGGTACAAGATGAGCTTCTACGAAGGATCGGCGCGGGTGCCGCTGGTCGTGCACGCGCCGGGGCGCTTCGCCGCGCGCCGGGTTGGACGGAACGTGTCGCTGCTCGACCTCTACCCGACCCTGGTCGAGCTTGGCGGCGGTGGGCGCGACGGCGAGACGCCCGGCGAGTTACCGGGGCGCAGCCTAGTACCCCTGATGTCCGGGCAGGGGGAGGATTGGTCCGACACGGTCCACGGCGAATATCTGGGCGAGGCGGCGGCCGGGCCCCTGGTTATGATCCGGCGCGGCCCGCACAAATACATCCTGGGCGAAGACAGCCCGGCGCAACTCTTCGATGTCGCGGCCGACCCGGACGAGTTGAACGACTTGGCCAAGGATCCGGGCCATGCCGGCCTCGCGGCCGATTTCGCCGCCGAGGCCGCGGCGCGCTGGGACTTCGCCGCGCTGAAGCGCCGGGTCATTCTCAATCAACGCCGCCGCCGTTTTGTCTTCGCGGCGCAAAGCCGGGGCGAGACGGCGCCCTGGGACTTCCAGCCTGTCTTCGATGCCTCGCGCCTCTACGCGCGCAACCGGGCCGATGTCCTGGGCGATTTGGAGCGCGACGCCCGGCTGCCCCACGCCGCCGCGCCGCCGGCGGATGGGCCGGGCAGCTAGAGCCTGCCACGAAGCCATGTTAGAATCCCCTTCTCTGGCAGCTTCGCGCGGAAGGAAGGAACGATGAGGTTAAGCGGATCGGTATGTTGCGCATCGATCTTCGCGGTGTCGGCGCTGGTTCTGGCTGCCTGCAGTCCAATTCCCTATTCGGTTGCGGCCCCGATAGCCGTGCAACGTCAGCTAGAACGCGAGCTCGGCGAACCCGCGCCAGGACTGTCCGAGCAGGAGAAGCCTTCGCCCAATCGGGCCATCTCGCTGTGCTACAGCCGGACCTTCAACACGCCGGAGGAGGTCTTGTCCGAGGCCAAGCTTATGTGTGGGACCGGCCAGGTAAAACTAGTCGGGACCGATATCTTCTGGACGCCCTGCAGTCTGCAGCAACCGGCCCGCGCAACCTTCATTTGCACGCCGGAACAGCGTGCGGGCGAAGCGCCATCCGTGCAATAGCCCCCGGGGCATAAACTAACCCTCGGTCTCCCATTCCGCGCGTACGGCCGGGTCGTCTTCGACCGCGAGCCGGCGTGCCCGCGCCCGATCGAGCGTGTCCTCATCGGCCAGACGGGTCAGCGCCCAGACCGCCATGGCCCGCACCAGGGGCGAGGCGTCGTCGAGCAGGCCTTCGGCGGCCGGAGCCTGCGTTGGGTCGCCGGTGTTGCCCAGCGCGATGAGCACGTTGCGCACGAAGCGGTCGCGCCCCGTCCGCTTGATGGGCGAGCCGGAGAACAGCGCCCGGAAGTCGCCGTCGTTCAATTGCGCCAGATCGGCCAGGCGCGGCGCGCTGAGTTCCGCGCGCGGCAGGAACGCGGGCTCCGCCGTGCGCGCGGCGAACTTGTTCCAAGGACAGACCGCCAGGCAATCGTCGCAACCGTAAATCCGGTTGCCCATCGGCGCACGAAACTCGGCCGCGATATGGCCCTTGTGCTCGATGGTGAGGTAGGAGATGCAACGCCGCGCGTCGATTTGGTTGGGCGCGGGAAAGGCGTCGGTCGGGCAAATGTCGAGGCATTGCCGGCACGAGCCGCAGTGATCGGTTTCCGCCGTGTCGGGCGCCAACTCGAGGCTGGTGTAAACCTCGCCCAGGAACAGCCACGATCCGAAGTCGCGCGAGACCAGGTTGGTGTGCTTGCCCTGCCAGCCTAGACCGGCGGCCTGCGCCAGCGGCTTTTCCATGACCGGCGCGGTATCGACGAAGACCTTGACCTCGCAAGACAGCTCCCGGTGCATCCAGCGCGCCAGCGCCTTGAGCCGTTTCTTCAGGACATCGTGGTAGTCACGGTTACGGGCATAGACCGAGATCGCGCCGCGTGTCCGCCGGGTCAGCGACGTCATCGGGTCCTCGCCCGGCGTGTAGTTCAGGGCCAGCACGATCACGCTGCGCGCCGCCGGCCAAAGGACCTGGGGATCGCCGCGCCGCGCCGCCGTTTCCGCCAGCCAGCCCATGTCGCCGTGATGCCCGCGCGCGACGTAGCCGGCTAGATCTTGCTTCGCCTCCTCGCCCAGCCGCGCGGCCGCGAAACCGACCGCGTCGAAGCCCAAGGCGAGCGCCCGGTCCCGGATCTCAGCCTTGGGGTCGGGCGCGTGTCTTGGCCCAGGGCTATCCCCGGCCACGGTACGGCGGCACGCCTTGATCGGGAAGCCACAGGCCCTCGGGCGGCGGGTCGGATTGGTAGAAGACGTCGATGGGAATGCCGCCGCGCGGATACCAATAGCCGCCGATGCGCAGCCAAATCGGCTCCGCCGCGTCGAGAATGCGTTGCGCGATCTCGATCGTGCAGCCCTCGTGAAAGGCGCCGTGATTGCGGAAGGAGGCCAGGAACAGCTTCAACGACTTGCTCTCGATCAAGGCCTCGTCGGGCGCGTAGTCGATCACCAGATGGGCGAAATCGGGTTGCCCGGTCACCGGGCACAAGGAGGTGAACTCAGGGCACGCGAAGCGCACCAGGTAGAGCGTCTCCGGGTGCGGGTTGGGCACCGTCTCCAGCACCGCGTCCTCCGGCGAGGCCGGGGCGTCGCTATCGCCGCCCAAGAGGGTCAAGGACTCGTAGGTCGTGTCGGACATGGCGCTCTCCGCTGTTCTTGGCGCCAGTCTATAGCAAACCGCGCCGGAGTGCCCGCGTAGACGCGCCGAGCTTGGAATTGTAACCGGCCGCCGGCTCGATTAACGTCGATGCGGCAAAAGGGAGGTAAAGGTGGCTGCAAAGGCGCTCGTTCGTTCCATCTCACGTTCGGACTTCGATCGGTGGTTACGCCTGTGGGAGGGATACAACGCCTTCTATAAGCGCGCCGGCCCGACCGCGCTCCCGCGCGAGGTGACCGATATGACGTGGCAACGTTTTTTCGATGCGTATGAGCCAGTCCACGCCCTGGTCGCCGAGCACGAGGGAAGCCTTGTCGGCTTGGTTCATTACATCTTTCATCGCAGTACCACCATGCTCGGGCCGACCTGCTACTTGCAGGATTTGTTTACCGACGAGACCGCGCGCGGTAAGGGCATCGGGCGGGCCTTAATCGAGGCTGTCTACGAGCGGGCCAGGGGTGCGGGTGCGGCGCGCGTCTACTGGCTAACCCACGAAACCAACGCGACCGCCACGAAGCTCTACGACAAGCTCGCTGAGCGTTCGGGCTTCGTCGTATATACCAAGACGCTCTGATTTGTCGCGAAGCGATGTCCGATTCGCGGATCGGGCCGCTGGGTCCAGGACTGCGGAGGAAGCTTGGATATGAAAGCGGCGTATATCGACTCCCACGGCGGGCCGGAGGTTTTGCGGTTCGGCGATAGGCCAGACCCCGTGGCCGGGCCGGGGCAGGTCTTGCTCGACATCCATGCCGCCAGCGTCAACGGCGCCGACTGGAAGGTCCGCAGCGGCAAGGGCGATGCCGTCGCGGCCTTCCCCTATATCCTGGGCCGGGATTTCTCCGGCGTGGTGCGCACGCTCGGCGAAGGTGTCGCGGACTTCAAGGCCGGGGACGCGGTCTTCGGCGTTTGCGACCGGGGTCAGGAGGGCGCCTACGCCGAACAAATCGCGGTCCGCGCCAGCGTCGTCGCCAAGAAGCCGGAGAGCCTGTCCCACGCCGAGGCCGCGAGCCTGGCGCTGATCGGCCTGACCGCCCTGGTCTGCATCGAGGACACGCTGAAGCTGCAAGCGGGCGAGACGATCCTGATCCAGGGCGGCGCCGGCGGCGTTGCAGGCTTCGCGATCCAGCTCGCCAAGCACCTCGGCGCCCGCGTCGTCACCACGGCCAGCGCCGCCAACCATGCCTATCTGCGCGGCCTGGGCGCCGATGAGATCATCGACTACACCGCCCGGGACTTCACCGCGGTGGCGCCGCCCTGCGATGCCGTGCTCGACACCGTGGGCGGCGAGGTGGCGCTCAAGTCCTTCGCCGTGCTCAAGCCGGGCGGGCGCGCCGCCTTCATCGGCTCCGGCCCCAAGGCCCCGGACTCGCCGCGCCCCGACGTCACCGCGCTCCGGCCCCAAGTCGGCCGCGACCGGGAGCATTTGGAACGCATTACTCAATTGGTCGAAGTGGGCGCCGTGCGCATGCCGGAGATCGCGCTGTTTTCGCTGTCGCAGGCGACGGAAGCGCACCGAATCAGCGAAGGGCGCCACCTGCGTGGCAAGCTGGTGTTCAAGGTGCGGTGATGGGGCGGGAGCGGCGACAAGCACACGGGGCGGGTACGGACGCCGATTCGATTTCCCTGTTATTCCCTGAGAACAGGGAAAAAAAATTTTCCATCCGCGCTCCCGCCCGCGCAACGCTTCAGGCGGCCTAAAGCTATTATCGGCCTCGCTCCCCAGAGTATTCTCCGTCGACTGAGAGGGTAGCGCCCGGCCCGGCCTAAGCAACAACAAGCCTGTGGAAATCGCCCGAGCGGCAGTTGCATGCGCCTTGATCAAAAAAAACTATGTTATGTACCGTGCCCGTCTCCCCGGGCTGACAATTCGGTGCGCAGGCACGTATCAATATGATAGCAATCTCAACTACACCGAGCGCCCAGCTATTTGGAAGCGCTCAGATAGAGACACGCCCTGAAATTGGATTCGCTGACCGGGATGTCATCGAATAAATCGCATGGAGAGATATATTGGCCTTCGATCCAGCCGAACTTCAGCAAGCTGAACAATTGCAGACAAACGCGTCTGCAGACATGTCACCACAAGTCCGTGTAGTCGCGGGACCTGGAACCGGAAAGTCCCGTTCAATTGAAGAGCGAGTTGGACATTTCGTGTCAAATGGAATTCCGTCAGCAAGAATTGCCGCTGTATCCTTCACGAATGCATCGACTCGTGATCTCAAGGACCGTATTGAAGATTTTGCACAGACAAGGGGTCTTGCAGCTGCAGCGCAAGTCCGTGTTAGCACACTCCATTCACTAGCTCTGCGAATTCTCCGACGAACCGGGCAACTCGGGCACTATCCTGTGTCACCACTTGTTATGGACGGCTGGGAACTAGAAAACATTCTTGAGCTAGAGTTTTCTAATTCGGCTGGGTACACACCGGGCCGGTGTGCAGATATCCGAAAATACAACGAAGCGTATTGGAGTGCTGGCCAATTTAATCATCCATACTATATACCTCCGAATCCACCGATTTCTGCAGGGGAACAGCAGGCGTTTCAAAATTTTTATATGCCAAGGACGCAGCTATATGCGTGCGTGTTACCCGGTGACATTATTCGTCAGTGTGTTGTTGCTATAAATGCTGGAAACGTAGATCCAGTTGCAGCTAGTCGCATCGACTACCTCATCGTTGATGAATATCAGGACCTAAATAGCATCGACCAAGAGCTAGTGGATTCATTTGTTAGGTTTGGCGCCAGCATTTTTGTTGCTGGAGACGATGATCAGAGCGTCTATTCCTTTAGGTTCGCAGAACCCAGCGGAATTCAAAGCTTCTTACAAACTTACAACTCGGCAACGGGACACACTCTAACACATTGCTTTCGATGTCCGCCTGAGATTGTAACTGCTGCGGAAAGCGCGCTTCTGAGTTATCCGCTGCCGAACCGAATTCCAAAGCAGCTTCATTCAATGTGGGCGAACGCAAACCCTCCTGTGCTCGGAACTGTCTTGCGCTGTCGCTGGCCAACTGATGGTCGCGAAGCCGACGGAATTGCACAGGCATGCCATGACCTAGTGGCAGCGGGAATATCGCCCGACGAAATCATGATTCTCTTAAGCAATAAACCCGCCCTCGGGCCAGCAATTATCTCAGCATTCGATAACCTAAACATCCCACATGCCGGCCTAAAAAGTGAACCGTACATCGATGATGTCGATGGGCGGCTTGTTTTGGCAATTCTTAGAATTGTTTCCAATCCGACAGATTACATCGCGCATCGAACCATACTTGGGCTATTGAGAGGTGTTGGCGGAAAGACGTTGAATCAAATTGCAGAAATAACACTCCAAAATGGCCTGAATTTTAGAAATCTTTTTTATCAGGCTGTCATGCCGGGCATGTTTCCGACGAGAGCAGCGACTGCACTCCAAAGAGCTGTATCCATCTGTGCACAGATTGGCCAGTGGGATGCAACTGATGATGTTTTTCAGCGTGGGCCTGACATTGGGAATTTCCTGCAATCAGAGATTGATCCACAATCTAGCCAACGATGGCTTCAGGTACTGGCAGCACTGCCGCCTGCGACAAGTTTAGAAGAGACGCGCGATTATATTAGTGCGAGGACCGATGAGCAAAAATTTCATGCACTACGTACTATCCATGATCGCCTTGGATTGCCACCGGATGAACTTCAAGAAGCGCCCCCTCAGGTAAAAATATTGACGATGCACGGAGCCAAGGGGCTTGGTGCCAAGATTGTCTTTATTCCCGGACTTGAGGAAGAGATATTCCCAGGGGCTCGTCGGCAACCGTATCCAGGTCTCATATCGGAAGCTGCAAGGCTGCTCTATGTGTCGATCACACGAGCGAGGGCCGCTTGTGTGCTTTCCTACGCACAATCGCGGCGCATCCACGGGCAAAGAACGCGGACCACTCCATCTAGATTTGCAAATCACACTGGCGGAGCTTTTTCCAGTATCAACGGCAATATACCAAATCAGACAATTCAAAATATTATTCAGGAATCCAATTTGGTATAAAATGCGTCATAGAATGATAGGTGTCGTTCGATGAATTGGCAGGCTCATTCGATATTGTACTCGATCAAAACTATGAAGCGGATACGGCTTGCGTACCAATAATCCTTAGCAGCGTTCATGTTTGGTCTCTAGGCTTTACTTTGGCTACCCTCGTGACGTTTCTAACCTATCCCCCAATCCCCCCTCTCTTGCTCTTCCGCGAACTTGGCCGCGTAGTCGTTCAAATTTCCGCCCTCGATCGCCGCGCGCAATTCCGCCATCACCTCTTGATAATAATGCAAATTGTGCCGCGTGAGCAGGATCGGGCCCAGCATCTCGTCGGCGCGGAACAGGTGGTGGATATAGGCGCGGCTGTGATGGGCGCAGGTGGGGCAGGGGCATTCGGGATCGAGGGGTCTGGTGTCTTCCTGATGGCGGGCGTTGCGGATGTTCAAGGGCCCGCGCCGGGTGAAGGCTTGGCCGGTGCGCCCGGATCGCGTCGGCAGGACGCAATCGAACATGTCGATGCCGCGCATCACCGCGCCCAGGATGTCGGCCGGCTTGCCGACGCCCATGAGGTAGCGCGGCCGGTCTTGGGGCAGGGCGGGCAGCGTATCGTCCAAGACCTGGAACATAACCTCCTGCCCCTCGCCGACCGCCAGGCCGCCGACGGCGTAGCCTTCGAAGCCGATCTCGATCAGCGCCGCCGCGGACTCGCGGCGCAGGGCCGGATAGACGCCGCCCTGCACGATCCCGAAGAGGCCGTAACCGGGACGCGCTTGAAACGCCGTGCGGCAGCGCGCCGCCCAGCGCAGGGAGCGGCGCATGGACTCGGCCGCGACCTCCTCGCTGGCCGGGAAGGGTGTGCATTCGTCCAGAACCATGGATATGTCGGCGTCCAGAAGATGCTGGATCTCGACCGCGCGTTCGGGTGTGAGCGCGAGGCGTTCGCCGTCCAGGTGCGAGCGGAAGGTGACGCCGTCCTCGTCGATCTTGCGCAAGTCCGAGAGCGACATGACCTGATAGCCGCCGGAATCGGTCAGGATCGGCTTTTGCCAGTTCATAAAGTCGTGCAGGCCGCCCAGGCGCGCGATGCGCTCCGCCCCCGGGCGCAGCATCAGGTGATAGGTATTGCCCAGGATGATCTGCGCGCCCGTGGCCTCGATTTCCTCGAGCGTCATGCCCTTGACCGTGGCGGCGGTGCCGACCGGCATGAAGGCCGGGGTGTCGATGACGCCGTGCGCGGTGGTCACGCGTCCGCGCCGCGCCGCGCCGTCGGTGGCCAAAAGCTCGAAACCGAAAGCGGGCGGGCTCATGCCGGCTCCGCCCGCTGCAACAGACAAGCGTCGCCGTAGGAGTAGAAGCGGTAACCCGCTTTGATCGCGTGGGCATAGGCGCGCTTCATCCGCTCTGGGCCTGCGAAGGCGCAGACCAGCATGAAGAGAGTGGAGCGGGGCAGGTGGAAATTGGTCAGCATGAGATCGGCGGTCCGAAAGCGATACCCCGGCAGGATAAAGATATCGGTCGACCCGGCGAAAGGCTGAACCCGGCCGTCCGCGTCCGCCGCCGCCTCGAGCAAACGCAGGGCCGTCGAGCCGGCCGCGACGATGCGCCCGCCGGCCGCGCGCGCCCGCTCGATCGCCGCCGCCGTTTCCGCCGTGACGACCCCGCTCTCCGCGTGCATGCGGTGGTCGTGCGGGTCGTCGGCGGTCACGGGCAGGAAGGTGCCGGCGCCGACGTGGAGGGTGACGGTGGCGCGCCTTATGCCCCGCGCCTCGAGCGCGTGCAGGAGATTCGGCGTGAAGTGCAGGCTCGCGGTCGGCGCCGCCACCGCGCCGTCGTGCGTCGCGAAGAGGGTTTGATAGTCGGCCTTGTCCCGCGCGTCGCCGCCGCGTTCGCGCCGGATATAGGGCGGCAAGGGCATGGCGCCATGGCGCTCCAGCGCCGCGCGCAGCTCGCTGGGGGTGAGATCGAAGCTCAGCGTCACTTCGCCGCCCTCGCCCTTGGCGACAACCTTGGCCGTGAACTCGGGCGCGAAATCAATTTGCTCGCCCAGGCGCAGCTTGCGTGCCGGCCGGGCGAAGGCACGCCAGGAAGTGCCCGCTTCCTCCGGCGCCGCTTCGGTCAAGGTCACCTCGACCCGGGCCTCGCCGCGGCGTCCGAACAAGCGGGTCGGAATCACGCGCGTGTCGTTGACGACCAGGATGTCGCCGGAGCGCAGGAGGGAAGGCAGATCGCGCATTACGCGGTCTTCCAGATCCTCTCCCACAGCCAGCAGGCGCGCCGTGTCGCGCGGCGCGGCGGGATGCTGCGCGATCGCCTCGCGTGGCAGATCGAAATCGAAATCCTCGGTGCGCATAAGGGATCAGGCCGGCGGCGGGTCCGTGCGCACGTCGTGGCGCAGGCCGAAGCTTAGACGCTCCGCGGTGATCTCCTTGACGGTGTGGAACGGCCGCGCGCGGCTGTCGCCGAAACCGGGCGCGCGCATCATGACGGCGGCCCCTGGCGGCGCGGGAATCTCGCGCGGCTCCCGGCCGTCGCGGGCGGCGCAGAGGAAGAAGCGGGCCGACCCGCTGAGCGGAACGATGATGACCAGATCCTCATAGCGCAGATGATCGAGATGCGGCGTGATCCCGGCGGAGCCGGCGGCGTAGCGCTGCACGATGAGATCGTTGAGCACGGGCGGGGCGGTCAGCACCGGTGGGACGATCTTGGCCAGGGCTTCCGCCAAGAGCCGCTCCAAGGCCGTCGCGACGCTATGGAACGGGCCGCCGGGTGGGATCGAATAGCACAGGTCGAAATCCTGGTGGACCGCCTTGTCGCCCTCGCCGATGACCGGCGTGGCGCGGCGAAAGGGCAGGCTCCGCGCCGCCTCGACCAGGCCGCGGCATCCTTGCGGGCCGAGCAGGGGCAGCGATACCGCATCCTCGCGCGCCATGCGGGCCAGGGCCTCGGCCATGTCGCTGGGACCGGACTCGAAGTGCATACCGAGGTCTGCGGCGGCGACGTTCATCGGGAAACGGGGGCTCGGACCATGACCGCATCATGGTCTAAGCCTGCGCGCCTGTCACTCGCTGGCGGTGGCGCCGGGGGCGGGTTTTTCCAGGCGCTTGCCGTTACGCCAATCCCAAGGCGCCACGAAAATACCCTTCCACATGCCGCGCCCCTTCGCCTGGGCGTCCTCCTCGAGCCGGATATAACGGGCGGTGACACTTCGGTCGGCCAGCGCCCAGCCGGTATAGGCCATACCCTCGGAGAGGTCGTAGCCCCCGGCGGTGCAGCGGACCGCGAACCCTAGCGGCTCGGCGTCGGTTATCCTTGCCTGGTCCAGAAGCTCGCAGGCGACCGGGGTGCCCGCGGTCAGGTCCATCAGGGCGGCGCGCGCGATCAGGCCGCAGTCGTAGGCGTGGCCTTTGACCGTGCAGGTCTGGCCCAGCTCCGGCGCATCAATCCCGTGGAGGCGCAGCGTGCGGCCGTCGAGCGATATCGTGTCGCCGTCGACCACGCCCGGCATACCCTGCAGGCCACCCGCAACTTCCGCGTGGCCAGCCGGAACGGCCAGCAGAACCGCGACGGTGGCGCTCAAGAACGGTCCAAGAAGTCGCTGCATGGGATCCCCACTGCGCGGCCGAAGGGGCTATCTTATACCAAGGGGCAATATCAACGACCCTTGGTATAAGCCACTCGGGCAGCACGGCGAAGTCACATTCCCGTGCGAAATTTCACTATGAGAATTAGGGTCTTACGTCACGTCTCTCAACCGGCGCCTTTATCGCTGACGCGCGGCGCTTGCCGGACCGAGGATCGCCCTTGCGCAATGGGCGGCGCCGCTATGTCCGAGTCCGGACAATAAAGCTGATGCAAGGTGTGCAGAATGCTTTCAACCTCGCCGGGCGTGATGGAGTAGTACACCGATTGGGCGCTGCGTCGGGTATTGACCAGGCCATCGTGGCGTAGCTTGGCCAAATGCTGGGAAAGGGCCGACTGGCTGAGGTCGACCAGGGTGCACAGCTCGCCCACGGAGCGTTCGCCCTCCGATAGGTAACAAAGAATCAATAGGCGCCGCTTGTTGCTCATGGCCTTAAGCAAGGCGGAGGCCCGCTCAACCGAATGTTGAATATCGCCGTAGGGCATCCCGCATATTGTTGCGTGGTGGGTACCGGGGTCAACCCCAAGTAGGTATGGCTTGTCCGGTGCGGCTATTGGCCGCCGGGCTCGACAGGCGAACCTATCCGAAATTACTCGCCCGCCGCAGGCTCCGGCTGGGCCGGGCCGAAGGGGCCCGGGCGGGTTTTGTCATCGGCGCCGCCGAGCCTGCCGCGTCCCTCCAACGTGCCGACGAGCATCGTCAGCATCGGTGGGATCAGCAAAAGCGTCAGTACGGCCGACAAGGCCAATCCGCCAACCACAACCGAGCCCAAGCCGCGGTAAAGCTCGGATCCGGCACCCGGGAACAGCACCAGCGGCAGCATGCCGAAGACGCTGGTCAGGGTAGACATGAAGATCGGCCGGATACGGTTTCGGGTCGCCTCGATGATGGCGTCCTGAACCGCCATGCCTTCCTCGCGCAGGTGGTACAGCGTCTGGTGCACGAGCAGGATCGCGTTGTTCACGACGATGCCAATCAGGATGACGAAGCCGAGCAGCGTCAGCATGTCGAGCGGCTGAAACACGTAGAAGTTTAAGACCACCAGTCCGGCCACGCCGCCGGCGGCCGCCACCGGCACCGAAAGTAGAATGATCAGCGGATAAATGAAGCTCTCGAACAAGACCGCCATAACCAGGTACACGATGGCAATGGCCAGCGCGAGCTCGACGACCATGGCGTTCCAGGTTTGAGTCAGCTTGTCCGCCGTGCCGGACAGCTCGATCCGGATGCTGGGTGGCAGACCCTCCGCCCGCAGCGGCTCGATCACCTTCTCACGCAAGGTGTCGAGCGCGACTTCGAGCGGCACACCCGGCGCCGGGCGAATTTCCAGGGTGACGGTGCGGAAGCGCTCGCGGTGGCGGATCTCGGTCGGGCCCGAGGTCAGGATAATATCGGCCAGGGATCCGGCGGGCACGATCCGGCCGCTGGCGGTGACCACCGGCAGATTGGCGATACCCTGAGTTTCGGTCACGTTTCGGTCAGGCCCTTGAATAATCAGGTCGACGCGTTCGCTGCCCGCGGTCACCTCCGCGACCCGCAGACCGTCGTTGAAGGCATCGATCGTTTCGGCCAACTCGCGCGCCGTGACGCCGTTGTCGTTCAACCGGGTGCGGTTCGGGATCACGCGCACCTCTGGGGCGCCCAGTTCCAGGCCCGGATTGGGCCGGAATTGATTGCCCTCGTTGAGGGGCAGGATCTGAACGACCTTGCCGGCGACCCGTCCGGCCGTAGAAAGAATCTGATCCAGGTCCTGGCCGGAGATGTCCAAATCTATCTTGCGCCCGCTGCCGTGACCGCGGCCGAAGATCGACGGCTGATTGATGAAACCGAAGGTTCCCGGTTCACGGAATACAGATTCTTGCAGTACCGGAATCAATTCGCCGACTCGCTGCGGGTCGACCGATATCGCACCCAGGAAGGTGCTTGCGCGGGTTGCCACGAAGAAAAAGCGCTCGATCTTCGGCGGCTCGCCCGGCTTCGACTCCCGCCCGGATACAGAGGCCCAATGGGGCTTGATCTCGCTTTCGATCTCCTCGGCGATTTCGGTCATCGTGGCCAGGTTGTAGCCGGGCGGCGGAATGATGATGCCAAAGACCAGATTCCGATTGCCCTCGGGAAGATACTCCAGCTTGGGCAGGAACTGCCACGAGCCAACGGCGGCGGCCAAGGTGATGGCGGCGACGACGCCAAACGCCAGGACGCGGCTGCGCACGATCGCGCGAATGAAGGCCATGACCGCGGCGACGAAACCGCGCGCGAGGTGATCGACCCCCGGTAAGGGGTGACGGTGGGGCCGGTTTTCGTCGTCCTTGACGCGGCCGAATTCAAACACCCGCTTGGAAAGCGCCGGGATCACGGTAATCGACACCAGCAGCGACAACAGGACCGAGACCGATATCGCGACCGCGATGTCGCGGAACAACTGGCCGATTTCCAATTGCATGACCAGGATTGGAATGAACACCATGACCGTGGTCAGCGCCGAGACGAGAACCGCGCCCCAGACCTCCTTCGTGCCCCGGTAGGCGGCTTCTTTCGCGGTCCGGCCCAACTCGCGGTGCCGGTATATGTTCTCCAGGACCACGATCGCGGCATCGACCACCATGCCGACCGCGAACGCCAAGCCGGCCAGAGAGATAACGTTGATCGAGCGGCCCAACGCCGCCATCGCGACGAAGGCGCCGATCACCGAGACGGGAATCGCGATCGAGATGATCAGCGTCGCGCGCGGCGAGCGCAGGAACAGCAACAGAATAGCGATGGCCAGCGAGCCGCCGATGTAAATGTTTTGCTTAACGAGGTCGATGGACGAGTTGATATACACGGTCTCGTCGTAGACCTGCTGCAGGGTCAGACCGGCCGCCGGAAGAGCGCCGTTGTTCAAGTCCTGGACCGCGTCCCGAATGCCACCCATGACCTCGATCACATTGGCGCCGGTTTCCCGCAGCGCGTTCAAGGCTATGGAGGCCTTGCCGAGCTGCCGTATGGTCGCGGTGGGGTCTTCATATCCGAAGGCGACATTGGCCACGTCTCCCAGGGTGACTCGGGCCAGGCCGCCGCCGCCCGATCCGGCCGACGTGCGCAGGACGACATCGCGAACCGCCTCCAGGGTGTTGAGTTCCCCTTCCGTGCGCACGACATAGCGGCGCTTACCCTCTTCGACATCGCCGGCGGAGACAGAGGCATTGGCGGCGCGCAAAGTGGCGACGACTTTGCTAAGCGTCAGGCCGTAGCGGGCCAGCAATTGCGGTTCGACCGTGATCTGGATTTGGCGCTCGCTGCCCCCGAATACGTTGACGCGGCTGACTCCCGGCACGCGTTCGATCCGGTCCTTGACCACATCCTCGACGAAGTCGCCAAACTCGTGAATCGGGCGCTCGTTATCCTTGGCCCGGTTGATAATGAACCAAGCGATCGGGCTGTCTTCGCTGCCCGCGGTGTCCAGGGTCGGTTCGTTCGCTTCGTCCGGGTATCCGTTAACCCGGTCGAGCCGGTTGGAAACCAGCAGCAAGGCGCGGTCCATGTTGGCGCTGACGCCAAATTCCAGGGTCAAACGCGCTCGTCCGGGCTCGGCCCGGCCCGTGATCTGCTCCAGGCCTTCCAGACCCGCCATTTCTTCTTCTTGCCGGTTCAGGATTTCCCGTTCGACTTCCGCCGGCGCGGCGCCCGGCCAGGTCGTGGTCACGGTTATCACCGGCCGGTCCACATCGGGCGCCAGTTGAATGGGAATAACCTGCAGGGCGACGATCCCAAACAGAACCACCATCAAGACAGCGGCGATGACCGCGATCGGACGTTCGATCGAAAGCCGGATGAGGTTCATGACGATTCCCCGGCGACGCTCAACTTGTCTCCCGGCCTCAGACGTTCGTTGCCGCGCACGACGGCCTTATCGCCGGCGGCTAAACCTTCGCGAACTTCAAACCGGCTGCCGATCGCGTCGCCCAGGATAACGGTCCGCGCCTGCGCCTCGCCATCGGCCGCCACATACACCATTTTTTGGCCGCCTTGGACGATCACCGCGTCTTTGTGAACGGATAGGACTTGCCGCTCGGACCCAATGGGGACCTCTAGGGTCACGCTCTGGTCGTGAGCCAAACTCCGGCGCGTTTGTCCAATGTTGGGGACCAGGCGCACGGTGCGGGTACGGGTAAGCGGGTTTTCGGACGGCAGTATCGCCCGCACGACCGCCGTGTGCCGCGTGCCGTCGTCCAGCGCCACCGCGACCTCGACACCCGGTTCCAGGCCCGCCAGGTTTTGAAACGGGACCTCGGCTTCAAGCTCCAGAAGCTGATCTCCAATCATGCGGAGCATCGGATCGCCGCTTTGGACATAGGCGCCGGCCTCCGTCAGGCGCTCCGTCACCACACCTGCATAGGGCGCATTGATGCGCGCATCGTTTAAGTTGATTTCGGCCAGATCGAGATCGGCCCTGGCGCTGGCGATGGCGGAGTCCGCCTGGTGTACGCCGGCTTGGGCGATGGCGACCTGCTGGCGGCTATCGTCGTAGCGGGCCTCGTTGAACGCGGCCGATTTTCGCAAGCCTTCCATGCGCTTAAAGTCTTGTTTGGCCAAGGTGACTTCGGCCAAATTCTTGCCTTTTTCAGCCTGTGCCTCGGCCAAGCGCCCGGCGGCGATATCCCGCTTCGCCTTCAGGATCGCCTGGTCCAATTCAGCCAAGATCTGGCCGGCCTCGACCCGGTCGCCGACTTCGACCTTGAAGGCGGCGACGGGCCCGCCGACCCGGGCCGCGACGACACCTAATCTTTGCGCGACGATACGGCCGATGATCGGGACCGACTGAGTTAGGGGGACTTGCCGGACCTCGTCCACACGCACCAAGACCTCGGGCGCTTGGGCCCTGGGGGCGCTCGATAGGCCGGCGAGGCTCAAGGCGGCCACGGCCAGGGCCATTGCCTTGGGTAAAAAGGACAAGATCGGGGCGCGGGCGCTCAGAGTTGCCTCCAGGCAAAAAGGACAGTATTCCCAGGACACTCTGGGCACAGTGTCTAGGCATGTGGCGCTCAGCTTAGCACAAGTCAATGACCGCAAAGGGCTAGAAAACAAGTGCGAATTGATCGAAAGTTTCCGCCACGGGAAACACCGGCGGAAATCCCGGTGGCGTTCGAGTGGCCGCCAGTTTAACACTAGGCTGAGTGGAAGGACGGCGCGATGACGACCCTGCTTTATACCCACCCCGCCTGTTTCGAGCACGATCCCGGCCGGGGGCACCCGGAATGTCCAGCCCGGCTGAAAGCCGTGCTCGATGCTCTGGACGATCCGGCCTTCGCGGCCCTTGAGCGGCGCGAGGCGCCAGAGGCGACGCGGGAGCAATTGCTCCGGGTTCATCCCGCCGGCTTCGTCGATCAAGTTCTAAAGGCGATTCCCGAGCACGGTTATGCCGGCCTGGATGCGGACACGATTGTGTCTCCCGGGTCGGGGCGGGCGGCGCTACGGGCCGCGGGCGCGGTCTGTGCCGCGGTCGATGCCGTGACCCGCGGGGAGGCCGGCAACGCCTTCTGTGCCGTGCGCCCCCCGGGCCACCACGCGGAACCGGACCGCGCCATGGGCTTTTGCCTGTTCAGCAACGTTGCCATCGGCGCCCTGCAGGCGCGGGCGGTTCATGGCCTGCAACGGGCCGCCGTGGTCGATTTCGATGTCCATCACGGCAATGGAACCCAGGCGGTGTTCTGGGACGACCGCGATCTGTTCTATGCCTCGACCCACCAGATGCCGTTTTATCCGGGCACCGGCGACCGGGTCGAGCGCGGCCGCTTCACCAATATCGTCAACGCGCCCCTGGCCGCGATGTCCGGGTCAGAAGAGTTCCGGCAGGCAACACGGGATATTATTTTTCCGGCACTGATTGAATTCCAACCCGAGATTATCTTGATCTCGGCCGGGTTCGATGCCCACGTGGACGATCCATTGGCTGGATTACGCCTCCACGAAGATGACTATGCCTGGGTGACGAGCGAACTCGTCGCCATTGCCCGGCAGGTTTGCGGTGGCCGCATTGTATCGGCGCTGGAAGGCGGATATGACCTCAACGCTCTGGGATTGAGCGCCGCCGCGCACGTCCGCGCCCTAATGGAGGCCTGAGGTGCTTTTGCGGGCGCTTGCCGCAGCGGCGTAAATCCTTAACCTCGGCGGTTACGCCTTGGACTCCAAAATACGAAAGCAGCAGAGACGTCACCATGGCCAAACAGGATCCGCATGCGGATATCGCAAAGATGAGCTTCGAGGACTCCTTGGAGGAATTGAAGACGATTGTCGCCCGGCTGGAAACCGGGGAAGGCAAGCTGGACGAGGCGGTCGAGGCCTACGAACGCGGCGCGAAGTTGAAGCAGCATTGCGAGGCGAAGCTGCGCGAGGCGCAAGAAAAGATTGAGAAAATCAGTCTGACCGGCCCCGGCGGCGCACCCAAGGTCGAAGCCTTCGATGCTTCCTGAAACTAGCGTGAGTCACCTTTCCGATATTTTGACGCGCCGGGCCGAGGCGGTTACCCACCGGCTGGACGCCCTGCTGGCGCCGGCCACAGGTTCGCGCGGGCGGGTGATCGAGGCGATGCGCTACAGCGCGCTCGCGGGCGGTAAGCGGCTGCGGCCGTTCCTGGTTATGGAAAGCGCCAACTTGTTCGACGTCGACCCCGAGCGGGCTTTGCACTGCGCCGTCGCGGTCGAGATGATCCATTGCTACAGCCTCATCCACGACGACCTGCCGGCCATGGACGACAGCGACCTGCGTCGAGGCCGGGCGACCGCGCACAAGAAATTCGACGAGGCAACCGCCATCCTGGCCGGTGACGGCTTGCTGACCGAGGCCTTCGCGGTACTCGCCGGGCCGCGCTGTCACCCCGACCCCTCGATCCGGGCCGATTTGATCGCCGGACTGGCCGAAGCGTCCGGCGCGGCCGGGATGGTGGGGGGCCAGATGATCGACATAGCGCCAGGCCGCGATGCGCTTGACCTAGCCGGCATTACAAATCTCCAGGCGTTGAAAACCGGCGCTTTGATCACATTTTCGTGTGAGGCCGGTGCGATCCTTGGCCGGGCCCGCGATGACGAGCGTCAAGCCTTGCGGTCGTATGCTCGTGATCTGGGTCTAGCCTTTCAGATCGTCGATGATTTGCTCGATTCCGAGAGCACGCCGGAAGTCTTAGGCAAGCCGACCGGACAGGACCAGGCTGCCGGCAAGGCGACATTTGTAGGTCTTCTGGGGGTTGAGGGCGCCCGCGGCAAGGCGCGAGAATTGGTCAAGGAGGCTTGCGCGCATCTTGCAATATTTTCGCAAAAGGCGAAGCTGCTGGAGGAAACTGCCCGATTCGTGCTAGAGCGCAGGACATGATCCCCATTCTTGGGGTCGGCGCTGACTCGCCTGGAACAATAAAAAGCGTTACCGGAAAGAAGGATGGCTCGTGACCAAGCTAGGACATAACAGCAAGACGCCGTTACTTGACGGCGTGGACTTGCCCGCGGACTTGCGCGCGTTGAAAGAGAACGATCTGCGCCAGTTAGCCGATGAGCTTCGCGACGAAGTCATCGACGCGGTATCGGTCACGGGCGGCCACTTGGGTGCTGGGCTTGGGGTCGTGGAACTGACGGTCGCCCTGCATTACGTCTTCGATACGCCGCGCGACAGGCTGATCTGGGACGTTGGTCATCAGTGTTATCCGCACAAGATCCTGACCGGGCGCCGCGACAAAATCCGTACCCTGCGTCAGGGCGGCGGCCTTTCCGGTTTCACCAGCCGCAAGGAAAGCGAATACGACCCCTTTGGGGCCGCGCACGCCGCCACCTCGATTTCAGCCGGACTCGGCTATGCGGTCGGGCGCGACCTGGCGCAGCGGGACAATAGTGTGGTCGCCGTGATTGGCGACGGCTCGATGACGGCGGGCATGGCCTACGAGGCGATGAACAACGCCGGCGCGACGGATAGCCGCCTGATCGTGATCCTGAACGACAACGACATGTCGATCGCGCCGCCGGTCGGCGCGCTGAGCGCGCATTTGTCGCAGATCCTTTCGTCGCAGCCGTATCAGTCGGTACGCCACCTGGGCAAGGTCGTGGCCAAGAAATTCCCGCGTTCGCTCAGCACGGCGGCAAAGCGGGCGGAGGAATACGCCCGCGGCTTCCTCACCGGGGGAACCTTGTTTGAGGAGTTGGGATTCTTTTACGTCGGCCCGATCGACGGTCATAACCTCGATCATCTGCTGCCGGTGCTGCGCAACGTGCGCGACAGCGACTACGAAGGGCCGGTCCTGGTCCATGTCGTGACCAAGAAGGGTAAGGGCTATGCCCCTGCCGAATCGGCCGCCGACAAGTACCACGGCGTCGCCAAGTTCGATGTCGTAACCGGCAAGCAGGCCAAGCCCACGCCCAAGGCGCCGGCCTATCAGAACGTGTTCGGGGCCGGGCTGATCGCCGAAGCAGAGCATGACGAGACAATCGTGGCGGTCAACGCCGCCATGCCATCGGGCACGGGGCTCAATAAGTTCGCGGAGCGCTTCCCGGATCGCTGCTTCGATGTCGGCATCGCCGAGCAGCACGCGGTCACCTTTTGCGGTGGTCTGGCGTGCGAAGGCTTCAAGCCCTTCGCGGCGATCTATTCGACCTTCCTGCAGCGCGCCTACGATCAGGTCATTCACGATGTTGCCATTCAAAGCCTGCCGGTCCGCTTCGCCATTGACCGGGCCGGCATGGTCGGCGCCGACGGCGTGACCCATCAAGGAACTTACGACATCGCGTATCTCGGCTGCTTGCCCGGTTTTGTGCTCATGGCGCCGTCGGACGAGGTGGAACTCATGCACATGGTCGCGACGGCGGTCCAAATCGACGACCGGCCCAGCGCCTTCCGTTATCCGCGCGGCGAGGCGACCGGAATTGAGATGCCGGCACGCGGTACGCCGCTGGAGATCGGTAAGGGCCGAGTTCTGCGCGAAGGCACAAAGGTCGCGATTCTATCCTATGGCACACGCCTGGCCGAGGCCCTGCGCGCCGCCGATGAATTAGGCGCGCGCGGCCTTTCCACCACAGTCGCGGACGCCCGTTTCGCGAAGCCCTTGGATCACGATCTTGTGCGGCGGCTCGCCAGCGAGCACGAAGTCCTCATCACCATCGAGGAGGGTTCGATAGGGGGATTCGCGACATTCGTCATGCAGTACATGGCCCAGAATGGCTTGCTCGACAATGGACTGAAATTCCGGCCGATCACGATTCCCGACGCCTGGTTCGATCATGATAAGCCCGAGATCCAGGTCGAGGCGGCGGGCCTGAACGCGAAGCATATTGTAGCGGCGGCGCTCCAAGCCCTGGGCCAAGCGCAGGTGGAGTCGCCAGCGCGGGCGTGACCGCCGCGTCCAAAGGTCCCCGTAAGTCCCGGGCCGATGTCGCCCTTGTTGAGCGCGGCCTGGTCGAGAGCCGGGCGCGGGCGCAGGCGGTTATCATGGCCGGCGTTGTATTCTCCGGCGAGGCGCGTGTTGAGAAGGCGGGACAAATGGTCGCCGCCGAAGCGCCGCTCGAGGTGCGCGGCGCGGATCATCCCTGGGTCGGCCGCGGCGGATTGAAGCTAGAGAAAGCGCTGGATCATTTCGGGATCGATCCCTCGGGATTGGTATGTCTCGATGTCGGCGCTTCGACCGGCGGATTTACCGACGTGTTGTTGACGCGTGGCGCCGCCAAGGTTCATGCCGTCGACGTCGGCCATGGCCAACTGGCCTGGCGCTTACGCAACGATCCTCGCGTCGCGGTGTTGGAGCGCGTCAACGCTCGCCACTTGACGCGCGACCAAGTGCCCGATCCCATCGACCTCATTGTCTGCGATGCCAGTTTCATCGGCCTGGAAACTGTGCTGCCCGCGCCGTTGGCTTTGGCCGCGCCGGGCGCGCGCGTGATAGCGCTCATCAAGCCACAGTTCGAGGTTGGTAAGGACAAGGTCGGCAAGGGCGGTATCGTGCGCGACCCGGCGCTGCACGCGGAGGTTTGCCAACGTATCGAAGCTTGGCTCTCTAGCCTCGAGAATTGGCGCGTTCTCGGCATTACCGAAAGCCCGATCCAAGGCGCCGAGGGCAACAAAGAATTTCTGATCGCGGGCGCGCGCTCGGCCTAGATTTCGGCGGTTGTGCCGAATTGGGAGACGACGATGATAGACAGCTTCAACCCACCGGATGTGTGGGCTCCGTTCGGCGCCTTCTCGATGGGAGTCATCCAAGGCGACGGCCAGATCCTGTACCTCAAAGGTCAGGTCTCATTGGACCGGGACGGCAATATCGTCGGTCGCGGGGATATGCGCGCTCAGACCCGGCAGGTACTGGAGAATATCCAGGCCGTTCTGGGTAGCGTCGGCGGCGTAATGGGCGACATCATGTCGCTGACCCAGTTCACGACCGACATTTCGCAATTCATGACCTGCGGTGACACCCGCAAGGTGTTCTTCCAAGAGCCCTATCCAGTCACGACCACAGTGGAAGTCGCTCGCCTGTACGATCCTGAATTGCTGCTGGAGATCACCGCGATTGCCGAGGTGCCGCGGAGTCGATTCAAGAGACCGAACTAGGGTCTGTGGACAATTACCTTAAGGCGATGACTGTAGCCGCGATGCACCAAGTTGCTTCGTAGCTGGTATCGGTTTTGTCATATCGGGTGTTGACGCCTCTGAATTCCTTGATTTTGCTGAAGTAGTTTTCGACGAGATGCCGCCATTTGTAGATTTCCTCGTCGTGAGGGATGTGCGTTTTGCGGTTTCGTTTGGCGGGAATGACGACTTGTGCGCCGCGCTCGTGCAATGCATCGCGCAGGTGATCGGCGTCAAACGCCTTATCGCCGAGAAAAGCGTCAAAGGTCAGGCCTTCAATCAACGACCCCACGCCGACGATTTCGCTACCTTGACCTGGCAGCAAGCGGAAGCGGACCAGATTGCCAAGGGCGTCCACCAGGGCCAGAACCTTGGTGGTCAATCCGCCTTTCGAGCGGCCGATGGCTTGATTGAGAGTCCCCCTTTTGCGCCGCTTGCCTTTTGATGCACGCTGATAATCGTCCCATCGACAAGCACATACTCAAAGTCTGGATCACCAGACAGGGTCTCAAAAATACGGTGAAACACCCCGTGCTCGGCCCAGCGGCGAAACCGCCTGAAGATACTGTTCCAATCGCCAAAGCCAGGGGGCAGATCGCGCCACGGCGCACCAACCCGCACGCGCCACAAAATCGCCTCCAGAAAAAGTCGATTATCCTTTGCCGTCACGCCGCAGTCGCTCGCCTTGCCCGGCAACAACGGTTCAATCAAAGACCACCTCCGGTCCGAAATGACAAAACGTTCGGTGCGCATGAAAACCTCCTCAAAAGGAAGCTTGAATCACGTTTCGTCGTAAATGGGAATCCTAATTGTCCACAGACCCTAG